>DATMYE010000061.1:0-62780 GCA_035561095.1 Clostridia bacterium | reverse complement strand
GTTATCAATTACAGAATCGGAACTGAAGAAAAAGCTATTGACTATCAAATAAATGTAATTTGGCATGTAGCCCATATTCACTAATTCTGTAATTAGAGATTTAGTTAATTGAAACAATTCTCCTTGTTCATGAGCATTATTGACTCTTATGATATTTGTGATGTTTTCTCTCAGGGCGCTTAAATACTCATCACCCTGGAAATATTTCTCGACTAAAGCGGTTACTATTGTTTTTTGACTATAATAATTCAAGCAATCAACACTTTTTACAAGATGATACTTACTATTTTCGTGTTTAGCAAAAAGGCGTAGCGGATATTGCTCGATTCTACGATACAGGCGATCATTTTGAAGAGAGTAATATAATTCTTCTACAATTGGCTTCAAAGTTCCTTCAGGAACTGCTTGCTTCTCAATGCTTTTTATAGTTCTTTCTGCATCATAGCATAAATAGTGACTATTTAATGTGGGTATTCGGTTTGAAGGTATTGAATAATCGTAGAGCAATTCATTTACTAGCTGAGCAAAAAACAATAGATTCTGACAACTTGGCAGATCTGTCCAGCCGTCTAAATTTCCACGAATCATACAACCTCCAAATAGTCACTTGTGATCACAATACAACAATTAGAAGTGTTTGTAAATATATAATGCCTTCCTCAATACCCCAACCCCTCACCAACCAAAACAACCTCCGTCACCTTCACGCTCCGAATCGGCCAAAGCAGCGTCACCACGCCGCAGCAGATGCGATCACTGCTCGTGCAGTTATAGCACCTGATCTCCTCGCCAACCGCACACGGCGTCTTCAGCCCCAGCCTGCGCGTGTTCAGCGGCGCCGCGATATTCCGCGCGCGGTGCATCGCGCGCTCGTAATCTTCTGCAATCTTATTCACGCCAACCACAAACACCACCCGCTCGTGGTTATACAGGGTCGCCGCGACTCGGTTGCCGCTGCCGTCGATATTGATGATCTCGCCCGTCTCGGCGAGGGCGTTCGCGGAGCTCAGATAGACCTCCGCGCCTGCCGCAGCCGTGCGCGTCTCGGTATCATTCGTGCGCCAGTGCCAGTAGACGGTGTTGTGCTCCGTCAGCCGCTCGTAAAGCCCCATCTGCTCGATGGTCATGCTGCCGCCGATGCCGACGGTTTTGCCGCGAATGCTCTCGTCGAGATAATCCGCCGCCTCTTCCGCCGTCTCAAAATACCGCACCGCAAACCCCGCGCGCGTGAGGGAATCCATCGTCCGCTGAACGTTCATCTTCGTTTCTCCTTTGTGAGCGTGATCATGCGTATTATACCACGCCCGGCGATTGTCCGGCGGGCGTTCTTGACGCGCCGGGCACAGGCTTTATAATAGAGGGGACAAACCAACGACAGAGGAGAAGCAGGAAATGAAAACGATCTATACCGAAAATGCCCCGGCGGCGATTGGCCCGTATTCGCAGGCTATGGTCAGCGGCGGCTTTGTATTTACCTCCGGACAGATTCCGGTTGACCCGAAAACAGGCGAGATCACGGGCGCGGACGTCACCGCGCAGGCCGAGCAGGTCATGGCGAACCTTGGCGCGGTGCTCGCAGCCGCGGGCAGCGACTTTAGCCGCGTGGTGAAGGCGACGTGTTTCCTCGCGACGATGGACGACTTTGCGGCGTTCAACGCGGTCTACGGCAAGTACATGACCGGCAAGCCTGCGCGATCCTGCGTCGCGGTGAAGACGCTGCCGAAAAACGTGCTCTGCGAAGTGGAGTGCATTGCTGAAGTATAATTTATGTTTTGTTCCGGCTTGCGCCGGAGCGCAAAAAAAAAGCGGGGTCGTACCACCCCGCTTTTTTGCTGCCGTGAAACAGTTGGGATTCGTTGTTTTGCCCGAGTTTATAAGAAGAAGGAACACTTCTACGCGGTTGTTACACGTTGCGTTCAGGCGAAAAACAGACAAAATCCCGCCCGAATCGGCGGCAGGAGGGCGAACCCTCTAACTCATTATTATCATATATTTTCCGCTGTGACGCAAGGAAAACCGCGGAATTTCGGGCGTTTTTCGGGCAGATTACACATTTGCGCGGAGTTTCTTTTTTCCGCGCGGAATCCTGCGGTGAAAAAACGGTGAAAGTGCGAAAATAATTCTGTACTTTAGCGCGATGAAGTGATAAAATGCGGTAAGCGCACGGGAGCGGGGGCGGGCTGTCCGCCGGATCGTGCGCCAAACGAAACCGAAGGAAGTGCCAACATGGGTTTACCGAGAAACAAGCAGACGGATGCGCTCTTTTCCTCCGTGCTCCTTTTAGAGAACGTCGAGGAGTGCTACCGATATTTTGAGGATCTCTGCACGATTCAGGAGATCCGCGACCTCGGCCAGCGGCTTGAAATCGCCAAAGCGCTGGACGCGGGGGACACCTACCAGAGCGCGATCGAGAAGACCGGCGTGAGCACCGCGACCATCGGCCGCGTGAAGCGCTGCCTGCACTACGGCGCGGGCGGCTACCGGCTGGTGCTGGATCGCATGAAATCGGAGGAACCGCGCGCATGAAACCCGAAACGCTGACAAACCAGGAGCGGATCGGCTTCGAGCTGCGCGAGCTCTACTTAAGCTGCGGCTATCGCCCGTACAAGGTCGGAAAGTTCGAGGAGTACGACCTGTACATGCGCAACAAGAAATTCCTTGCGAGCGAGCAGGTGCTCACGTTCAGCGACACGAACGGTAAGCTCAAGGCGCTCAAGCCGGATGTGACGCTCTCCATCGTGAAAAACGCGAAGGACGACGGGCGCACGCAGAAGCTCTGCTATACCGAGACTGTCTACCGCGTGCCGCGCAACGCATACGGCTTCCGCGAGATCATGCAGACCGGGCTTGAGTGCATCGGCAGAGTCGACGAATACGCCGCTGGCGAGGTGCTGATGCTGGCGGCGCGGAGCCTGCAGAAGATCAGCGCGCGCTATGTGCTGGATGTGTCGGATGTCGGCGTGCTCTCCGGCGTGCTCGCGGAGGAGCCCATCGGCGACGGCGAATGCGCGCGGCTGCTCTCGCTCGTGGGTGAGAAGAACCTGCACGGACTGACTGCCACCTGTGCGGAGCTCGGTGTTTCACAGATCACGCAGAATCGTCTGACCGCGCTGGTCGCTGCCTGCGGGCCGCTGAAGGAGACGCTGGACTGCGTGGACGCGCTCGAACTGCCCGAGACGAGCCGCGAAGCCCTCGCGGGCCTGCGGCGCATGAGCGACATGCTGACCGCGTACGGCGTCGGTAACGTGAACCTCGATTTTTCGGTCGTCAACGACATGGACTATTACAACGGCCTCGTCTTCCGCGGCTTTGTGGAGGGGATTCCGGCGGGCATCCTCGCGGGCGGGCGGTACGACAACCTGCTGCTGCGCATGGGCAAGCACGGCGAGGCAATCGGATTTGCGGTCTATCTCGACCAGCTGGAGCGGCTCGTCTCAGTAAAACCCGCCTACGAAGCCGAAGCGCTCGTGCTCTACTACGACGCGACCGACCCGCTGGAGATCGTCCGCGCCACAGAGTCGATCCGCGCGCGGGGCATGAGCTTCCGCGTGCAGCGGGAGGAAGAGCCCTGCCCGACCTGCCGCGAGATCGTCCGGTTGACGAAGGAGGCGAGCGTATGAGACGTATAATCAATGTCGCCCTGCCGAAAGGACGGCTCGGCGAAAAGGCATATGCGCTGTTTGCCCGCGCGGGGTACGATTGCCCCGAACTGCTGGAGGAAAACCGCAAGCTCACGTTTGAAAATGAAGCGGCGGGCGTGCGCTATTTCTGGGTGAAGCCTTCGGATGTGGCGATCTACGTCGAACGCGGTGCCGCCGATATCGGTGTCGCGGGCAAGGATATCCTTTCCGAGTACGCGCCGGACGTATACGAGCTTTTAGACCTCGGCATCGGCAAGTGCCGGATGTGCGTCGCGGGAGCGAAGGATTTTTCGGATTCGCACACGGGCATCCTGCGTGTGGCGACGAAGTTTCCCGCCATCGCGCGCCGCCATTACGCCGCGCAGAGCCGCGAGATCGACGTCATCCGCCTCAACGGTTCCATCGAACTTGCGCCCATTCTGGGGCTGTCGGACGTGATTGTGGACATCGTGGAAACGGGCAAAACCCTCGCGGAAAACGGCCTCGGCGTGCTGGAAGAGATCGAACCCGTCAGCGCGCGGCTGATCGCGAACAAGGCGCACTATAAATTCAAAGGCGAGGAGATCGAAGCGCTCCGGCAGCGGCTGGAGCAGGCGGTGAACGCATGAAGATACAGAATCTCAACGAAATCGACCCAAGTACGCTCTTTCTGCGGCGGCTGGAGGACAGTGGCGTAGAGGATATCGTGCGCGGAATCATCGCGGATGTAGCCGCAAACGGCGACCGCGCGCTGATTGCCTACGCGAAGAAATTTGACCGCGCGGAGCTTTCTGCGCTGGAAGTCACACAGGCAGAGCTTGACGACGCGCTGCTCTCGATGCCAGCGGATTTACTCGACGCGATGCACGTCGCCGCGGAGAATATCCGCGCGTTTCACAGCATGCAGCTGCGCGAGGGCTTCCGTCTGGAGCGGCCGAACGGCGTCTATATGGGGCAAAAGATTACGCCCATCGAGAAGGTCGGGCTGTATATCCCCGGCGGTACGGCGAGTTATCCTTCCACCGTGTTCATGAACGCGATTCCCGCGAAGCTCGCTGGCTGCTCGCTCGTGGTGATGGTGTCCCCGCCGAACGAAAGCGGCAGCATCGCGGCTCCGATTCTCGCCGCGGCGAAGCTTGCGGGTGTGGATCGCGTGTTCAAGGCGGGCGGCGCGCAGGCGGTGGCCGCGCTTGCCTACGGCACCGAGACCGTACCGAAGGTGGACAAGATCGTAGGCCCCGGAAACGCGTTTGTCGCGGAAGCCAAGCGGCAGGTGTTCGGCAGGGTCGCGATCGACATGATCGCGGGACCCAGCGAAATCCTCGTCGTCGCGGATGAGACGGCGACGCCCGCGTTTGTCGCAGCGGACTTACTCAGTCAGGCGGAGCACGACGTGAATGCGTCGGCGGTGCTGATTACCAGCAACCGCGCGCTTGCCGACGAGGTCAACGCGGAGGTGGAGTGGCAGTTGCAGACGCTCCCGCGCGAAGCGATTGCAAGAGCCTCCATCGACAGCAATGGCAGAATCATCGTCACTGACGATCTGCTGTGCGCGATCGATCTGGCGAACGACCTTACGCCGGAGCATCTGGAACTCTGCGTCAAGGAGCCGGAGCGGTATCTCGCCTACGTCAAGAACGCGGGCTCGGTATTCCTCGGCAACGACTGCCCGGAGTCGCTGGGCGACTATCTCGCGGGCCCGAACCACACGCTGCCGACCAGCGGAACCGCGCGTTTTTCCAGCCCGCTCAGCGTGGACGATTTCGTGAAGAAGACGCAGTACACCTACTTTTCGCGGGAAGCGCTCGCGGAACTCGCGGACAAAATCGCGGTGTTTGCCCGCGCGGAGGGGCTGGAGGCGCACGCGCGCGCAGCCTTGATCCGCAACAGGGAGAACGACGCATGAGCCGGTTTTTGAGCGAAAAATACGCAACCCTGACGCCGTATGTGCCCGGCGAACAACCGCGGGACATGCAATATGTCAAGCTCAACACGAACGAGTCTCCGTTTCCGCCCTCTGCCCGCGTGGTCGCGGCGGCGGAGCGGGAGGCGAACCGGCTGAATCTCTACTCCGACCCGGAATGTGTGCTGCTCAAGCAAGCTGCGGCAAAGCTCTACGGTGTCGAGCCGAAGAATGTGCTGCCGGTGAACGGCTCGGACGAGATCCTCTATTTTGCGTTTCTCGCGTTTGGGGACAAGGCGAACCCCTTTGCGTTTGCGGATATCAGCTACGGCTTTTACCCGGTCTACGCGCGCTTTTGCGATGTACCGAGCCGCGAGATTCCGCTCAAAAGCGACTTCTCGCTCGACTACCGTGACTATCTCGGCATCCGCGAACACATCCTGATCGCGAATCCCAATGCGCCGACAGGCACCTGCCTGCCGCTCTGGCAGATCGAGGAGATCGTGAAGAGCAATCCCGATCGCGTGGTGATCATCGACGAGGCGTATATCGACTTCGGCGGGGAGAGCTGCGTGCCGCTTGTTCACAAGTATGATAATCTGTTGGTGGTGCAGACGTTTTCCAAGAGCCGTTCGCTTGCGGGTGCGCGCCTCGGCTTCGGCATCGGAAACGAGCAGCTGATGCGTGACCTGAACACGGTCAAATACTCCATCAACCCCTATAATGTAAACCGCATGACGCAGGCCGCGGGCGTTGCCGCAATCGAGGACGACGAATACTACCGTGAAAACGCGAAGATTATCATGGCTACTCGCGCGGAGACCATGCAGCAGCTGCAATCGTTCGGTTTTACGGTGCTTCCGTCCTGCGCAAACTTCGTGTTTGCAAAGAACGGCAGCCTCAGCGGAGAGACGCTCTACAAAGAGCTCAAGGCGCGCGGCGTGCTGGTGCGGCACTTTACCAAAGCGCGCATCAAGGACTATTGCCGGATCACGATCGGTACGCGCGAGCAGATGCAGGTGCTGATGACGAACATACAGGCGATCCTCACGGAGAAAGGATAAGTTGCAGATGAGAACGGGTAATTGCAAACGAATGACGGCGGAGACCGAAATCACGCTCTCGCTCGACCTCGATGGAACAGGCAAGAGCGACATCTCGACCGGCGTGGGATTTTTAGACCATATGCTGACGCTTTTTGCGCGTCACGCGCGTATCGATCTGAATGTGCGCTGCGCGGGAGACACGAATGTGGACGATCACCACAGTGTGGAGGATGTCGGCATCGCACTCGGCGAGGCATTAAAGTCGGCGCTCAGCGAGAAGCGCGGCATCAACCGCTACGGCAGTGAACTGCTGCCGATGGACGAAGCACTCGTGCTCTGCGCGGTCGATCTATCCGGCAGAGGGAGCCTCCGCTACACGGCGAGCATCCCTTCGCAGAAGATCGGCACGTTTGATACCGAGCTTGTTCAGGAGTTCTTCCTGGCGCTGAGCCGAACCGCGGGCATCACGCTGCACCTCAAACAACTAGACGGCGAGAATTCGCACCACATCGTGGAAGCGATGTTCAAATCCTTCGGCCGCGCGCTGAAGCAGGCGGTCGCCGTCGATCCTGCGTACGCAAACGAAATCCCCTCGACGAAGGGCGTGTTATAAGCATGATCGCAATCGTAGATTATGGAGTGGGCAACCTCTTTTCGCTGAAAAGCTCGCTCAAGATGATCGGCGCGGATGCCATCGTCACGCGAAATGCGGACGACCTCCGCGCGGCGGACAAGATCATTCTGCCCGGCGTCGGTGCGTTTGAGGACGCGGCGAACAAACTCCGCGCGACCGGATTGGATGCGGTCGTGATCGAGCAGGCGCGAGCGGGAAAGCCACTGCTGGGCATCTGCCTTGGCATGCAGATGCTCTTTGACCGGAGCTTTGAGTACGGCGAACACAAGGGGCTTGGCCTCATCGAAGGAGACGTGATCGACATGCGCCCGCAGATTCCGCCGAACCTGAAGGTGCCGCACATCGGCTGGAACGCGCTGAAGCTGACGAATCCCGTGCACCCGCTGTTTCGCTATATCAAAGAGGGCGATTGCGTCTACTTCGTGCATAGTTACTATGCCTCAAACTGCAAAGCGGCGACGATTGCAACAGTGGAATACGGCGCGGATTTGACCGCGGCGGTCGCGAGCGGAAACGTCGTCGGCTGCCAGTTTCACCCGGAAAAGAGCGGCAAGGTGGGCTTGAACATCCTGCGCGCATTCAGCGAACAGACATAAAAATGAGTACAGTTAGGAATGAAGATAGATGATCCTGTTACCGGCAATCGATTTATATGAAAAGAAGGCGGTGCGCCTCTACAAGGGTGAATACAGCAAGATGACCGTCTACAGCGATGACCCGCCGAAGCTGGCGCTGGAGTTTCGCGAGGCGGGCGCAGAGTGGCTCCACATGGTGGATCTGGAGGGCGCACGATGCGGCGGCACGCCGAACTACGACATCGCGGCGAAGATTATCCGCACGAGCGGGCTCTCCGTGGAGCTCGGCGGCGGCATCCGCGACGAAGAGACGATCCTGCGCTATCTCGACGCGGGCGTGAACCGCGTGATCCTCGGCACGGCAGCCGCGAACAACATCAACTTTGTGGCCGACATGGTCGCGAAATACGGCTCCGCGATTGCGGTCGGCGTCGATCTTAGAGACGGCATGGTCGCGGTCAAGGGCTGGACGGAGACGACGGGCTTGAGCGGCATGGACTACTGCAAGAGCCTCGAGGAGATCGGGGTACAAACCGTGATCTGCACGGACATCGCCCGCGACGGCGCGATGGCGGGGGCAAACCGTACTCTCTACCGTGATCTCATGGAGACGAGCAAGATGCGATTCATCGCCTCCGGCGGGGTCAACTCGCTCGAAGACATCTGCGCGCTCAAGGAGCTTGGGCTCTACGGCGCAATCGTCGGAAAAGCATACTACACCGGAGCGGTCAAACTCGCGGAAGCGATCACGGAGGCAAAGGCATGATCACAAAGCGCATCATCCCGTGTCTGGACGTCAAGGACGGCCGCGTGGTCAAGGGAGTCAATTTCCTAGGCCTCAACGACGTGTCCGATCCCGTGAAGCTCGGGCAATACTACAGCGACAACGGCGCGGACGAGCTGGTATTTTACGACATCACCGCGAGCGTGGAGGGCAGATCGCTGTTTACGGACATCCTCACGCGCGTCGCGGAGACGATCTTCATTCCGCTGACCGTTGGCGGCGGCATCAATTCGCTCGACGACTTCGACCGCGTGCTCAAGTGCGGCGCGGACAAGGTCAGCGTCAACAGCGGCGCAATCAAGAACCCCGCGTTGATCGGAGAGGCGGCGAAACGCTACGGCGACCAGTGTGTGGTGCTTTCGGTGGACGTCAAGCGGGTGGCTGGTCAGTTTCGCGTGTTCGCCAAAGGCGGCAGAGAAGACACCGGGCTGGACGCGCTGGAGTGGATCAAGCGCGGCGTGGACAACGGCGCGGGCGAGATCGTGCTCAACTCCATCGATACCGACGGCGTCAAGCAGGGGTTTGACCTGCCGATGCTCTCGGCCGTGTGCGAGCTTGTGAGCGTTCCCGTGATCGCGTCAGGCGGCGCAGGTGGGATTCAGGATTTTGTGACGCTGTTTACCGCGCTTCCCAAGGTGGACGCGGGGCTTGCCGCCTCGATCTTCCACTTTGGCGAGGTGCAGATAGCCGATCTCAAACAGGCGTTGTTTGAGGCGGGCATACCGATGCGGAGGGTTTGAGCATGCTGAATATATCAGAATTAACGTTTAATGCGGACGGGCTGATTCCCGCGATCGTCATCGACACGGAGACCAAGCAGGTGCTCATGATGGCGTATATGAACGCGGAGAGCCTGCAGGTTTCGATGGAAGAAGGGCGGACCTGCTTCTGGTCACGCTCGCGTAAAGAGCTCTGGCGCAAGGGACAGACCAGCGGAAACGTGCAGCAGATCGTGTCCATCACCGCGGATTGCGACGCGGACACGCTGCTGATCGAGGTGCGAAAGAGCGGCCCCGCCTGCCACACGGGAGCAGAAAGCTGCTTTTTCCAGCCGGTCTATGAAGGTGAAGCAATGCCCGGCTTTCAGTACGAGGATTTGTTTGAGATGCTGCGCGGCAGAAAGGCGAACCCGAAGGAAGGAAGCTATACCACCTATCTCTTCGAAAAAGGGCTCGACAAGATTCTCAAAAAGGTCGGCGAGGAGACCACAGAGGTCATTCTTGCCGCGAAGGATCAGGACAAAGCGAATACGGTTTTTGAAATCGGCGATTTGATGTATCATTGTATGGTACTCATGATCGAATCCAGCATTGAGATGGAGGACATCCGGCGCGAGATGGCATCCCGCCATGTGATCGACCACAAGGTCAAGCAGGAGAAGATGGCATAGCGCGCACCACATAGAAACAGGAGAACGACACTTGCTGACGCAGAACTTACACACACATTCAACCTTTGACGACGGCCAGAACACCCTCGAGGAGATGGCGCGCGCGGCACACGCGGCGGGACTTGGCTCCATCGGTTTCAGCGTGCATGCGCCGATGCCGAAACCCGCCTTTGGGACGATTGAAGAGCATCGACTTCCGGACTATTTCGCGGAAGCGAAGCGGGTCAAGGAACGCCTGCGCGGAACGATTGACGTTTACTGCGGTGTGGAATGGGACCTATACTCCGCGATCCAGCCGAAGGGGTTTGACTATGTGATCGGCTCCGTGCATCATCTCCCGATCGATTCTTCGCTGCCCTGCGTCGACAACACAGCCGAGGAGACGCGGCGTATCATCCGCAACTACTATGCGGGCGATGCGGACGCGATGGCCGAGGCATATTACCGGCAATATCTGGCGCTTGCACAGGTAAAAGAGGTCGGCATCGTCGGGCACTTTGACCTGTTGACCAAGTTTAACGAAGAGCAGCCAACCATTGTCGAATCCTCGCCGCGCTATCTCGCAGCGGCGCTCTCCGCGATGGATGCGCTGATAGCTGCGGATAAGGTGTTTGAGATCAACACAGGCGCGATCTCGCGCGGATACCGCACGACCCCGTATCCTTCCGAAACGCTGCTGCGTGCGCTGCGCGAACGCGGCGGAAAGATCATCATCAGCGGGGATTCGCATCGCGTGGAAGACATCGCGTTTGGCTATGATCAGGCGATGCGGCTCGCGCGCGACTGCGGATTTACGGAGCTCTGGACGTTTGACGGAAAGGAATTTAAACCGCAACAGTTAGGAGGCTGACCATGGTCTCGATTGCAAAAGCACTGGAGGGGAATACCTACCCAGGTAGAGGAATCCTGCTCGGCAGCGTCGGCGGGCTTGCTGTGACCGCGTATTTTCTCACGGGGCGCAGCGAAAACAGCCGAAACCGTGTCTTCCGCACGGAGGAGGACACACTGCTGATCCTGCCGTATGATGAAAGCAAGGTGTCCGACCCGAAGCTCATCTTCTACACGCCGATCCGCGTCTGTAACGATGCAATCGTCGTGACCAACGGCGACCACACGGAGACCGTCTGCGAAAGCCTGCTCGCGCGACACTCGTTCCAGTACGCGATGAGCGCGCGCTGCTACGAGCCGGACGCGCCGAACTATACGCCGCGCATCGCGGGGCTTGTGCTCCCGACGGGCAGATATACGCTCGGCATCGTGAAGAAAGAGGGGGAAGCGGTCGACTGCAGGCGGAAGTACTGGAGCTTTGACCCCAAGGAAGGCATGGCGCACCTGATCCATACCTACCAGAGCGACGGCGACCCGCTGCCGACCTTTGAAGGTGAACCGCGCGAGCTCTCGATCTCCGGCAACGCGGAGATGCTTGCGGAGGAGATCTGGAGCGCCCTGGACGCGGACAACCGCGTGTCGCTCTATGTCCGCCTGACCGATCTTGCCAACGGCAGATTCACGCACGCCGTGAAAAACAAGCTGCTCGGAGACTGAAGCAAACAAACAACCACGCGCGCAAAAGCCGCCGGAATCGTCCGGCGGCTTCTCTTCATGCTTGTGTATTAATTTCCCTGATTGGCGTCGTAGATATGGCGGATTTCCTCCGCACAGTGGAAGAACGCGTCGCACAGTGCGGGGTTGAACTGCGTGCCGCACTCGCGGCGCAGCTCGATCATGCTCACCTCGTGCGGGAGCGCGGGCTTATACGGACGGACACTGCGCAACGCATCGTAGACATCGCAGATGGCGACGATCTGCGCGGAAAGAGGAATCTCGTCTCCCTTGAGGCCGTTGGGATAGCCCTTGCCGTCCCAGCGCTCGTGGTGCGAAAGCACGATATCCATCGTCATCTGAAACATTGCGCTCTTGGAGAGATGCGGCATGGTTTGCAGCAGGGTGTCTGCTGCGTTGGTGGTGTGCTTCTTGACCTCGTCAAATTCCTCACGCGTGAGCTTGCCCGGCTTTTGTAGAATGCTGTCCGGGATATCCGCTTTTCCAATATCGTGCAACAGGCAGGCCTGCTGCAGCATATGAATGAAGTTGTAGTCAAGATCCTGACTGTACACGCTGTTGAAGGAAAGCACGCTCGCGACCACGCGACAGGACTCCGACAGACGCTTGAGATGATGGCTCGCGCTTTCGTCCAGCGTCTCGGCTTTATGCACGAGGGAGCTGACCGCGCCCCAGACGGCGTCCACCGATTCACCGATCTTCTCCGTGGCTGCCTCATCCGCGCCTTCTTGGCAAAGCTTGAGCTCCGTGTCGAGCTCCTGAATCAGCGTGATATCCTCGGCGGTGCAGGTGAGCGATTGAATCACGCCCAGTTCATCCGGCGTTGGAATCAGCCGGATATGAAACAGCCGCTTCGTTCCGGTGGCATCCTTCAGCCACTGCTCGTATTCGACCAGGTGCTTGGTTTCAAACGCGTTCCGGATCTTCGTGATCGCGGTGGAGGCTTCCGGCTGCGGAAGGACCAACTCTATCGGCTGCTTTTCGATCTGGTCGCGGGTTTTGCCAAAGAAAGCCGCATGCGCGGCATTGACGCGCCCGTAGGTGCAGTCGTAAGTAACCTGCCAGATTTGAACAGGGACATTGTCCAGCATCGCTTCGAGCGCAACGGGCGGTATCTGCACCGGTTTTGTCATGAGGTACACTCCTTGCATGCAAATTGCGTGCCCGACGCGTCAATCAACGCGCCGATGGATGGTTTGGAGGGGAAGTAATGCGGGCAGACAGGAAATCACCCGTCTTGCCAGCGGGCTCTCTACTGTTAGCATAATATGATATTACATGAAAGTCAACGAACGAATCATCAGCGTGTGATATTCCTTGCCAACGCGTTCGGAATATGAGATGATACAAATAACATCGTAATACGTCCTTTCGCAGTGAAGCACATGTGTACCTTTATCACGGTTTATGCAAGCACGGCGGGATATGATGAATCATTCAGATGCTTCCGGCAAAGGCAATAGCGCGTGCACAGGGATGTGCATACGCAAACGCCGCTGCTGCATAAGGCGAACAAAGGTTTCACGCAATCCATTCTCACGCGAAGTGAATTATGATACAATTCACTTGAATGAAACCGGAAAATCAGCTCGAAATTGTTGCATGGTAACAAGCCGGACATCGAAGGATCAGGAGGGCAAACAGATGGGCAAACTGTTTCAAAATAAGAAATTCCAGAACACGATGTTCCTTTTCGCGACGATTACTTCGGTGATCTATCTGATTTGGCGCGCGGTGTTTACGCTGCCGCTGAAGAACGGGATCATCGCACTGATCTTCGGCATCATGCTGCTCATCAGCGAGATCACATCCGCGCTGGGCACATACGAACTCTATTATCGAAAGAACCGCTCCAACAAGGTCGACCTTGCGCTGCCGGAGATACCGCATAGCTGGTATCCCGATGTGGACGTCATTGTCGCCACCCATAACGAGCCGGTCGAGTTGCTCTTTAAAACCGTGAACGCCCTGACCTACATGGACTATCCGGACAAGAGCAAGGTACATATCTATATTGCGGACGACGGAAACCGTCCCGCGATGGCACAGCTCGCAAAGCAATTCGGTGTGGGATATTTCCCGCTGGCGAACAATAAGGAAGCCAAGAGCGGAAACCTGAACAACGCACTGCGGCAGACGAAATCCCCGCTGGTTGCGACGTTTGACGCGGACATGATCGCCCGTAAAGAGTTTCTGATGCAGACCGTGCCGTATTTCTTCCTCCCGCGCGTGCGGCATGAGGACGGCAAATGGGTGCTTAGAAAGCCGGAGGAGATCGACGAAAGCTACAAGATCGGCTTTATCCAGACGCCGCAGAGCTTCTATAACCCGGATTTGTTCCAGTTCAACCTCTATTCGGAGCAGAACATCCCGAACGAGCAGGACTTCTTCTCCCGCGAGATCAACGTCATGCGCAACAGCACCAACGCTGTGGCGTACACGGGCAGTAACACTGTCATCGCGCGGCAGGCGCTGGACGAGATCGGCGGGTTTCCGACGGATACGATCACCGAGGACTTTGAAACCGGCATCAAGATCCAGAGCAAGGGCTACACCGCGTATTCCACGAACCAGCCGCTGGCGAGCGGCCTGGCGCCGACCAGCATCAAGAGCATGGTCACCCAGCGTGTCCGCTGGGCGCGCGGCGTCATCCAGTCCATCCGCAACACCAAGCTGATCTCCAACAAGGGGCTTTCCGTCAGCGCGCGGATCAGCTACCTGCTGTCGTACTCCTACTGGTGGTCGTTCGGACGCAGGCTTGTGTTTACCTTCGCGCCGATCATGTTTGCTCTGTTTGGCCTGCAGGTAGTCAACACCACCTTCTGGGAGATCATGGCGATCTGGGGTCCGCAGTACATCTTCTACACGCTGGCGGTTCGGTCGCTCTCAAGCGACACGCGAAACCAGCGCTGGAACCAGATCATCGACACGATTCTCGCGCCGTTCATGGTCATTCCGGTGTTCCTCGAAACCATCGGCTTCAAGCAGCTGAAGTTCAAGATCACGGACAAAAGCACCAGCAAGCCGCAGGACAGCAACCTCGTCTATATCATCCCGCAGCTGGTCATGCTGGGCTTATCCATCGCAGGCCTGATCCGCTATCTCGGCGGCAAATACGGCATGGCGCTGTTCTTCAGCAGCTTCATCGCTTTCTGGCTCATTCTGAACATCACGAACCTCCTGTACGCGGTGTATTTCATGATGGGACGCAAGGCATACCGCACAAGCGAGCGCTTTGAAGCGGAGATTCCGGTGACGCTCTCATACTGCGGAAAAACATTTACGACCGTGACCAAGAACATCTCCGAAGGCGGATTCCTCTTTGTGCTGGAGCATCCGGCCTATCTGCCGGACGACGCGCCGCTGGATTTCACGCTCAAGAGCGAGAACTACAAGGCAAACGTGCGCGGCAAGATCATCTATATCAACAGCGCGGGCAACAAGTGGCTCTACCATGTGCAGCTTGTGCCGGGCATGACGGAGGAAGACACGCGGGAGTATCTCCAGCTGGTCTACGACCGCCAGCATTCTCTGCCGAAGTCGATGAATATCTGGGTGACGGCGTTCGACGACCTCGTCAACAACGCGAGCCAGCGCCTCGAACAGAAGCACTCCGAAATGCGCGCCTTACCGCGCATCCAGCTCAACCGCTTCGTGCGCTTTGAGGAAGGCATCAGCGGCACGCTGGTGGACTTCAACTTCAAGTTCATGCTCGTGCGCGGGCTTTCGGAAAACGCAGACACGCTCACGCTCGTGCCGCGCAGCGGCATCCGCATCGAGCTGGAGAACACGAAAAAGTCGCTCCAGACGCCCGGTGTGATTCTCTACCGCGTGGTCAACTGGGAAGATCTCTCCTCCAGCAAGGCGTTCCAGACGCTACTGGAAGACTGGATCTTCGAATATCAGAACGGAACCGCAAAGCCGCGCAAAGGTAAAAAGCGCGAAGCTGTCTAGCCACTGAACAACGAACGCATCCTCCGCGGGGAAACCCGCGGGGGATTGTGTTTCATCTATGTGATCTCAAATCAATCAATGGTACAATTAGGAAAATCCGGACTCAAAGGAGTGTGACGATTGCATGGCGATGCTATTGACCGTTTTGCGTCTGCTCGCGTTTCTTCTTTCCGCCGCGGGCTATGTCGCAGTCGCCCGGGTATATTGGAAGATCACGGCGCGCGCAAGCTACATCTTTGTCTTTTCCGCTCAGGCGCTGATCGTTTATTTTGCGGGACTATTCGGCGTGCTGCCGTATGTCTCCTATGCGCTGTTCGGCGGCGGAATCGTCGCGTTTGCGGCGCTGCTCGTCAACAAAAAGATCGCGCAGGCGTATAACGCGACCTCGCTCACCGCGCTCAACCTCGCGTTCATCGCGGTGTTCGGTGCGATCACGGCTTCTCTGATCGATACCTTCTTTGTCCACTACGACAACTTCTCGCACTGGGCGGTGGTCGTCAAATACATGCTCGTGACAAACCGCATTCCCGACGCCGCGAGTGCAATCATCGACTTCAAGAGCTATCCGCTGGGCAGTTCGTCGTTTCTCTACTATGTCGGTCGCATCGTCGGCAACGGCGAGGGTGTGATGCTCGTTGGCCAGGGGATTCTGCTGTTTGCGAGCTTCTATGCCGTGTTCGGTGCAATTCGCGACCAGAAGCGATTCCTGCTTTCCGCGCTGCTGGGTCTTGGATGCTCCGCAATGGCGTTCTTCAACATCAGCATCCGTATCAACAACCTGCTGGTGGACTTCCTGCTGCCCGCGCTGACGCTTGCCAGCATCGGCATCCTGCTCGTGGAGCGCAACAAGTTCTTCACCGCATGCCTCGCGGTGCTGCCCGTGCTGGGCCTGCTCGCGATCGTTAAAAACACCGGCATCATCTTCGCGGTGATCGGCTTTGTCTTTCTGATCTTCCGCTCGGTGCAGTTCCAGCGCGCGGATCAAAAGCTTCGGCCGTTCTTCTGGGGCGCGCTGCTCACCATCGGCTTATCTCTCGTACCATTAATCCTCTGGAATGTACATACGTCTCTCGCGTTCCCGTCCGACGCGGGCAAGTTCAGCTACGATTTCCAGACGCTGACCTCGTTCACCATCGACAAGACGCCCGCGCAGATTCAGTATATCGTGCAACTGTTTCTGTATATGGCGACCTCGCTCAGCCAGCTGCCGACACTGGGGTTTGTGATCTTCAACGGCGTTGCGATCGTCTCCTACCTCGTCGCGCGGATCGTGTTTAAGAAAAAGTGGAAGCTCTTGGGCACGCTGCTGCTGCTCGATCTTGCGGTGGTGGTCTATTACGGCGGCATCCTCGCGATGTATATCCTCTCGATGCCCATCGACGAAGCACTCCGGCTTGCGGGATTCGACCGCTACGCCTCGAGCATGATCCTGTTTTTGATCGGCGGCGTCACAATGCGGCTGACGATGGATGTCGAAAATTCGTTCTACTATCAGCAGGGTGAGAAGCGCGATTACCGCGCGTTCAAGAGCCTGAGCTCGAAGAATATGTATCAGACGGCGACCGTACTCTTCTCGCTTGCGGCGGGACTGATGCTGCTCTCGGAGCTCAACGGTATGAACCATATGCGCGAGGCATATCAGGACAGCCTGCCCGCGCGCGTCTCCGCCGTGACGGGTGACAACTGGCACGCGCCGGACAACGACACGCGGTATCTGTTCTATTCCTCTGACGCGGGCAACGAGGTTTCGAGCTATGAGCTGCCGTATGTCGGGCGCTATTTCCTCTTTGCCTCGCAGGTGGACGCGGTGAGCCAGTTTACGGATGACGCGTTCATGGGACAGATTCAAACCTACGACAAGTTCGTGATTCTGGAGGACACGCCCGCCATTCGCGTCTACATGCGCAAGCACGCGAACCTGCCTGGTGATCCGGGCATCTACGACGTACGGGAGACATTTCCCGAAGCCGTAGTTCCGCAGGGATGAGACAAAACCATGAGCCGCTCCGCAAACCGGGGCGGCTTTTTTCTACGAGAATAATATATGATATATGTTTTTCGCAAATGCTATTGCTTTTTACGCTCCGGCGTGATAAATTATCAACAATCTCGGCGAGAGCCGGACAGAAAGAAGCGTTTTATGACCCGCATTGCAAACGCAGCAGAATACCGCTACTTTAGCTTTACCGGCTACTTTTACGGTAAGGCTTCGTTCGGTTTGGCGCAGCAAGGGTGATCGGGTAACAAAACGCCGCATACGATCGCATCGCACCGCAGCCAGACCGGCTGCGGTTTTTTTGACAGGTGGAGGAGAAAATTATGATCGTTATACTCAAGCCCAACCCCAATCCGGATCAGTTGGAGAGCCTCAAAAACTGGCTCATCGGCAAGGGCATTCAGATTCACGAAAGCCTCGGCACAAGCCAGATGATCCTCGGCCTCGTCGGGGATACGTCTACGCTGGATATCGATCTCATCAGCGCGCTGGACATCGTCGAAGACGTCAAGCGCGTGCAGGAGCCATATAAAAACGCAAACCGCAAGTTCCACCCGGCGGATACGATCGTGCCCGTCGGCAATACGCAGATCGGCGGCGGCACGCTGACCATCATGGCGGGCCCGTGCTCGGTCGAGAGCGAAGCGCAGATCATCGCGGTCGCCAAAGCGGTCAAGGCGAGCGGCGCCACCATGCTCCGCGGCGGCGCGTTTAAACCGCGCACCTCGCCGTACGCCTTCCAGGGCATGGGCGCGGAGGGCATAGAGCTGCTCAAGCTCGCCCGTGCGGAGACGGGGCTGCCCATCGTCAGCGAGATCATGGATTCGTCCCAGCTGCCGTTGTTTGACGACGTGGATGTCATCCAGGTCGGCGCGCGCAACATGCAGAACTTCAACCTCCTCAAGGTGCTCGGCGCGCAGGAAAAACCCGTCATGATCAAGCGCGGGCTCTCCTCGACCTATGAAGAATGGCTCATGAGCGCAGAATACGTCATGGCGAGTGGCAACCAGAAGGTTATCCTCTGCGAGCGCGGCATCCGCACCTTTGAAACCTATACCAGAAACACGCTGGATCTCGCGGCGGTTCCGGTGCTGCGGCACCTGACGCACCTGCCGGTCATCATCGACCCCAGCCACGCGACGGGCAGAAACGCGCTTGTGGCGCCGCTCGCGATGGGCGCGGTGGCGACCGGCTGCGACGGCCTCCTCATCGAGGTGCACAACGATCCCGCGCACGCGCTGAGCGACGGCCCGCAGTCCCTAAACCCCGAAGCGTTTGACAAGCTCAACCGCAGAATTCTCGCGCTGCACGCGTTTATGGCAAGCGAGGAGGGGAGAGCGTGAACGTCGGCATCGTCGGCCTCGGGCTCATCGGCGGCTCGATGGCAAAAAGCATCAAGGTGCGGACGGCGCACACCGTCTGGGGCATCGACCTCGACGCGGAGACCATGACGCTTGCGCGCCTCAGCGGCGCCATCGACGGCGCGCTCACGGCGGAGAATCTGCCGATGTGCGATCTTGTGCTGGTCGCAATCCGTCCGGCAGCAGCCGTACGCTGGGTCAGCGACAACGCGCAGTACTTCAGCAAAAACGCCATCCTCGTCGACCTCTGCGGCGTCAAGCGCAACGTCTGCGCGCAGCTTGCGCCGATTGCGAAAGCGCACGGATTTGCCTACATCGGCGGGCACCCGATGGCGGGACGCGAACGCGGCGGATTCGTCCACTCCAGCGAGGAGCTCTACACGGGCGCTTCGATGATCCTCACGCCCGACCAGAGCACCGACATGCGCATGCTGGAGACGCTCAAATCGTTCTTCACGGATGTCGGCTTTGCGGGGCTGACCTTCTCCACGCCGGAGGAGCACGACCGCATCATCGCCTACACTTCGCAGCTCGCGCACCTCGTCTCCAGCGCGTACATCAAGTCTCCCGAAGCGCAGCGGCGTCGCGGTTTCTCCGCGGGCAGCTTTCGCGATATGACACGGGTGGCGCACCTCGACGAGGCGATGTGGACGGAGCTCTTCCTCGACGATGCGGACTATCTCACCGAACAACTCGAAATTTTGATCGATCATCTCAACGAATACCGCGAGGCGCTTTCGGCGCAGGACGCGGAGAAACTACAGGCGCTTCTGAAAGACGGGCGCGAAAAGAAAGCCTCGGCGGGAGGGAACTAAATCCATGCAGCAGCGCGTGATCCCCGTGCGGGTGCGGGAAGGATACAACGTCGTCATCGGCAGCGGCTTGCTTCAAGAAAGCGGGCGGCTGCTGCGCGAGACGCTGAGCGACTGCCGCCTCGCGGTGGTCACCGACAGCAACGTGGCCGCGCTCTATCTTACTGCCGTGCTCGAAAGCCTCAAAGAGGCGGGATTTGACGCATGCTCCTATGTGTTCCCCGCGGGCGAGGCCCATAAGCGGCTCGATACGCTCTCCGGCATGCTGGAGTTTTTCGCGGAACAGCATCTGACGCGCAAAGATTGTGTCGTCGCGCTCGGCGGCGGCGTTACGGGAGACATGGCTGGGTTTGCTGCGGGGTGCTATCTCCGCGGCGTGCGCTATGCGCAGATGCCGACCACGCTGCTTGCGGCGGTGGATTCCTCCGTCGGCGGCAAGACCGCGGTCGATCTCGCTGCGGGCAAAAACCTCGCGGGGCTGTTCCATCAGCCGTCGATCGTGGTTTGCGACACGGATACCTTCGCAACGCTCTCGCCGGATGAGTTCGCAAACGGCGCGGCGGAGGCGATCAAAACCGCAATCCTCGACGACGAAGAGCTCTTCTCGCTGTTTGAAGCGGGCGACGTGCGCGCGAATATCACGGAGATCGTCGCGCAGTGCGTCGCGTTCAAGGCGCGGATTGTGGAACAGGACGAAACCGAGACGGGCATCCGAAAGACGCTCAATCTCGGCCACACCGCTGGCCACGCGATCGAACGCTGCAGCGACTACACAATTCCGCACGGGCACGCGGTAGCGATGGGGCTTGCGATCATCGCGCGCGCGGCAGAGCAACTCGGCTGGGCAAAGACGCCGGTCGCGGGGCGCATCGAAGCTGCGCTTACGCGGAACGGCTTGCCGATATCAACAGATTTTACGCCCGAAGCGCTGGCGCAGGCCGCGCTTTCGGACAAGAAGCGCGCGGGAGGCACGATCACGATTGTTGTACCGAACCAAATCGGCGATTGCGCGTTGGTCGATATCCCCGTGGAGCAGCTTGTAGACGTGTTCCGCGCGGGCACGGAGAAAAGCGCATGATCGCGCGCATCACACCCGCGAACTTAGGCGGAATCGTTCGCGCCATTGCGTCCAAGTCCGACGCGCACCGGCTGCTGATTCTTGCGGCGCTGAGCCGCGGCGAGACGCGGCTATTGATGGAGCAGCGCTCGGAGGACATCGACGCGACGATCGGGTGCCTGCGCGCGCTGGGCGCGGAGATTGCGCTTCTGCCGGACGGTGTGTTCGTCCGCGGTATTGAGCAAGTCCGCGAAAATCCGCTGCTCGACTGCGGCGAGAGCGGCTCAACCTTCCGTTTCATGCTCCCTGTGGCGTGCGCGCTCTACGAACACGCGCGCTTCACAGGCAGCGGCAGGCTACCGGAGCGGCCCATCGGCGAGCTCATGCGGGTGATGCAGGCGCAAGGCGTCGCGTTCTCCGCGGAACAGCTGCCGTTTGCAACGACGGGCAAGCTCTCGGGCGGCGATTTTGCGCTGCCGGGCAACGTGAGTTCGCAATACCTGACCGGACTTTTGCTCGCGCTGCCGACGCTCAAGAGCGACAGCACGATCTCGCTCACCACACGGTTGGAGTCTGCAGCATACGTGGATATCACGCTGCACGCGCTGAAGCGATTCGGCGTGCAGGTGCGCGTACAGGACGGCGTGTACGCCGTCTCCGGCGGGCAGGCGATCCAATCACCCGGCACACTCCCGGTCGACGGAGACTGGTCGAACGCCGCGTTCTTCCTTGCGGCGGGCGCGCTGGGGGACCCTGTTACGATGACGGGACTCAATCCCGACTCGCCGCAGGGCGACAAGGCGATTCTTGACGCGCTTCGCAAGTTCGGTGCACACGTGGAAACATCGGTGGACGCGGTGCGCGTTTCACCCGCGCAGCTCACGGGTTGCACGATCGACGTCGGCGAGACGCCCGATCTGCTGCCGATTCTTGCGGTGCTCGGCGCGTGCGCTGCGGGTGAAACCCGCCTCGTCAACGCCGCGCGCCTGCGGCTCAAGGAGAGTGACCGCCTCGCGTCAGTCTCCGCAATGCTCCGCGCGCTCGGCGGCACCGTGGAGGAGTTGCCGGATGCACTCGTGATCACGGGCGGCGCGCTCACGGGCGGTACGGTGGACAGCTGTCGCGATCACCGCATCGCGATGTCGGCGGCGATTGCCTCAATCCGCTGTAAGCAAGAAGTGACCATTCTCGGCGCGGATGCGGTGAAAAAATCGTATCCCGCGTTCTATCAAGATTTTAACCTGCTGGGAGGGCATGCGGATGTCGTCTGAATTCGGAAACACCCTGCGCGTGGGCGTCTTTGGCGAGTCTCATGGGCGCGCCATCGGCGTGACGATGCAGAACCTGCCCGCAGGGGAAGCAATCGATCTCGTCGTGCTGGAAGCGTTTCTCGACCGGCGCAGGCCGGGCAAAAACGCGCTTTCCACCGCGCGGAACGAACCCGATCGCCCGGTGTTTCTCTCCGGCTTGCACGAGGGTAAAACGACCGGAAGCCCGCTCTGCGCGATGATTGAAAACCGCGACGCGCGCTCCCGCGACTACGCGGAGCTTGCCGATAAACCCCGCCCCGGACACGCAGACTACACCGCCTACCTTAAGTGGGCGGGAAGAGCGGATTTGCGCGGCGGCGGACACTTCTCCGGCAGGTTGACCGCTCCCTTGTGCATCGCTGGCGGCATCGCCAAGCAGATTCTCGCGCGCAGGGATATCTTCGTCGGCGCGCACCTGCAGGCCGTTGCGGGCATTGAGGACGAAAAATTCCCGATGCATCCGACGCAGCAGCAGTTTGACGAGATCGCGGAAAAGGACTTTCCCGTACTCAGCGACGCGCAGGGCTGCGCCATGCAGGAAGCGATTTTGGCCGCGTCCCACGCGGGCGACTCCGTCGGCGGCATCATCGAATGCGCGGCGATCGGCATCCCCGGCGGCATCGGAAACCCGATGTTCGACGGCATCGAAAACAGGCTTTCCGCGGCGATCTTCGGCATCCCCGCCGTCAAGGGCCTCGAATTCGGCGCTGGGTTTGCAGCCGCCGCCATGCACGGCAGCGAGAACAACGATCCCTATTGCATCGACGAAGACGGCAGGGTCATCACGACCACCAACCACGCGGGCGGTATCCTCGGCGGCATCACAACCGGGCAGCCAATCGTGCTGCGCGTGGCGATGAAGCCCACACCCTCGATCGCGAAACCGCAGCAGACCGTGAGCCTCTCCAGGATGGAGAACGCGGAGCTGATCGTGCACGGGCGGCATGACCCTTGCGTTGCGCACCGTGCGGTTCCGGTGGTCGAGGCGGTCACAGCACTCGTGCTGCTTGATTTTCTATTGGAACAGGCGGCTCTTTAACAGGATTACTTCAGCGGGGCGACGATGCGGTTGCGCGCTGTGAAAACGGAGAGGAATACCATGGAAATCGAACAGATTCGCGAACAGATCGACGCCATCGACAGCCAGCTGCTCCGGCTCTTTTTAGAGCGCATGCACCTCGGCGAAGAGGTTGCAACCTACAAGCGCGCGCATAACCAGCCGGTGCTGAACAAGGCGCGGGAGCGGGAAATCCTCGCGCGCGTGCAGGCGGAGGCTGGCGAGATGGAGCCCTATGCCTACCAGCTGTTCACCACGCTCATCGAGCTCAACAAGGTGCGCCAGACGGAGCTGTATTCGCCGCCGTCGCGCGTTCGCCCGCTGATTGAAGGCGCGCTGGCCGCGCCAGAAGCGGTGTTCCCGCGCACGGGCACCATCGCGTGTCAGGGCGTTGAAGGCGCGAATTCTCAGGCGGCCTGCGACAAGCTCCTGCCGCGCGGCAACATCATGTATGTCAAGAGCTTTGAGGCGGTGTTTGACGCGGTGGAGTCCGGACTTTGCCAGTTTGGCGTGCTGCCCATCGAAAACAGCGCAAACGGCTCCGTGCGCACGGTCTATGATCTGTTGCAGCGCAAGCGTTTCTCGATTGTGCGCGGCACGACGCTGCATATCCGCCACGAGCTGCTCGCAAAGCCGGGCACGAAGCTTTCCGACATCACGGAGATCTACTCGCACGAGCAGGCGATCGGCCAGTGCAGCCGGTATCTCGCGAGCCTCAACGGCAAGGTGAAGGTGATTCCCTGCGCCAACACTGCGGTTGCGGCGAAGATGGTCGCTGAAGGCATCAACCCGCATGCGGCTGCAATCAGCTCCCATGCGTGCGCGGAGCTCTATGGGCTTACCATGCTGCGCGACGATGTGCAGGACAGCGACAACAACTATACGCGCTTCATCTGCATCGCGAAAAACCCGGTGATCTACGCGGGCTCGAACAAGATCAGCCTGATTCTGGACTGCAAGAACGAGCCGGGCGCGCTGAACAGCATCCTCACGAAGATATCCGCCTACGGCGTGAACACGAGCAAGATCGAAAGCTGCCCCGTGACCGGGCGCAACTTTGAGTTCATCTTCTTCTTCGACCTCGACGCGAGCGTGCGGGAACCTAGCGTGTTGCCCATGCTGGAGGAGCTGGAGCGCATCAGCGAGAGCTTCACGTTCTTAGGCAACTATTCGGTAATATAATGTATGAGTGAGCGCATCTACGGACTCCTCGGGCGGACGCTGAAGCACAGCTATTCTGTGCCGATTCACCGAGCGCTCGGAAACGAAAGCTATGCGCTCTTTGAGTTGGAGCCGGAGGAGCTCGGCGCGTTTCTTGCGCGCGGCGACATCGGCGGGCTGAACGTCACGATCCCCTACAAGCGGGATGTGATGGCGTACTGCGACGTGCTGGACGAAACCGCGCGCACCATCGGCAGCGTAAACACCATCGTGCGGCTGCCGGAAGGCAAGCTTGCGGGCTATAACACCGACGCATATGGACTACGATACATGGCGTCCCGCGCGAAGATTTCACTCTCCGGCAGGAAGGTCGTCATCCTAGGAAGCGGCGGCGCGTCTCTGACCGCGCAATCCGTTGCAAAGATGGAAGGCGCGAGGGAGATCGTCGTCGTGTCCCGTGCGGGCGAAGATAATTATGAAAATATCTCCCGCCACGCAGACGCCGAAATCCTGATCAACACGACTCCCGTCGGCATGTATCCGCATACGGGTGAGATGCCCGCAGACCCCGCGCAATTTCCGATACTGGAAGGTGTGCTGGAGCTGGTCTACAATCCCCGCAGAACCGCGCTGACATTTCGCGCGGAGGCGCTGGGGATTTCCTGCGGAGACGGTCTTGCCATGCTCGTGGCGCAGGCGAAGGCCGCGGAGGAGCTGTTCTTTGACCGCACGATTGCGGACAGCGAAAACGAGCGCATTCTCAAGCTCATGCATCAGAGCGTGCAGAATATCGTGCTCATCGGCATGCCGGGCAGCGGAAAGACGACCATCGGCGCGGCTCTTGCCGTGCTCACAGGAAGAACGGCGGTCGATCTCGACGAACAGATCGTGAATGCCACAGGAAAGACGATCCCGCAGATCTTCGCGGAGTCCGGTGAGGCCGCGTTTCGCGCGATGGAGCGCGAACAGGCGGACAAATGGGGCAGGGAGAGCGGGCTTGTGCTCGTTACCGGCGGTGGCATCGTCAAGGACGAGCGCAACCATGATTCGCTCAAGCAAAACGGGCGCATCTACGAGGTGCAGCGCGATCTCGCGCTGCTGCCGCGCGAAGGCAGACCGCTCTCGCAGAGCAGCGATCTTGCCGCCATGCAGCGGGAACGCGCGCCGCTCTACCGTCGCTTTCGCGACACAGTGATCGTCAATGACACGACACAGCAAGAGGTTGCGGCGCGCATCTGGCAGGATTTTTGCGACAACGCGGACTGACGCGGGAGGGAAGTTATGAAGATACTCGTCATCAACGGGCCGAATCTGAATCTGTTGGGACTGCGCGAGCCGGATATCTACGGCAGGCGCACTTATGCCGACCTGCTTGCGATGATCGGCACAGAGGCCGAGCGGCTCGGCGTAAGTGTCGCGTTTGTGCAGAGCAACCACGAAGGCGCACTCGTCGACGCGATTCAGGCGGCTTACGGCGTGTACGACGGCATCGTGATCAATCCCGGCGCGTATACGCATACGAGCGTCGCGCTGCTGGACGCGGTCAAGGCGGTCGGTATCCCGACCGTCGAGGTGCATATCTCCGACCCCGACCAGCGCGAGGAATTCCGCAAGGTGTCCTATATTCGCGCGGCCTGCGTTGCGAGCATCAAAGGCCACGGACTGGAAGGCTATCTCGAGGCGCTGGAGTTTCTGGCAAAAAACGCCTGACAAACAGTGACAAAAAAAGCTTCCGGCATCAGCCGGAAGCTTTTTTACTGTTGGGTTGCTTATATATGGCTTATTTGCCGGATTCGTAAAGCATCGGGTCTTTGGCCGTGACGCGCTTGACGAGCAGCAGGAACAGAAGTCCAACGACAAGGAAGACGATGATCGAGCCGATTGCCCAGTAGAGGCCGTAATGTTCCGCGGTGATCGCGTCAAAGCCGTGGTTGAGGTACCAGTTGTTCATGCGGAAGGACAGCGTGCCGAACACGAGAGGTCCGATGAACGTCGAGGTGCGCCCCGCGACGGAGAGGAAGCCGTAGAACTCCGCAACCTTGGCTGCGGGTGCAAGCTGGCTGACCATCGAGCGGCTGACCGCCTGCGCGCCGGAGAGCGAGAAGCCCGCAAAGAAGCCGACCACGAAGAACAGCACGAGGCTATCGACAAACATCAGCGCAACGATGCATGCAATCAGCATCACGAGCGAGATCAGGATCGAGTCCTTGCTGCTGAGGCGATCGGAGATCTTGCCGAAGAGCAGCGCGCCCGCCGCGCCGGAGATCTGGATGACGATGACGAACAGGATCAACTGGGTCTGATCCATGCCAAACAGCGTGGCGCCGATGATCGCCGCGAAGTCCATCAGCATCATGATGCCGTCGTTGTAGATCAAAAACGCGACGGTGTACTTGATGAACTCCTTGTAGCTCTTGATGGAGCGGAGGGTCTGCGCAAGGCGTTCAAACGCCACGCGGATGTTGCCCTTTTCCGGTTTTTCGCCGGAGGCTTCGTCGATTTCCTTGACCCAGAGCAGCGTCGGAATCGAGGAGACAAGGTAGAACACCGCCGTGATCAGAAACGCGATCGGAACAAGGAAGCCTGTGATCAGCTTGATGGGGATGAGCACCAGAATCAGCGCGGCGATGCCGCCGAGCATGCCGATCGCCCAGCCTTTGCCGGAGACGGAGCCGATGTTTTCGGGAGTCGAGACGGAGGTCAGCAGCGCGTCATAGAACACCTGTGCGCCGCGATAGCCGATCTCCGCGAGGATAAAGTAGAGCATGCCTGTGAATACGTCACCTTTGCGGACGAAGAAGAGCATCGCCGTGAACACGATGGACAGAGCGGTGAAGCCCATCAGGAACGCTTTTTTCTTTTTAGTATAGTCTGCGATGGTGCCGAGAATCGGCGAGACCACCGCGACGAGAATCGCCGCGATGCCTACGGAAATGCCCCAGAGGCGGGTTCCCTCCGCACCGCCGACGACGGCGCCTTTGAAATAAGCCGAGTAAACCGCGAGCAGGATGACAGACGCATAGGCAGAATTGCCAAAGTCATAAAAATACCAGGACCAGCGAGGACGTTTGGTGGGGTCATGCGGTTTTTTCATCAATATTACCTCCAACAATACAATATAAATGGCTTTGGGATGCGGGAGGATACCATCCCGGATGATTGGAATTGCGTTTATGTCATCTCCCGATGGGATGTTTGCGGAGCGCGGGAAGGAATTCGCTCCTATGAGAGCAAGGTCTATGAAAACTCCCCTGTTGAATCACATTGTACTCCTATGCTCACCCGCGGGCAATGAAGAAAACGGGCAATTGGCCATCAATTTCGGGCATATCAGGCATATTTTACATGCAAACGTGCCAGTGCTGTGGAGAAAAAGAATCCCCCGCGTATGCTGCGGGGGATTGCGTGCATCTTAGGTGAACAGCGCGCGCGTCTGATCAGATATTCGCGCCGTTGTCCTTGGAGCCGAAGGCGTTGTTGACCGCATCCTTGACATCTTCCGCGGTGTCTTTCGCGCGCTGGGTAAACTCCGGCGCTTTCTGCTGCACCGTTGCGGATGCCTCCTGATAGACCTCGACAGCTGCCTTCTTGACCTCTTCAAAATAATCCTTCGCGTCGACCTTGCCGTCGCCGTTGACGTCCTTGATCCCGTCAGGATTGTTCTCTTTTACCTGATCGGCAACCTTCACCGCGGCGACGGTTGCGCCGACGGTCACGCCGATTCCCAATAGCCTCTTGATGAAACCCACAGTGGCAGCCTCCTTGCTTTTTTGTTTATTATAGATGATTCTGAAGCGCGGCACAATATCCGGCGATTGCCGTGTCAATCATGCTTTCCCGGCAGCCCGATAAGGAGTAAAATGGAAAAGGACGGTCGGGAAGACCGGATCAATCACTTTGGAGCAAGACAGCATGCCGAATCAACGAAAGATACTGTATTCGCGCAAGAGCGCATGCATCCAGCCGCTGCGGCTTTTGATGGAGGAGCAGACGCGCCGCGTACTCGTCGCCTGGGCGCTGGACTGCGCGGAGCGGCCGCTCGCGTTCTTTGAGGCGCGCATCCCGCACGAGTTTCGCCCGCGCGAGGCGATTGTCGTGAGCAGAATGTGGGCGCAGGGCGAGATCAAGATGCCGCTGGCAAGGCGCGCAATCCTCTCCGCGCACGCGGCAGCCGGAGAAAACGGAAAGCGCGACCCGCTGGCGGAAGCAGCAGCAAGAGCCATCGGCCACGCCTGCGCAACCATCCACGCGGAGACGCACGCGCTGGGGCTTGTGTTCTACTGGCTCACCGCGACTGTGCGGCTGGCGGAACCGGAGCAGCGCGAACAGCGCGAGATTGAGGAGCTCCTCTGGCTAACGGAAAGACTCATCTACTGGCGCGAACACATCGAAGAGTGGGACGCGCCGTGGACGGAGTTTCTGCTGCGCGACGAACCCAACCGCGAAAAGCTCCTGCACGAGAAAAAAGGATAGCGACGAAAAAGCCCGCCGGAAGGCGGGCTTTTTCGCGCGGTAGCGTTACTGCGCCGCGGCTTTGGAAGAGAGCAGATACAGCGGAATCGCGAGCAGCTGCGTGCCAACGGAGACCGCGATCAGCGCGGGAATGCTCACATCGTAAAGCGCACCCAATAACCAGCTGCCGAGGAACCAGAACACACCGAACACGCACTCAAAGATGCCGTATCCCGTGGCTCTGCTTGCCTTGGGCACGATGCCTGCAACGGCAGCCTTTAGAATCGACTCCTGCGCGCCCATGCCGATGCCCCACATCGCGATGCCGACGAGCAGAGCCGCGTTGCTCGAGCCGCCGAAGATCAGCACGGCAAACGGCGCGGAGAGCGCGGTAGAGAGCACCAGCGCGCGCACGCCTTTCTTGTCGAACATCAGCCCGAAGATCATCGCGGAGGCAGCGTCCACGAGCATCGCGCCCGCGTAGAGCAGCGGCAGCGTTCCACTGTTGACGAAGGAAGTCGCTTCCGACAATCCCGAAGAGAGCGCTGCGTGTGTGCGGGAAACGTGCATCAGAATCAGAGAATAGTCGATGAAGCCGAACGCGAAGAGGCTGATGCCCGCGAGATAGAGGATGAACTTGCGGTTCAGGCGGAAGGGCACGAGTTCCTTGGGTTCCGGCTCGAAGTGCTCCGGATTCGGGAACTTCCGCTTGGTGAAAAACAGCATCAATATCGTCGCAGCCGCGGGGATGATCAAGAGCCCGAGCGCGAACGCGTACCGCTGCTGGAGGCTTCCGCTCTGCTTGAACAAGAGGGTCACGTACAGCATCACAGGCCCCAGAAACGCGCCGAACTGATCGACCATCTCGGAGATGGCGAAACTCTTGCCGACGCCTTCCTGCGTCGCGGCAAACGACAACAACGTACTCTTTGCGGGTTTCTTGATTGCCTTGCCGATGCGCTCGATCACGATGAGCGAGCTTGCGAAGATCCAACCGTGCTCACCCGCGAGCGCGAGCGCAGGCACCGCCAGTACATCTACGACATAGCCGAGGATCGTAATGAGCCAGTATTGCTTGGTTTTATCGGCAAGTCTACCAAAGAGCAGGCGAAGGGAATAACCCGCGAGTTCGCCTAAGCCGGAGACAAAGCCGATGGTCGCGGCAGAAGCTCCCAGCAGGCTTAAATATGCCCCGCGGATGCTCGCCGCTCCCTCGTGCGTCATGTCCGAAAGCAGGCTCACGATGCTGAAGAGGATGATGAATGTCATGGCTGGCATAAGCGCGCTGAACTTCTTCTTCATGATACTACCGTTTCTTCTGCGGATCGATTTCACTTCATTTTAGTCCGATGGATGACCCGCGTCAACGAATCGTGCAGCACGCGGCGTAAAATCTAGTTGATGATGCACGAAAACCCTGGCTGAGAAGGAGCCCGCGCATCAGCGCGGGCTCCTGTAACGTGTAGCATATTGCGCTTATTCGACATCCTGCAGTGCGTCGTAGCCTTCTTCGCCGGTACGCACTTTGATGACGTTCTCGACATCGTAGACGAAGATCTTGCCGTCGCCGATGTGACCGGTATAGAGCACGCTCTTGGCGGTCTCGATGACCGTACGCACCGGAACCTTCGTGACCACGATCTCGACCTGCACCTTGGGCAGCAGGTTGACCTCGGTCTCGACGCCGCGGTAGAACTCCGTCTTGCCCTTCTGCATGCCGCAGCCGAGCACCTGAGTAACCGTCATGCCGGTGACGCCGATCTCGTTCATCGCGGCCTTGAGCGCTTCGAAGCGGCTCTGCTTGGTGATGATCTCGACCTTCGTGATCTTCACGTCGGAACCAACCACCTTGGCGGGCTTGCTGACCAGCTCGACAGGCACTGCCGCGTCGATGCTTGCGGCGCTGGCAGGAGGCGCGGAAGGAGCGGGTTGCTTGTGGAACGGGATGTAGCTGAATCTGCGGAGCTGCTTGATGTCCGCGTTATCGGCGGAATCGTAGTCCAGCTCGCTCTGAATCAGCTGGTTGTCCGGATAGGCGAGCACGCCCATCTCGGGGATGTCGAGGCCTTCGAGTTCGACTTCGGGTGCAATGCGCAGACCCCAGACTTTATCGAGCACCTTAAAAAAGACGAAGGATACGCCGAAGCCCCAGACGACCAGAACTGCCAGCGAGATCAGCTGCGCATACAGCTGCGTCGGGTCGCCGTAGAACAGGCCGCGCACGCCGCCCGCCACGCCATTGAGGCCATCGCCGTATTTGCCGTCCGCAAACAGGCCAAGCGCGATAACGCCCCAGAAACCATTGACGCCATGGACGGAGATTGCGCCGACCGGATCGTCAATCTTGAGCTTGTTCTCCACAAAGGAGACGGACACGCAGACCAGAAGACCTGCGACAAGGCCGATGATGAAGGAAGCGGACGCATCGACAAACGCGCAGGGCGCGGTGATCGCGACGAGGCCTGCGAGCGTGCCGTTCGCGGTCATCGAAGGATCGGGCTTGCCGAACTTGACCCACATGTAAAACATCGCGACCAGTCCGCCGATGGCGCCCGCGATCATCGTGTTGGTCGCGACGACGGAGAGACGGAAGTCAGAGGAGTTCAGCGTGGAGCCCGCGTTGAACGAGAACCAGCAGAAGAAGAGGATGATGGTACCGACGATCGCCATCGGGATATTGTGGCCGGGGAAGGCGCGCGCCGTGCCGTCCTTTTTGAACTTGCCGATGCGAGGGCCGAGGACGATTGCGCCGGCCAGTGCGAGCATGCCGCCCATGGAGTGAACAACCGCGCTGCCCGCGAAGTCCACAACGCCGTGACCAAGACCGAAGTTCGCGCCGAGGGTTGCGAGCCAGCCGCCGCCCCAGACCCAGTTGGCAAAGAGCGGATAGAGAACCATTGCGATAAAGAAGGACGTGATGACCATTGCGGAGTATTTCACGCGCTCCGCCATGGCGCCGGTCGGAATCGTGACCGTGGTATCCATGAACACCATCTGGAAGAAGAAGAGTGCATAGACGCCCGCGTCATAGGTGCCGTTGAGCATGAAGCCCTTGTAGCCGAAGATGCCGCCGAGGCCGGGGATCTTCATCATCGAATCCAGCGCCGCGCCGCCGCTGCCGAGACCCGCCGCGCCGCCGCTGCCGCCCATCTGGAGCGCGAAGCCGACGAGGAAATAGCCGATCGCGCCGACGAGGAAGACCATGAAGTTCATCGTCATGGTGTGCGCCGCGTTCTTGCCGCGGCAGAAGCCGGTTTCGACCATTGCAAAACCGCACTGGAAGAAGAAGACCATGAATGCGCAGATCATGACCCACGTGTAGTTTGCGCCGAAGTAGGCCTTATTCGCCGTGGTTGCAACGTCCGCAACGGTCTCCGAACCCGTGGTTGCGGTGTAGCTGGCCCCTGTTGGGTCCGCTGCGGAAGACTGCATGGGGAAGATGAGCAGCAGCACCGCTGCTGTCAGCGCCAAGAGCACTGCGATGGCAAAGATTGACTTTTTCATTGACTTACCTCCCTTTATTTTAAAACTGCAAGTTTTTTGCTTTTTCCATTCCATCCCGTTATTTGGGTTTCTTTTCTTTGCGGAAGTTTGCCCAGGAGAATCCGCTGGATTTCATGACCTCGTCGCGCAGCTTGGAGAGCGACATGAAATACCGGATGCCGAGAAACAGAATCACCATGCCGAACACGAAGCCGGGAACGGTGCTCGACATCACCTGCATCTGCACGCCGTTGATCGCGCTGTAGACGCAGAAGCCCGCGCCGAGTAGAATGATCGCGATCGACATCACATAGAGAATCACGATCATCGCAACTCTGCTCTTGGAAGAGGACGGTGTCACCGCCGTTGTACGCGCCATAATTTTCAACCTCCTAACACTTGTTTTCCCCTGCGGGAATCCCAAATCTGAATTAGCCCTGTCAAAAACCTGCAAACTTCATCGTTCGATCCGGTTTTTGATACAACAAAAGCAAAGGCGCTCGAGGGAAGCCCCTTAAGCGCCTTTGCTAATGGCAAATTTATATATTATTCTGCAAACTCTGTCAAGAATAAATTTTATATCGCGCTATTCCTGCAGAGATTCGCTCGAAATTCGACAGAAAACCGGCCGATGTTACCGAAGAGCACCTGCTTTACAACCGCGGGAGCTTGCTTGTCTGCGGATTCTTCTGCTTTGGTTTGAAACGAATAAAGCCGACCGCAAAGAGGATATAGCCGATCACGAGATTGATGATGATGCCGCGAAGGATGTCCGGATCGGACAGATTGAGCGGGACAGAGGCCAGTGAGTCCAGAACCGTGGTACCGTCTACCTTGTGGAAGGTGCGGTAGACCGAAACCGCGATGCCCAGATATTCGCTCACAAGCGGCATAAACACCGCGATGATGGTCGCAAAAATCTCGCCCTTGCGGTCGATCGCGCCCGCAAGCTTTGTATAGCCGAAGATTGCGCCGCGCACCATCAGCCAGCCGCAGATACCCGCGATGTAGCCGAGCTGACCCAAGATGATCCAGAGCACCACGCCGGGGATAACGCCCAGCAGCGCACCGATGAGCCCCGGAAACACGGCTGCATCGCGCTTATCCGCGGCGAGGTTGCCGAGCATCGCTTCGACGGGATCGATCGCGGGAGCAGCGGTCTGTGCCTGCTCGAGGGCGGCGTCCTGCGTCGCCTCGGGGACGGGGGAAACAGGGGATGCGGGCTCATTCATACACTTGCATTCCTCTCTTTTTGCGCGAAAATCGTTTCAATTGGATCACGCGCATTCGTGGTGATTCATGAATATCATAACGGTTGAACGCGATAGATTCAAGAAAAATACTGTTGAACGCAGAGACGACTTTTACTTGGTTTCTGTTGGAATGATATTCTTTTCGAAATCAGAATTGTGATATTGTCGCAAATTCCGGTAAGAGCGTGACGCAGTCGCTTGACATTCCAAATGGTTGTGCTACGTTGTATTTGTATCAATCAATGCTCCGATCGGGGAGCGAAAAATCAGCAAAAAGCATCAGAAAGTTGAGGTTTACAGATATGAGTCAACAGACGATTTCCAAGATCGTAGCGAGGGAGATTCTCGATTCCCGCGGCAACCCCACCGTCGAGGCGGAAGTCACCACCAGCGGCGGCGTGGTCGGCTGGGCAGCCGTACCTTCCGGCGCGTCCACGGGCGCATATGAGGCGCTGGAGCTGCGCGACGGCGATAAGGGCCGCTATATGGGAAAAGGCGTGCAGAAAGCCGTCAAGAACGTGCATGATATGCTCGCGCCCAAACTCGTCGGCATGGACGTCACGGGGCAGCGTGAGATCGACTACAAAATGCTCGCCATCGACGGCACGGCGGACAAGAGCAAGGTCGGCGCAAACGGCATCCTCGCGGTGTCTCTGGCGGTTGCAAACGCCGCGGCAAAGACGCTCGATCTGCCGCTCTACCGCTACATCGGCGGTGTGAACGCACATGTGCTGCCCGTGCCGATGATGAACGTTATCAACGGCGGCAAGCACGCGGACAACAACATCTCCAGTCAGGAGTTCATGATCATGCCGGTTGGCGCACCCAGCTTTGCGGAAGGTCTGCGCTGGGGTGCGGAGGTGTTCCATACCCTCAAGGGCATTCTGCACAAGAAGAATCTGAGCACATCTGTCGGCGACGAGGGCGGCTTCGCACCGAACCTCTCCGGCGAGGAGGAAGCGCTCGAAACGCTGATGGAAGCCATCAGCAAGGCCGGATTTGTGCCCGGCAAGGATTTCATGCTCGCGATGGACGCCGCCAGCACCGAGATGTTTGACGAGGCGAAGAAGGCAGGCAAAGACGGCAGCTATCTCTTCTGGAAGACCGGAAAGCTGATGACACGCGACCAGATGATCCGCTATTGGGCTGACCTCTCCGCGAAGTACCCGATCATCTCGCTCGAGGACGGCCTGGCCGAGGAAGACTGGGACGGCTGGAAGGTGCTCAGAAAAGAACTCGGCGACAAGGTGCAGCTCGTGGGCGACGATTTGCTCGTGACCAACACCAAACGCCTCGCGCGCAGCATCGAGGAGGAGAGCGTCAACTCGATCCTCATCAAGGTCAACCAGATCGGCTCGCTGACCGAGACGCTGGAAGCCATCGAGATGGCGCAGCGCGCGGGTTTCACAGCCGTGACGTCGCATCGATCCGGCGAGACCGAGGACACGACCATCGCGGATATCGCGGTTGCGACCAACTCCGGCCAGATCAAGACCGGCGCTCCTTCCCGCACGGATCGCGTCGCGAAATACAATCGTCTGCTCCGCATCGAGGATCAGCTCGGTTCTGCCGCGGTCTACGCAGGCAAGACCGCGTTCGGCAAGATCGGAAAGCGGATTCTGTAACACGTAAGCGAACAAAAAGCCCCCGAACATCTTGGTTCGGGGGCTTTTTTTATCGTTAGAATCAATCCAGCGTGATGCCGATGATCGGTAGAACGTCCAGCGGCGTCGGGGGATAGAAATCCGCGGGAATCATGGGATCGGTGGTGCCCCAGACCGCGAGCGCACCCATTGCGCCCGCCGAACGCGCGCACTGCATGTCATACGGCGCGTCGCCCAGGAAAAGAATCTCCGCGGGCGAGATATCGAAATGCTTGGCCGCGTAGAGCAGAGAATCCGGCGCGGGTTTCGGGTTTGCGACGTCGGTCGCGCAGACCGCGAGATCGACAAAGTCGATCAGCCCGTATTTATGGAAGTGATCCTCATACAGCTCGCGTCCCTGCGAGGTTGCGACGCCGAGCGGAAGCCCCGCGCGCTTGATCGCGGAGAGCAACTCAACGATGCCGTCAAAGGGCTTGTTGTCGCCCGCAACCGGCGCGTAATAGTCGCTCCACGTGCGCAGCGTCAGCTCCCAGTCCGGCAGGTCAAACAGCTCGCCCAGCGCATAGCCGGGCAAGCCCAGCATCTTGCGCAGATATTCCTGCGGATGGCGGCCGCCGCCCGTATCGAACACGGCGCGATCCAGTGTTTCAATCAGATTCGGCGCGGAGTCGATTAGGCACGCGTCGATATCGAACATGATGGCTTTGAAGTTATAATGATTCGTTTTACTCATACAATCGTGTAGTCTATCAGTTTCTAACCTGAGAAGCAAGCAAAGAACGCGCTTGTTTTACGGGAAGTTATGCGTTTGGCATGTTCCAGAACGTCGCGACCTTCAGCGCGAGCTCCTCTTGCTTGCGCACGCGCTCGACCTTCCAGTGCGGCGGCAGCAGCGTGCGGTAGTCCGCGAGCGAGTAGCGTGTGTCGATGAGCAGAAGCGCGCCGCGGTCGGTTTCGGTGCGAATGATGCGCCCCGCAGCCTGCAAAACCTTGCTCATGCCGGGGTACTGATAGGCGTAGCGGAATCCGCTCTGGTAGGTTTCCTCAAACGCGTCGCGGAGGACATCCCGCTCCAAACACACCTGCGGCAGACCCACGCCGACCACGACCGCGCCGCAGAGCCGCTCGGCGGGCAGATCGATTCCCTCCGCAAACACGCCGCCCATGACGGCGAGGCCGAGGGTGATGCCAACGCCATCCGACGTGAACTGCGCGAGAAACTCCGCGCGGGCCGCGTCGTCCATCTTCGGCGACTGCTCCAAAAACGTGATGTCGGGTAGCAGCTCATGCAGGAGCGCGGAGAGCTTGGCGAGATAGGAATGCGACGGCGCGAACACGAGATAGTTGCCGCGTTCCCGCGCGGAAACGAACGCGCGGATGGCATCCGCAACGAGGTGCAACGTCACCTCCCTTGCCGCAAAGCGCGTATCCAGCGGCAGATGGAACACCGCGAGGTTTTCCTGCGGAAATGGAGAAGGCAGCGCAAGAAACGGCGTCTCGACCTTCACGCCGCTCAGGTCGCGGTAGAATGCAAACGGCGAGAGCGTCGCAGAAAACAAGATCTCGCTGCGGCACTTTTTGTAGATCTCCGCGAGCTTGCCCGCGGCATCGGTGCAGTAGAGCGTGATTGTGCGCGTGGTCTTGCCGCCCTGATAGAGCGTGCGATACTGCGCGTCGAACAGATCCAGCACAAAGCGGAATGACGAAAGATCGAAGCTAAGCTGCCTTGCCAGCGCGCGGTCGGCGGGGATCGTCTCCGCGTTGAGCTGATCCAGCGCGCCTTCGACGGCTTTTGTGAGCGATTCCGGCGGTTCGGCTGCCGCAAGCGGCGGCTCGATCACATCAAACAGCGCGTGTATCTCCGTCTCCAGCCGCTTGAGCGTGCGATAGAGCGGGGTTTTGCGGTGCTGCTTGGGCACGCTGCGGCGCGTTTCCGCGACGTTAGCCAGCGACAGCGCGGCGGAATACATGCTCCGCGCGCGGTCGGGCAGGTTGTGCGCCTCGTCCACGAGCAGCACAAAGCCGTTGCGTCCGGCGGTGAAGAAGCGCTGAAGGCGAACGCGCGGATCGAATGCGTAGTTATAATCGCAGATGATCAGATCGCAGCTGAGCGAGAGATCGAGCGAAAGCTCAAACGGACAGAGGAAGTGCTTGGCGGCATAGGCGCGGATGACTTCCTGCGTGAACACGCCGTCGAGCTTGTTCAGCTCGGAAAGCGCGTCGCCGAGGCGGTCATAATAGCCCTCCGCGCGCGGACAGTCGCCCTCGCGGCAGATCGGGTGATCATAGACGCAAGCTTTTTCCTTGGCGGTGATGACGACGGCGCGCAGATGCTTGGCTGCAATGAGCTTTGCGGCGTTGACCGCTGCTTCCTGCTGCGTCGTGCGCGCGGTGAGGTAGAAAATCTTTGCCGCGTGCCCGTCCGCTAAAGCCTTTAGTGCAGGAAACAGCACCGCCATAGTTTTACCCGTGCCCGTCGGCGCCTGCGCGAGCAGGGCGGACTTTTCGCGGATCGCGTAGTAGACCTGCGCCGCGAGCTCGTGCTGCCCTTCGCGGAACGCGGGATAGGGGAATGCCATCTGCCGCACATCTTCCCGCAGGGCGCGCTCGTGGACATATTCCGTCTCGAGCAGCGCAAGATACCGCTCGGTGAGGAGCGCGTAGAACGTCGCGAGGGATTCGCGGGTATATGGTTCGGTAAACGTCGTGATCTCGCCCGTGTCGAGATGGAAGTACGTCAGGCTGACGTCGATTTGACGGATATCGTTCAGTTCGCAAAAGAGAAACGCATAGCACTTCGCCTGCGCCCAGTGTTGCGGATCGCCGGGAACGAGCCGCTCGCCGTCGAGATACGTCGTCTTGATCTCCTCGACGCGGGTGTCACCATAGAGGCGGTCGATTCTGCCGTAGACCGTCAGCTCGATGTGCTCGGAGCAGACCGTGCCGGAGACGGATACCTCGTTTTTTGCGCCGTCAGCCGCCACCGCCTGCAGCGCCTGATGTCCGCGGATGCCGTCCAATAGGCGCGCGGAAGACGCCGCCGCGGAGATGCTGCCGGACAGCATGACGGTTTCGACGAGGGTTCGCACGGCGACTCTGCGCTTCTCCAATGGGTCTCCTTAAACAGTACAATTGTTTGCTTTCGTTATTATATCACAGCAAAACGAAGAATACAGCCGCAAACTTCTTTTGCTTGCGGTCGGCGGAATACCTGCTATAATAAACTCAAAACACCAAATCAGTTTCCGAAGTTTCATATTCCACACATCAAAATCAAATTACGAGGCAGCATGACAACCGAAGAAAAACTCTATCAGGCGACATTTTCGCTCTATCAGGAACAAGGGGTCAAGTTTACGATGGATGAGCTTGCCAACAGACTCTCCATCAGCAAAAAAACGCTCTACGAGCTCGTCCGCTCCAAGGAGGAACTGGTCGGGCGCGCCGTCACGCACTATTTTGACGCGGTGGAGCGCGAGCAGCGCGCCATCCGCGAAGACGGAACACTGACCGCGCTGGAAAAGACCGTGCGGCTTCTTTGCGTCGTGCCGCAGATGCCGTTTCAGAGCTACCGCATTCGCGAACTGCGGCGGGCATTCCCGCTGGCGTTTCAGCAGGTGACCGCATGGCTCGAAACCGGCTGGGAAAAGACGTTTGCGATCATGGATGAGGCGGTCGCGGAAGGCGCGCTGGAATTATTTGATCACGCGCTGTTTGCCAAGATTTATGCCTATGTCATCGAAGGACTGATGCTGGAACGCGAGCAGCGCACCACGGCGGACTTTGCAGAGGAGCAGCGGTGCGCGGTGCGGATGCTGCTCTTGGGCGTTTGCTCCGCCTCCGGCAGAGCGCAAATCGGCGCATCACAAGAATAACAGGAGGGGACCACGATGGGAAAACGGGAGAAAAAGGTGCGAAAGCACAAGGGGCTTGGCTGGAAGATCTTTTTAGCGCTGGTGGTGATATGCGCAATCTTCGCTGTGATAAAATTCGTGCCGTTCGGGCTGCACGATCTTTCACCCGCGCCGGACGTCGCGCTCACCGCGGACGGCGGGTTTGACTACGGCATCCCGCTCGATTCCATGAGCCCGTGGGCGAAATTCCGCGCAAACGCGCTGAACAACGGCAGAAGCGCGGTCGCTCCTTTATACATCAAGGACAGCGTGCCGTGGAGCTACCGCACCGGAAAGGGCATCTTCTCCTCGCCCGTGGTGGACGTTGACGGCAACTGCTACATCGGCTCCGCGGACACGGTGTTCTATTGCTTTGCACCCGACGGAAGCGTGAAATGGCGCTTCCAGACGGGCGAGATTATCGACTCCTCCGCACTGCTGGACGATCAGGGTCGGGTCTATTTCGGCAGCGGAGACGCAAATGTCTATTGCCTCGACCGCGAGACGGGCACGCTCATCTGGAAATCTCCTGCACAGACGACCGAACAGGTCGAGGCGCAGTACGGCATCAAGACGTATAACGTCAACTGGTTTGAGGGCAACATCGGCATGTTGCCGGACGGCACGCTTCTTGCGCCCAACGACAACTACCTCGTCTATGCATTAAACCGCGAGGACGGCGTGCGAAAGACCGCCTATCCTGCAAACGAGATGGTCTGGTCGCTGCCCTCGGTCAACCTCGAAACGGGCAAGCTGTTCTTCGCCTCGTGCTATCAGATTCTGCAGAACGTGTTTGCCTATGATGTCGCGGGCAACAAGCTCTGGGAAACAGGCAGCTTCGGCACGGTCGCCGCGACGACGATGCTCACGAGCAGCAACGAAAACGGCGCAGTCATCGTCGGCGGGTTCGATGGATTCGTGCGCGCCTTTGCGCAGGACAGCGGCAAACTGCTCTGGAAATTCGGCACGAAGGATCACATCTACGCAAGCCCCGCGCAACTGCGCGACGGCACGATCATTCAGGGCAGCACGGACGGCACGCTCTACGCGATCAACCCGCATACGGGCAAATCCGTCTGGCAGTTTGATACGCTGGAGCCCATCCGCTCCTCGCCCGCGGTGGACGGAAACGGCAACATCTATTTCGGCAACGGAGAAGGCAAGCTCTATTGCGTCAACCCCGACGGCACGCTGCGCTGGAGTTATCAGTGCATCACGGATGTCCGAAACGACCTCAACGGCTCGCCCGCGCTGGGCTACAACGGCGTGTTCATCGCCGGAGAAAGCGGTGAGGTGTTCTTTGTGCCGTACGATTATCCGCTTACGGAGGCGGGCAAAGCCGACCCGCGCTGCTATTCGGAAGGTGAGCTGATGCCGTCCGACGGACCGCACCTGCTGTTTACGACCGCGTTCGGCTCGATGTTGCTCACGCCGCCGGAGTCGATTGACGCGAACGAGCCGATCACGCTATCGTTGCTGGTGCGCGAAAACGGCGACACGGTGCTCTCCGCGCTGGATCGAAACAGCGTGCGCGTCACCATCGAGGGCAACGAAGGCTACCGCGTCGAGGTTGGCGCGACGAACCGTTTTGTCAACATCGTGCCGCCGCTCGGCGGCTGGAAAGCGGACGCAAGCGGGAAGATCACCGTCCGTGTCGATGCAACCTATGTGACAGGGCTTTCTCGCTTCGGCTTGAAGTTCTTTGGAGGCAAGAACCCGGTTGATTATGCGCTGATTCAGGATTTCAGCATCACGCAGGGCGCGAACACGGAGAAGACATTCCAGACGGCGATGCAGGATAAGACGCAGAGCGTGCTGGAACTCAGCAGGCTATCGGTGCCAACGCCGTCGATACTGCCTTCCTACAACCAGATCGGCTTCGATTCGCTGCACTATATCGCGGGCGCGGTGGACAAGACCGACTCCGGCGATCTTCTGATGTGGGTGGTCGAAGGCAGGCTCACGGAGGATGGTACCTCCGCGATCGATCCTAGCGCAATCACGCGCTATCCGCTCCTGCTGCACCAGGAAGATGGCCTAGTCACGCTCTATAACGACGACGGGTTCAAGATCAAGTTCATCGGCTCGTGGGATATGCCGTTTGCGAGCTATCGCGTCAGTGCGCCGCTCGCGAGTGAAGGTACATTCGCGCGGGATGCGGATGTGGTCGCGGTTACGAACTGCGACGAGATCGAGTTTTACGGCATCGGGCTCAAGCTCATGGGCATGAGCGAATTCAAAACCGGGCAGATGTTCGTGCGCGGCGGTGTGCGGCTGACGCAGCGGGCGGATGCGGCTGCGCCCTTGCAGCTGAGCGACGGAAATATCGACATTTCACATGATGCGGGCGGCGTTCTTGTTGGACTCAACATCGCCTCTCTGCGTGCGGACGAGCACGTCTACAGTCTGCTCCTGACCGACGCAAGCGGGCACCCGCTGCCGCTCTACTACACGAAGAACACAATCGTGACCGCAAACGACGACGGCACGGTGGGCTCGATCCTTCTCAAGCTCGACAAAGGCGAGACGATTCCCGCGGACGCGCGTCTGTATCTGATGGTCGATACCTATCCGGTCTTCACCACAACGCTCGCGGATTGATCGATACGCAACAAACAAAGCCCGCCGAAAGGCGGGCTTTTTGTATGCGTCGCGCGATTAATGCAGCGGCAAAAACGGCGAGGGTTCGCCAAGGCAGTAGACCTTCAGCGCGTGCAGCGCGCGTGTGCATGCGGTATAGAGCAAAAGCCGCTCGCGCTCCGCCGAAAAATGACCGCTGCCTGCGTTGGCGAGAATCACCGCGTCAAACTCCAGCCCCTTGGCGAGATAGGCGGGCAACACGACAGCACCGCGCGGAAACTCCTCCTCGCCGCCAAGGATTGCGTGTACGGGGATCGTATCCTTCAGCGCATGGTGCAGCGCTTTTGTCTCCGCATTGGTCTCAGTGAGAATGCCGATGGAAGCGTAACCCTGCGCGGTCAGCGCGCGGATGTCGTCCGCGACGGCGCGCGTGATCTCCGCCTCGTTCGGAAGCGATACGATAACAGGCGTGTCTCCATGGCGGCCTACGGTGTCCACCTCGCCCGCGTGGCCAAGGATCTGCCCCGCAAACGCGATGATCTCCGCCGTGGAGCGGTAGCTTTTTGTAAAGCGAAGCAGCAGTGTTTCCGCTGCGGGGAAGAGCGCGGAGATATTCTCATAGCCGCCCAGGCTGAGCTCCGGTGCGATGGACTGGCTGAGATCGCCAAGCATGGTCACGCTCGCCTGCGCGAAAAACAGGCGGATGCACTCGTATTGCAGCGGGGAATAGTCCTGCGCCTCGTCGATGATCACATAGCGGATGCGCGCGGTCTTTTGTGTGCCGCCGAGTGCGCCCTGCAGGTACAACAGCGCGATTTGATCCTCGTAGTGCAGCTGCCCCGCGCGGAAGGTTTCGCGTGTATAGCGTGCAGCCTCGGCGCACATTTCAGCGGATTGATCAGGCAGCCACTCCGAGAGAGAATCCAGAAATTCCAGATACACGCTGCTTGCGTTTACCTCCGTCATCATGGCCGCGGAGGAACGTGCGGATCGGGTCTCCTCCTGCGCGATGGCGCGGCTCCTGCGCTTGAGTTCGCCGCGGTCGATGAAGCCTTCCGCCGCGGTGATTGCGTCCGCGACCTGCGCCGCGCGAACCGCCTCATGCGCGTCGAGCAGATAGTCCATGCGCGCGCGGAGCTTCGCAAACCGCGCGAAAAAGGGCAATGCCGCATAATCGTAGGTGAACAAACGTGATAATTCATCGGATGATGCGATGGTTTTTCCCGCACAGACGAGCGGGGCAAAGTGCACAGGCTGTTGCGCGAGATCGGCGGCATATGCCTTGATCGCATCCCGAAACGCCGCGGAGGACTTCAGCGCGAGGTGCGACAGACGCGCGGCAAAGCCCGGCTGCGTTTTCGCGGAGAAGAGATATTCCATCAGGTCATAGTAACGCTCGCGCCTGCCTTTGACCGAAAGCGCGCCGGAGAGAAACGTTTCAAACGTCGTCTGCAACATATTCTGCTCGCCGAGCTCCGGCAGCACGTTTGAAATATAGTCGCTGAATACGGGGTTCGGCGAAAAGACGATGATGTTGTTCGCCGTGATGGTGTCCCTGTGCCGAAAGAGCAGGTACGCGATGCGATGGAGCGCGACAGAGGTCTTACCGCTGCCCGCCGCGCCCTGCACGATCAGGTGCCGGTAGTCCTCGTTTCGGATGGCGCGGTTCTGCTCGCGCTGGATGGTGGTCACGATGGAGCGCATCCGCCCGTCTGCGTGCCCCGCCAGCATCTGCTGGAGCATCTCGTCGTCGATCTTGAGGCTGCTGTCAAACTGGTAGACGATCCTGCCGTCCTCGATCTTGTATTGCCGCTTGGCGGTCAGTTCGCCTTCCACAATGCCGTTGGGCGTTTGGAAGCTCGCTTTGCCCACCTCGTTGTCATAAAACATGCCGCTGACCGGTGCGCGCCAGTCGTAGACCAGCACGCGATTCTCGTCGGTAATCAGGCTGAAGGTGCCGATATAGTACGGTCTCACCGCGGACTGCTCCAGGGTTCGGAAATCGATCCGTCCGAAATACGGCGAACGGAGAATCTTGGACAACTTCGCTTTCTGCGCTTCGTTGATGCCGTGGCTCCGCTTCTGCTTCTTCATCACATTGATGTATTCAAGGAAGTCGACGAGCTTGTCCAGCCCGTCGGAGGATGCGATGGAGCCCAAATCCTCCCAGAGATCCCGCTGGGTTTCGATGGCGTCGTCCTTCAGCGCGTCGTCGCGCTCGGCTGCCTCGCGATACTGCGCGTCCGCCTCGGCGAGCACGGAATCGAGCCATGCCTGTTCCTGTTTTCGATCCAGATCGTTCATTCGGGTCTCCTTTAAACTTTTTTGCCGGATGCTATTGACGGCTTGCCAACAGCACGATATAATGATAATAGAGAGAATATTAAACATATATGTTTTTTGCATACATGAAGTTATCATACATCTCCACATACGCGTTTGTCAACCGAAACTGTAAAAGCCTGCATCTTGCGTGCAGGCTTATTTGTTTGTGTTGCGGGCTATGCTGTTGATCGTTTCGGCGGGTTAGTCCTGCCTGCGTTTCTCGACCGACGCAAGACTGCTGAGCACCATGCCGAGCACGATCAGCCCCACGCCGACCCAGCCGTACACATCGGGAAGAGCATCCTTCAGCAGCAACACACCGCCGATCAGGGTAAAGAGCACCTCGAACGACTGCGTGGATTCTACCACCGCGAGCTGCCGCTGGCTGTGCTTAACCATATCCGTTGCGCGGAAGAAGAGGAGGGTTGCGATCACGCCGGAGAGCACCGCGACGCCGAGCGACTGAATCGCCTGGGACGCCGAAGGCAGCCCGCGCGTGAAGAGGCCGTAGAGCGCGAGGAAAATCCAGAACGGCAGGCTGCAGAGCGTCATGCCGTAGACGCGCTCGATGGTGGTCAACTCCGCAGGACACAGCGCCATCATCTTGCGGTTGCCGAGCGGGTAGGCGACGGCGGCGACGAGAATCGGCAGCAGCGTCTGCGCGATGGAGGTCAGCTGCGCGGAGAGAATGTTTTTCAGCTGGAGCAGGAACACACCCAGTAGGATAATCGCCGCCGCACCGAGGTTTTTGACCGCGATCTTCTTCTGAAACAGCGGGGAAAGCAAGAGCCCCATCACGATGGTGACCTGCCAGCTCGCGGCGATGAGCCAGCTTTCGCCGTGGTCGCCCGCAAAGGAGATCGGCGCATAGAACAGCCCGAAGCCGACGGTGCTCCAAAGGAGCCAGCGAAGCGGAGAGAGCCGGATTGCGCGGTGCACGCGCGAAAAGCCGGATGTGCGCCAAACGAGCAGCGCAAACATCGGGAATGTGAAGAGATAGCGTAGGCTCGCGCTCCAGACCCAGCTGCCGCCGGATAGATGCATGCTGCGGTTGAGCAGGAACGTGAACGCGAAGAAGAACGAAGCGAGAAGCCCGAGGAGTAAGCCTTTTTTCATGATCCTCCGTGCGCCGCGCGCTCGCGGGCGGTCGTTTGGCGTTTGTAGTTTTATAACACAGATCGGGGTTTGACGCAAGAAAAAACGAGGCCGTGAGGCCTCGTTTTTAGGAACAATGCAATCAATTTCTTTCCGATTGGAAAGCCCGATGATTATACCTTGAGCTTCGCGCGGAACCCGCGCACGGCATAGTACGATTCCGCGCCGTTGTGATAGGTAAACACGTGGTCATACCTGCGGTCACAGAAGAGCGCACCGCCTAGTTTGCGGATTGGTTCGGGCGTAACCACCCAGCTGGACGTCTTGCGATCAAACTCGCCTAGCGTTTGCAGCGCGCGATATTCGTCCTCGGTCAACACAGACACACCCATGTTTTCCGCCTTCTCCATCGCGGAGTTCTCCGGTTTGTTCTCTTTGCGGGACTCCCAGGCTGCACGGTCATAGCAGAAGTTTCTGCGTCCGATCGGCGTCTCCGCGGAAAAATCGTAAAATACGACTTCGCCAGTGGATGCATCAAGCGCGAACACGTCCGGTTCTCCGCCGGTCTTCTCCATCATGTAGAGAGACCACAGCTTCGTAATGTGGGTGCGGAGGCGTACCTCGACATCATCCCAACTGATTCCGGCGTGGCGGCGCTGATTCGCCTGAAAGCGGGATTTGAGTGTCTCCAGCAGTTCCTCCGCGAGTTCCATCGTAAAGTTCGTCTGATTCATACAACTCACCCCTTTCACACATTATAACACAGCTTCCCTGTTACACTGTGATGAAATTACAAAAATAAATTGTGAGCAGTTGTATGAGCCTTTGATGCACGACCCGGTCTAGAATCGGCAGACAGAGGATCTCAGGTCAGGTTCCGGATCAGATCCAGCACGCTGCCGTCGCGATAGGTGCAAACGCCGACGATCTTCTCCCCAAAGGGAAGCGGATCGGGCTTTCCGGTGATGCGCTCAGCTCTGCGCGCGAGTTCCTCGATGGGCGTCACCTTCAGGTGCGCCCGCTCCAGCCGCTCCTCGACCTCAGGGCGCTTGGGATTCACCGCAATGCCCTGATCGGTGACGAGTACGTCCACGGTGTCTCCGGGGGTGACGATGGTGTTGACGTGGTCGCGCACGCTTGGCATGCGCCCGCGCATGAGCGGGCAGACGACGATGGCGAGCGCTGCGCCCGCCGCGGTGTCCGGGTGCCCGCCGACCGCGCCGCGGATGACGCCGTCGGAACCCGTAAGTACGTTGACGTTGAAGTTTGTGTCCACCTCCAGCGCGGAGAGCACGACGACGTCGAGCTGGTTGACGGCCGCACCTCTGCGGTAGGGGTTTGCGTAATAGTTCGCATCGATCTGTTGATGGAAGCGGTTGTTTTTCAGCGACTGCGCCGCGTCAAGGTCGAAGCTCTGTACATCCAGGAGCCTGCTGACAAGCCCTTCCTCGAGCAGCTTGACCATCGCGCCCGTGATGCCGCCGAGGGCGAAGCTCGCGCGGATGTTCTTCTCGATCATCGCCTCGCGCAAAAAGCGCGTGACGGAGAGCGAAGCGCCGCCGGAACCGGTCTGCAGCGAGAAACCGTCGTAGAAATATCCGCTATGCACGATGACGTTGGAGGTCGCCTCCGCGATCATCAGGTCGTGCGGATTGGTCGAAAAACGGGTGGCGCCTGTCATGATCTTGGAAGAATCGCCGACGTCGTCCACATGCACGATGTAGTCCACGAGCCGCTGGGAGATGCCGAAGGGCACGTTGGGGTAGCCTACGATGTTGTCGGTGAGCACGATGACGATGTCGGCATACTGCGCGTCCACGCGGGCATAGCCCATCGAACCGCACATGGACTTCTCCTCGCCTTCGCGGGAGTAGCCGTTTGCGTTGCCGAAGGGATCGCAGCTGCTCGCGCCTAAAAACGCCACGTCGATGTGGATTTCGTCCTCCTCGATCGCCGCGGCTCTGCCGCCGTGGGAGCGGAAGATCATGGGCTCGTCCATCAGACCCATTGAGACGGCTTTGGCGAGTGCGCCGCGGCAGCCGGAGGTTTCGATGTGCGAAATCACGCCGTTCTTGATGTGCTGCACAAGAGGTGCATGCACGTCAGACAGGCTGGACGGAGCGAGCTTCAGATCGCGGAATCCCATCTTCGCCAGCGTGTCCACGACCATGTTCACGATGTGGTCGCCGTCGCGGAAATGATGGTGAAACGAGATCGTCATGCCGTCGCGAAGACCGGAAAGCTCGACCGCTTTTTCGAGGCTTTCGACGATCTTGTTTTCGCGGTTCATCCGGTTTTTCAGCGGGGATGTATCTTTGTCGTAGAGCCGCAGGTTTTCGCCGGGCACATAGGCGGGCCTGTTCAGCGCGGAGAGCGCCGCGTAAAATTGTTGATCGCGTGTCATAGTTCGTCCTCCTCAAACACCGCGCGGGAAGCATAGGCAAGCTCCAGCGTCCGCTCCGCGCGGAGCACGACCGGGCGGTCGATCATCTTGCCGTCGAGCGCGACCACGCCGCTGCCGCGGGCCTCCGCATCATGGCTTGCGGCGATGATGCGCTGGGCTTTGACGACCTCCTCGTGCGTGGGCGTGAACACGCGGTGCACGGGCTTGATCTGGCGCGGGTTGATGACGGATTTTCCGTCGAATCCCAGCTGCTTGATCGCGAGCGTCTCTTTGACGAGCTGCTCCTCGTTGTTGACGTCGGAAAACACGGTGTCGATGGCGTCGATTCCCGCGGCTCTGGCCGCGACGATGATCGCGCCGCGGGCAAACAGCAGCTCGCTGCCTTCGGGCGAGCGGGCGGTCTTGAGGTTTGCGCAATAGTCCTCGGCACCCAGCGCGATTGCGACAAGTCGGGGGCTCGCGCTCGCAATCGGGTAGGCATTGACGACGCCTAGCGCGCCTTCGATGGCCGCCATCATGCGCGTCTGCCCGACTGGGATGCCATATTTGCGCTCCGCGCGCTCAATCTCGGCTTCGGTATCGAGAATGTCCTGCGCGGTCTCGGTCTTGGGCAGACGGATGACCTCCGCGCCCGCCGCGACCATCGCCTCGATATCCGCCTTGCCGAAAGGGGTCGAGAGCGGGTTGACGCGCACGACGCGCTCGCACTCGCCGTAATGGATCGTCTTGAGCGCGTGATAAACGAGCAAACGCGCCGCATCCTTTTCGCGCAGGGTGACGGAATCCTCCAGATCGAACATCAACGCGTCGCTGCCGTAGATATGCGCGTCGCTCATCATGCCGGGGTTGTTGCCCGGCACGAACAGCATGGTTCTGCGGAGCTTTGTCATACGCGTTTCCCCCAGTCGAACGACTCGGTGGCGGTCGCGCGCTGACAGGCCGCGGCAACGCGGGCGCGGATCGTGCAATCCAGCGCGCCCTTGTCCACGGCGTTGATCACGGCGTATTCCAGCCCGAATTCCTCTACCGCGCGGCGGATCGTCGACACGATCTGCTTTCCGAATTCATTGGCGACGGAGCTTTTTAGGACGACCTCGACCTCCCGCTGCTCACCGGGTTCGATCTCGATCATGATGTCTCCGGATTCCATGGTGCCCGCGGATGCGGGCGTGGTGATCTTCATGTTTTGGGGCACCTCCGAACGGTCTTCTTCTATGCATAATCATAGTGGATACACGCCGAGATTACAAGCATTATGCATGTTACGCGCGGATAATATATCACGCGCAAGCATGCTTGTATTGTTGTATACAAGCGCACAATCCCGTCTTTCGTCGACGAACCGAGCGTTTTATGTTGAAAACCGCGCACCCAAAGCAAAACGAATAGAACAAAGCGTGTGTGAATAAATATTACGACATTCACAAAGCTTATAAAACAAGCGCGGCAAGCAAAATCAAGTATGCTATAATGCGATTATGGAGATCACACTCGAACAACTTTTGGCTGCCCGCGAAGCGCGCGCGGCGTACATCAGGACGTTACAAAAGCGCTTTCCCGGCGCTTGCGTCGCCGTGCTGACCGTTGTTTCGCCGGGGCCTGTGAAGCGCTCGCCGGAGACCATCCGGCTCTTTGACGCGGGGATACAAGCCATCTCGCGGGTGATACAGCGGAACGAGCTCATCCCGCTCGTGTTCGAATCGCACGAGAAAGACACAGGCGACGAGGCGTATCTCGTCGTAAAGACCGAACCGGGATTTCTCAAGATGGAGCTATGCAAGCTGGAAGAAGCAGCTCCCTGCGGAAGACTCTGGGATATGGACGTGATCCGGCCAAACGGCCTGCAGCTCAGCCGCGAGGAGATCGGCTTTCCGGAACGCGGCTGCATCGTCTGCGGCAAGGCGGGCAGAGCCTGCTATTCCCGCAGGCTGCACACGCAGGACGAGGTGCAGGCGGCATATCGCAAGCTGCTTTCGACGTTGCCGGAGTGAAACAGGAGGAGAGGATCGATGGAGATTCGTTCGCTTTCGCTCAAGCGCGATCAGGCGATGATCGATGCGTTCTATGCGCGCGCAGGCATCCGCCTCGACCGCGGCGTGACCGCGCTCTACGGTGCGTTTGAGGGCGAAACACTGCTCGCGCTCGGCGGCATCGCGGGCAGCGCCATCCGCTCGCTCGCGGTGGACGAATCACGCCAGGGCGAGGGGATTCTCCCCGCGCTCGTGACGCATCTTTATCAGACCATCCGAGACACAGGACTCATGAACGTTTTTGTGGTCACAAAACCGCAGTACGCAGAGCTGTTTTCGTCGCTATGCTTTCATGAATTGATTCAAACAGATGATGCCGCTTTGCTCGAAAGCAGCGGAACCGCGTTCCCGAATTATTTGAAGAAACTGCCGAAAGCCGACGGCGCAATCGTCATGAACGCGGACCCGTTTACGCTGGGGCACCGTTACTTGGTCGAAACCGCTGCCGCGCAGTGTGAACGGTTGAACGTGTTTGTGCTTTCGGCGGACGCCGCGCATGTCCGCGCGGATGTGCGCCTGCGGCTTGTGCGCGAAGGCTGCCGCGATTTATCGAACGTCAACGTCCTTGCAGGAGGAGACTATATCATCTCGGGAGCGACATTCCCCGACTACTTTTTTAAGGATAAGAACGAGGCTGTGCTTGCGTTCGCGCGGCTGGATGCGACACTGTTTGCGGAGCGGATCGCGCCCGCATGCGGCATCCGCACGCGCTTTGTCGGCGAGGAGCCGCTCGATCCCATGACGGCTGCCTACAACGAAACACTCTGCGCGATTCTGCCGGAGCACGGCGTTGCCGTGCGCGTGATTCCGCGCAAGACGATCGGCGGTCAGCCGATTTCGGCCTCGCGTGTGCGCGCGCTCTGGGCGGAGCATCGATACGACGAGATCGCGCCGCTCGTGCCGGAGACGACGCACGTCTACATCCGGGAGAACCCGTTATGAGCGGGCTAACGGAACAGATCGGGCGGTTTGCCCGCGAGGCATTGGAGCGGGAGGCGCGGCTTTCGCCCAAGCCTGGCTTGGTGGACTCGGAGAATAGCGGCGCGCATGCGGATATGGATTTACAGCTGCTGCTGACAAGCGCAGAAGCTCTGGAGCCGCACTTTTCCGGGATTGCCGCGCGTGGAGTCGCGGAAGTATCGCTCTCGCCGGACGGCAGGATCAACGCCGTGCGAGAGCTTGGAATCGCGGCGGAAGCGGCGATGTTCTCGGCGACAAACGGCGTCAACACGCACAAAGGCGCGCTGTTCCTGCTCGGCTCGCTCTCTTATGCCGCCGGTTATTGCACCGCAAACGGCGAGAGCGGCCCGCAGACTGTTTGCGCGCTTGCCGCGCGCTTCTGCGGCGGTGTGACGGCGGAGCTCGGCGCGAACGCAGGTAGGGCGTTCGCGCGCTACGGCGCGCGCGGCGCGCGGGGCGAGGCGGAGGACGGTTTTCCGCACGTGCTCCTCGCACTTGCGGAATTCTCCCGCGCAAGTGAACAGGGCACGACGGAACAGGACGCGTGGCTGCTCGCGCTGATGCGGCTGATCGCTACCATGGAAGACGCAAACGTGCTCGTGCGCTGCGGCGACGAGATCGCGCAGACATTGCGTGAACGAGCGGGAGAGATCGCGTCGCGTTATCCCGCGGGCGGGACGAAAATGCAGGATGAGATACGAATGCTTGACCGCGATTGCCAAACTTGGCGCGCGAGCCCCGGCGGAGCCGCAGACGTGCTCGCCTGCGCGATGTTTCTGCGGGATCTCGCGAAGATCCGTATCGAATCGCGCGGAACACTGCAACCCAATCAATTGTGAAAAATGTATATACCACAATATAACAATAAATTTTCGATTACAGCCGCTGTGTATGATATAATAGGGTTGATCGTTCGTCAGAGGGGGTTATACTGACATGAGCTTTTATGAATTACTTGGGCCGACCGCGGTGGCAACGATTATTTGCCTCGTGATTACGTTGGTCATGTTTGTGATTGAGCTGTTTACGCCGGGTATCGGCGTTGCTGGCGCGACCGGCCTTCTCTCGCTGATCGCCGTGGTCGTCATGCAGCTCGGCTGGGGAAATCCGCGCGTTGCGCTGTACATCATCGCCATCGCGCTGCTGCTCATCGTGCTGGGGCTGGTGTGGGTTATCCGCTCGTTCCAGAAGGGGCGGCTGAGCAAATCCTTCCTCGTGAACCGCGATCATTCCAACGGCACATCCGTGCCCGAGGTTGCCGCGGCAAAGGAAGAGCTCATCGGCAAGAGCGGCATCGCGATCACTACGCTTCGTCCCGCGGGCATCGCGGAGATCGAAGGCAAACGCGTCGATGTCGCAACATCCGGCGAATTCATTCCAAAGGGCGCAACCGTGACCGTCATCCAGGCGCAGGGCATGCATATCCGCGTCCGCGCGGCCGGAGACAAACCCGCGGCAGAGTAAATTCGATTGTCACGCCTCTTGGCGTTTCAACTTGCCGGAGGTTTCCGGCGCACACGAAAACGAGAACGAATGTATGGAGGTAATTTATGGTATTCGGACCTATTGCAATTATTATTCTGATCGTCATTTTCCTGGTGCTCTTTTTCAGCTTTGTGCCGCTGGGCCTCTGGATTTCCGCGGCTGCTTCCGGCGTCAAGATCGGCATCTTCCAGCTCGTCGGTATGCGCGTTCGTAAGGTCATCCCGAGCCGGATTGTGAACCCCATGATCAAGGCGACCAAGGCCGGCCTCAACGTCTCCATCAACAAGCTGGAAGCGCACTATCTCGCGGGCGGCAACGTCGACCGCGTGATCAACGCGCTCATCGCAGCACAGGGCGCCGGCATCCCGCTGGGCTTTGAGCAGAGCTGCGCCATCGACCTCGCCGGCCGCGACGTGCTCAACGCCGTGCAGATGAGCGTACTGCCGAAGGTCATTGAAACCCCGATCATCGCAGCGGTTGCCATGGACGGCATCGAGCTGCGCGCCAAAGCGCGTGTCACCGTCCGCGCGAACATCGACCGTCTCGTCGGCGGCGCGGGTGAAGAGACGATCATCGCCCGTATCGGCGAGGGCATCGTCACCACCGTCGGCTCCAGCAAGAGCCACAAGGACGTTCTGGAAAACCCGGACAAGATCTCCCACACGGTTCTGGACAAGGGCCTCGACGCGGGCACCGCGTTTGAGATTCTCTCCATCGACATCGCGGATGTGGACGTCGGCCGCAACATCGGCGCGCAGCTGCAGATCGACCAGGCGGAAGCGGACAAGCGCATCGCGCAGGCCAAGGCAGAAGAGCGTCGCGCAATGGCGGTCGCGCAAGAGCAGGAGAACATCGCGGCGGTCGCCGGCATGCGCGCGCGCGTTGTCGAAGCGGAAGCGGAAGTTCCCCGTGCGATGGCGGAAGCGTTCCGCAACGGCAACCTCGGCGTGATGGACTACTACCGCATGCAGAACATGAATTCGGACACCGAAATGCGCACGGCCATCGGCAAAGGCACGAAACCCGCGCCTACCGATAACAAGAAATAACTATGCAGTGGACAATCTTACTTCTGGTGATCTTTTGGGTAGTCATCCCGATTCTCGCGAAGAATAGCCAGAAAAAAGCGAAAGCGGAGGAGGAGCGCCGGCGTGCCATGCGGCAGCAGGCGCCCCAACCCCAGCGCGCCCAGCAGCCGATGCGGACCACGCCGATTGCGCCTTCCGTGCGACCGACGCAGGCCACGGTATCGGCATCCGGCGAAGGTTCCGCTTCGACGGAAGGGTTTGACGGCTCCACATTTGAGGGAGAACTCCCGCACGATGTGAAGCCCGATCTCGCCACCGCGAAAAGCACGCTGACGGAGGCGAAGATCTCGATCACGCACACCGTCACGATCAGCAGCGAGAGCGGGCACGCGCACGAGGAATCGAGCGCGTCCGGCGTCGCCGCGGATTGCCCGCCGGAGAAAGCACCCGCGAAACAAACGGCAGCAGCCACGCCCGCAAAGGCGGAGAGCGCGTTTGTCTGGGATGCGAATGCCGTGCGCAGCGGCCTTGTGATGGGCGAGATTCTCGGCCCGTGCCTGGCAAATCGGGACTAAGGATATTCATGCAGAACTCGACCGACAAACAATCTGAATGGTTCTGGAAAAGGGTACTGTTTACATCGGTACCCTTAATCGTATTATTTGCGGCTTTTGCCGAATGGGTGTTCACGGACGCGCCGCACAACCCGCTCGCGGTGGTTGCCGCGGCGGCGCTCGCGTTTCTCTTTGCGCTGCTCGGCATCCGGTTTGTGCCGCAGTGGATGGCGGCCTGGAGCAGAAAGCCCTGGCTGCCCGTACGGGAGCAGGAGGGCAGGCGCAGCGCGCGGAAATCGCGCATGCACCCGATGCTGCAGCTCGTGATCTATCTGGCGCTGTTTCGCCTGCTGCTGTTTGCGCTGACCTACGGGCTCTCGCTCCTGCAGGGCTATTCCGGCGGGCTGATCGACCGGCTCGGCATCTGGAACCAGCTCGGCACCGACAGCCAGCATTACCTGAACATCGCGGAGAACGGCTATGTCAACACGGGCGACGACAGGTTGCTGATCGTCTTCTTCCCGCTATATCCCTATCTCGTCCGCGGTATCAACTTCATCTTCGGCAACTATCTCGTCAGCGGTCTTTTCGTTTCCAATCTCTGCTGGGTGTTCGCGGCGTATTTGCTCTACGAACTCGCGCTGATGGATACGGACAAAAAAGGCGCGCTGCGGGCGCTGAAATATCTCTGTATTTTGCCCGCTTCGTTCCTTTTTTCCGCGCCGCTGTCGGACAGCCTTTTTTTGCTGCTGTCCGTTGCGTGTGTGTACGCCGTGCGGAAGAATCTATATCCGGTTGCGGGCATCGTCGGGTTTCTCGCGGCGTTTACGCGGATGCCGGGCATCCTGCTCTTCGCGCCCGCCTGCTTTGAGCTGGTCGGCACGATGATCCGCGAAAAGCCCGCACAGGGGAAGAATCGGGCGTGGCGGCTCCGGATGACCGGAAACGCGCTCTCACTCGTGTTCATCCCGGCGGGGCTATTACTCTATCTCTACGTTAACTTCCGCGTGACAGGCTCTGCCACGACGTTTTTAACCTACCAGAGCGAGCACTGGCACCAGACGCTCGGTTGGTTTTTCAACACCGTGGCGACGCAGGTAAACAGCGCGACAGGTTCGTTTTCGGACAATCTGCACATGCTCTGGGGATTGTGGATTCCGAATATCGTGTATCTCTTTGCAGCTCTGGGTATCGTCATCGGCGCGCAGAACAAGCTCCGTGCATCCAACGTAGCCTACTTTATCGCATATTACGCGGTGTGCGTGGGAGCCACCTGGCTGCTCTCCGGTCCGCGGTATTTGACCGCTGCCTACCCGCTTGCGCTCGCGCTCGGCGCGCTGACAGAAAAGAAATCCGTCGACCGTGCGGTGACGGTGGTCTGCATCGTGCTGTTCGTGCTGTATCTGCTCGCGTACGTGAATCAGTGGTATGTCTATTGATTCCTGTTTGACGCGGCAGGATATTTTCGTTAGGATGATCGAATGAAGAATTTCTGGGAACTCTATCTTTCGTTTCTCAAAATCGGCGCGCTGATGTTCGGCAGCGGGTATACCATGCTGCCGCTATTAACGCGCGAGGTCGTGGAGCACCGCAACTGGATCACACAGGAGGAGCTTCTCGACGCATTCGCGCTCTCGCAGTGCGTGCCGGGCGTGATTGCGGTCAACACCGCGGTGTTGATCGGCAATAAACGCGGCGGTTGGGGTGGCGCTGCGGCTGCTCTGCTTGGCGTACTGACCGCGCCGATCATCGCGATCCTTCTGGTCGCGACGGTGCTCATGCAGTTCTGGAACAATCCCATCATGATCAGCGCGTTCAACGGCGTGCGCGTCGCGGTTGCCGCCGTGATCACCTCCGCGGTGATCTCGCTGATCCGCGCGAACGTGAAAAACTGGCTCGGCATCGCGCTCTGCATCGCGGGGTTTGTGATGATCGCGCTTGCGCATCTTTCTCCGATCTTTGTGGTGCTGATGGCGGTTGCAGTCGGGCTTGTGCTGTGGGGGATACGCAAATGACGTATCTGCTGCTGTTTTTGGAGTTTTTTCAGACGGGGCTGTTCGCCGTCGGCGGGGGATATGCCACGCTGCCGTTCATCCAGAAGATGATGGAGCGGTATCCCGACTGGTTCGGCACGCTTCGGCTTGCGGACATCACCGCGATCTCGGAGGCGACGCCGGGCCCTGTCGGCGTCAACGCGGCGACGTTTGCGGGCTACAGCGCGGGCGGGATATTAGGCGCGCTGACGGCGACGTTTGCGCTCGTGCTGCCGTCGTTCATCATCGTCTCGCTGGTGACCCGCGCGCTGGAAAAGCATCGTGAGGATCGGTTGATCGTGGATCTGTTTTCCGCGCTGCGTCCGGCGGTGACGGGGTTGATTGCGGCGGCTGCCTGGTCGGTGATTTCGGCGGCTCTGTTTACCGGCGCGATTGCGGACGGGTTCTGGCAGGCGATCGATTGGAAGAACCTGATTCTCTATGCCGTGCTGCTAGGGCTTTTATTCGTGCCGAAGGTGAAGAAGCTGCATCCGGTGTTCTTCTTCTTGGCAGGCGGAATTGTTGGGACTTTGATGGGACTGTTTTAGTCGGAGAATATTGGCCGAAAGCCATTCTTTCGAATTGACTTTCTCCGTCCGCATGGTAAAATATTCACGTTGCGACCGTGGTGGAACGGCATACACAACGGACTTAAAATCCGTCGGGGAAACCTTAAGGGTTCAAATCCCTTCGGTCGCACCAAAAACAAAAGACCCCATGCGGGGTCTTTTGTTTTTGGTCTGTTATTCAGAAGGGATTTGAAGCTGCGTTAAGAAAACAGTCCAGTGGACTGTTTTTAGCAGCCGGGTAGCGCAGGCGAGAGCTTGCACTGCGCGGAGCGCAAGCAAGCCGAAGCCTAGCGGAAAATCCCTTCGGTCGCACCAAAAATAAAAGACCCCATGCGGGGTCTTTCGTTTTTGGTCTGTTATTCAGAAGGGATTTGAAGCCGCGAAAGAAAACGATCCGGTGGATCGTTTTCCACGGCTGGGTAGCACAGGCGAGAGCTTGCGCTGCGCAAAGCGCAAGCAAGCCGAAGCCCAGCGGAGAATCCCTTCGGTCGCACCAAAAACAAAAACCCCCAAATGGGGTTTTTGTTTTTTGTTTACTCAAGCGTGCTTCTGATACGCCCTAACTGCGAAGAAGTACGCAATCGCCATGATCCCCAGGCACCAGGCAAGCGCGATCCACAGATCATTCCCGACGGGATTACCCGAAAGCAGCGCGCGGATGGAGTTGACGATCGACGTCACCGGCTGATGCTGCGCAAAGGCGCGCACCACGGGCGGCATGGTCTGAGTCGGCACAAACGCCGAGCTGATGAACGGCAGAAAGATCAACGGATAGGAGAACGCGATGGCTCCGTCCATAGTCTTTGCCGAAAGCCCCGCAATCGCCGCGAGCCACGTCAGCGCCAGCGTAAACAGCATCAGGATGCCCGCAACCGCGAGCCACCCGAGCATACCCGCGGACGAACGGAAACCCATCAGCAGCGCGACGAGCACGATCACGACGACCGTGATGGCGTTGGACACCAGCGAGGAGAGCACGTGTCCCCAGAGTCCCGCAGATCGCGCGACGGGCATCGAGCGGAACCGCTCGAAGATGCCGCGCTGCTTGTCCAGAAATAGCCGATAGGCGGTATAGCCGATTCCGTTGGCGATCGCAATCAGCAGAATGCCCGGCAGCAGGTAGTCGATGTATCGGCCCGTGCCGACCTGCATCGCGCCGCCGAACACATAGACGAAAAGCAGCATCATCGCAATCGGCATCACGGCGACGGTGATAATCGTATCCACGCTGCGGAAAATATGCCGCAGCGACCGGCCAAGCATCACGAACATATCGGAAAACAAGTGCATTTTTACGGTTTCCATACGCTCACTCCTTTCCGCCGACGATTGAAAGGAAGATCTCTTCCAGCGTCGGCTGCTTCAGCACATACTCTTCTTTTGCGGGCGGAAGCAACTGCTTTAGCTCGTCCAGCGTGCCGTTTGCGATGATTTTTCCGTCGTGTAGGATGGCGATGTGATCCGCAAGCTGCTCGGCTTCCTCCAGATATTGCGTGGTCAGAAACACCGTGGTGCCGCTGCTCGCGAGGGCTTTGATCGTGTTCCAAACCTCGATTCGCCCTTCGGGATCAAGCCCTGTCGTCGGTTCGTCGAGAAAGATCACGGCGGGGTTGCCGATCAGGCTCATCGCGATATCGAGCCTGCGCCGCATGCCGCCGGAATACTCGCCCGCTCTGCGGTTCGCGGCTTCCGCCAACGCAAACCGCTCCAGCAGCTCGTCTGCGATGCGCTGCGGCTGCGGTAAGTGCCTGAGCTTTGCGATCAGGATGAGGTTTTCGCGCCCGGTCAGGACGTCGTCCACGGCAGTGAACTGCCCCGTGAGGCTGATGGCGCGGCGGACGCGGTCGGCCTCCGCCGAAACATCCGCACCCGCGACGAAAGCTACGCCGCCGTCCTGCGGAAGGAGCGTCGCGAGGATCTTAATCAGCGTGGTCTTGCCCGCGCCGTTGGAGCCCAGCAACGCGAAGATAGCGCCTTTTTCGACCGCGAGATCGATGCCTTTGAGGACGGCTATATTCTTATAGGATTTCTGCAATCCTTTGATTTGTATCATCTGTTCCATAGAATTCATTCCTTCTTTCGCTGCTCTCTCAGCGACTCTGTAATCGTCGATTTATTCCTTCTTGCGCTGCTCTTTCCGCGCTTCTTTTTCCATCGCCTTGAGCACCGCGCGGTCGGTCTCATCCTGCGAGATATCCGCGTACGTCCGCATGCCCGCGACCAGCTCGTCGCAAAGTCCAGCAACGTCTCTGCCCGTGACGTCCAGCACATCCTTGCCCGCTGCCGCACCCTCCGCAAGGAGGTCGACAATGCCGGAGAGCACGCCCATCGTGCCTTCATATTCGACCGTCCCGATCAGAAAGATGTATTTCTGCATCTCGGTGTAGACGATCTGGTAATCGCGCGGGAGCTGCTTGACCCGTCGCATATGCGCGCGCCACTGTTTCTTTTGCTGGATCATTTCCTGTAGTTTCATACTTGCCTCCTATCGACCGAGCTTACGCAGGATCGTCTTGTTCAGCCGATCGCGCCAGCGGTCGCGGTATGTCTTTGCGCCCTGTTCGCCCGCGAGGGAGGCGCAGAAGCCCTTGACGTCTCCGCCCAGCACATCCTCCACGCGGCGTCCGTCCGCCGCGGCTTCCTCAAACAGCTCCAGCACGCCTTCCAGCAGCGGCATGATGCTGCGCCCCGTGAAGTCCGAGCGCTGCCAGAGCTCCGCGTTGATCAGCATCCAGGTGGACTGATACGGCGCGGGCAGCTTCTTCGCGCGCGCTTTGAACTCCTTCCACTGGCGGTTGATATCGTTTCCGGTGATGCTATCCCAGAAGTTCATACTTTTGTCTCCTTCAGTTCCGTGAGTTTGGACGCGACGAACTCCCACTTCTGCCAGAAGTTCAGCAGCTCCGCGCGTCCTGCCTCGTTCAGCGTGAAGAATTTGCGCGGCGGACCCATGTCCGATGGCTGCTTGTTGATATTCACAAGCCCATTCTTCTCCAACCGCACGAGGATAGTGTATACCGTGCCGTCCACCACGTCGGCAAAGCCGAGCGTGTTGAGCCTGCGCGTGATCTCATAGCCGTATGTTTCGCCGCGGCTGATGATCTCCAGCACACAACCCTCCAGCACGCCTTTGAGCATTTCTGTGATCTGTTCCAATGCATTCACTCCTTGCTATGTAGTAACACTGGTATTCAGTAGCACTGACTACGGCTATATAGTAACGCTGAGTAGCGGACTTGTCAACACTTATTTTGGAAAGTGCAAACAAAAAAAGCAGGAAGTAATTTCTTCCTGCTTGATAGATCAAGGCTTGGATTTGATTAGATATAGTACATCGCCGCGTCGTCGCCTTTGTGCTTTTGGCTCGCGAGAACGAGGTCTTCCAGCGAGATCTGCGAAAGAGAGGCCGCAACCGCGTCGTCCAGCACCCGAAACGCCGACTCACGCATCGCAAACTCGATCTCCGGCGCGCGCTCCGCAACCGTGTCCTCGGTCTTGTCAAACAAGCCGGTCTCCACGGCGGTCAGCACGTCCATGACGCTGATCATTCCCGGCGCCGCGGAGAGCAGATAGCCACCCTGCGCGCCCTTGACGGAGGTGACCAGTTCGCCGCGCTTGAGCAGCGAGAACACCTGCTCCAGGTAGATCTTCGAGATGCCGAGGCGCTCGGAGATGCTGATGAGCGTGATGGACTCTCCGCTGTGATGCTGCTGCGCCATGTGAATGGCGGAGGCCAGCGCGTAGCGTCCCTTTGCGGAAATTCTCATGGATCAGAACCCCTTTGTCCTATTAAATAACTATGTTTTATGATATATGATTTTACATAGCCTGTCAAGGAACACCACGCTTTACGCGGCATTTCACGCAAAAATACTTTTCTGCAATCGTTTGTACGAAAAAACGCCGCGGATCAGGCGGCGTCTGTTTCGGAATCAGGTCGGGTGGATTTCCGCGGCAAAAGCCCGGGAACTTACAGAACGCTCCTGAGGAAGCTGATCGCTTTTTCGTTGGTCGGGTGGTCAAAGAGCTCTTTCGGCGTGTTCTCTTCCAGAATCATGCCATCCGCCATGAACACCACGCGGTCGGCAACCTCGCGCGCAAAGCCCATTTCGTGGGTGACGACCAGCATGGTCATGCCTTGCTTGGCCAGCCCCTTCATCACGGCGAGCACCTCGCCGACGAGCTCCGGATCGAGCGCGCTGGTTGGTTCGTCGAAGAGCATGATCTCAGGCTCCATCGCGAGCGCGCGCGCAATCGCGACGCGCTGCTGCTGGCCGCCGGAGAGCTTGCTGGGGTAAACATCCAGCTTATCGGAAAGGCCGACGCGCTCGATGATCTCTTCCGCGAGCTTTTTCGCCGCTTCCTGCGATTTTTTGCGGACGAGCACCTGCGCGATCATGACGTTTTCGAGCACCGTTTTGTGCGGGAAGAGGTTGAACCGCTGGAAGACCATGCCCATTTCAAGCAGCATCGCCTTCTGTGCCTCCGGCTCCGCCCGGTGGATCGTGCGGTTGTGCTCGCGGTGCAAAAACAGCTCGTCCTTGATGAACACTTTTCCGCTCGTGATCTTTTCCAGCTGGTTTAGTGAGCGCAGATAGGTCGATTTGCCCGCGCCGGAAGGCCCGATGATGCAGATCACCTCGCCCTTTTTGACGGAGAGATTGACATCGCGAAGCACTTCGAGCGAGCCGAAGCTTTTGCAGAGATTCTCTGTTCTGACAATATACTGATAATCACTCATATGCGCGCCTTACTCATAAATTGAAAGTCGTTTTTCGATCTTGCCGAAGATAAACGTAAAGATCGCGGTGATGACAAGGTAGATCAACAGCGCCGGAATAAACACAAGGTAGTTACCTTCGCTGGTCATGATGGTCTTGCTGATCGTCGTGATGTCCATCAGCGAGATGGCGAACACGAGGGAGACGTCCTTGATCATCATGACGAACTCGTTGCACAGCGGGGGAATCATGCGGCGGATGGACTGCGGGATGATGATGGTTCGCATCATCTGGCCGTAGCTCATGCCGAGCGCCTTGGAAGCCTCGTTCTGGCCTTTGTCGATGGACTGGATTGCCGCGCGGACAATCTCCGCGCAGTAGGCCGCGGCATTGAGCGAAAACGCGATCAGCGCCGCGATAAACGCGCCTTTGTAGACGGCCTCCGGGTCTCCTGCGGCAAAGAGGCTGCGCCAAGCAAAGCCAAAGATGCCGGGCACGGAGAAGTAGATGACAAACATCTGGATCAACAGCGGCGTACCACGGAAAAAGAAGATATACGCGCTGCTGATCTTGCTGATCACCTTGTTTTCGGAAATCTTCCCGAGCGCTAAAAATACGCTCATGAACGCGCCGATGACCATCGAAAGCGTGGTCAACAGCAGCGTGAGCTTCACGCCGTGCAGCAGGTTTTCACCCGAACCGAGCATACGGTAGGTGTAGTTCACCATCTGACCCGCAAACTTCCAGCTGCCCTCGTCCGCACCGTGGATTGACCCAGCGAAGCCCACATAGGACTCCTTAATCGCGCTTGCGCCGGAGGTCGTGAAAGAGATGTAGCTGATGACGCCGAGGTCGTTATAGGTGATCGTGAGGGACTTTCTGCTGCTGGTTTTCTCCTCTTCGGCGATCTGCTTGACCGAGGGTGAGGCGTTGTTCAGCATGTCCTGCTCCGACACATTGAGCGCGGAGAGGACAAAAACGAGCACCAAAGCCGCCAGGATGATGATGGCAACTGCCTTGGTGTTCTTCTGCCAGTTTTTGAAGTCCACGAGTTTTTTGAATTTGCTCATGTTGTCTCGCTTATCTGGTGGTTTGGTGAAAATATTTCAGCCGGCGCAGGCAGTGATCGTGCCCGCGCCAGCCGAAAGAAACGAATATCTAGGTTGTAGGCTTATTTGCCGAACCAGTAGGCAACGTTGGCTTCGAAGAAACCTTCGCTGGTCAGCTGCGCAATCGCTTCGTTGATTGCGGCCTGCAGGGCGGTGTTGTCCATCGCCATCGCGACGCCGAACTGCTCCGGTTCGCTCTCATCCTGGAAGATTTTGACGAACTTGTCGGGGTTGGAGGCAAGGTAGCCATCCGCAACCGTGGAGTCGACGACGACCGCATCCACTTCGCCGTTTTCCAGCTGGGTGAAGCACGTCGTGACCTTCTCGTTGGCGGAGATCGTGGCGGTGATCGAGCCGGTGCTGACATAGTCGGACATCAGGATGTCGGACGTGGTTTCCTTCTGCACGGCGATGGCCATGTTGTTCAGATCAAGGAAGCTGCCGATCTTGCCGGCGAAGTCCTTGTTGACGACAACTGCCTGATAGTTGTTGATGTAGGGTTCGGAGAAGAGCATGCTTGCTTTGCGCTCTTCGGTGATGGTCACGGCGGAGATGACGCAGTCATAGTTCACGCCGATGCCCTGGAAGATGCCGTCCCAGGCGGTGTTGACGAAGTTGACGGTCACGCCGAGCTTTTCGCCGAGGGCTTTGGCGAAGTCGACATCATAGCCGATCGGGGTGGTGCCGTCCTCGGCAAAATCCTCGAACGGGGGATAGCCGATCTCCATGCCGACGGTCAGAACGCCGTCCTGCAGAAGCTTCACGGCGGACATATCGACGCTGGCCGCGGCTGCCGCTGCGGGCGCGTCCGCGGTCTTCGCGGCGCAGGCCGCAAAGGAGAGCAGCATCATCAAGGACAATGCGATGGTTAAAATCTTTTTCATCATTTGATCCGATCCTCCTAAAAAAATAGAAGTTGAACAATTCAACTTCATTGTTTGCACTAAAATAGCATATATATACGGCGTTGTCAATATAT
>DATMYE010000060.1:0-50166 GCA_035561095.1 Clostridia bacterium | reverse complement strand
GTTCAAAAGATACAATAAAAAATTTCGTAGGAATTGCAAACACTCCTCGGATCAAAACCAAAATGTGCAGAACGATTCAATCGAAAGAAAAATATTTAAGAAATTGCAAACACTCTGCAACGATTTGCGTTTTTGCGCAGTGTTGTATATAGAAGGGGCTTCGGCGGTTTGCAATCGAATTTTGATTGTGGCATACTGAGGCAAAGAGTACTGTGTTCGTCCAGAAACGTCCGGTTTTCGCTTTCCCGAGGTCTCCCGCCTAAGGAAAGCACCAGCACACGAAAAGACCCGAAAAACAGGACCCACTGCGCGCGGAAAAGAAAGAATCATTCGCCGCGTTGCGGAAAGGAGCACATATGAATTGGATCAAACAAAAGAAATGGGTGGCGCTGCTCGCCGTCCTGCTGCTGGCGGTCAGTCTGCCCGCGGCGACTCTGGCGGATGCAGACACAACAGCGCCCACCGTCTCGCTGTATTCACCCTCTGTGAGTGCGGCGAACACGGCAAACCAGAAAATCATCTTCTCTGCTAATGAGAAGATCACCCTCGTCGGCGGCAAAGCCGTCTCCGTTACCGACGGCGTGACCACCTATACGGCGGACGCAGCCTCAGGCACTGTTGTCGGCGACGCGCTGACCGATCTTTGGTACGCGGTCTATGATTTAACCGACTTCACCAGTGGCGGTTCGCCGCTGTCTCTCGCGTTGGGCACGACCTACAATGTCAGCGCCGAAGCGGGCGCGTTTGCGGACGTTGCCGCAACGCCGAACGCAAGCGCCGCCGTGAACGGTTCGTTTGCGACAACCGCGACCGCCGGCCAGTATGCGCTGGTCTTCACGGTCTCTGCGGCAGGGCAAAGCGCGACAGCAGGCGGCGCAGCCGCCGTCAGCGGACAGGCGGTCGCCTCCGGCACCGCGGTCGCGTTCTCGATTCCGGACCAGAACTACTACACGGAAAACAAGGTTATCAAAGTCGGCGGAGCCGCAGGCAGCTTTAACCTCGGCGGCGACACGCTGACGAACGACGTGGAGGTCTACATCACCCGCACGGTGGAGACGGCGCTCACGGGTGCGCCCGCCATCTCCGGCAACGCGTACTACGGCGGCACGCTCTCCGCGAACCTCTCCGGCATCAACGAGAAGGATCTGACCAAGGTCTCGCTCAAGTGGGTGCGCGTCGACGGCGCGACCGAGACGCAGGTTGCCGCGGGCGACAAGGACACGACCTATACTCTCGTCGAGGCGGACATTGGCAAGACCATCCGTCTGGACGTGACCAGCTCGATGCTCACGGGCACGGTCTCCGCTTCCACTGCGGCCGTCACCAAAGCACCGTATAGCGGCAGCGTCACCAAACCCGTCGCTTCGAGCGTCGCCGCGACCTCTGTCACGCTCACGAGCGTCAGCGGATACGAGTATATGCTCTCCGGCGGTGCATGGCAGGACAGCGCGACGTTCAGCGGCTTGACCGCTGGCACGAGCTATGACTTCTACCAGCGCATGAAGGAGACGACCACCACGCTCGCCTCCGACACCAGCGAAAAGGCCACGATCTCGACCAGCTCCGGACTCAACGGGACTGCGGTCATCACCGGCACGGCGCAGTCCGGCAAGACCCTCACGGGTTCGCTCTCCGGCTCCAACGCCACGGGCACGATCAGCTACGTCTGGCAGCGCGGCGGCGCAACCGTCGGCACGGGCACGACGTATCTGCTCGGCAGCGCGGACGTGGGTCAGGTGATCACGCTCGTAGTAACCACCAGCGAGCAGACGGGTTCGCTCTCCGCCGCGACCGCAACGGTCAGCAAAGCGGACAACGCGACCACACCCGCCGCACCGACGATGGCAAGCGCAACCGCGACCACCATCACGCTCAACGCGGTCGCAGGGTATCAATATTCCCTCGGCGGCACCTACTGGCAGGACACGACCACGTTCCATAATCTGGTCGCGGGATCGACCTACACCTTCTTTCAGCGCGTGGCGGAAACCACGACGGTTCTCGCCTCCGCGGCGAGCACGGGCGCAAACTTCTCCACGCTGCCAACGCTGAGCGGAACCATCAGCACCACGGGCGAGGCGAGATATGGCATGACCATGACCGCGACGCTCTCCGGCAGCAACAACACCGGAACACTGACCTACACTTGGAAGCGCGGCAACACGGTCGCGGGTACGGGTGTCGTCTATGTCGTCAGCGCGGCGGACATCGGAAACCAGCTCACGCTGGAGGTGACAAGCTCCGTGCAGGGCGGCGTTGTCTCGAAGAGCCTCGGTACGGTCGCCAAGGCCTATTACGTCGGCGAAGCGCCGGATGCGCCGACGCGCGCAAGCCGCACAACCAGCAAGATCGTACTCAATGCGGTCTCCGGCTGTGAATATTCCCGCGGCGGCACCACCTGGCAGGACAGCACGACGTTCAGCGGCCTGAAATCGGGCACGAGCTATACGTTCTATCAGCGCTACAAGGCGACCGCGACCACGGAAGCCTCCGCAAGCAGCCCGGCATACAAGACCTCGACCAACGCTGCCTCCTCGGACGGCGATGAACCGACCGCAACCGCAACGCCGAAGCCCAGCGCAACAAGCAGCGCCTCGACCGCGCTGTACAGCTACACGCTGACCAGCGACAACACCCGCATCCTCTACTCCACGATGAAGAGCCTCGCGGAGGGCAACAAGACGCAGGATGTCACCATCAAGCAGGACGACGTGGAGTTCACTTTCCCCAAGGGAACGATGACGCAGACGTATACCCAGCTGTGGTATGACTTCGGCGCAACCATCAACAACTCCATCGCGGTGCAGACCGCGCAGGAGCTCGCGGGGGACGCCTATGTCGCAACCGTGCACTACAACTACAGCGGCGAGCTGCCGGGCAAGGCAAATATCCGCCTGAACGTGGGCGCTGCCAACGCGGGAAAGACACTCTACTACTATCTGCTGAACGCGGACAACACCATGACCTTCCAGCAGACAGCGACGGTGGACACCACGGGTTGGGCGACCGTCACCCAGACGCACGCCTCGGATTACGTGTTCCTCAGCCGCGACATCAACAGCGTCAGCCCGTCGCCTTCTCTCTCGCCGTCGCCCGCGGCTTCCGAAAGCCCGCTGCCCTCTCCGACCCTTGTGCCGGATAAAGGCGGCGCGGGTTCCGATGGCTGGCTGATCGCGGCGATCATCCTCATCGCGGTGGCGTTGATCGTTGGCGGTATCTGGCTCTACATCAAGAACCGTGAGGACAAGCTTGAGGACGAAGAGGACGAAAACGACGACAACAAGCTCTTCTAATGAGCGCCTGTAAAACCCAAAGAGCGATCCAACAAACCCGCTCCGGAATCATCCCCGGGGCGGGTTTTTTTCGCGCATGCTCTCTGCGGACGTACACGCCAAAACTTGCGTAACAGAATGCGAGAAATGCCAAAACGATCTCTATACGCGGCGCGGGATTGCGCGTATAATGAACGCGGAAACTGGATCAGTTGATTAAAATTCGAAAGAAAGCGGGGTATCACGATGGAACAGACCATCACGCCGGCGCTGCGCGAGCGGCTTTTGCGGATGCAGCGGGACGAGCTGACCGGCAGCATTCTCTACGGCAGGATCGCCGCCCGGCAGAAAGACGAAAACAATAAACACGCATTTGAGGAGATCTCCCGTGCGGAGCGCGGACACTACGAAATTTGGCGCGGTTATACGGGCAGGGATGTTTCTCCGGATCGCAAAAAGATTGTTCTGTTCTCGGTGCTGAGCCGGATTCTCGGCATTACGTTTACAATCAAGTTTTTTGAAAAAGGCGAGGATGTGGGCCTTCGCGACCTGCGGGAGATCGAAACCGAACTGCCCGAGGTGCGGCAGATCATCGCCGACGAGGAAGCGCACGAAGCAAAACTTATGCAGATGATCGACGAGGAGCGGCTGCACTATGTCGGCTCCATCGTGCTGGGGCTCAACGACGCGCTGGTGGAGCTCACGGGAACCATCGCGGGCCTCACCTTCGCGCTCGCGAACAACCGCCTCGTCGCGCTCTCCGGCATCATCACCGGCGTCTCCGCGACGCTGTCAATGGCGGCCTCCAACTATCTGGCCAAGCGCGCGGAAGGCGACAAGGATGCGCTGAAGTCCAGCGTATACACGGGCGTTGCCTATCTTCTGACCGTGGTGGCGATCGTGCTGCCGTATCTGCTGCTGCCGAACGAGCTGTACCTGCTCGCGTTCGGCATCATGATCGCAGCGGTGGTGCTGATCATTCTCGCATTCAACTACTACATCTCGGTGGCGCAGGATCTGCCGTTCTGGAAACGATTCGGGGAGATGGTGGGCATCAGCCTCGGCGTCGCCGCGCTGTCGTTCCTGATCGGCCTTGCGGCAAAGCATCTGCTCGGCATCAACGTCGGGTAACAGTTGGCCTTGTCTTCCGCGCGATGGGACGCGGAGGTGATGGATATAACGAATAATGGGGGGTATTTCTTTCGTGAAGCAAACAAAACCGTTGATCCAGTGGCTCGGCCTTCTCGGGCTCGTGAGCCTGCTCTCCTACACGGCTGCCGTCGTGTTCTCTCCGCTGGCGTATCCGGGCTATGTCTGGACGCAGCAGGCGGTCAGCGATCTTTCCGCCGCGAACGCGCCTTCGCGGATGCTCTGGAACCAGCTTTCGAGCCTCTACAATCTCTGCGGCATCGTCAGCGTGATGATGGTCTGCGTGTTTGTGCAGGGCAAGATGAACAAAGCCCTGCGCCTTGGCGCATATCTCTTTGCCGCGATGAACTGGGTTTCCGCCGCGGGCTACGCGAGCTTTCCGCTGACGGACAGCGGCTACGCGGGCGCGTTTCAGGACGTGATGCACATGGTCGTCACCGCGGGCGTGGTCGGGCTTTCGATCCTCTCGCTGGTGTTCTTCATCATCGGCGGCCTACGGAAAAAGGCATATGTTTCTCTGGGCGTCATCGCACTCATCGCGTTGATCATCATGTTCTGCGGCCCTCTCGGCATTGGTCTTGCGCCCAAGAGTCTGTTCGGCGTGTTCGAGCGCTTCAGCGTCTTTGCTGCGACCGGATTCAACGCAATCCTCGGACTCTACCTGTTCACGGGGTTTTCGAAGTATCGGGAAGCTTGAGCGATTCCTGCAACTAAGCCGCGCTGCCGCGCATTGACAATTTGCAAGTACAGAATTAGAATAAACCCGAAATCACACCAAATCCAACCGGAACGGAAGTGACGCATGTGTCCATCAAGGGTGCAGGGTCCGGCGCGCCGGTCGACTGGAGCGACCCGGAACAGGCCGCGGCGCAGACGAGAATTGACGCGCTTCGCAACATGATCTCGCAGAATCCGATGTCGTATTCCGAAAAGGAAGAGCTCGTGCGCGAGCGGCTGGCGGACGAGTCCAAGCGTGAAAACGAATCCGCGCGGCAGAAGCACGATCACCCGACGAAGAACTGGGATATCTGAAACGCACACGCAACAAAAAGACGCTCCTCAACGGGAGCGTCTTTGTTTTTGCGTGATGCTTTACTTCACAAACGACGGAACCAGCGCTTCGAGAATCTGAACCACCTTCTCCATCGCCTGCGTGCTGATGAACTCATACCGCCCGTGGAAGTTGTGTCCGCCGGTGCAGAGGTTCGGACAGGGCAGGCCCATATAGCTCAGTCGCGAGCCGTCCGTGCCGCCGCGGATGGGTGCGCAGTACGGCGTGACGCCGACCGACTCCATCGCTTTTTGCGCGGCTTCCACGATGTACATCGGCACCTTGGACTTCATGTTGTAGTAGGTGTCCTCCATCTGTAGGGTGGCGGTGCCCGCGCCGTATTTGTCGTTGATGTAGGCGCAGGCCTTTTCCATCAGGGTTTTCTTCTGCGCAAATTTCTCGGCGTCGTGGTCGCGCAGGATATAGGTCATGTCCGCATGATCGACGCACCCTTCCATCTTATCGAGATGGAAGAAACCCTCGTATTCGTCCGTGCAGGAGGGGTTTTCAAAGCGCGGCAGCAGGTCGTGCAGCTCCATCGCGACAAGCAGCGCGTTGACCATCTTGCCCTTTGCGCTTCCGGTGTGCGTGCTGAGCCCCTGCAGGCGGATCTCCGCGCCCGCGGCGTTGAAGCACTCGTAGTTGATCTCGCCCAGCGTGCCGCCGTCGACGGTATAGCCAAAGTCCGCGCCGAACGCGGCTACATCAAACAAGTCCACGCCGCGGCCAACCTCTTCGTCCGGCGTAAAGCCGATCCGGATTTTGCCGTGCTCCGGTGCGTCCGCGCGCAGCATATGCTCGGCAAACGTCATGATCTCGGCAACGCCTGCTTTATCGTCCGCGCCCAAGAGCGTCGTGCCGTCCGTGCAGATGATCTCCTCGCCGATGTGCGAAAGCAGCGCGGGCGAGCTTACCGGCGAGAGCGTGTAGCCGTTGCCCATGTCGATGTCTCCGCCGTCATAGTTCGGCGTGAGCTTCGGCTTCACGTTTGCGCCGGTAACCGCATCCGCGGTGTCCACATGCGAAAGCAGGCCGACGACGGGCGCGCTTTTGGTCGTGTTCGCGGGGATCGTCGCGGTGACATAGCCGTGCGGGTCGAGTTGCACGTCGGAAGCCCCGATGGCGATCAGCTCGTCGCGCAGAAGGCGGCTCAGGTTGAGCTGCTTTTCGGTGCTGGGGATGCTGTCCACGTGGTGCTGGGACTGGGTGTCGATCTTCACATACCGCAAAAAGCGGTCTTTGACGGATTCCATGTATCATCTACCTCGATTTCTTTGGTTGTTTGCAGGTAGAGCATAACACGCGCGGAATGTACTGGCAAGCATGGGTAACGTCCTCCAAAAATCGGAAAAGGCGCTACCCTTTCGGGATAACGCCTCTCAGGTCGTTTTTGTGAACTACTGATTCCGATTATATCCGAGAACGGAATAAGGGGAATGCGTCAGCGCTTGTGGTTCTGGAAGCAGTTGCTGCAGTAGACGGGACGGTCGTTTCTCGGTTGGAACGGGATTTTGGTGGGCGCCCCGCACTCCGCGCAGACCGCATCGAACATCTCGCGGTCGTTGCTGCGCGTGGTCTTGCGGCTTGAGCGGCAGTCTTTGCAGCGGACAGGCTCGTTCTGGAACCCTTTCTCCGCGTAAAACTCCTGCTCGCCGGCCGTAAAGACGAAGTCCTTACCACAATCCTTGCATACCAGTGTTTTGTCTTGGAACATTTTGGCTTTTTCCCCTTTTCGGTTCGTGAAAATTTTTGATATCCGAGTGCCGGCTGACCTGGTTTTTGTCCCCACACCCGCCAACTGGAAGTCTCGCTACCCGGCGATGTGCCTCTCACTACTGCCTCTCTCGAAATGCATGTGTTGATATGCTTCGGTTGGACTTACTTCTAGACCGCACCATGCTCACGGGGCTTTGCCCGCTTACGTGGATCGTTTTGCCTGCGACTGGCATCGATTTTCAACCACAGACCCGATACACGGATACCAAAGCTAGTATAGTACACCCAATTGTAAAATTGCAATGTATTTTTTCGTATAAAATGTCCGAACAAATCCAATGATTGGGCACTTTTTCTGTTTTTTATGCGTGGATTTAGCCAAATTATACTGCAATAAAAAAGGGGCACTCTACCATATTTAGTGCCCCTGAACAGTCAAAACGCTTTATCTATGGGCTGGCGCGTCGTCGCCGTATTGCGCGCGCGGACCGCCGACATATTTGGGTCTGGTCTTTGCGAGAATGAACGACGCCTCGCCGATTTTCCGCTGCTCCGTGTGAACGGGCACCACGACGGGATGCAGATGCATGCCGATCAGCGTGCCGCCGATATCCATGCCGAGCGCGGCCTTCGCGTCAACATCCTCGACCATCACGCGGTCGGGAATGCGGTTATACGCCTCGGTTGCGAAAGCGCCGCCCGCGTGCAGCCAAGGCCGCACCCAGACTTCCTGCAGATGGTATTGCTCCATGCAGGCGCGGCTCGTGCAGATCGCGCGGTTGATGTGCTCGCAGCCCTGCACCGCGAGATACAGCCCCGCCTCGGTCACCTTCGGCAGGATTGCGTCCATGACGGCCTTTGCCGCCTCTTCGCTGGACGCGGAGCCGATGCGATGGCCCGTGATTTCGCTCGTCGAGCAGCCGATGATGAAGATATCGCCCTTGCGGTATTCCGCGCTTGCGAGCAGGTGGTCGACCGCCTCCGCCGCCTGGCGGGTGAGTTCCGTGTAATCCATATGATTCACCTCTGTGATATGATCCTGTGCGCGAAATCGCGCACGTGTACTTCAGAAAAACAGTATAGCACAGATTTTGCGCGAATTCCGCGCATTTTTCACGCAGAGCGCGTGAATATTGTGTGATATACTTGCGTTATGAACTGGATTGCACCCTTATTACAATGGTATCAAGAAAACGCGCGGGATTTGCCCTGGCGCAGGACGCGGGACGGCTACGCCGTCTGGATCAGCGAGATCATGCTCCAGCAGACGCGGGTTGCCGCCGTGATTCCCTATTACGAGCGGTTTCTGCGCGAGCTGCCGGATATCAACGCGCTGGCAACGGTGGACGACGACCGCCTGCACAAGCTCTGGGAGGGCTTGGGCTACTACAGCCGCGCCCGAAACTTAAAAAAAGCAGCAAACGAGATTGTTTCGCGCTTCGGCGGCAGCATGCCGCAACGCTACGACGAACTGCTCAAACTATCCGGAATCGGGGAATACACCGCGGGCGCGATTGCGTCCATTGCGTTTGGCGAAGCCGTGCCCGCCGTGGACGGAAACGTGCTGCGCGTTTACGCGCGGCTCTTCGGCGCGGCGCGGGATATCCGTGAACCCGCGTTCAAAAAAGAGGTGCGCGCGTTCCTCCTGCCGTTGGTGCCGAAGGAGGAGCCGGGCGTGTTCAACGCGGCGCTGATGGAGCTTGGCGCAACCGTCTGCCTGCCGAACGGCGTTCCCAAGTGCGGCGAGTGTCCCGTGCGGGGCGATTGCGTCGCCTACCGCGAAAACCGAACGGCGGAGCTGCCCGTGCTCTCCGCGAAAAAGGCGCGCAAGATCGAACGCAAAACGGTCTTCGCGCTGACGATCGAAGGTCGACTCCTCGGCTACCGCCGGCCGGATACGGGATTGCTCGCGGGCTTATGGCAGCTGCCGGAAACCGCGGGGGAACTCTCCGACGCGGAAGCCGCCGCGTGGCTTGGCAAACACGGCATCTACCCCGTCGGTGAACTGCGCTTCTACGAGCGCAAACACATCTTCACGCACATCGAATGGCACATGCGCGTTTGCGCGGCGGAGGTCTCGGCGGACGCTTTGCCGGAAGGCTGGATCGTGCTGGATGAATCCCACGCGCTCCCGACGGCGTATCGGGTGTGTTTATAAACAAAAGAACCGAAAAAAAATAACGGCGCAAGCCGTTATTTTTTGTTTACAACAATCTTCTTCCTTCCATCGCCTTGGCCAGCGTGACCTCGTCGGTGTATTCGAGGTTGCCGCCGATGGGGATGCCGTGCGCGATGCGCGAGCAGGAAACGCCCATGGGTTTGAGTAGCCGCGCGATATAGCTCGCGGTGGCTTCGCCCTCTACGTCCGGATTGGTCGCGAGAATGACTTCCTTCACGCCGCCCGCCTTGACGCGCTCGATGAGCTCGTTGATGCGGATGTCGTTCGGGCCTACGCCGTCCACGGGCGAGAGCACGCCGTGCAGCACATGGTATTTTCCGTGGAACTCACGCGTGCGCTCCATCGCGATGACGTCCTTTGCGTCGCAAACCACGCAGAGAATGCTCCCGTCGCGGTTGGTGTCCGCGCAGATGCCGCAGGGGGAAACGTCCGTATACGTGCCGCAGATCGGGCAGTCCGTGACCTTTTCGCGCGCGGCAACAATCGCCGCCGCAAGCTCCTGCGCCTGCGCCGCGGGGATATCGAGAATATGGTAGGCAAGCCGCTGCGCGGTCTTCTGCCCGATGCCGGGCAGGCGCGAGAGCTGGGTCGTCAGCCGGACGATGGGTTCGATGGTAAGCATCGTTACAGGCCAAGCCCCAGACCGCCCGTGATCTTGCCGATTTCGTCTTCAACCGTCTTGGTCGCCGTGCGGAGCGCCTCGTTGACCGCGGTGAGCACGAGGTCCTGCAGCATCTCCACGTCGTCGGGATCGACGCACGCGGGATTGATGACGATCGCTTTGACGTCCTTGTTGCCCGTGACGGTGACGCTGACCATGCCGCCGCCGCTGCTCGCGGTGAACTCACGCTCGTTGAGCTCCGCTTGCGCGCGCGCCACGTCCTGCTGCATCTTCTGGGCTTTCATCATCAGCTGCTGCATATTGCCGCCGCCCATGCCGCCCATTCCGCCGGGGAATCCGCCTTTTGCCATAAAAAAGTTCCTCCTGAAGATCTTTTTAACATTATACTCGAAATTATCTTATTCTATCGTGAGTTTATCCCCGAATAAGATTGAACTTATTGGTGCGCTTATTCTATCGTGAGTTTGTCCCCGAATAACGCTTTGGCGAGCTCTTCCGCCTGACCACTTGCGGGGGCGGCTTTCGTCGTGGTGATCACGAGCTTTGCGTCGGGCTTGACGGCTTGCAGCGCGCGCTGCGTCGGCTCAAAGTTGATCGGAGCATTCAGACTCTTGTGCTTCATCTCCTGCGCGTCGGTAAAGCCCACCGTCAGCGTGTTGTTTTCAAAATGCAGCGCGACAGCTTCTCTTGCCAGCGCCTGTACAAACATATTCGGGATGTTGGCGATCGCCTCGCGCCAGATAACCGCGGCGTCGCTGGAGCCGCCTGCTTTTGCGGCGGGTTTCGGCGCGGGCGCGGCTTTCGCGGGAGCGGGATCGGGCTTGGGCGCGATCTTGCCGATCTCCTCCTGCGGGGAGAGGGCGAATTCGTCCTCCGGGGACCACTCTTCCGGCGGCGGGGTGAGGTCTGTCCACGGGGCATCGTTTTCCTTCTGCTCCTGCTTCACAGGCTTTGGTTCCGTTTTGGGCGCGGGCTGCGCCGCGGGCGCTTCTGCCATGAATTGTTTCGCGGGTTCAGGAGAAGCAGCAGGTTTCGCCGCATGCGCAGGAATTCCCTCTTTGAGCTGCGCTTCGAGGCGGTCGAGCCGCGCTTCGATGTTCGCAAGCGAAACCGTATCCTCCGGGCGGCAGATATGCACCAGCGCGCTTTCTAAGAGCGCGCGCGGAAAAGGCAGATACCGCATGTCGTTCTGCGCCGCGATCAGGCGATCCAGCGCGAGCATCAGCCGCGCTTCGGAAGAGCCCTTCGCCTGCTCGAGATACCGCGTCATCGCGTCCTCGGTGCAGTCGAGAAGATCCTCGCACCGCCCGCAGGTTTTCGCGAGCAGCAGCGCGCGAAAATGCGCCGAAAGATCCGCGGCGAAGACCGAAAGATCACGCCCGGCCTGCATGATGCGATCGAGCATCTTGAGCGCTCCCGGCGCGTCGGACGCGAGCAGATACTTTGAGATTTCGAATAAAAACGCGTCCTCCATGCTGCCCAGCACGTCGTAGACGTTTTGCGTGGTCACGTTGTCCCCGCAGAACGCGAGGCACTGATCCGCAAGCGACAGCGCGTCGCGCATGCCGCCCTGCGCCGCGCGGGCGATGAGGGTCAAGCCACCATCCTCGATGCGCGCGCCTGCCTGGGCAAGCACACTCTTGAGCGTGGACTTGATATCCGTGATCGAAAGCCTGTGAAAATCGAACCGCTGGCAGCGGGAGATGATCGTCGCGGGCAGCTTCTGCGGCTCGGTGGTCGCGAGGATAAAGAGGATGTGCTCCGGCGGTTCCTCGAGCGTTTTTAATAGCGCGTTGAACGCGGGGCCGGAGAGCATGTGCACCTCGTCGATGATGAACACGCGGCGGCGCAGATTCAGCGGCGCGTACTGCGCGTTTTCGATGAGGTCGCGTACGTCGTTGACGCTGTTGTTGCTCGCGGCGTCGATTTCGGTGATATCGGAGGCTCCCTCGCCTGCCGTGATCAGGCATGCCTGACACTTTCCGCAGGGTTCGCCGTCCTCCGGCGAGAGGCAGTTGACCGCGCGCGCAAGGATGCGTGCCGAGGTGGTCTTGCCCGTGCCGCGCGTGCCGCAGAACAAGTAGGCGTGCGCCGGACGGTCCGACGACACCTGATGCTTCAGCGTTGTGGTGATGTGCTCCTGCCCGATGACGTCTGCAAAGCGGGCGGGGCGATATTGACGGTAGAGCGCGCGGTATGCCATGTGTGATCTCCTGATGATTGTCCTACCTGCTACTATACCATAAACCGCCTTCGTGCAAAAGAGCGGACGCGGAACGAAAAAGAGCGCGGAACGCGCTCTTTTGATTCGTGTGCGTAGATTCGGCAGAAAATTGCTTCGCCTTTTTTGGGAAAGCGCGGGAAGACCGGCTGCTATTCGGAGAAGGAGTCCGCGGTATAGACCTTGAAATCCTCCTTGTTCCAGTAGAGGTATGCGTCGTAAAACGATACGATCTCCGGAATCTCCGAGGAGTCGACCGGTTCGGAGGTGGACTCCAGATTTCCGGAGAAGAGCAGATAGCTGAACATATGCGCGCCAAGATCCTGATCATCCGGATAGGTCTTTAAATAGTAGCTACCGCCGGAACCAATCTTCTCTTCGTCCAGCACGGCGTGGATGTGCTCCACCTGTGTCTCCAGCTCCGTGCGGAATGCGGGCGCGAGCGTTTGAATCTGCGTGCCCGGAATCAGGCAAACGAGCAGCAGCGCAAGCAGACCTACCCGCAGAACCCAGCGATACGGATTGGATTTTTGACTTGCCGTTTCGGTCAGGTCCTTGAGCTTTTTGCCGCACCAGAGAAGCGCTATGCCGATGAGGAAATCCACGATGGTGCTGTTGTAGCGATAGTAGTCCGCGCCGTTTTGATAGTTAAACTCCGCAAGCGGCATGCTGAAGAGATACATCAGCGCAACACCGACTTCGTATAAGAATGTCACAAGCAGCAGAACGGCCAGAAACTCGATATTGCGGGCGTTTGCCTGCTTGTCTCTATGAAGCGCCGCCTCTACGCCCGCAAGCGCGATCAGCCCGCCCAGCAGGTAAATCGTTTTGTTCATTTGCGGGGTTACGATCCAGAGCAGGATCTTTTGCAGCATCTCCAGTGCGTGACCCTTGTTGTTTGCCCAGTGTGCGAGGAAGTTTTCCAGGGACATCGCGTGCTTGGTGCCGAGGCCGTCTTCAAACGAGATGGCGACATGATGCCGCCAAAGCAGCAGCAGCGCAACCGGAACGAGGATCGAAACACCCGCTGCGATCCATCTTGCACGCTGTGTGCCTTTCTTCTGATCGGCCAGAAAATACAGGAAGGCGCAGCAGGAGACTACCGAAAAGAACACGCCGCTGTTTTTGATCAGAAGCGGCACGCAAATCAAAGGCAGGAGAAGATAGACTCGTCTTGCAAGCGAAGCGCGATAGCGATAGATCATCACAACGCCGGCAAGACCGGTTGCGGCAAGGAGCACATCCACGCCCATGCAGTTGGGATCGAGCACATTGGTATAGATCAGCACGCAGCCGACCAGCGGAAGGAGGAGGTCGTACCAGCGGTGCTTATTGAAGAAGGCGAACAGCGGCACAAGATAGCTCAGCGTCAGCATTGCATGCGCAAAGAGGAAGAAGCCCTCCTTTGTGCCGAGCACGCGGGAGACGAAGTAGATAAAGCAGGCGCTGCCCGGCGGATAGGACTGGAAGGAGATAAACGAGTTTGCCGCGGTCGGGAAACTGTTGGTGCGAAGCATGGTCTGCACCATCACGCCCCAGTGGCTGAAGTCGTCATAGCTGTAGAGCACGCGGTTTTGGAAGCGGAAGAAGAGATAGATGCCGAACACGGTGAGCGCGATCAAAGCGGGACTCAGGAAGAGCTTTTTCCACTCGGTTGACTTCTTTGAGACGAGCATCCAGACAAGCAGCCCGAGACCGATGGCCACCAGCAGGTAGACCGACCACGCGAGAATGCCGAGAATTCCGGCCAGATAGACCGTCAGCAGGATAAACGAGGCGGTGATGGCGGGGGTGAAGGACGCTTCGATACGGCATTGCTTGTACAAAAACAGCACATATCCAAACAGAGATAAGCAAAGCAACAACAATCGCAGTATGGTCATACGATCCTCCAACAAGCCAATCTGAACGGTATTATCCCGATAAAATGACGAAGAAATGCGGCGGTTACGTGACAAATTACCCCAAAACCCGTACGGTTTTTTGGCACAGCCATAACACCCATAATACTGGATAATTACGTGTTGTCAATTATTTGTGCCATTTTCGGTTTTCAACCGGCTTGGCTTGCTTTCTGTGCATTCGTTCACGCTTTCTTTCGTTGACCCGTCTGCGCGCTTGCGTTAAAATGAAAGACGTGAAACGTATGAGTAAAAACCTGACATATGCGCCCAAACGCAGAATGAATCTGGACGCGACGAGCTACGGCCCGCTGATCAAGCTGGCCATTGCGCTCGTGATTCTCGCGGCAATCGTGCTGGTTGCCGTGTTTGTTGCTGTTCCGCTGATCAGCGCGCGCGTAAACACCGCCGCGACCGACGGCAACACACCCGCGCAGACGACGCTCAAGCAGACCGCCTCGCCCGTCAACGCGATTCTGACCAACGAGGTGAAGACCGTGCAGTTCGGCGATGGTTACGGCCTGCCCACCGCGGTGGTTGACCCCAGCGTCTACGGCGAAGAGATTCTTTTTGCCACGGGTGCGGATGAGAACAGCTGCGACAGTTTGGTGCGCCTGAACCCGGCAACGGGCGCGTTTACCAACATCGCGATCACACGCATCAACGACACGCTCCGCTATCCCGTCGAGAGCGCGGACGTGATCCTCTATGCCGACTGCAAGACCGCGGGCGGCGGCAGCATCGTGCGGCTCGACAAAGCCACGGGCGAAACCGCCGTTTTAGCCGAGTTTGCGCAGGATATGCCGAAGCTCTCGCTGGAGTCTCCCTACGCTGTCTGGACGGAGCGCACGGCGGGCACCACCGCAAAGGTGATGGTCTGCGACGTGACCACGGGCGAGCTGCTCACGCTTGCAGTGCTGACGGGCTCGGCCTATGCCGAGAGCGCGCCTTCGATCAAGAGCGGACAGGTGATCTTTGCCGACGCGGACGCGCAGCACCCCGGCCAAAGCCTGATCCGCACGGTGCTTCTTGCGGACAACAGCCGCTGGGACTTCGCGGCGGGCAGCTTTGTGCACGATCCCAAATCCGCGGGCGACCGCTGGGCTTTCTTAAGCGGCAATCATGACGAGAGCAGTGACCTCTATATCAGCGTCGGCGGTGCAGCTGCAAAACGCGTTGCTTCCGGCGTGATCGATTTTGACATCACGTCCACGTGCGTGGTATTTAGCCGTGATGAGACTGTCTACGCCTATGTGTTTGCGGATGATAAGACCTATGTCATCAGCGAGACGGGCACCAACGCGCAGTTCGTCATGGCGGGCGGGGACTATGCCCTCTGGCGCGACATGTCGGATCCCGCGCAGACCCTCTGGAAATACCTGAAGGTCGTCGGCTGATATGGCGAATAAAGATCGCGTCACCTATATCTGCGGCGAGTGCGGCTACGAGTCCGCCAAATGGATGGGCAAGTGTCCGCAGTGCGAAAGCTGGAACACCATGACCGAGTTTGCCGAGGTCAAGGTGAAATCCGGCGCGCCGACCGGAACCGCCGTCTCCCAGAAACTCAGCAAGGTTCAGCCCCTGCCGCAGCAGCGGATCTCCGCGGGCATGGGCGAACTCGACCGTGTGCTGGGCGGCGGACTGATCCGCGGCATGGTGGTGCTGCTTGGCGGCGACCCCGGCATCGGAAAATCGACGCTGCTGCTGCAGGCCGCGGACACGCTGGCCGAGGACGGCGTCGTTTTGTATGTCTCCGGCGAGGAGAGCGCGTCCCAGATCAAGCTGCGCGCCGACCGCCTCGGCATGAAGAACGACATCGACATCCTCTGCGAAACCGACCTCGACCAGATCATCGACGAGGCCACGAATACGCGCTGCGGCGTGCTGGTCGTGGACTCGATTCAAACTATCGTCTCGGAGGAGAGCGCGGGCGCGCCCGCAAGCGTCAGCCAGGTGCGTGCGGCGACGGCGCGGCTCACGCGATATGCCAAGGAGACGGGCGTGATCGTGCTGATCGTGGGTCACGTCACCAAGGACGGAAACATCGCGGGTCCGCGTGTGCTGGAGCACATCGTGGACACCGTGCTCTATTTTGAAGGCGACCGGCACGAAGGCTTGCGACTGCTGCGCGCGGTCAAGAACCGTTTCGGCTCCACCAACGAGGTGGGTGTGTTCGAGATGGGCGACGGCGGCATGCGCGAAGTGGCCGATCCTTCGCGGCTGTTCCTCTCCGGCGAGTCCGCGCCCGGCTGCTGCGTCACCTGCGCGATGGAGGGTACCCGCCCGATCCTCGCGGAGGTGCAGTCGCTGCTCACGGACAACGCCTTCGGCAACCCGCGCAGAACGAGCGCGGGTGTGGATACGGGAAGGCTCAGTCTGCTGCTTGCGGTGCTGGAGAAGAAAGCGCACCTGCGGTTGTCCACCAAGGATGTCTACCTCAACGTCGTCGGCGGGCTCAAGCTCGACGAGCGCAGCACCGATCTTGCGGTTGCGCTCTGCGTCGCGTCCGCGATGATGGATCTGCCGCTTCCGCCGCGCACCGCGGCGCTTGGCGAGGTGGGGCTCACGGGAGAAGTGCGCGCATTAAGCCGGATTGAGACAAGGCTCAATGAGTGCGTGCGGCTTGGGTATGACACCGTGCTGCTGCCAAAATCCGCCAAGGCACCGAAGATTGCGGGGTTGAAGCTCGTGCCCGTCGCGACCGTCGGCGAGGCGATCGCCTATTGCTACGAAAAGAAACCTGTGGTATAATCTGCTTCGCGTCTTTGCGGGATTTTTCCCAAAATCACGCGGGTTTTCACGAGAAAACAGCATAACGTTTGTGCCCGTAGCTCAGCTGGATAGAGTATCAGACTCCGACTCTGAGGGTCGAAGGTTCGAATCCTTTCGGGCACGCCATAGAAGAAGCCACCCTGCTGGGTGGCTTCTTCTATGGCTTACTATTCGAGAGGATTCGGAGCCGCGTGAAGAAAACGCCGCGGTGCGGCGTTTTTAGCGGCAGGCGGAGGGCAACCGGCCAAACTGCGAGCGGTGTGAGCGAGCAGTGGCCGAAACCTGCGGAATCCTTTTGGGCACGCCAAAAACCCCCTAATTAGGCAACTTTTTAGGGGGTTCTCTTTTAGCTCGTTTTTCAAACGTACGACAATGCGACAAATCTCGAAGAAGTGTTTCTCAGGGCGGTTTAACCCCACGGAACCGAGCTAGATCACTTTATTATTCATTGTTCGATTTCTTAATTTTTAAGGCTAGAAATAGCCCGAATATAAAAATACTTAATGTAATGACAATGGCTATAAGAATCGGAGGATCTCCAATAAAGTCAAATGGAGATTCAATTACTTGTGGTGTATTGATACTATATTCTAGTAGGTAAAGAAATTTTAATGAGATAACTTCAATAGCCATAAGCAATCCACTGAATGATAGAATAATATAGCCGATCTGTTTATTACCCATAAATACCTCCGAAAAATCATATGTATCAACACATTATATCAACAAACGGGATAAAAAACTTGGGATGTTGATATCGTTGGTTTAATAAGTAACGAGCTCGTATTTGCCATCTGCAAATCCTGATGCTGTTTTTATTGGACTTTGTCCCCAAACCGAGTACTTTTCAACTCCTAATAGTTTACCATCCTGCAAGTAAGTAATCGAAAGAGTGCCTTTCGTTACATTATAGTAAGGTCTAAATCTGACATATCCGGTCATATTCGCAGGCACTGTATACACCAATCCAAAATTACTTGCTGTGCTTAAGGATTTGGTCCATGAGAAAGTAGCGCCTTTTATTATTGCATTTTGTGCTCCAGCATCTGTAGTAATAATAATAAAATAACGGGTATAATATCGAGTTTCAATGGTATTTTATCAAGATTACTTTATAAATAGTGTAAAATTGAGCGTGAAGTAGCTCTTTGATGCCTAATAATACAAAGCAAGTAAAAATATGGATAGCCGCCTTCGGATGATTCCTACTCGCAGGTTATCTCGGGCGCGTACAAGCCCGCGACCATGATCTAGGTGTTGAAAGTGCTGCAATCCGACAACATCTTCGATATCGAGGGGGATGTCTCCGAGTAATTTGGCAACCACATCGGTGGTAAGGAAGAGGATGCGTTCCCCTTGGTTTCTGCGAAGAATTCATGCCTCTTTCCAACCACCGCAAAGCCTCTCCATGTCCCCACGTAATATGTATTTCCCTCATATTGACGGGGATCATGCGCAAGACTACAATTTGATCAAGTAGTAAGCCACAGCATTTAGGGCACAGATCATTCTGTGCAGAGTTTGCAACGAACAGACGGAATAATACCCAACGATAGTATAGAAAAGAAAGCTCAGGTAGAATATGAAGAAAGCCGATGAGATTCCGTATTGGAGCCTGACGCCCGATGCCGCGCTCACGCAGTATCGGTCAACATCCTCCGGCTTAACGGGCGTCGAGGCTGCAGAGCGGCTTAGTAGTTACGGCGAAAATACCATCCATTCGGATCACAGCACGTCGCCGTTTCTCCTGTTCCTCAGCCAGTTTAAAAGCCCCATCATCCTCATCATGCTGGTGGCGACGGCGATCTCCGCCGCGACAGGCGATCTCATCGATTCGCTGATCATCTTCGCCATCGTGCTCGGCAGCGCGGGGCTGAGCTTCTCGCAGGAATACAGCGCGAGCAACGCCGTCGCCATGCTCCGGATGCATATTCAGATGCAGTGCACGGTGCTGCGCGACGGAACTTCCGCGCAGGTTCCCTCCAGCAAGATCGTGCCCGGCGACATCGTGAAGCTCTCCGCCGGAAGCATCATTCCCGCGGATGGAATCGTGCTGGATGACGAGGACTTTCTCGTCAACCAATCTGCGCTTACGGGCGAATCGATGGCGGTTGAAAAGCGGTCCGGCGTGTCCGCGGTCGATTCCGAACTCGCCAAGCGCAGCAATTGCGTGTATATGGGCACGACGGTGCAGTCCGGCAGCGCGACGATGCTCATCACGCTGACGGGAGCCAGGACGGAGTTCGGCGGCATCTCCTCGCAGATCACCGCCCGCCAGCCGGAGACGGAGTTTGAGCGCGGCATCCGCCGGTTTGGATACTTCCTCACGGCGATGATGCTCATCCTCACGGTGTTCGTGTTTGTCATCAACGTGGTGTTTCATAAACCCGTCATCGACTCGCTGCTCTTCTCTGTGGCGCTAGCCGTCGGCATCACGCCGCAGCTGCTGCCCGCGATCATCAACATCACGCTCTCGCGCGGCTCGCGCATCATGGCCAAGGCGGGCGTCATCGTGCGCCGCCTGACCGCGATCGAGAACTTCGGCAGCATGGACACGCTCTGCACCGACAAAACCGGAACGCTGACCGAGGGCGTGATCCGCCTGGATTCCGCGGCGGGGCTGGACGGCAACCCTTCGGACGCGGTGTTCCGCGCGGCATATCTCAACGCAAAGCTCCAGACGGGGCTTGTCAACACGCTGGACGAGGCGATCCTGACGAGCGGGACAACCGACCTGAGCCCTGTGGTCAAGCGCGGTGAGATTCCGTACGACTTCTACCGGAAACGCCTGAGCGTGATCGTCGAAGAGAACGGCGCCTGCCGGATGATCACGAAGGGCGCGCTCAAGCAGATGCTTTCCGTCTGCACAAAGACGCGAGCGGGGGATGCGGATCAACCGCTGGACGCCGCCGCGCTGGACACGATTCAGCAGCGATTCTCCGATTGGAGCGGGCAGGGCTTCCGCGTGCTCGGCGTCGCGGAAAAAGCAATTGAGGGGAAAGACCCCAAGGCCTACACCGTGGACGATGAGGCGGAACTGTCCTTCATCGGATTTCTGCTCTTCTTCGACCCGCCGAAGGCTGACGCAAAGCAGACGATCGAGACGCTCGCCCGCCTCGGCGTCCAACTCCGGATCATCACGGGCGATAATGCGCTCGTCGCGAAGCACACGGCGTGTTCCGTGGGGTTGTGCGTGGATCAAATCCTCACCGGAGCCGAGCTGATGAAGATGGATGATGCGGAAGCGCTGCGCGCCATCGAAACAGCCATGCTCTATGCCGAGATGGACCCCAGCCAGAAGGAGCGCATCATACTCGCGCTCAAAAAAAGCGGGCACGTGGTCGGCTACATGGGCGACGGCATCAACGACGCGCCTGCGCTGCGCACCGCGGATGTCAGCATCTCCGTGAACACCGCGGTGGATATCGCCAAAGACGCCGCAAATTTCGTTTTGCTGGAAAAGAGCCTGGATGTGCTGAACCGCGGCATCGAGCTCGGCCGCGCGGCGTTTTCCAACACCCTCAAGTACATCTATATCACGACCAGCGCAAACTTCGGCAACATGTTCAGCATGGCGGGTGCGTCGCTCTTTATGCCGTTTCTGCCGCTGCTGCCCAAGCAGATCCTCCTGATCAACTTCATGACGGATTTCCCTGCGATGACCGTCGCGAGCGACGCCGTCGATTCCGAGGCGGTCGCCGCGCCGCGCCGCTGGGACATCAAGCGACTCGGAAACTTCATGCTGGTCTTCGGGTTCATCAGCTCCGCGTTTGACTATATCACCTTCGGCGTGCTGCTGCTGTGGCTCAAAGCCGGGGAGACGCTGTTCCAGAGCGGCTGGTTCATACTCTCGATCGTGACCGAGCTGATGCTCCTTTTAGTCATGCGCACGCAGAAGCCGTTCTTTATGAGCAAACCCGCGCCTGCGCTGCTGTTCTCGACGATCGGCGTGGCTGTGCTCACGCTGATTCTGCCGTATATCCCGCTGGCGAATGTTCTGGGGATTTCTCCGATTCCGCCGCTCGTGCTGCTGGCGCTGCTCGGCATCGCCGTGCTCTATATCATCACGACGGAGATTGCAAAGCACTTCTTCTTCAAACCCAAAAAAGCGAACCGCCTGCCCGCGGGTTCGTAACGGACAAAAAGAGGCCACCCTGTAGGGTGGCCTTATTTTCTATGCAATTCGTTCAAGGGTATAAAAGCTGAACTACTTGGAACACGCTAGCGCGGCGTACAGATATACCAAGCCGCACGCTTGTCCACGTCCACGACGGTCACGTCGGAGAAACATTTCTCCAACTCAGCCGTGCACTCCTCCATATCACCCTTCGGGTTTCTGATGAATCCGAAGTAGTCGCCGCGCTCCAGCCACTCGACAAACGAGGTCAACGGCGAGCGATTCTGATTATAGTCGTATAGGATCACTTTCCCCTTGGTGACCCGCCGCATTTCGGAATAGAGCTTCCTGCGCTCATTTCTCTGCAGGCCGTGGGCGACATAGGAGGCAATCGAAACATCAAACGACTTGTCCGCAAACGGAAGCCCTTCCAGCGCGTTTGCCTGCAAAAACCGGATGCCCTGATTTTCCGCATGCCCGGTGGCGACGGCAAGCATCTTCTCCGCGGGATCAATGCCTGTGACCGACAGCCCTGCAGCGTGGAGTGCGGAGCACAGTGCGCCCGTGCCGCAGCCGACATCGAGAATGCTCGCGTATCCCTGATGCTGCCATTCCGGCAAAAAGCGCGCGAGCACCTCGCGGTAACGGTTCTTCTGCTTGCTGTAAAACAGGCCGTACACCGGCGCGATGAGATTGAACAGGAGATTGCGATTCTTCGTGCTCATGCGGGTGTCCTCTATTCCGAATCGCTTGCGCGGTCGAGCGGAAGACGAATGACAAACGTGCTGCCGTGTCCGGGTTGGGACACAAGCTCGATTCTGCCGCCGATCTGCTGCAAACTCTCTTTTGCGAGATACAGCCCGATGCCCTCGCCGGAGGTATCCGCAGCGTTGTTTCCGCGATAGTATGCCTCAAACACCCGTGCCTGCTCTTCCGGCTGGATGCCGACGCCGGTGTCCTGCACGGAAAGCACGAGCTCTTCGTCGATCTCTTCATACGCGATGGTGACGCGCCCGCCGGACGGGGTAAACTTATACGCGTTTGTCAGCAGATTGTAGATCGCCTGACTGACCCGATACGGATCGGTCATCAGAGAAACCTTGCCGTGGCTGATCAGGTCCAGCTCAAGCGATTTTTGATGGAACTGTGCGGTTAACCCCGCAACGATCTGCCGAATCAGCGCAGAGATTTCGACGATGCTCATGTGCGCCTCGCCAACTTCCTTTTCGGCGTCAATCAGCCCGCTGACGTTTGTGATGATGGAGGAGAGATTCTCGATCTGCGTTTCACAGGTTTTGACCTCCTCCGGCGTAAACTGGATGACGCCGTCCTGAAACCCCTCCAGATGCGTGCGCAAAATCGTCAGCGGTGTTCTCGTCTGATGCACGAGCTCGTCGATGCGCTGCTTGCGGCTGGTCTGCTTGAGCTTCAGGCGGGTTTGCAGCGTCTCAAGGCTGTCCTGAATCGTCCGGACTTCCGGCACACGCGATTTTGGATAGCGCGTATCCTGACCCAGGTCGATGTTGACGGCTTGCTCCGCGGTCTGGATCAGCTCCCGGCTCATGCGCTTGCTCAGAAAATACCCCAGTAGCAGGGTCAGCGCAAACACGATGCCGAAGGAGAGCAGACTGTTTGTGATCAGCGAAAGCAGGAACTGCTGCGAGGCGATGGAGTTGCCGATGGAGCTGTACCGCGTGACCATCAGCTTGCCGAGCAGCGTTCCGTCCTTCTCAATATCGATGGTATCGATCTCCTCCGATGTTGCGCCCATCATGCGCTGTGCCATGCCATAGCGCATCATGCCCATCATGGGACGACTTGCGCTGACATCGGAAAGAAGCTGTCCGTTGGCGCGATAGAGCCGGATGCGCGTGATGGGATCGCTCAGGTGCGAGGTCAGCTGCATGTCGAGCTGATCGGACGAGTAATCGCTCGAGGATAGCGCCTCGGTTGAAAACTGTACAACCTGCGAAATGTGGGTGTTGTAGTTGTCGGTGGAGTAGTCGACGAAGTACCGGTTGATGCGCACATTCAGCACAAGGGAATTGACGATGACTGACAGCGCGGCGGAAACGACCAGCGCAAGCATCCATTGTTTCCGGATTGTCATAACTTGTTCCCTCCAAACTGATAGCCCGCACCGTATTTGGTCAGAAGAACTTGCGGGTGGCGCGGATCGATCTCGATCTTCTGCCGAATATTTTTGATGTAGCTGTCGATGTTGCGGTCATACCCGTCATAGCCGGTTCCATAGGCCTGCTCAATGAGCTGCTCGCGGCTCATCACGCGGCCCTGATTGCGAAAAAACGCGGACAGGAGCTGATACTCCGCCGTCGTGACGGGGATTTCCGTCTCCCTGCGGTAGAGTTTCATGCTTGCCGTATGCAGGCTCAGATCCTCGCACTGGTAGACGAGTTCATCCGCCTCGTGATAGACGCGCAAAAGGAGCCGCTGCACACGAAGCATCAGCTCCTTTACGCTGAAAGGTTTCACGACATAGTCGTCCACGCCGCCGCGGAAGCCGCGCACGCGGTCGACTTCGCCCTGCCGCGCTGTCAGCATGATGACGGGAACTTCAGACACGGTGCGAATCTCCTTGAGCACCTCAAACCCGTCGATCCCGGGCATCATGACATCCAATAAAACAAGGTGGACGGCGTTGCTGTTAAAGAGCGCCAGCGCTTCCAACCCGTCGTTTGCGGTGAGCACCGCGTATCCTTCTTTCAAAAGATACTTTTCAACGATGGTTCTGATCTCCGGCTGATCTTCAACGACCATGATCTGATATCGCACCGTACCACCTCGTTATGTTGTTGGTTGTGTGGGGCTTTTATTTCCCGAGCACGTCCTTCATCTTCCGATATTCTTCTTCCGTCAGCTCGCCCTTGATGTAGCGGAGCTTGAGCACTTCCGCCGCTGCGCTGTTCGCGCCCTTGTGCGACTTCTTGACAGAGAGCACGATGACCACGACCAGAGCTGCTAAGAACAGTGCGGCGAGCGCCATCAGAATGCCGGGATGAACTAGGCCAAGTCCTCTGCAAAACATGCCGAAACCACCAAATCCTCTTGTAAACATCATTGTATCATACCTCCTTATTCATGGATGATTTTCTGCATTTTTTTGTACTCTTCTTCGGTGATCTCCCCGTTGACAAACCGTTTTGTCAGGATATCCTCGGGGGTTTCGCCGGACTTCACCCAGGTGTTCAAGGGCTTTCCGGGCTTTGCAACAAGCAAATACACCAGAACGCCGATGAGCAATAATCCAAAGAACATCATATGATTTTCCGCCTTTCCTGATCAGTTCCAGTCATAGCCGCGCATCATACCGCCGCCGTAGTAGCCGCTGTCCGAGCCAAATCCGCGCATCATACCGCCGCCGTGGCCGCTGCGCCCGGCGTAGCTGTCGTCTGCGTCAAATCCGCCGCATCCGCCGCCCATTCTGCCAAAACCGAACGTGTATCCGTTTTCCGCATGATAAGCCGCCATCGCGTCCAACTGTGCCAGCGCCTTTTGTCCCTGCTCCCCGGTGAGCAGTCCGTCTGCAACCATCTTGTTGATCGATTCTTTCTTCAGGTCGATCATCTTCTGGAAGGACTCCTGCAGATCCGTCTGCTGCTGCTGCGTCAGCTCCTGCCGGTAACCGGGCAAGCTTGCTTCCGCGCGCGCCGGAACATTCGCCACGATGGCATAGGCAGCAACGGGCGTGAGCACGAGTACCGCAATCGCGATAATGAGTAATGCTTTTCTCACGAGGTTCACCTCCTTGTCGTGAATGGTTTCTGTACTTACAAAATAAGGTAAGATTATGGTTGAATTATGATTACGCAAAAAGGCGCAAAAAAAGACCACCCGGCACGGGTGGTCCATTGTTTGCCGTAGAAGGATCGCTTCGCTTCAAATATTCCATCAAGCCCAGGGCGAAAACGGCTTGCCCTCCAGAATATCCGCAATGCGCGCGCAGGCGTTGCCGTCGCCATAGGGGTTGCAGGCATGCGCCATTGTTTCGTAGGCGGCAGGCTCGTCCAGTAGCTCCGTAAAGTTTCGGTAGATGATCTCCTCGTCGGTGCCGACAAGCCGCAGCGTTCCAGCGGCGACGCCCTCCGGGCGCTCGGTCGTGTCCCGCATGACGAGCACGGGCTTTCCATAGGACGGGCACTCCTCCTGTATCCCGCCGGAATCGGTCAGGCACAGGTGGCACCTCGCCTCGAAATTGTGGCAGTCAAACACATCCAGCGGTTCGATGATATGCATCTCGGCGCAATCCGAAAGCTCCTCCTCCGCAATCTCGCGCACGACGGGGCTCATGTGGATTGGATACACCGCCTTGCAGGCGGGGTGCTCCCGCAGCACGCGCTTGATCGCGCGGAACATATGCCGCATGGGCTCGCCGTAGTTCTCCCGCCGGTGCGCGGTGATGAAGATCAGCTTGCCGTCGCCCACCCAGTCCAGCTCCGGATGCGTATAATCCTTCCTCACGGTGTGGCGCATGGCGTCGATGACCGTGTTGCCCGTAATGTAGATGCTGTCGGGGTCTTTTCCCTCCGAAATCAGGTTTTCGGCGGCGAGGCGGGTCGGCGCGAAGTGATAGCGCGCGATGATGCCGGTCGCCTGCCGGTTAAACTCCTCGGGATAGGGCGAATAGATGTTGCGCGTGCGAAGGCCCGCCTCCACATGCCCCACCGGAATCTGCAGATAATAGCACGCGAGCGAGGTGGCAAACGTCGTCGTCGTGTCGCCGTGCACCAGCACGATATCCGGCTGCTCCTGCGTGAGCACGCCGCGGATGCTCTCCAGAATATTGACGGTGATATCGAAGAGCGTCTGGCTCTTTTTCATGATCGCCAGATCGTAATCCGGCACGACCTGAAATGCCTCCAGCACCTGATCCAGCATCTCGCGGTGCTGTCCCGTCACGCAGACAACGGTAGAAAGCCCGGCTCGCGTCTTGAGTTCGTTGACGAGCGGGCACATCTTGATTGCCTCGGGGCGGGTGCCGAACACGAGCAGGACTTTTTTCATCGGTTTACGCTCTTTTCTTGGTGGTGAAGCGCAGATGCGCCGCGGTGATCAGGCTCTCGCGCACGGTCTTGAGAATCCGCATCTTGCTTTCGCCTGCTTTGTTGTCATATCGCAGCTCAAACGGAACCTCCTCAAACTTCGCGCCGCAGAGGCTGAGCTTGTAGAGTAGCTCCATCATGCACGCAAAGGATCTGCGCTCCACGAGGTCGTCACCAAAGCGCGCATGTGCTTTTTCGATGATGCCGAACGTATACGCGCGATAGCCGCAGGTATAGTCCTTGACGTTTTTGACATGGAGCAGCAGGGAGTAATACGCCCTTGCGCCCCAGCTGAGAAACAGCCGGAAGGCGGATACGCCCTTGGTTTTGGATTCGCCGCAGTAGCGCGAGGCGATCACGCAGTCCGCGCCGGATTCGATCTTTGGCAGCATCGAGAGCGTGTAGACGGGGTCGTGCGTGTTGTCCCCGTCCATCAGCACACAGATGTCCTGCGCCGTACCCTGCTCCAGAAACACGCGCAGCGCGGTCATCAGCGCGCCGCCGAGGCCGCGGTTGACCTCGTGGTTGACGAGGCGCACGCGCTCCGGATACTCCTGCGTGAGCTTGAGGATGACATCCTTGGTTGAATCGGTGCTGCAGTCGTTGATGCAGTAGACCGAGAGCGCATATCCGCGCCGGGAGAACTCGCCGTCGAGCTCCATCCATTTGTGGACGAGCGGTTCGATGTCCTTTTCTTCGTTGTAGCAGGGGAGCATGGCAAAGATTTTATGCATTGGTGCGAGTCCCTTCCCGTTTGTTGATCTGCGCATTGATGTACTTTCTCAAGAAATATGTGATAAAGAACGACGCGGCGAGCGAGACCGCCTTGCTGCAAAGCGTCCGCAGGCTATCGCTTGCGATCAGCTGCGGCAGCAGCTTTTCATAGAAAACCCAGATCACGCCGCTCTGGATGCCGAGGCCGATGAAGAACGTGATCAGGTATGCAGTTATGCTGGCGAGGCTGGTTTTGACGTGGAACACCAGCTTGGAGGTGAGCACAAAGTGGAGGCTCGCGCTGATGAAGACCGCGATGGTGTTTGCCAGTACGATCTGGTTTTTCAGCGGCGGAAACGCGACGTTGAAGAAGAATAACAGCCCCGTCTCGAGCAGCGCGGAAAACGCCGAGCAGAGAAAGTAAAGCAGGATGGATTTGTTCTTTTGAATCAGTTCAGTGAGTTTCATTCGTTACACTCCGCATATAGAGTTGAAAGTGTTCGTTGCTGCCGTCCACAAGCGTGTATTCCTTGGCCAACCGTTGCCCGATACCCAACATGGAGATCGTCTCCAGCGGCTTCTCGGTTAAGAGCCACTTGGGCGGATCGTCGGTGAAATAGGAGTTAAATTCGTCGGCATATTCCTGCGAGATTCCGGTGAACAGCGGCGCGCAGACGAACATCCGCTTGGCGGGCGTGATGCCGGAGAACGCGTAAAACTGCGGGCCGACGTCGATGGAGAAGACGGAATCACGCTCCTCCTCGGGAATCTGCGCTGCGATCCGGTCGATCGACTGTGCGTACTCCGTCTTTTGAAACAGCGTGCCTTTGCTCACCGCGGTGAAGACGGCTTTCGTGTACCGCAATCCGCTCTCAACCTTGAGCTTGCCGGAGAAGGCGAAGACCATCGCGACGCAGCACAGCACGGTCGAAACCGTGACGATGGCGCGCCTCAACCTGCGCTTTTCTTCGTGCGCTTCCGGCGGCGCAAATTGCAGCAGATAGCCGAAGAAAGCGGGAATCAGCATCATGAGCATATAGTGCGGAAACGGCTGTGTTACGGAGAAAAACGACAGCGCGGTGCCGATGAGCGCGACCAGCGTGGTGAGAAAGAGCGGGCGCCTGCTGCTGCCGCCGTATAGCCTATACAGCACGGTGCCGAACACGCCCAGAACCAGAAGCAGGAACAGATCGTATCCAAAGCGATGATGGAAGAAGATGTTCGCCTTGGACATGGCGCCCGGCGCGGATGAATACTTGAAGTTGTTGAGTAAAAACTGGTTTAAGAACTCCTGCAATGCGCCATGCCGGAGCAGCCAAAGCACCGCGGGCAGCACCACGAGCACCGTGCCCAGGGCGAACGACCCGACGAAGACTGCGGTCTTTTTGAACTCCTTTTTCAGCAGCAGCTGTACGCCCATCGACGCCGTGACAAGGCCTATGGCAAGCGCGTTGTTGATCCGCGTAAACGCGCAGAGCCAGAACAAGAGCCCCATCGCGAATCCCGCGGAAAACCGCAGCCGACCTTGCCGCAGCAGATCGTCAAAGCTCAAATAGACGAGAAACGCCGCCAGCGTGAGCGGCAGGGATATGTCCTCCGTCAGACCCCCGATGGAGCAGACGCAGACATAGAAAAACAGAAACAGCGGCAGAATCCAGAATGCGTGCGGAATCTTCAGCCGCCGGCAGATCTGATCCAGCATGACCAGCATGCAGAAATCGAGCACCGTGCTGATCAGAAAAATCCCCCACGGGAACGGGCCGATCAGCGAGGCGAGCATGAACACAACATACTGTACGGGGCCTTTGTTGTCGATGAAATCGAGATATGGCATTTTGCCGTCGAGCATCGCTTTGCCGATGACATGAAAACAGGAGACGTCGAACTCCGTTTCCTCGGTCAGAACCGGACTGATCGTAAAATGAAAGATGGAGGCAAACAGCAGCGCGATCAGAAAGAGCAGAACATAGTTCGAAATCCTGCGGAAAACGGGCCTTTGTTTCACAAATATCCTCCGCTTCTGCGCTGCCTGCGTGCAATGATTTTCTCCTGGTGCGGCGCTCCCGGCGCCCGACTGCCGGACGTGGTGAACAGCCTCCTCAAATTGTAGTCTCGGACACACACCTGCGTCAACAGTTAAGCCGAAATCCTTTGGAAAAAACCGGATGGTAACGCGCAGGAAACGACTGAATAAAAAAAGAGCCGCCTTTCGGCGACTCCGGTTGAGTTGTTGTTTGTTACCCGCAGGTCGGTTCCGTGCCGGTAAAAAAACCGATGATCACCGCGGCTGCGCAGCCGACGCCCGCCTCCACCGAGATTGCGTCAAACGGGCAGTTTTTTGCGCAGGCGCCGCATTCCATGCAGGCGTCGCGGTCAGATATCGCGACCAGCTTTCCCTCCGGCTGAAACACGCGGTGCGGGCAGACCTCCAGGCACCTGCCGCAGCCGGTGCACTTGTCAGGATCGTGCTGCAGCGTGACGACGTTTTTTAGATACTTCATACCAGTTTCCCTCCGAAGGTCAGGAGCGAGTCGCTCACAAGCAGCAGCACGATGGCGACTCCGGCGGAGATCACCTGCGCGGGCACCGCAAACTTCATCTCGCGATCCACGCCGGAAAGCGAGGTATAGGTCGAGCTTCCGGTGAAGTTCATCGTGAGAAATCCCGAAAGGCCGGGCAGCAGCAGGAAATACGCCGCGGCCTTCAGCCAGCCGAACACGGGAGCGGGAAATCCATAGAGCAGCAGGAAGCCAATCGCCCAGACGAGCCCAAGCAGCGTGCCCTTGAGCGAGAACGCCCGACCGGGCACCCACGGCAGCAGCGTTGGCGTGATGATCGCGCCGACGATGATTGCGCCCATGATGCCGACAAAGTCCGCCCAGGCGTAGTGCCCGAATCCGCTTGCATTGAGGATGAACAGCACGCCGAACGCGATCAGCACGGGCTTTAGTGCGCCGACAAGCTCCATCGGCGTGAGCACGATGCGATCCTTGAGCGTAAAGCGAACGGTGCGCATCTCCTCTGTCGCCTGCATGCCGTTTGCGAGGAACGCGGGAACGTCCTTTGCGCGCACAGGCCCGTAGACCACGCGGAAGCCAGACTGCTTCGCGATCTCGTGCGCAGCGATACCGACCGCGCCGAGCTGCGGCAAAATCAGCGTGCGGTGCGACACCACGGCGGAAAGTCGGGTGCTCGAAATACGGGTGACAAGCTCGTCTGTGCCGAAGGTGCCCTTGCCCGCCGCGCACCAGACGTTGACGCCGTCGGTATCCAGCACGAGAATCCAGAGGCTGAGGCCGCCAAGCTGCTCGCGCAGCCGGTCAAACGTCATCTTATAGTTCGCGGTGACCAGAACGGGGGACTTGTCGTCCGGCGCACCCACAGCGTAGAGGCCGGGATCGACCTTATAGTCCATGCGCCCGATCGACCAGCGGCATTTCCACGAACCCAGTACGTCCGCAAACCGGAGCTTCGCCGCAACCTGCGGGATGTCGCCCGCGGGGGTTGCGATTCTTCCGGTCACATACGGCAGTGCAAACACCGAGGGATCGTGGGCTGTGGCTTCAACCGCCTGTTGTGCGGCAGATTGTGCGCAGCAGGCGGAAGATTTCGGTTCGACGGAATCTCCTCCGCAGCAGCTTGTTCGTTTTGCGCGGCGCCCGACGGGGGTCGCGCCGCCGCAGCATGTGGATGCCATAAAAGGGTCTCCTTTCAAAATCCGTTCAGCAGCAATCGCTGTCTTCTATCGCTTTCAGCAGAATCGCGAGGCTTTTGAGCACCTGCGCGCGGTCCTGTTCCGGTATGGCCTCGTAGATCGTTTGAAAATATGACTCCATGCTGGATTCAATCTCGCGAAAATGGGCGTCACCCGCGGGGGTGAGCTGAATCGTGACATACCTGCGGTCGCTGGGGTCGAGCTCTCGCTTTGCCATCTTCTTGGTGACGAGATTATTCACGGTTCGGCTCATCGTGCTGGTGTCGAGGCCGATGGCATCCGCAAGATCGACGAGGGAGACGCGCTCCGCTCGCCCGATTTCAACCAGCGCGTGGCACTGCGCAAGCGTCAGCCCGCAGCAGCTCATCTCGCTTTCTTCCAGTATGCCGAGCTTTCGCTCCAACACGCGGATCGACTCCCGCAGCAGCCGGATTTCTCCCATCGACATCATGGTTCACCTCTCATTGAAAACACTGTAACATGAAATAGTTGCAATATGCAAGCGTTAGTTTTTTCAATCATTTTTGCCGTTGATTTGGATTTGGGGTACAATATAGAAAGTAGTACGAAGCGGACGCAGGCTTGCTAGTTTACATTTTCGTTACAACACGGACTCATCTGCGTAGCAGGCATGCTTTAAAATAAATCTGACTTTTCGGAACGGATGACATCCTTGTTTCAAGCGCCGGAGGGTTGCGCCGAAACAGCGGCCGCCGGAAGCGCAAGCAAGCGCTCTGCCGCATGCAATGAACAGGATCAAATGTGAAATCCGTTCACTTTACGACGATAATACTTGAAAAAACACCTAAAATCGGCTAAAATACTAAAGTTGCATGTGAAGCTTGCAGTTATGCCGACGCGGCAATCCGGCCCACCGGGAATGAACGAAAAAAGGGAGCTTGGCAGAATCGTGGAGCAGAAAAACGGCGCAGACAGCGGGGAATTTCGGCGCGGAGCATCCGCGGCGCAGCCGTATACGCCGGATTTTTTGGAGCGCATCTATGGCGAAGAAATTCTCTGGGTGATGTCTGTGAACTCTCCCTGGTACCATCCGCTGCGGGACAAGGGGTGCGCGGTCAAAACCCCGTGCCGCTTTGCTTCCGAAACCGGAAAGATCCTGCGCGCGGTGTTCATCCGCGGAAATCTTCCGCTGCAATCCTTCTTCTTTAACCCGAGTGTCAGGCGAAACAACAGCAAGCTCATCATACTTGTGGTCGGGTACCTGACGACGAAACACTATCTCAATTGGGTGCGCAGCTGCCATCCGGACGCGCGGCTGGTGCTCCTCTACGAAGACCCGATTCAGGGCTACGTGATCCGGCCGGATCAGATTCCCGACTGCGGATACGAGGTCTGGACGTTTGACCCCGCGGACGCGGAGAAATTCGGCATCCGCTTTGTGAAGGGTCTCTACATCGCGGAAAGCAAGAAAAAACGGAAAACGCCCGTCTACGACGTCTGTTTCTTCGGCAAGGACAAAGGCCGCGCGGAAGCGGTTCTCCGTCTGGGCGATCAGCTGCGGGAGCTGGGGCTGAAGCCAATGTTCCAGATCATGCCGGACACAAAGTTTCAGATGCACCGAAAGCCGTTCTATCAACCCTATGTCCCCTTTTCCCGCATTCGGGAAACGATGCTGAATAGCCGTGCGCAGCTGGACTATCTCCAGCAGGGACAGAGCGGCATCAGCCTTCGCACACTGGAGTGCATGCACTACGGGGTGAAGCTCGTCACCAACAATCCCGAAATCGAGCGATATGATATCTACCATCCCGACAGCGTGTTTCTGCTGGGAGAGCGCCCGCTGGAAGAGCTGCCCGCGTTTCTCAAAACGCCGTTTGCGCCTCCGGCGCCCGCCGTTTGGGAGCAATATACGATCGAGTACTGGATCACATCTTTGCGGAATCAAGAACAACAGCCTTGTGACCGCGAGGAAGGGGAACCCCTTGGGAAATCTGCTGATCATCTATGAGCAATTGAATGCGACGGAAGAGATCGTCATCGGTGCGCTGAAAGAGGCGCAGAAGCGCGGCGTATTTGAGGTCACGGCGCGCAGCTGTGTGCAGGTCACCGCAAGCGATCTCGCCTGGGCGGATAGCGTGTTCGTGATCCGCGGGCATCTTTGGCTGACCGCACAACTCGTGAAACTTGCAAAGCGGTTGAACCGCTTCTGCGTCGCATACTGGGACGACGATTATTCCGATCCTCTGCCGGTGCTCGCGCTTTCACCCATGCGGAAGGCCGCGTTTCGCGAGATCCTTTGTCTTTCAGACGTGATCGTCAGCCCGAATCCGTTGCTCGCGGAAAAGCTTGCAACTACTTCCGGTAGCAAGCGCACGGCGCTGTTTGATACCATCGTCCGCCAGAAGGACGGCGCGGACGCCCCAAAGGAACCGGAGGATACCGGGCTTGTGCGCATGGTCTACGCGGCGGGCATCGGACACACCCTGTTCTTCGACGAGATCATCCGCCCTGCTCTGCCCGCGCTCTCCGAGTGTTTTGGCGGCAGGCTTTCGCTGACGTTTGTCGGCGTGCACCCGGATATGGAGGGCTTCTCCGAACAGCTGTCCGTGACGTATGTCGATCATATTCCGCTCAAGGAGTTCCGAACGCTAATGCGGGACGGCGGGTTTGATTTCGGCATCGCGCCGCTGACGGAGGGCGGATTCTTCCAATATAAGTACTTCAACAAGTTTCTGGAATACTCGGTTGCGGGCATTCCCGCGATCTATTCCGACTGTGTGCCGTATACGCTGGTCGTCGAACAGGGGATCAACGGCCTTCTGAGCGAGAACACACCGGAAGGCTGGCTCGCCGCCATCACGCAGATGGTGGAGGACAAGCCCCTGCGGGATGCGCTCCGCGCGGGCGCGAAGCAGACCATGCGCAGGCGGTTTTCGCCGGAGGGCGTCATCGAGCGCTTGCTTGCCGCCGTTCCGGAGCTGCGCGAATATGAAGCGCCGAAAGGCAAAGCGCCGCAGTTGCTATCCATTAGGATCAAGAATTTGTTCTGCAATTTATTGGACAACGGCTACTATATGTTGCGGCACCTCAAGCAGACCGGAATTGTAAACACCACGAAACGGGTTATTTCACGCATACAAAAGCGCGCGTAAAAGAACAACATAGCTCAACACCAGGGGGGACATTCATGAAGGGTATCATCTTAGCGGGCGGTGCGGGCACACGCCTGTATCCGCTGACCATGATCACCAGCAAGCAGCTCTTGCCCGTCTACGACAAACCCATGATCTACTATCCGCTCTCGACGCTGATGCTTGCGGGCATCCGGGATGTACTGATCATCTCCACCCCGACGGATCTGCCGAACTTCCAGCGGCTGCTGGGCGACGGAAAGCAGCTCGGCGTCAACCTGAGCTATGCCGAGCAGCCCTCTCCCGACGGGCTTGCACAGGCGTTTCTGATCGGGGAATCCTTCATTGGCGAAGACAGCTGCGCGATGATTCTCGGCGACAATATCTTCTACGGCGCTGGCTTGATCCGAAAGCTCCTCTCCGCGGTGGAAAACGCGAATAACGGTTATGCGACGATCTTCGGGTACTACGTCAACGACCCGGAGCGCTTCGGCATCATGGAGCTGGATGAAAACGGCACCATTCTCTCGGTCGAGGAAAAGCCGGAAAATCCCAAAAGCAACTATTGCATCACGGGGCTGTATTTCTACGGCCCGCGCGTGGCGGAAAATGCAAAGCGCGTCAAGCCCTCTCCGCGCGGCGAGCTGGAGATCACCACGCTCAACGACATCTACCTCAAAGAGGGAAAGCTCAAGGGCGAGGTGCTCGGCAGAGGCTTTGCATGGCTCGACACGGGCACGATCGACAGCCTGACCGACGCCACAAACTTTGTGCAGATGATCGAAAAGCGGCAGGGCATCAAGATCTCCGCGCCGGAAGAGATCGCGTTCCGTCAGGGATGGATCGACAAGGCGACACTGCTGGAGTCCGCCGAGCGATATGGAAAATCTCCCTACGGAAAGCACCTTGTGCGCGTTGCGGAGCATCAGATTTTCTGATTTCTCCCGCGCGCGAAATGGAAACGATCCGTGAAACACGGGAAAACGGGTTGACAAACAACCGCTCTCCGCGTCATCATAGAGACGCAAAAAAAAGATACGGACGGCATACGGGCGTATGCCAGGAAAAGAGGTTCACTTGGGAATTCAACTGTTTGTGCCAACGTTTGATGTGGAAGCCTGCCTGGATGGCATCCGCGAATGCCTCGAAAAGGGCTGGACGGGACTCGGCTTCAAGACCATCGAGTTTGAGGAAGCCTGGAAGAATTACACCGGTCTTCCGCACGCGCATTACTTAAACTCCGCGACGGTCGGCCTAAACCTCGCGTTTGAAACCCTGAAGGAAAAATACGGCTGGGCGGACGGCGACGAGGTCATCACAACGCCGATTACGTTTGTCTCCTCCAACCACGCGATTCTTTTGACCAAGCTCAAGGCGGTGTTCGCGGATGTCGACGACACGCTCTGCCTTGATCCCAATAGCATCGAGAGCAAGATCACCGACAAGACCCGCGCGGTGCTCTATGTCGGCCTCGGCGGCAACACCGGAAGGCTGGAAGAGGTAGCAATGCTCTGCAAAGCGCGCGGGCTCTCGCTGATCCTCGACGCCGCGCACATGAGCGGCACGCGCCTCAACGGCGAAAACCCCGGCAAGCTCGCGGAAGTCACCGTGTTCTCCTATCAGGCGGTCAAAAACCTGCCGACGGCGGACAGCGGCATGATCTGCTTTGCCGATGGCGCGCTGGACGAGATCGTCCGCAAAAAAGCGTGGCTCGGCATCAACAAGGACACCTATGCCCGTACCAGCGGCGGCGGCACGTATAAATGGAAGTACGACGTCGAGTACGTGGGCTACAAAGACCACGGCAACTCGATCATGGCGGCGATCGGCCTTGCGCAACTCAAGCACCTCGACCACGACAACGCCTACCGCAGGCAGATGGCGCACTGGTACACGGAAGGTTTCTCGGCCCACAGCGACAAGATCAAGCTCGTACACGTGCCGGAAAACTGCGAATCCTCCCGCCACCTGTTCCAGATCATGGTTGAGCGGCGCGATGATTTGATGGTTTTCCTCAACGCAAACGAGATCTATCCCGGCGTGCACTATGTGGACAACACGCAGTACCGCATGTATTCCTACGCCGCGAACACTTGCCCGCAGGCGGCCTATGTCAGCGACCACGTGATCTCGCTGCCGATGCATATGCGCTTAAGCTATGAGGATGTGCAGCTGGTCATCCGGAAAGTCATCGAATTCATCGAACAGTAATGTTCGGTTCCTGGAAGCGGGCGCACGCCCGCTTCTTATGCAGAGGCCATATAAGAGGTAGACATGAGCGAACAAAAAACGCCGGGGGTTACCCTTCGGCCGATCGAGCTACGAGATACGCCGCTGATTGTGCAATGGCGGAATCAGGAGGATGTGCGAAAAAATCTCTACATCCAGACCGATCTCACGCCCGAGATGCACGAGCAGTGGTACCATACCCGCGTAGCGACCGGCCAGTGCGCGCAGTTTATCATCGAGTGCGAATTAGGTCCCATCGGCACCGTGTTTTTAAAGAACATCGACAAGGCGCTGCAAAAGGCGGAGTTCGGCATCTTCCTCGGCAGCTGCGAATGCCGCGGCAAAGGCTACGGAAGCATGGCCGCCGCAAAGATTCTGGAGTACGGATTTACCGTGCTTGCGTTAAACCGGATCTATCTTTCGGTATTCATGAGCAACCCCGCCGCCATCCGCAGCTATGAAAAGGCGGGATTTCGGCGCGAAGGCGTGCTCCGGCAGGATTTTAAAAATCAGGACGGCTTCGTGGACGTCTGCGTGATGAGCATCCTGAAAGCGGAATGGCTGGCAGGCAGAGCCTGAACACCCAAGCACCCTGAACGCAGGCAATCAAGTTCACCAGCGCGGACAAACGAAACAACACTGGGGGGAAACCAATGGCGACATACTTGGTCACGGGCGGAGCCGGATTCATCGGCAGCAACTTCATCTTCTATCTGCGGCAGCAGCATCCCGATGCTCGCATCGTATGCCTGGACAGCCTGACCTACGCGGGCAACCTTGAGACGCTGGAGAGCATTATGCACGATCCGCAGTTCCGCTTTGTCAAGGCGTCCATCACCGACCGCGAGGCGGTGTTCCGCCTGTTTGAAGAGGAGCGCCCGGACTACGTCGTGAACTTCGCGGCGGAGAGCCATGTCGACCGCTCCATCGAGACGCCCGGCGTGTTTTTAGAGACCAACATCATCGGCACCCAGACGCTGCTGGACGCCTGCCGCCGCACGGGCGTCAAGCGCTTCCATCAGGTGTCCACGGACGAGGTCTACGGAGACCTGCCGCTGGATCGACCGGATCTGATGTTCACGGAAGAAACGCCGATCCACACCAGCAGCCCGTATTCCGCGAGCAAGGCCGCGGCGGATCTATTGGTGCAGGCGTATCACCGGACGTTTCAGGTGCCCGCGACAATCTCGCGCTGCTCCAACAACTACGGGCCCTACCATTTTCCGGAAAAGCTGATTCCGCTGATGATCATCAACGCGCTGCACGACAAGCCTCTGCCCGTCTACGGCAAGGGTGAAAACGTCCGCGACTGGCTGTATGTGACCGATCACTGCCGCGCCATCGACCTGATTCTGCAAAACGGGCGCGTGGGCGAGGTGTATAACATCGGCGGGCACAACGAGATGCGCAACATCGATATCGTCCGCCTGATCGTGAAGACGCTAGGTAAGAGCGAGGAGCTGATCACCTATGTCACCGACCGAAAAGGCCACGACATGCGCTATGCGATCGACCCCACCAAGATCAACCGCGAACTCGGCTGGTCTCCGGAGGTCATGTTTGCAGACGGCATCCAGCGCACGATCGACTGGTATCTGACGCACCGCGACTGGTGGCAGAATATCGTCAATGGCGAATACCAGACATATTACGAGCAGATGTACGGGAGCAGATAACAGTCATGGGCCAGTTTACATTCACGACAACAAAGCTGCCCGGCGTGATGATCATCGAACCGAGGGTGTTCGGCGATGAGCGCGGGTATTTTATGGAAACCTACAACGCCGCGGATTTCGAGAAAGCGGGCATCACCTGCGCGTTTGTGCAGGATAACCAGTCCAAATCCCGCATGGGCGTGCTGCGCGGGCTGCATGTGCAGCGCACACACCCGCAGGCGAAGCTGGTGCGCGTGATCTCCGGCGAGGTGTTCGACGTCGCGGTGGACTGCCGCGCGGGTAGCGAAACCTGCGGCCAGTGGGTCGGGGTACACCTCTCTGCGGAGAATAAGCGGCAGTTCTTTATCCCGAAAGGTTTTGCGCACGGGTTTTTGACCATCAGCGAAACCGCGGAGTTCTGCTATAAATGCGACGATTTTTATCATCCGGAGGACGAGGCGGGTTTCCTTTATAACGATCCCGCGTTTGGAATCGAGTGGCCGGCGCTCTCCGTGCCGTATCTGCTGAGCGAAAAGGACCTTGCCTATCCGCTGCTCGGCTGAAAAAAGCCTTTTGCGGCATCCGCACCACAACAACACAAAAAAAGTCCGGCTGTGCCGGACTTTTTTGTTATTTGCGTTTGAATTTTCGGATTACCCAGAGCGTGGATTTTTTGACCACCTTCCACGCCGCGATGAACAGTGTCAGCACGCCGTATTTCTTCCAGAAGAGCCGGAAGGTCTCCCAGTTGGTCTGCTCCGCCGATACGGGCGCGCCGGACGGCATACCGAAACTCAGGTGGAAGATGATCTTGTCCATCCGTTTATACACGGTATAGGTCGTAAGCTCCGGATAGGAGAGCAGCTCCTGCGCGAGATCGTTCCAGACGCGGTCGATATCATAGCGCTCGAGACAATATGCCTTTGCGTTTTGATAGATATTCTCCCGCAGGGCGCGATCCGTTGCCATAAGCTTGAGCTTTTGATACCAGTGTTCGATCGTGTTCGCGGCAAGAACATAGCAGTTCTGTTCCGCGCCCGACTTATACGGCTCAATCTCGGAGGAGATCAGCACCGCGCCGATGGTGGTCGCGTTGATCAGCGCGTTTTCAGTCTTGAAGCGGTTGTTGGGCAGCGCTTTTCCGCAGTGCACCTGCACGTCCGGCGCAAAATCGCGGAATTTATTGAGGATCAGATCGAGGCACTTGGTGCGCGGCACCGTATCCGCCGAAAAACGGTCGGACACATACCCGCTTAAATCAAAATCGTTCGGGCAAAGCAGCCGCACGGGAATCTCCTCCGAGAGGCGCTTCAGTGCGGGCAGGACGCAGTTTTGCAGCATGTCGGTGCGGAAGCTTCCGCCAAGAAATGCGACCGAGAAATAGGGCGGCGCTGCCTCCGTCCGGTCGGTAACGAGGGCCTTGTCGATCGCGGGCTCTAAAAGAATCAGATGATCATGCAGTTTTCTTGCGCGGAAATCACGGAGCAGCTGTTCGCTGGAGAGGATCACGCCATCGTATCGTGAAAGCTGCTCGCGCGTGCAAGCCTTGGCAAACTCCCGAATCAGTGTATCTTCCGGATGCTGCTCTGCCAGCGCGAGGAAGTTGTCGTCCGTGTAATAGTAGACAGGAATTTGAAGACTCTTGATCAGATCCAGATACCGTTGACCGTTGGCGTTGTCTCTTGAGATGATCACGGCGTCCGCCAGGGCAAGATCGGCTCGATACAGATGAAACAGCGAGACGAATCGAACCGTGATGTTCTGGCTCTTCATTCGGTCAAACGAGACAACGCTCGCGGAAGGTTCGTTGATCAGCACGAGAATACGGCGGTGCTTGAGGTTGATCTGCGGGAAAACAGGCTCTTGATACCAGGCTTTCTCTTCGTAACGGCGGCAGAACTCCCTCAGGCACAGCACATAAAACGTACTGCACGCACCGAAGGATTCGAAGATATCGTACTCACCGTATCGCGAAGGCAAAAGCAGCTCATTGCGCGGCTGCGCGATGTGCTCCGTAGAAAACCAGGCATCCAGCAGCCCGGTGTTTCCAAGGCTGTCTGTTTGCGTGGGTCCCCATTCTCTGCCGAACGGGATATTCGTTTGCACGAAGTCATATTGCCGAACGATCCGGTTCCAAAGATCCCAGTCGCAGTTACGGGTGATGGAGAGATGCGGATCGTAAAGGCCAACGCGCTCCAGCACGTCGCGGTGCAGCACGACGGAGCCGTTTGCGATGTTGTTGTGTAAAACGATATCCTGAATGTGCGCCGTTCCCAGCTTGATGCCGCTGGTAGAGCCGGGCAGGATGACCTCCATCACCCCGTAGGAGGCCTTTGCACCGCGCTCCTCCATGAACGCAACGGTTTGCTCGATTGCGCGGGCGTGCCAGTCGTTGTCGTCAAATAGAAACGCGAGATACGTGCCGCGCGCGCGCAGATATGCCTCGTATTCGCTGATGGCGGGCAGGCCGATGTTGTAACTATGCCGGATGCAGCTGACTCTGCCGTCCAGCTCCATGAAGTGCTTGATTAAATCAAATGTACCGTCGTAGGAGCAGTCGTCCACGATGATCAGCTCCAGATCGCGGAATGTCTGGTTTAGCACCGAGAGCACGGCGTTTTCAAACAGGCCGTTTTCCGCGCGCCGGAAGGTTGGAAGCAGAACAGAGACCATCGGGCGCGTGTGTTCGTAGTCACGGCCGGGCATCCAAACAGAGCTGTTGTTGATGATGTCTTTGACCTTCAAAGCAAACCTCTTACGTCAGATTTATTTCACGGTTCCGTCAGCGCGAGTTCGGGGTTGCCGGGGTGCAGCAGCGTATTCTGCCGATAGGCCTCGATGACCTGATCCACATCGCCCTGCAGCATGATCTTTCCGCCCGCCATCCAGATGCAGCGGTTGCAAAAGGCCTTGATCTGGTCCATAGAGTGCGAGACGAAAACGAGGATATCGACCTGATCGACCATCTCGCGCATGCGGTTGTTGGCCTTTTCGATGAAACCCGCGTCGCCCGCGGCGACGACCTCGTCCAGCAGCAGAATCTCCGGCGAGATGGCGGTCGAGATCGAAAACGCGAGCCGCAGGAACATGCCGCTGGAATAGTACTTCAGCGGCCGCTTGAGGTGCTCGCCGAGGCCGGAAAACGCCGCAATCTCCGCAGTCTTTGCGTCCGCTTCCTTGGGCGTGAGCCCCAGCATCAGCGCGCGCAGCTTGATGTTCTGGTATCCGCTTGCCTCCATCTCAAACCCGGTCGCAAGCTCAAACAGGCATGTCGGCACGCCCTCCAGCAAAACGGTTCCGCTGGTCGGCGCGTAGATGCCCGCGATGGTCTTGAGTAGCGTGCTCTTGCCTGCGCCGTTGTGGCCGATGACGCCGAGGCGATCGCCGTCATTGAGCTCCAGATGGATGTTCTTCAGCGCGTGTACTTTCTTGATTTCGGATTCGTGTACGCGTTTGCCCACAAGCGCGTCTTTGATCGACCCGGCGGGGCGGAACACGAACTCCAGATTGACTTGATCCAATATTATCTTCGACATGGGAACCTCACAGTTTGAACACGATCTGCTTGCGCGTTTTTTGCACCAGCAGTACCGCAATGCCCAATAGCAGGAACGATAGTCCGAGCGCCACCAGCCAGGTCACGGCGTCCGGCCGGTGACCCAGCAGCGCGTCGCGCATGATCTGCAAAAAGTAGTAAAACGGGTTCGCACGATAGATCAGCTCAAAATTTGCGCCGCGCGAAGCCAGGATCTCCGTCGTATAGATGATCGGCGTGACGTAGAAAAACGCCTGCAGAATCAGCGTCTGCAGCGGCGCATAGTCGCGAATGAACGTCTGCAAGGTTGCGGCGATGGTCGCCATTGCGGTGCCCGCGATCATGTAGATGAGCAGCGCCGCAGGAACCAGCAGTAGGTTAATGGTAATCAGCGCGGGGTTGAAGATCAGCACGATCAGGAAAAACGCGATGAGGCCGAAGAGCAGCTCCATCAGCGCGCTGAGCATGACACGAACGGGAAACAGCTCCAGCTTGACGGGCAGCTGCTTGATATAGCCCTCCGCGGAAAGATACGCCATGGCTCCGTTCCCGGCACAGCCCGCGATGAACGTCCACGGCGTGAGACCCGAGAGCAAAAACGGCAGGAAGGTCTGGATATCGGTCTTCCAGATGATGGTGTAGACGGAGGCGATGATCAGCGCAAGCCCGAGCGGCATCAAAACAGACCAGAGCACGCCAAACACGCTCCGGCGGTAACGGTTTCGGATATCCTGCACGGCCAGACTGACGATGATATACCGGCTGTGCCATAGGTTTTGAAAATAAGGCACCATGATAAAATCTTTCTTTTTGGATTACGATTGTTTGAAATAACTCGTATAGTATACGCTTTTTTGACGCATAAGACAAGTATAGGGCGCGTGAAGCACCCGCCCGACACAATCGCACACGGCCAAAACGGCCCCGCGCTGCGGTGTAAACCGGATGGAATGCGCTGCACCCCGGAACGAAAAATTCACATTCCGGTACGCTTCCGGCGAATCAAAAAAGCCACCCTTGGTTCGGATGGCTGACTGTTTATCTGTGCGGTGCGGCTGTCGTTACGGTTCGACCGCGTCCGGGTCCATGTGGTGGAACACGAGATTGAAGATCTTCTTCAGGTACGCCATCACCTGCGCGAATGCGTCCGTCTTGCGGAACAGGAAGAGATTGACGCCGTTGGGCAGCACGATGCAGATCAGGCAGCGAAGCGCCACGCCGCCCATGGAGAATGGCAGGAGCTTGCAGAGGAGCACCGTCGCCGCCATTTCCGCGGCGGCAAGCGCGAGAAATGAATAGGAGCGCAGCAGGTTTTTGCCGAGCGGCTGGAAGAAGCGATGGCGGCAGGCGATCGTATAATCTCCGATCTCCGCAATCAGCGCGGAGGCGATGGTTCCGATGAGCACGCCCGTGATGCCCCAGAGCGCGATGCCTGCGAGCGAAACCGCGATGTTGACCGCGGCGGCGCTCAGCGCCCATTTGCGCTGCTCGCTGTATTTTCCGACCGTCTCACGGAAGATTTTGATGGAGTTGTCCTTGAGAATCAGATAGATGCTCAGCCCGTAGACCACAACAAACGAGTACGGCAGCAGATACTGCACCCCGAAGAGCAGCGAAATCACGGGCTGAAACAGCGCGCAGAGCGACGTAAACACGAAGCTTGCCAGCAGGAAGCTGATCAGATCGATCATGCGGAACATGCCGTAGCACGCCTCCGGCTGCTCGGTGTTGGCATAGTTGCCCGCGCTGCCGCTGACGGGGTTGAGCGCCGCGGTGAACCCCGCAAGTACGCTGTTGCCGATGAGGGTATAGTTCGTATAGAGCGCAACCGTTCGGATGCCGAGCACGGCGGAGATCAGCACGGCGTCGGTGAGATACGATGCGGTCTGCGTAAAGCGCAGCACGGACGCGCCGAGAATCTCGGTTTTGAGGTGCGGATCCCGGAACCAACCGGAGACATCCTCGCGCAAAAACAGCTCCGGGTGCCGCACCCTGCTCCGCACCGCGACGAAAACCGCGGCGAGCAGATTGCAAGCAACGGAGGCCAGCGTGTAGAGAATGAAGTTGTGCGTTTTGAGGATGACGATGCCCTTGATGATCTGGAAACTGATGCGGAACACCGTCTCGATGGTCACCGCGTCGGAGACGCGCTGGCTCGCCTGCAGCGAGAGCCTGTAGAACGTCAGATAGATGAGTCCCACATTGCCCAGCAGCAGGATCAGGTAGATCGTGTAGACATAGCCCCAGTCGGAGACCTGTTCGTGGATCAGATACCGCAAAAATGGCATGACCGCAAGTCCCGCGAGAAAGATCAGCAGCGCGATCCAGCGGTAGAGCCGCGAGAACACCGCGAGCACACGCCGTGCCTGCGACTCGGAGCCGGAGGAGATCTCCCGATAGAGCCGATAGAGCAGCACGGAGCCCGCGCCGAAGTCCAGCGTGTTGATCGTCTGGAGGATCGTATTGAACAGGCTTTCGTAGCCAAGGTTGTCGAAGTTGAGATTGTCGAGAAACAGCTTGCGAACGGCAATGCCAAAAAGGAAGATCAGCACGTATCCTCCCAATGAGACTGCGGTGTTGCGAAAAGCGTTTCTGGTTCGTTTCATGATTTCCTACCCGACAGGACGGTACAGTCGATTCGAAGCGGTTAAGGATTCAAGTATAACATAAAAACACGCGCGATCAACAGCGGAAAGCGGTAGATCGCGCGTGAAACATGGCGGTTCGGTGGTTCTGAAAGAGCGCGTGGTGCGGCGCGGACAGCGTCAGCGCTTGCGCACGACGGTGACGCGCGGGTTGAGCCCGCCCGCCTCGGTGGTCAGCTCCGCCGCGAGCACGAGGCTCGGCTCCGCATTGAGGCAGGCGGAGAGCAGGCGGTGCTCCATCGTATACAGCACCGCGACGCCGCCGGAGACGAGAAACTGCGGCAGCTGATGAACAAAGTCCCGATAAAGCGCTTCGTTCACGCTGTGGGTGCCGACGCGGTTGCCAAACGGCATGTTGGTGAGGATCAGGTCAAACGGATCGCGCGGCTCAAACTTCAGGATGTCCTTGTGGACGAATCGCGCGGCGCTGTGCGCGGCGGTCGCGTTCTCGCGCGCGGCGTCCAGTGCGCGCTCGGACTGATCCACGCCGATGAGCGCGGTGGGTACGACGCGCTCGAGCTCGACGAGCAGCGTTCCGCTGCCGCAGAAGGGATCGAGCGTGCGCGGACGCGCCGACGAGATGAACGAGAGCGCATACCGTGCGAGGCACGCGGCCTGCACGGGGTGAATCGACGCGGGCAAGGCGCGCTTACGGTAGTCAAAGCGCGTGTCCGGCACATCCTTCGGGCGGATGAAGACGTCGCAGGTGGTTTTGTTGCAGACGATGCGGAGCTCGTCCGCGTAGCGCGAGGGGTTGTCTCCGCCGCCGAGGGCTACGGAAACGGCGCGGATGAACGCCGCGCGGTCTCCGGTGTAGTTTCTCAGTTCAATGCGATATGGCCGTGTGAGCACCGGATCGGCAAGCGCCGCAATCGCGGCTGCGTCCTGCGCCACAGCATTGCCGAGCGGCACCAGCAGCTCCAGCGCACAGCGAATCTCCTGCAGCGTCTTGATCTGGTCGGTGGTGACGCGTACGCCGTCGGGCGCAAGCTCGGCGATGAACCCGCGGGAGGTGGTCTCCTTGAGCAGAATTTCGCCGAAGCCCGCCGGAGGAACCAGCAGCACCTCGCGCGCGGCTTTCAGGCGCGTGCGCGGCGGCAGCGGGATATCCCGCTCCAGCGCGGCCTTCGCTTTGTCGAGCGCTTCGATGATATCGGAAACGTGCTTCTCCTCCGTCTCGTCCGCGGCAACGGGCGGAACATAGGCGTGGATGGCCTCGCCCGCGGGTGCGCTTGCGATGGCGCCGAGCGCGAGCAGGATCGAGGGCACGACATAGAGCATGGGTTCGGTCTTCAGCGCGGTGACCAGCGCGTCGGTGTCCTGCGCGTTTGCAAACGCGCCGAGCACGCGCGCGGCGTTTTTGCGCGCCTTGGGTTCGGGGGCAACGAGTGCGGCATAGAGCACCGCACGGTCGGCAAAGATGCGCTCCAGCGTCTCTCGCGCGGCGCGCTTTTTCGCGTGTGCGGCAAGCGCGGAGAGGGAGGTCACGGGTTCCGTCGCGATTGCGGCGACGAGCACCTGCAATTGCTGCTCGGTGACGGCCGTTTCTTCTTCGCGGGGAACAGCGGGGGCCTTCGGCGGATACTTCGGGCCGGAGAACGGCTTTCGTTCCGTGTATGGTTTGCTCTGGTTGTACGGCTTTCTGTCGGAATTGGTTCGATTGTCCGAATAGGTGCGCTTCTCGCCGTAGGGCTTCGGCGCGGGCTTGTCGCCGGGCGCGTAGGCACGCTTCTCGCCATAAGGCCTTGGCGCTGGCTTGTCGCCGGGCGCATAGGCCCGCTTCTCGCCATAAGGCCTTGGCGCGGGCTTGTCGCCGGGCGCATAGGTGCGCTTTTCGCCATAAGGCCTTGGCGCGGGCTTGTCGCCGGGCGCGTAGCTGCGCTTTTCGCCGTAGGGCTTTGGCGCGGGCTTGTCGCCGGGCGCATAGGTGCGCTTTTCGCCGTAGGGCTTTGGCGCGGGCTTGTCGCCGGGCGCGTAGCTGCGCTTCTCGCCATAAGGTTTTCCTGCGGGCTTTGCCCCGTGCGGGGCAGGCTTTTTCCCCGCGTACGGTTTTCCGCCGCCGGAGCCGCGCGGCGTGTAGCCGGAGCCGCCAGATTTGTTACCGGAAGAATTATCCATTATTTGCCGCCTTCTTGATGATCTCTAGGATCGCTTTTGTTCCGTCGGAGCGGGTGTCCTCGCGCATGCGTTCGGCATACGCCTCCCGCTGGGCAAACACTTCATCGATCGCCGCAACCAGAGATTCCGGCGTTGCGGTGTTCTGGTCGACGACCTTTGCGTAGCCCTTTTTCTCCATGTAGTTCGCGTTGAGCAGCTGGTCTCCGCGGGTGCTGGCGGAGGTCAGCGGTACGAGCACGCTGGGTTTGTTGAGCGCGAGCAGCTCAAACACGCTGTTTGCGCCCGCGCGGGAGAGGACGATCTCCGAGAGCGCAAAGAGATCCGGCAGCTCCTCGGTGATGTATTCATACTGGTTATAGCCGCACGCTTCGCAGGAACAGTCGTTCTTGCCGCGCCCGCATAGATGAATGACCTCAAAGCGCTCCTTGAGCAGCGGAAGTGCCGCGCGGACGAGCTCGTTGAGCTTCTGCGCGCCGAGGCTGCCGCCCATGACGAGCAGCACAGGCTTTTCGCCGGAGAATCCGGTGAACGCGAGCGCTTTTTCCCGGCTGCCGCTGTAGAGCGCCGGGCGGATGGGCGTGCCGGTGAAGATGCCCTTGCCCGCGGGGATGTGCGAAAGCGTGTCCTCAAAGCTCAGGCAGACCTGATCCGTAAAGCGCATGGCGATGCGGTTGCTTAAGCCCGGGGAATAGTCCGATTCGTGCGCGACCACGGGCACCTTGCCCGCGCCCAGCACGACGGGAACGGAGACGAACCCGCCCTTGCTGAAAATCACGTCCGGCCGGATGCTTTTAATCAGCCTGCGCGCCTGAAAATAACCCTTCACGACGCGAAACGGATCGATAAAGTTCTGCCAGGAGAAATAACGTCTTAGCTTTCCGGTCGAGATGCCGTGATAGGTCACGCCCGCGATATCCGCGACGAGGCCTTTTTCCATGCCGCTCTCGGAGCCGATGTAATGCACATCCCAGCCCTCCTTCAAGAGGGGTTCCATCAGCGCAATATTCGGGGTCACGTGGCCCGCGGTGCCGCCGCCGGTGAAGATGATGCGCTTTGCTCCGGTTGTTTGTTCTGCCATAGTATCGTTTCTTCTCCCGAAAAAGCACACGACCGGCGCGAACCGATCGTGTGTTACTGTTCGTTATCTGTGGTTTAGTGTATGACAATCATGCCGGATTGTCCATAGTTTGTTCCGTTCTCAGCCTTCCGTCTCGTTCAGCACGTCGTCTTTGAGGAGTGCGCGAGCGATATCGAACTTCATCTGGTTCCATTCGTCCGCAAGGTTGGTCAGGTCGATTTCGAGCATGATGCAGACGAGACGCGCGTTTTCCGCGGTGACCTTCACGCCGTCCTTGCTGTCTCGCCAGCAGATGAACCACGCGAGTTCCTTCGTCTTGTCGTTGTTGATTTCGGCGGTGCCCGTCTTGCCGGCGAGCACATAACCCAGATCCAGCGGCGCTTTGGTCAAGAAGCTCTTGACCATGCTGCGCGCCGTGCCATCGGTGACGACCTGCAACAGCGAAGGATAGATCGTATCCACGGTGCCCTTTTGCAGGATGGTGCGGTAGATCTTCGGCTGCTTCTGCTCCACGAGGGTATAGTCCGTGCCGTCCGCATGCCAGATGCTGTCCACGACATACGGCTGCATGATCACGCCGTCGTTCGCGTAAGCGGAGGCATACGCCGCCATCTGCAGCGGCGACATCAGGATTTCGCCCTGACCGTAGCCCGTAACCGCGAGGTCGTATTCGTTCAGCGGTTTGTCTGCGGGGCGCTGGTTGAAGAGCTGCGCTTTGCTGACGTCAAGGCCGTACAGCTGTTTATCAAGTACCAGATTGACATTGGGCACCTTGCTGTAGGTTCCGTCCGCATTCTGCTCCCAGATGGGCGTACCGCCTTCGGCAAGGTTCATCCATGCGACCTTTTCCTTGTCGCTAGGGTTGACCTGCCAATAGATGCGCGGCTGTGTGCCGTCGGCCTCCAGCTGGATGGTCTGCGTCCAGCCGATCGACTCCATGAACGCGGTGAACTTCGTCCAGCCCATGCGCATCGCGGCGTAGGCGAAGAAGAGGTTATCCGACGAGATGATCGAGTTGGTCATGTTCATCGGGGACTTGCGGCTGTCCGCGCGGGTACGAACGAGCGCATGATCGTTACTCTGCTCGTTCCAGGTCAGGAGGCTCGCGCGATCCGTGAGGTTTGCAAGGAACGTCTCCGAAGGGGACCACATATCGTTGCTGATCTCTTCGGAGCCGGGGAACACGTCGTTGACCGTCATGGTATTCGTCTCGAGTACCGCGGCACTCGTCATGAGCTTGAACACCGAACCCGGCGTATACAAGCCCTGCGTTGCGCGGTTGTACAGCGGGATGTCCGGGTCGGTCTGCAGCGCTTCCCACTCCTCGATCGGGAGGCCTCGGCTGAGGTCGTTGAGATCGAATCCCGGCCACGAGGTCATGGATTGAATCGCGCCGGTCTTGGGGTTGAGTACGATGACGCAGCCATGCATCTTCTGATCATACACAACGGTATCGATGACGTCCTCCAGCCGCTCCTGCAGCTCGGGGATGATGGTCAGGTGCAGGTCGTTGCCGTCCACCGCCTTGGTGGAGTAGAGCATGCCGCGGCTGCCGCCTTCCTTGGTCTGTATGTAGGTAAAGCGTCCGTTGGTACCCAGCAACTGATCTTCATAGAGCTGCTCAAGGCCGTATTTGCCGATGTAACTATCGCCGTTGTATCGCGTAGGCGTGGTCACATAGCGGTCGTTTGCGGCGTCATAGCGGATATCGCCGTAGGTTTCGTAGTTGATCTTCTCCTTTTTGGAGATGATTCCCGCGTAGCCGACGATGTGGCAGAGCGACTTTCCGTTGGGATAGTAGCGCAGCGTGCCGTAGTTCGCGGTATCGATAGCAAGACCCGTGATGGCGAGCAATCGCTGCTTTAAGTCCAACGTCGCCTCGTCGGGATAGAATGTTTTGAGCTTGACGAAGTCGTTACGCACCTTCTTGAGCGCTTCGCGCACGGCATCTTCCGTCATCTCCATCTCCGGCACGGCGGCAACCGCACGGATGAACTCATCCACGTTGGGGATCGTGCTCGGTACGCAGAAGACGGTGACCGCACTGACGTTTTGCGCGTACGGTTCGCCATAGGCAAGGATCTCGCCGCGGTTCGCCTGCAGAACGCCGACGCGGAGGCTGTCGCCCCACTGCATTTCGGGGAAGATCAGGCTCGGCGACCAGTTGATCGTCCAGCGGTGCTCGATGCGGTTTGCTTCGATGGAGAAATCGTATGTGAGGTCTTCGCCTGCGCGCGCGCTGTGGTAGGTGAGCGTATAGTTCACGCGGGCGATGATTTCGCCGTCGACCACGTCGGTTGCGGTATAGTCGATGCCCGTGAGCTCCAGCTCATCGAAGATGCTCTGGTAGCGCTCGATGAACTCCACCTTGGTGATGGTGGTCTCCATCTCGTCCTGCTCGTCGGTCACGCCGTCGCCGTTCTTGTCGGTCGGTGCGGGCGTAGGCGTGGCGTTCGGGTCGGGCGTCGCGTTCGGGTCGGGTGTGGGCGTGGGTGTTGCGTTGGGATCGGGCGTGGTGCTCGCCGCGGGCGTTGCGCTGCCTGCCGGCGTGGGCGTTGTACCCGGCGCGGGGGTCATGTCCGTGTCGCGCTGGTCTGCGGGGATATTGCTTTCGTCGACCGTGTTCGGGTCGATCGTTGCACCGGCTTCGGGCGTGACGCTGGCTTCGGGAGTGACGGACGCTTCGGGCGTCACGCTTGCTTCGGGTGTGACGCTGGCTTCCGGTGTGGCGTTCGGGTCGGGCGTCGCGTTCGGGTCGGGCGTACCCGCGGCTTCCGGTGTGGGCGTAGCCTCGGGCTCCGGCGTCTCCGCCTTGTCCAGACCGAACACCTGCCGCCAGATGGCGCGGTTTTCTTCCTTTTCCTTTTCTTCGGCGGCGATGCGATCTTCGCGCTCCTCTTCGGTTTCCGGCGCTTTGATGCTGTCCGCCAGCATTTCGTAGGCTTTGTCAAACGAGCCTTCGCAGATATAGTCTAAAAAACGGTAGCAGTAGTCGCTGCCGCGCGTCACAATAGAGCACCCCGCGGTTAAGAACACGGTGCTCAGCATCATGACGGCGATAAGGAATGCGAAAAATCGTTTCATTTTTTACCTTGATCCTTTGAGATTTACCCCCCGGTAAAGCAAACTATATTATACCAAAGTTGCGACGCGGGAGAAGAGAAACCGATAAAAGTTAATAATCCTGCCACGATTCAGGCGGCAAAGCGGGGGATTGTGAAGGAAAAAGATGCGGCGGGTGCGAAAACGCAAACGGGCGGATTCTCGAGAACAACCGAGCTGAGGAGAGATTTTCAAGGCTTTTCATTTCATCAAACTTTAAGAA
>DATMYE010000059.1:0-1190 GCA_035561095.1 Clostridia bacterium | reverse complement strand
GCAATGGCGAAAGAGAAATTTGACCGCAGCAAACCGCACGTGAACGTTGGGACGATTGGGCACATTGATCATGGCAAGACGACGCTGACGGCGGCGATCACGAAGGTTCTGGCGAAGCACAACCCGAACATCAAGTTCCGGTCGTTTGATTCGATTGACAACGCGCCGGAAGAGCGTGAGCGCGGCATCACGATCGCCACGTCGCACGTTGAGTACGAGACGGCGAACCGTCACTACGCGCACGTGGATTGCCCGGGTCACGCGGATTACATCAAGAACATGATCACGGGAGCGGCGCAGATGGACGGCGCGATCCTGGTGGTAGCGGCGACGGACGGTCCGATGCCGCAGACGAAAGAGCACGTGCTGCTGGCGCGTCAGGTTGGGGTTCCGTACATAGTCGTGTTCCTGAATAAGTGCGACGCGGTGGAGGATGCAGAGCTGATTGACCTGGTGGAGATGGAGGTCCGCGAGTTGCTGTCGAAGTACAGCTTCCCGGGCGACGATCTGCCGGTGATTCGCGGCTCGGCGCTGGGCGCGTTGAACGGGGAAGCGGCGTGGGAAGCGAAGATCGACGAGTTGATGGAAGCGGTCGACCAGAACGTTCCTCTGCCGGCGCGCATGGTGGACAAGCCGTTCCTGATGCCGATCGAAGACATCTTCTCGATCTCGGGCCGCGGGACGGTTGTTACGGGCCGCATCGAGCGTGGCAAGGTGAAGGTTGGCGAAGAGGTTGAGATCGTCGGCTTCCGCGAGACGCGCAAGACGGTTGTGACCGGCGTTGAGATGTTCAAGAAGCAGTTGGACGAAGGCATGGCGGGCGACAACGCCGGCCTGTTGCTGCGCGGCATTCCGAAAGAGGATGTCGAGCGCGGCATGGTGTTGGCGAAGACGGCATCGATCACGCCGCACACGAAGTTCCGTGGCGAAGTTTACGTACTGAGCAAGGAAGAAGGCGGGCGTCACACGCCGTTCTTCAAAGGCTACCGTCCGCAGTTCTACTTCCGGACGACGGACGTAACGGGCGTAGCCGAGTTGCCGGAAGGCACCGAGATGGTGATGCCCGGGGACAACGTTGCGCTGACGGTGGAGTTGATTACGCCGGTTGCGATGGAGAAGGGCTTGCGCTTTGCTATCCGCGAAGGCGGACGCACGGTCGGCGCCGGCACGATCTCCGAAATTATTCAGTA
>DATMYE010000058.1:0-1509 GCA_035561095.1 Clostridia bacterium | reverse complement strand
TGTTCGTCGTCAGGTAATTTGAGACTGATCAGGTATTTCGAGAAGAGAGGCTCTGGCTCATCAGGGTTAGAGTTTAAGCGGCCTGCAGTCGATGCAGCAAGCGACGGTTTGCGATGGTGGCGAGTTTGATGCGTCTGCGTTCTGCGAGGATCGTCTCGGCTCTGCCGAAGTAGACGTCGGCCGGCGTCAGGTTTTCGATACTCTCATGATAACGGGCGTGATTGTAGTACTCAACGAAGGCTCCGATCTGTCGTTCGAGATCTCCGGGTAAATAATAGTTTTCCAGCAAAATGCGGTTCTTCAAGGTCTGGTGCCAGCGCTCGATCTTGCCCTGGGTTTGCGGGTGATACGGTGCTCCCCGCACATGCTGCATGCCTTTGCCTTCGAGCCAGTCGGCCAGATCGCCTGCAACATAAGACGCGCCATTGTCGCTGAGCAGTCTCGGCCGCTGCACGACGGTGGCGCTGTCGAGGGCCGATGCCGCCAATGCCTGGTCCAGCGTGGCCGTGACGTCCGAAGCGCACATGGTAGGGCCGAGCCTCCAGGCCACGATGTAGCGCGAGAAGTCGTCCAGCACCGTAGATAGGTAGTACCAGCCCCAGCCAGTGATCTTGAGGTAAGTGAAGTCCGTCTGCCAGAGCTGGTTGATGGCGGTGGTCTTGTCCTTGAACTCGTTCGCCGCCTTGATGACCACATAGGCCGGGCTGGTAATGAGGTCATGCGCCTTTAACAGCCGATAGACCGAAGCCTCGGAGACGAAGTACTTTTTCTCGTCGGTGAACCGCACGGCTAATTCCCGCGGCGATAACTCGGGAGCCTGCAGCGCAAGATCGATGATCTTCCCGCAGACGTCATCCGGAATGCGATTCCAGACGCGATCCGGTCGAGAGCGATGGTCTGCCAGCGCCTCGGGCCCACCTTCACGATATCGGTCATACCAGCGATAGAATGTGGCTCGCGGGATGCCGAGCTTGTCGAGCGTGCGCTTGGCCGGCAGATGCGATTGCTCGACTAACTGGATAATCTCGGCCTTCTCTGACGCGGGGTATCTCATGCCTCGTCCTCCCCATCCCCGCTCATACTTTTTTTGAGCAGACGGTTCTCCAGGGTGAGGTCGGCCACGACCTCCTTCAATGCGGTGGCCTCACGACGAAGATCCTTCACCTCGCGAGGCGTTGCGGCTCGCGCAGTGTCACCGGCCAGCCGGCGCTTGCCGGCCTCGAGGAACTCCTTAGACCAGCCATAATACATCGAGGCAGCGATGCCCTCGCGGCGGCAGAGCTCGGAGATATTCTCCTCGCCGCGCAGTCCTTCCAGGACGATGCGGATTTTCTCTTCGGCCGAATACTGCCGACGCGTCTGGCGCCGGATGTCCTTCAGCACTTGTTCTGCGGGCGCTTTGCCCGGTCCTGATTTCTGTTTCATCTTCGCTCCTTACGGCTACGATGAACCAGAAATCCTCCCTCCGTGAAGTCCGTCAATTTGTCTCACGGGTGCTGACGGGGAACA
>DATMYE010000057.1:0-125169 GCA_035561095.1 Clostridia bacterium | reverse complement strand
TTATTATATGATGTGTTTATCGACCGAATCAGATTAGAGCCACCCGCAATAGAAAACGAGGTCTTATGAGAAGTTATTTGAAGTGTAGCGTATGCGGATACATTGGCGAAGAGAACAAGATCAAGCAGGTCTGTCCAGCTTGCAATGCTCCTCTTACGAGTTTTGAACATACCGACTACGGGATCAATGAGAAGCGTCTTTCTAATTTAAATCTGCATCTTCATCCGGTTCTAACTCATTTTCCGGTCAGCATCGCGGTTCTATCATTGATCGTTCTCATCATCGCTTTTTCGATGAAGAATGATGCAAACAGCGCGTGGATTCTGATCGAGAAGATCATCTCCATCATACTGCCGTTCACCATCATCGCGGCTATGGCCGCCGGTCTGTATGATGCAAAAGCCCGTTTAAAGGATGCGATCGGCAGACTCCAGAAGCAAAAGATTCAACTCGGAACCCTTTTTCTGGTCGTATCCGGAATCTCCGCCATTCTGGTCAATTATGAGGTTTTCTCGGTGCTTGGCAAAATTGCGATTCTTGCGCTCAGTCTAATCGGAATTGTGCTCAGCGCAATGCTTGGCAAGCGAGGCGCATCCCTTCTCGTGGTTCTGATCAGGGACCATTCCTAACCCAGCACAACACACGAATTCAAAAGAAATAAAACATGGAGGTCATCACATGAACAGTTTTGAACGAAAAATCAACCGCACAAAAAACAAGGTGTCGGGTCTCATGAAGCAGACCGCCGGAAAAGTCACCGGCGACGAAGTTCTGGAGCTCAAAGGGAGAATGCAATCCTCCCAAGCAGATTTTCAGAAGAAGACGGACGTGGATGATGCCATCCACCAGATCAAAAAAACCGCTGAGCAGGAGAAAGCCAACTTCGTGCACAGAGTGAACGGAGTGCAGCAGTCTGTCGCAAAAAAGATCAATGATTCACTCGATGAGCAGGAACAGAAAAGATAAGTAACCTCTGCTCTGCTCAGTCGAACAATACGTAACACGTTTTATGAATTAAAAAGTAAATAGGAGGATCACACAATGGGTTGGATTGCATGGATTATTTTAGGTGGCGTTGCAGGATGGATCGCAAGCATGATCACCAGGAACAACGCTAGAATGGGACTGATCGGAAATATATTTATCGGTATTGTTGGCGCGTTTGCCGGCAATTTCCTGGTCAACGTTCTGAACGGCGGAGGAATTGCCGTGTTTGGTTTTAACTTCGCAACGTTCATCATAGCCATTGGCGGTGCAGTTGTGCTGTTGTTGCTGTTTAACTGGCTCAGGAGACGATTTTAAACGATCATTGCGCGTTCAATAACAGGCACACTGCCGGAGCGGCAGAGAAAGAGGTTATCGTATGTCGGTTGTGAAGATTATCGAGCTATTAGCCGAATCACCCGTGAGTTGGGAGGCAGCAACACAGGTTGCCGTCGCCGAGGCGGCAAAAACCGTCAAGCATATCAAAAGCGCTTATGTCAAGGACATGAAGGCATTTGTTGAGGATGGCAAGATCGTCAGCTACCGCGTGAATGTGAAAATTTCATTCGTTGTAAACGACTGATTGCGCGGTTTTACTCCAAATAATCTTTAGAAAGGAACGTGATCATTATGTGGACCATTATCATCATTCTGTTTGTGCTATGGCTTCTCGGGGCATTCGGGTCAAGATACATCCCGCAACTTCCAAGATTCGGAAGCTGGGTTCATGTCCTTGTCGTCGTCGCGGCAGTACTGCTGATTCTGAAACTCGTCAACGTCATATAGTCATGGCATAACGCGACCGCCAACAACACACCAGAACCTCGATGAGCACTGTCATTTTCGACAGTGCTCATGTTGGCGGTGTACCGTTCCGCCTGAAAATATCGTCTGAGTACGATGGAGATTCCATGGTTTCATCTCACCGGAGTTTGTGCGATTTTCGCTCGCAGGAGGCATCGATGAGGGAGGCGATTCTGCCTCACATTTCAACCTTTTTTGCATATATCTGTTTCAAAAATCAAATGGGAAAAAGCTGCACGAATTGTTTGACATATCGTCTCCGTCCATATAGAATTTACAAGAGCGAAAAGAAAAGGTATGGGCTAAAGGCATGAAGATATCGACCAAAGCGATCGTTTCTAACTCAGATATGATCAAGAGTTACAAATCCTGCCGGGAGAAGGCAGAGACATTTGGAAAGATCTTCGTTTTAAAAAACAATCAGCCAGATGCCGTATTGATCTCAGCCACAGAGTATGAGAAGCTTTCCGAATTAATCGAGTACATTGAATCGCTCGACGAATCGGAACGTTCTGCATTTATCGAGGCGCTGCCCGCCGTACTGGCAAAGAAGGGCTGATTCCCGGCATTCAAGGGCGTACATCAAACAAACACTTTCAACCAACACGGGGACAGACGAACTGCCCCCGTGTTTTTTTGATTTGTTTATCCCATCAAAACGTCGATCCAGTGTTCTCTTGCGTCGTCTTTCAGCGCGGCTGCGCCATTGAGGTTCACTCCATCCATCGTGATACAGGTTACCCCCGTCTGCACTCTGTTTGGATTCCGGACGGTAATATGGTATGTTGCGCTATCAAAGTGATATTCCACGCTGTAAGACTGCCATCCGGCCGGAATGCACGGATTGATGATAAGACGGTCTCCTTCCTTTCGGATGCCGAGAATACTCTCCAGCCCCGCGCGATAGAGCCACCCCGCAGCGCCGGTATACCAGGACCATCCCCCACGCCCCATATGCGGCCAAGCCGCGTAAACATCCGCCGGGATCGCGTATGGTTCCGTTTTATACTTCGCATATCCGCGATAGCTGCTCGTATGATGAATCGGATTGATCAGGTCATAGAGTGCCAGCGCTTTATCGCCTCCGCCGAGTTTTGCAAAAGCCATGATCGCCCAGACGGCAGCATGGGTATATTGCCCGCCGTTTTCGCGCACTCCCGGTACATAGCCTTTGATATACCCCGGCTCGCTCTTGCCTTTATCAAACGGCGGTGTCAGCAGCTTTACGAGCCCTTCGTCGCGATTGACCAGATAGTCCTCAATCGATTGCATCGCCTTGCGCGATCTGTCGGCCTCTGCGCCGCCGGACAGCACCGACCAGGTTTGCGCAATCGAGTCGATCTTGCAATCGACATTGTGAATCGAGCCCAGTGCTGTACCGTCGTCAAAATACGCGCGGCGATACCAGCCGCCGTCCCAGGCGTGTTCTTCCATAGCTTTCAGTAAGTTTTTTCGGGTTTCTCGCAGGGTGTTTGCCAGTGTGTGATCACCCCAAGCGTCGCAAACAGGTGAAAACTTGTCCAGTACGTCGGAAAGAAACCACCCAAGCCAAGCGCTCTCGCCCAAGCCCTTCTCGCCAACGGCGTTCATGCCGTCATTCCAGTCGCCGCCGCCCATCAACGGAAGGCCGTGTGCGCCGAATGATAACCCCCTCCGGATTGCACTGAGACAATGCTCGTAAAGCGTCGCCTCCTCTGTCGATGCCGTCGCGCGCTCATAGCGCTCGTGTTCCTGTTCGGATAGCTGGTTTCCCTGTAGGAACGGAACGATTTCCAGCAGGATTGAGTCGTCTCCGCTGATGCGCGTATACTCTGCCGTCACATACGGCAGCCAGAGAAAATCATCCGAAAAGCGCGTACGCACGCCGTTGCCCATCGGCTCATGCCACCAATGCTGCACATCGCCTTCCATAAACTGATGCCTTGCGTGCCGCAATATCTGCCCTCTCGCGAGCGCCGGGTTGGTCGCCGCAACGGAGAGAATATCCTGCAACTGATCCCGAAATCCAAATGCGCCGCCGGACTGGTAAAAGCCGGTTCGCGCCCATAATCGGCATGCGATCACCTGATATAAAAGCCAACCGTTCTGCAGCAGGTTCAGGGCAGCGTCCGGCGTCTCGACACGCACTTTGCTAAGCGCAGCATCCCAGCCTTCGGCCACTGCCTTTAGCGCCTCCTGCGCCATCTGCGCGTCAAGATATTCATCGCATGCGCGAACAATCTCTCCCTCGCTTTCGGCCGCGCCCAGCAAGAACACAATCGTTCTCTCTTCGTCCGGTTGGAGTTCCAAATGGATCTGCATCGCTCCGCAGGGGTCAAGACCGATCCCCAACTCACCCGAGAGGCAATCCCGTCTGAGGCAATCCGGCGATTTCAACCCGCCCGTTCCGAAGAACTCCTTGCGATCTCCCGTCACGGTGCGCTCCTCAACAGAGCAATTCATATAACAAATTCTTCCGGGAAAATCCTCATTATATGGATTCCGCATCAGCAGGGCGCCGGACTCGCTTATAGAGGTTTGGATGTGCATCGCGGTAATCTGGTCGCTTACGCCCAGCACCGGGCGTACATAATATGTCGCGCTGAGCCGTCTGATCAGATTTGTCTCATTTTTCAATACGAGCAGGCTAATTTTTAACGCATCCTTTTCCGGTACAAACTGGGTCAGCGTCTGCGAGATGCCAAGGCAGCTATGCGAAAATACCGAGTAACCAAACCCGTGCCGGATATGATAGATTCCTTCATCCCGTATCGGCAGCACCGTGGGCGTAAAGATTTTACCTGTGTCTTTGTCGCATAGATAGAGCACCTCGCCGGGCGGATCGGAGATGGCATCGTTGGACCACGGCGTGAGTCGGAACTCGTGACTGTTTTCGCGCCAGGTATAGCCCGAGCCGGATTCCGAAACGATGAAGCCGAAGTTCGGATTTGCGATCACGTTGATCCATGGCGCAGGCGTATGCTCGCGCTCCAAATGAATGCAGTATTCTTTGCCGTCAGGACGAAACCCGCCGATGCCATTGTCATATAGGAGCTCTTGATGCTGTAGAATCACCGGCGGATAAACTGCGGTTTCCATTGAAATCATAGCTTGCTTTGGCAATTCCCGTTTTGCTGTGCCGGATAGTTGCGCCTCCATCGTACCACTACCGCCTTGCAAAAAAATGTGTGAAGCGGAGATCAGGAGCGAATAGTCCTCCTGGGTAATGTCTTTTTGATTCAACAACACAATTTCATCCGGTCGAAGCATTGTATTGTATCGCTTGTAGGACTCCATAATCCCCACCGCCAAATCGCGCAAAGGGGATGTGTAGGCGACCTCTTCGCTGACAATGACGATCATATCCGCGCTGATATCCATCACACCCCAGTATTCATAGGCTTTAATCGCCTCATGCAGCAGCGGAATCTGGGTTTCCGCAGTGAGCGAAACCAGCAGGATGGGCAGATCACCCGAAATGCCGTAGCGCCAAAGCGCGGACTGTCCGCGATGATTTTGTGAAATCTTATCGCTGTTGATCCGCCGCGCGGGGCTCAAAAACAGCAGATGGGAGAGCATATTCAGATACAGCGTGATCTCGGATGCTTTGAAGTCCCGATACTTGGTTTCAATCCGGCTCCGTTCATAGGCATGATGCGCACTCAGTTCAACGTCTCGCATCGTCTCATAGCGTTTCGCTATTGCAAGCAGCGCTTCCCTATCCCCCGCTGTGATCATGACCAATGCGAGTGCTGCCGTTTTCCCCGGTTCAATCACAACCCGCGTGCGCAGGCTGATGATCGGATCCAGCACCGCGCCAACGGTGCCGCTCAGCGGTTGACTGCTTTTGAGCGCCTGTGGACTACTCGTATCGTTTCCGCGACCGAGGAACTGCGCTCGATCCGTTTCAAACTCGATCCCCTCATTCTGGTCTGCGCCCCTGACCAAGTACGCGCCAAGACAAACCTCCATCTCTTTATCGGATCTCGGACGTCGCTTCGCGCTGATCATTCCGCTTTGCGCATGAAAATCCGTTTCGACAAAGAGGTTACTAAAGGCCATATGCGCCTGATCTGCCGCGCGCGGCGCGAGCACAACCTCGCAATAACTGGTGATCTCAATCGTCTTTGTCGCGTCAGAATGATTTTCCAGTGTCAGTTTACGAATCTCGACGTTGTCGTTTGTTGCGACAAAAACCTCGGTTTTCGTGTCAACTTCGCCATCTGTTCGCCGATAGATCGCTTTGTCGTCTGCAAACTCCACCTCGTAACTGTCCGGCATCTGATTCAGCGGCGCGTAGGCAGAAGACCATTGTTTTCCGCTCTCCAGATCGCGCAGATAGAGAAACGTTCCAAAACGATCTAACGTACTGTCCTCCTGCCAGCGGGTCATGGCCACAACCTTGTTTTTGCTGTATCCCGTGCCCGCATCCGTCAGCATCACGGAATAGTTCCCGTTGGAGAGCATATGTACGCGTGGCAAACCCGTATTCGGACGCCCAAGCATGCGAACTGGTAATTCCTGCTTGGAGAATTTAAACGAAGGCAGCGAAACCTTCTCGCTGACCGCCTTCGTCATGATGATATTGGCCGGAACCTTCTCCTGCAATAAATGGCGATATGCCTGAACCGCCGGGTTCTTCGCAAACCGCTCCTGCATACGGTTGTGATTCAGATACTCGTTGATCGCAAGCAGGCTCATCCCCTGATGATGCGCCATGAAGCTCTTGATGATGACGCGTCTTGGCTCAAAATACAATCGTTCTTTCGTAAAATCCGCCGCTTCATAAAACCCATATGCGCCGTCCATATGTTCTTGCTTGAGGCGCGCTATGTTTTTGACCGCTTCGTCCGGCTGTACGAGCAGCGCGAGAAATGTCGCATATGGCGCAACAACGGAATCCTCGTTCAACCCGCGCTTTAGTCCGAGCCACGGAATACCGATGGCCTTGTATTGATAGTCGTTTCGTTTATCGAGTGAGTTGTAGGCGGATTCCGACATGCCCCAAGGCATGCTGCGCGTTTTTGCGAACTTGATCTGGCTTCTTACCGCAAACGAGCAGGCTTCATCAAGCAAAGTATTGCGATAGCTTTTCATGACGAGCAGCGGCATCAGGTATTCAAACATGGTTCCCGTCCAGGATACCAACCCCTTGTATCGACCCTGTACGGTGAGTGTGCGCCCCATGCGGAACCAATGCGCCGCGGGAATCTCCCCGCTCGCTATTGCGATATAGCTAGCCAGCCGCGCCTCCGAAGCAAGCAAATCATAATAGGAATCCGTCAATTTGCTCTCTTCCAGATTATACCCGATGGAGAACAGTTTCTTTTTTTCGTTGTAGAGCGGGCGGAATTGAACAGCGGCAATCATCGTTCGGATACGATGGATCAGTGCCGTGCATCGTAACACTTCATGAAGCGATTTCTCGGCTGATTGCGATAACGTAACTTGAACTCCGCTCAGCCAAGGCGTCACCTCCGGGCCAAGTTGCACCTCCGCGCCAATGTTTGAATCCTGCATGCGTCCCGCAAGCGCAGACGCCTCCCGCATGCGCGCCGGCAGTTCGCCAAAGGCGCAGCTGCCGCCCAGCAAATCCAATAATTCTCCGAGGTCTTCCGGCGTGTCATCCGCCTCCGGCAGAGTGCGCGGCAGCAACGCAGAAGAGAAATAATCTTCCAGCACGGTCAACTGCGCCTGCATCTGATGTTTTGTTTTTTGCAGCCAAACGTCACCCTCAAAAACCATATCATCCAGCTCTTCGAGCCAGTTGACCAGCGCGTCATGCATTGCGCGTATGCCGGAGATGGTGCCTGCTCCGAGCAAGGCGACTTTGTCTTTCGCCTGAACTATCCGCGCGCGCCAGGTGCTCGCGCGCTGACCTTCCCCGCAAGAGACGGTCGTAGCGAGACCATCGAAAAACCCATCGTCAAACAAGGGACGAGCCAGATATTCTTCCAGCCCTTGCGCAAGCGTCATGAGATACCCCGTGAGATTCCCGCTGTCAACCGTCGAAATGTAAACCGGGTTCAGCGGCTTGAGCGATACGGTGTCATACCAGTTATAGAGATGCCCGTTCCATTTGGGCAGCCCTTCGATGGTTGTTATCGTGTTCTCCACCAGCCCGATCATCTCGACGGTACCGATAAAATCCATATCCCGCGCCGTCAGGGTCGCGAGCAGACCAAAGCCGATGTTGGTCGGCGAGGTGCGCGCGGCAAGGCCTTTGTATGGCTCCAGCTGATAGTTGTCCGGCGCAAGAAAGTGTGTATCCTCCGCGCTGAACTCCTCAAAGTACCGCCAAGTCTTCCTTGCGGTTTTCTCGAGTTCAGCCTTGTCCGCGAGATTCAGCCCGTTCGTGATGATCGTTTCCTTACTGATTGCAAACGCAATTGCGGGGGATACCGCCCAGAGGAGCATCAGCGGAAGAAAAACCAACGCAAATTCCCACGACCTGGTGAGAGCGACGACAGTAATGCTAAAGATCGACTGCCAGATCGACGCCTGCATGAAGCGCATATACCCAGCGAGCGTTGCTCGCGGCTTCGCCTCCGAATCGGCGGAGGTCACCCACTCCAGAAGATTTTTTCTTGTCACCCAAACTCGCATCAACGTTAAGAAAATTGCGCTGACCGCAAGCCACGCCTGATAGGGCAGAAAAGCGACGTCCAGCAAACCTTCCAGCAGGGCGGACTTCAGCGAGTCGACCACCGGCATATACCGTTTGGTGCGAGCGTTTCGCTGAAACACCGATAGTACGCTGCTCAACAGCGTGCCAATCAACGGCATCATGATCGTCAGTAGCAAAAAACCGAACCAAACTAAGATATTCCCCGGCAGCACGGTCATTGCCAGCAGCGAAAGCAGCATCAGGGCGGGAGCGCGTAAGGAGCGCCTGAGATTATCGTAGATTTTCCATCGCGAGAGAGCCGAGAGCGGATTTTTCATCCATGAACCACCTATGCTTCGGACGCTAGGCAGCACATAGGAAAGCAGTTGCCAATCCCCGCGCATCCAGCGGCGCTGCCTCGCGGCATAGGCTTGATATTGTGCGGGAAACCCGTCCACCAGGGTCAGGTCAGAAGCGAGTCCCGTTCTGAGGTAGGAGCCTTCCAACAAATCGTGACTCAACACCGTATTCTCCGGAATGGTACCCTTGAGTACATTTTGGAATACCGCAAGATCATAGATCCCTTTTCCTGTGAAGATTCCTTCTCCGAACATATCCTGATACACATCCGACAGCGCGCCGGAATAAGGATCGATTGCATCCTGATTGGTGTAAATGCGCGAAAACAATGTTCCGCTCGCGCATTCAATGTCGATATGTGGCTGAATCAAGCCGTATCCTTTTGTAACGACACGGCGTGTTTCGTCAACAAACGGACGGTTCAGCGGGTGCGCCATGGTACCAATCAGGCGTTTCGCCATCCCGATTGGCAAAATCGTCTCACTGTCCAGCGTGATCACATAACGAATCTTTCCGAATGGCGGTGCTTTGGAGGATGCGCAGACGAAGCTCGTATCCGGAGAGTCCTGAATGAGGTCGTTGAACTCCATAATCGCTCCGCGCTTGCGTTCCCAACCGATCCAGATATCGTTGCTCGCGTTATATTGCCGTTCCCGATGGAAGAAGAAGAAGATTTCCTTTCCTCCGGCATACGTATTATTAAGCGCTTTGATCCCCGCCAGCGCGAATGCCATCACGCTCTCGTCCGCGGGCATATGCGCTTTGCATGCATCTCCAAATGCACCAATGATTGCAAAATACAGATTTTGTTCGCGGTTTCGAAGATAATGCTCCTCCATGGTCTTTAAAATATCCGAAACGCGGTCTTCACTTGGCAGCAAGGTAGGAATAATTACCATCGTGCTCAATTCATCCGGTATTCCATCCTTCAACTCCAGCTTTGGAAGAAGCTTAGGCTTCGCGATTCGTCCGACCATGCGGTTCACAAGATAAACTGCTATCTCTGAAGCTGGTATCAGTAACACAGCCGCACATAGAAAACCAACGAATACTTCCCCGCTTGACGCACTCTGTACGCCATAGATCACACCCAGCGTTACAATCACAGCGGAGATCACCGATATACCGAGAAGATACAAGAACCAGCGTGTCTTTCTGCGATCGCTTTCGGCACTCCTTTGTTTCTTTCCCGTCAGCAGGCTCTTGAGCTGGCAAACGCCTTCATCTACGAGGTAATATCCAGCATGTCCCGTCCGTTCAGAATCCGGCCCTTTACCGAACGCATCTGCGGCCAGTTTCAGTGCTTCCCGCGCCACATGTACTTCAGAACATCGGCAGTCTACCGCGATGCGCGAGATCCGTTGTTTGTAGAGATCTCTCGTCGGCATATCCATCGTTTGATAGACCATATCATTGTCTTTGCGAAGTATCTGTTCAACTCTGCTTGCGGCAGGTAGCAGAACACTCCAATCCAGCGATGAAAAAAAGTGAAGCCGCTTCACGCTGTTTTCCATCGCAACCGTGGCGAGGGATTGCGCGCTGTGTTCCATCTGCGTCACTTCATCCGCAGACGTTCCGTGCTTTGACAAAACTGTTTCCAGAATCCCCGTCGCGGCAGAAGGGTTTCGCTCCGCTCGTCGCAGTCGATAACAGAGATGTTCGGCAAAGGTGAGATCGACCCCGGCACCGGTTAAAATGCCTGACGAAAGCGCCGAACGAAATCTTGTCATCGTTTCCGCAGTATCTTTTAGAAACACTTCGTAAACCGCGTCCGCTTTTTTTCGGCTCTTTACCTCGGCGATGATGTCTTCACAAAGGCAGCGAATATCTTCCATATTGACGAGGCGCAGTACAATCGGCAGGGCTCGTACCTCCTGCTCCAGAAGAATATTCTTTGCCTGATAGGCAGAAAAATAAGATGTGAGCGCTGCATCATCCAGCGTGTTGCTGCTTCCCGCAATCAACTCAACCGCCATCGCGTAAACGCGCGCATACCCTTTATACGGACCGGATTGCAGCACAGGCAGGCGTAAATAGTCCTTTCGCTTTAGTTCCGAGCGCAACACACGATATTGTGAATCGATGATATAGAAATTATCGAGCAGCCATTCCGCCGGAGCCGGCACATCAATCTTACTAAGCAGGTTCTTATTGAGGTCTTCGCAAGCCGTCTGTATGCATTTAAAATTGCTCTTTAACCGCGAAAGAGGCCAGTCAAGCGAGTTTCTTTTTTTTGACGCTAAATGCGCAATGGTCGCCTGACGCGCGTAGGTATGCGGGTCTTCCACGGAGAGCGCCGCAACGCGTTTACCGCCGGATCGTTCCCGCACAAAAAGCAATATGATCATGAAAAAAAATAAAAAGGCACCTGTTAGCACTAAGATGCCGATGAGTAACGTATTCACGTATTCCAGAGCTCCTTCCAAAACTGTATCCCAATCATGGGATTGTTGCTGGCATACCTTACGGTAATTTATACCGCAGTGGAGCATCGAACTGACCCTTCCCGCTGTTGAGCGTTCGGTGATCTGTTAACCGGAGCCTGGCCAAATTGCACCGCGATACTTACTATATCTCCGCTCTTTTTCCCTCTCTTGTTTTAGTTAACTCAAATAATTATAACATTTATGCCATAAATAGTTCGTTACTTATTTTGTATGTAGTTCTATTATACTACACTTTTGGACGATTCTTCTTCACGAAGCAAATTAATCAAGTTACATTTTTTCTCCACTGATATTTACCGCGCAATGTTTTGCACGATACTTGTCGTACTTATATGCGTATTATTATTATAACTATTATTGTTATTTTTCTGGCATTCTCTATTTGCATGCAGTATGATGAGTGTAAGGTCTCTCCGCGGCAAGCACGATTCAAAGAAGTGTGTGTGCCTCAACTTGGTTTCTTCAGTGAACAACGCAGCGTGGACTGAACGATCACGCCTTCGCGATTTCTCCATGCGGCAACAGAACATGTTCCTGTTTAGCTCAATCACTCAACTTTTAATTTTTCTTTGATGATGGATGGATGAAAATATGCGCAAAATGGTTGATCAAGCGGGAAGACCCGAAAACCTGACAGGATTCGCACAGTTTTCCGTGATATATAATGATGCGGGTCAGCCGAGTGATTGTGTTTTCATGAAGGTAAATCCGGCGTTTGAAATGCTTTTCTCGCTTAAGCGCATGGACGTCATCGGTAAAACACTGAGTGAAGTTCTTCCGCCAGTGACAGATCCGAAAGATAGCCAATTACCATATTTGATGAAACAAGTGATCCGTGAGGGAAGCGCCGAACTGGAACAGTATTGCGATAAACTTCAACGCATGTTCGATGTGCTTGTGTTTTCCAGTGACCCAAAATCGATCACCGCCATCTTTTCCGATCAAACCGAACAAAGCAAACTGCCGCAAGCACTCAAGGACGCAAACGAACGATTCATGCAGTTGTTTAACGCAGGATTCGACGCCGCCATTATCGTGCGTAAGAGCGATGGTTGTATCGTGGAAGTCAATTCAGCGTTTCTTTTTCTTTCGCGATTCACGCGCAAAGAATTAGTCGGTAAAAGCATCGCCGATCTAGGACTGTTTACACGCTCGAACGCGATCAGCGGCGAACCCGAGCAAGTCATCGATATCGGCAAGCTCGAAAATGCGGAGGTTTCTATCCGCCGTAAAAACGGACGTACGTTTGATGGACTGATCCGCGCCAACGCGCTTTCTCTTTGGGGTTGTCAACATATTTGCATCTACATTCGAAATGTATCAATTGATAAGCAATCGGATCAAGCCTTAGTCATTTCCGAAGAAAATTATAGGCGCTTGTTTGAAGCGGCTAAGGACGGCATATTGATCCTAGATGCAGAAAACGGCGAGATCACAAGCGTGAATCCGTTCTTAATCAACCTATTGGGATATAGTGAGGAGGAGTTTCTCAAAAAATGCATCTGGGACTTAGGGGTATTTAAAGATATCCTTGCAAACCGGGAAAACTTCCTAGAGTTGCAAAACAAGGAATATATCCGATATGAAAACCTTCCATTGGAAACAGCCGATGGGCGCAAGGTCCATGTTGAGTTTGTCAGCAATGTATATCTTGTTGGTAACCGAAAGGTGATTCAATGTAATATCCGCGACATCACGGAGCGCAAGTTGCTGGAGGCCGCCCTCGAAAAAGAAAAGCGCATGTTCGAAATCACATTGATCTCCGTTGGCGATGGTGTTATTTCATGTGACAACAAGAGTCGCATCATCTTTTTAAATAGAGCCGCCGAGCTGCTCACGGAATGGCCCCTGGAGGAGGCTAAAAATCAAACACTGGAACATGTGTTTGTCATCGTCGATGAGTTCTCTCGCAGAGCGAGCCAAAACATCATTGATGATGCAATCGAAAACGCGAATGTTTTTCAAGAAGGACGCCATGTTTTGCTGATATCCAAATACGGCATTGAGCGGTCGGTGGAATACACAGTTGCGCCAATCATTGAGGATAATGGCGCTGTGGTCGGCAGTGTGCTTGTGTTTCGCGATTTTTCGGATAAGCGCCGTGAAGAGAAGAAGATCGAATTTCTCAGTTATCACGATCAGCTCACCGGGCTTTACAACCGCCGCTTCTACGAAGAGGAGCTCAGGCGGCTGGATACGAAGCGAAATCTACCGCTCGCCATCGTCATGGGCGATGTCAACGGTCTCAAGCTCGTCAACGATTCCTTCGGACATACTGCTGGAGATGCGTTACTGATGAAAGTCGCTTCTGTTATGCAAAAGGGTTGCCGCGCAGACGATATTCTTGCGCGGCTCGGCGGGGACGAGTTTATTATCATCCTTCCCCAGACCGATGCAAGCGGCGCTGAATCTGTGATTCAGCGTATCAAGGATTTACTGATTATTGAAAAGGTTGGAACAATCGATCTTTCCGTTTCGTTCGGATATGAAATCAAGCAGCAGACAAACGAAAACATGCAGGAAATTTTTAAAAATGCGGAAGATCATCTCTACCGGCACAAGCTTTACGAGAGCCTGAGTATGCGAAGTCAAACAATCAGTCTCGTTCTGAATACGCTTTTTGAAAAGAATCAACGGGAAATGATGCATTCCAAACGTGTTGGCGAGATTGCAGAACTCATCGCAGTCAAATTGGGGCTGAGCGAGGAGGATGTTCGAAATATGAAAACCGCCGGATCAATGCACGACATCGGAAAAATCGGCATTGACGAAGCAATACTCAACAAGCCCTCGCAACTAACAGACTCCGAAAGGGAAGAGATGCAGCGACACCCGGAAATCGGATATCGCATCTTAAGTTCGGTTAGTGAATTTTCGGAGATTGCCGTATGCATTTTGGAGCATCACGAACGCTGGGATGGTACCGGATACCCGCGCGGATTGAAGGGTAATGAAATCTGCCTAGAAGCGCGAATCCTCGCCATTGCAGATGCCTATGATGCGATGACCAGCAACAGAACCTACCATCCTGCGCTCAATGCTCAGGAAGCGCTTGCTGAAATCCACGCATGCGAGGGCACACAGTTTGATCCAAAGATTGTTCGGCTGTTTACCGTAGGGATTCTTGGAGAAACAAAAGTGTAGAGATTATTCTCACCGATGTCTGACTTGAGGACCGAATATCCGTTCAGAATTGGTTCAAACCTACTACCTGATGTTTATTTGATGTTTATCGCCATCAATAATGGCTTATATTCGCTCATGATCGTCAAAAATGCATTTCGAATTATCCGCAGAGATCGGCGATTATCTTTGATTATCGTCGTATATTAACCATATTTCGTATAAATACGCGATCGTAACCCGGAGGTCGTTGGTTCAAGTCCATCCCACGCAACCAAATAAACAAAGACCATCCTGACGGATGGTCTTTGTTTATTTTGCTTGTCATTAGGTGGACTTGAAGCCTTGGCCGCCGTCGGATGGCAAACGGCAAAAACGCAGCTGATCGCACTCCGGCAAGCCTTTATGAACTTTCACGAACGCGAAAGCCAGTTTGCGATGTTCTGCGGGAACAGCGAATACATCCAGCAGCCAAGGCAGAACCCGAGAAAAGCTTCCAGCGCGGCGCAGAGAATGAGAATGCCCAAAACGATCACACCGGCGATCGTAGCCCCAAATGCGAACAGTATCGTTGCAGTCACCGAAAACGCAACGCCGACGCGCGCCGCAAACACCTTTGGTGCGCTATCGACCATCTTTTTCGGCAGGTTCAGACCGGAGACGATTCCGCGCGCGAGCGTCGCCAGCGGGCTGTATTTGGGTTTGATGAATGCGCGAATGATGAAATCCAGCGCAAGTAACCCCGTGATGATTGCAGCTGTTTTCAAAGAGGAACGAAGCGCAAACCACAGTGCGATTACCGAGATCGTGAACACGAGTCCCGCGACCACACGCACAGTCGTGTTATCCCGCTTGTCCCCGTTGATCGGGCAAGAGAAATCGATTGGCATAGTTGTCTCCTTTCATATGGTTAAGCTGTCGTTATATGTGGGTCTTCCACTCTTTCAAAATCTGTTCTTTTGCCAGTTCCGGCAGCAGTTGAATCTGCTCCAGCAGCTTTGGGTCTTCGTTTCCGCGCAGATAATCATATACATGCTTATCGCTTAATCCAACCTGATGATCATCCTCGCAGGTTGCGCTGAAAAAGATTTTCTCGATTCCCGCCCAGATCGCGGCAGAGACGCACATCGGGCAGCTCTGAGATGTCGTATAGAGCACATGCCCCGCAGGAAAGCGCGGGCCGAGTATCTTTGCCGCGTTTCGAATCGCGGCGATCTCGCCGTGCGCGGTCGGGTCGCTCTCCTGCACTACGCGGTTGACGCCCAGCGCGATAATTTCGCCATCCTTGACAACCGCTGCGCCGAACAGTCCGCCGGTGCCCTCCTCCGTCGCTTTTTGCGTCTGCGCCACGATGCAACGCATGATTTCCTCGTGGGTCAAGGGAGGATCACCTCGCGATAGACGTCAAAGTTTTCGATCAAGGCAGGCAGTCCACCCGCTGCAAACACGACCCAGAGCGCCTCCTTGACCTGATCCTTTGTTGCGCCCGCCGCAATCGCATCCCGCGCGCAGGCGACCGCGCCCGCAGGATGCAGCTTCAGCGCGTCCGCCACCATGGAGATGAGCAGGCGATACTTGGGTTCCAGTGCGCCCTGCGGCGCGTGGACGATGTCCAGCAGCTCTTTTGCACTGGAATACAGCGCACGGTCGCCGTCATACAACGGCAGCAGAAACGGCGGAACCTGCTGCTTTTCTAAAAACGCAAGTGTTTGCGGAATATCCTCCTCTTTCAGATACTCCAAAATCAGCGGACCCCGGTAGCCACTTTCCCGTATCTTCTTGATATAGTACGAATACGGCAGTACGCCGCCGCCCGCAGGCCCGAAGATCGAGTGCTGTTTCTCAATCCTCGCGTCTTTCGCGTGCGCCAGAACGATATCATTTCCGAGCAGGCGCAGGAATTCGTCGATCTGAGATTCCTGCCGGTCGGCATTTTCCGGCGTGACGAGGTTCGCGGGATCATACACTACCTTGAGGTTATCCGCACCTACATCTTCGAGGATGCGGCGTACCAGTTCCGCACTCTGGATCACGGCCGCAAAGTGCATCTCGACGCCGACCGTCACTCCGAACGATGCCGCATGCGCCGCAAGCTCCCGGTAAATCGCAACAACGGTTTGCCAGGTCTCCGCGGTATGGTTGTCGGGATGATCCGTCCAGTTGTGCGTGGGGTGCGTGCTGCCGATCTCCGTGACCACGAGCTTTGCTCCAAACGCGGGCGCGAGCTCGATCCACCGCTTTGCGTCGCTCAGCGCCTGCGCGCGCTTCTGCGCATCCGGCGCGACAAAACTGTGCCCCGCGCTGACGGCAAGAATCTCGATCCCTTCCGCCGCATATGCCGCGCGGACTTCCTGCGCCTGCTCGATCGTAATTTCCGATGCGTCGAGCCATTTTCCGCCGATCACTGGCACGAACTGCGCGGAAGTAAAGCCTGCGTCATGCGCGCGCTTAGCCGCTTCCTTCCAGTCGTGGTTTGCGTAGACCGAAGTAAAAACACCATAGCTCATATGCTTCACCGTATGGTATAGCCGCCGTCCACAATCAGGTTGTGACCGACGACATAGTTCGACTCCTGCGAGAGCAGGAATAGCGCGGGGCCAACGATATCCGCGGGAACGGCAACGCGCCCAAGCGGAACCTGCGCGCTGATCTCCTGCCGAATAGCCGGATTCTGCAAGAAACCCGCCGTCAAGGGTGTATCCACGGTTCCGGGGCTGATCGCGTTGACATAAACGCCCTCGCCGATCCATTCCGAAGCCAGTGCGCGCGTCAGGTGAATCACGCCCGCCTTCGCCGCGGCATAGCTGGAGCCGCGGTTCCCCGTCACCACCACGCCGGACATAGACGCGAGATTCACGATCTTTCCGCGCTTTTGCGGCAGCATGATCTTCGCCGCCTGCTGATTGCTCCAAAACAGGTTGGATAAAAACCCGTCGATGACGCGGCTCCAATCCTCTTCCTGAATCTCCACTGCGGGATTCATCGCGTTGAGGCCGATCGAGTTGACCGAAAGTGTGATATTCGGCAAAACCTGCTGCACTTTTTGATACAGCGCGACCACGTCGTCCCGGTTGGTGATCTGCGTCTCGATGATGTGCACGTTGCCGCCGATTGCGTGAATCTCATGCTCCACCTGCTCAAGGTTCTGTCGGGATACATCCGCGATGACAACCTCCGCGCCGGATTCGGCAACCGCCTTTGCGATCGCGCCTCCGATTCCGCCCGCACCGAGAATCAGCGCGCGTTCACCGTCCAGTCTAAAATAGCTCATCAGTTTTCTCCTTCTAAATCATTAAAATTGTGTGTCGCCCGCGTCAACGTTGATCGCCTGACCGCGGATGATGGTTGCATCGCTACCGAGTAAAAACACGACCACGCGCCCGACCTCCTCCGGCTGCACAAGCCTACCCAACTGCTTAGGTCCCCAGCTCGAGCGCGCTTCTTCCAGCGTAAACGCGCTGTGGCTCCGGTCGATCGCCGCACACATGCAGTAGGTCAGCATGTCCGTGTCCACCGCGCCCGGACAGACCGCGTTGACATTGATTCCAAACTGCGCAAGTTCCTGCGAGAGCGTGTGCGTCAGGTTGACCACGGCGGCTTTCGTCGCGTTGTATTCGATGTACTCCGAATACGGCCGCTTTGCCGCGTTGGAGGCGATGTTGACCACGCTTCCGCCGCGCTTTCGCGCAATCAGCCTCGCTGCAAACGCGCGCGTCGTGTTGAGAACGCCGCGCAGGTTGACCTCGACCGTGTTGCGATCCGCAGCTTCGTTTGCATCGAGGAACGCATGTTCATAGCAAACACCCGCGTTGTTTACCAATAGATCGACCGCTTCAAACGTTTCTTCCGCCCAATCCAGCGTTTCTTCGATGCTTTGGATTCGCCTTACGTCCATCGTACGGGAAAAAACGCTTGCGCCTTGATCCGACGCGAGAGATCGTCTCGCTTCCTCCAGCGCTTGTTCGCGAATATCCCCGAGGATCACCGTCACACCTTTTTCCAATAGAACTTTTGCAATCCCTCTTCCGATTCCGCCCGCGCCCCCGGTGATCAGCGCCACGCGCCCTTCGAGCGTATCATGGCGCATACGGACTCTCCTTGATCGGATTGCTGTCCAGATGATCCAGATCCGGCCGGTCGTCGCCTAGCAACAGCCTGCCCGCCTTGACCAGCTTTGTCGCCTCCGCAACACGCCTGCCCAAGCCGCGCACCTTCTCGATACCGAGCGGGTCGTCCAGCTCGTTTGGCAACTTGTCGCGCGACCAGACGCACGCGCCGCAGTATCCGCCGGAAGGGCCGCTGACCGTCAGCATCTCGTTGAGCAGAAAGAAGTCGTTGATCATCTGAATCGTCGTTTCCTGCCCGCCGTGCCGCGTCCCGCCGACCGCGATGGAACCACCGACTTTGTTGCGATGGACGCCCTTGAACACGCGCCAAAGCGGACGAAACCTGCCCATGAAGATGCCCAATAACGGCGTATAGTTCATCTCGTAGACCGGGGATGCGATGATGTAGCCATCCGCCTGCAAAAAGCGCGGAATCAGCTCATCCATGTCGTCGTGGAACGGCGCGCAGTAGTGCTCATAGCTTTGTCCCGGATCCAGTTTGAGGCAGCGCTCGCATTGAATGCAGTGGTGGATGTTGGTGCCGTGCAGTGGCAGAAAATCGATTTCCACGCCGGGCACTTTTGCCGCTTCCTCCAGCGCGATCTGCGTGAGGTAGTCGGTCGTTCCCTTCCTTGGGCTTCCGCTGATGCCGAGGATTCTAACCTTGACGGTTTCGTTTGTGATTTCATTCATTGCTCACGCTCTCCTCATAGCTTGGTTTGTCCGTTAGTCCCATCTTGGTTCGCGCGGGGAAATATTCCTCCGAAAGACTTTCATACGCCGCATACTTTGCCGCGAGAACCCGCGCCGTCAGGCGCTCGATATCCTGCGTCAGGCGGTCAACCGCATCGGTCAAGAACTGATCGCTCCCAAGTTGCGTCGCCTGCCGCAAGAATGCGGCTGGCCCAAGCGGATAGTTGGTATCGCTTCCTGTCACGATGAGGTTTCCGCGCAGCACCGCGTGGTCGAAATAGAACTGCTGCGCGAGGGATTGACCGCCGTAACGAATCGTGTCGTACGCAATGACGCCCTCCGGCCTTCGATATTTTGCGAATTGATACGGCACGCTTTGCGTGATTGTGCGGTGCAACACCGTGCTGAATCCATTTTCGCTGAGACGGTCAAGCGCGCAGCGCACCGCGGTCGGCGGGCCGACGCGGCCGGACGAGCTGACCCAGAGGATGCCGTCCGCCTGAAGCCACTTTTCCTTGAACTCCTGAAAGCCGTCCTTGTAGACGCAGTCAAAGTGCTCATAGCAGTATTGATTGCAGTGATGACAGCCCTCCATGCGTTTTCCAGCAAAGCGATAGGTGCTCACCGAGACCAGCTCGCTCTTTGAGAGCTTGTTCACGATGCGCGCGGTGATTGCGTCGCCGATCTCCGGCTGATCCACGCCCGCGTTGATCACGAACAGGTTCGCCCGGTTCTTCGGCGTGATGTCGGAGGCGAGTCTGAGTATCCGCGCGACATCGACGACTTGTTTTCCAAGCTCCCGCGCGCCCGCAAAGAGGCGCTCGTCCTGCGGCTGCTCCTTGTCCGGCACACGACCCGCGAGGCGATAGGCTGGAATCACGTGCAGAGAAGAAAACAGCTCGATGGCGTTCTCCAACCCGAGCTCCACCATGCCGTAGGTTTCGCTACCCTGCATGATCACAGCTCCGGCTTTTTCATAGCGCCCCTGCGCGAGCTCCGGTTCCAACTCTGTCGCGAGCCGGTCAAACGCGTGGTAGAGAATCCCCGGCCCCGCCGCCGTATAGATCGGCGCGGAGAGCACGATTGCATCCGCCCAGCGCCAGAGCGCGAGAAACTCCGCAAAGTCGTCCTTCGTATTGGCCGGATCATAGTGTTTGCCGAAGATGTGCAGCTCCCGCGTCTCCGTGTTTGGCAGAGAATCGATCGTTTCATTCGCTTTTTCCAGCAGAATGCCGGAGTTGTTCTTCTTGCGCGGGCTGCCGTTGAGGAGCAGCACCCGCACGGGAATTTCGTTGATATCCGTCAGTTTGATCATGTTTCACTCTCGATTCTTTCGGTCTTGTCGGGTGCGCCGGGCAGCAGATCCGCCAGCTGCGTCAGGATAATCTCCTCCGTAATCTGCGCGGCTAAAAATACATATCCTTCGCAGAGCTTCTTTTGTTCTGCGGAATACCACTCCACTCCACGCGTCAGCACACGACAGCAGATGGATTTGTTCGCTTTTTTGAAGCGTTCATGCAGCTCGTGAACCGCAAGAAACGCCATGCGGTTGGATTCATACGCCTTTTTGCGACCCGCGATCAAGCCAAAAATCATCGTACAGCCCGTCACGCCGCCGCAGGCACATCCGCTCTCGCCCATGCCCGCACCAAAGCCGGACGCGATGCGATAACAGTGCTCCGGCAAACCGAGATTGTACTTCTCGTTAAAGCCCTTCAGCACCGCTTCGCTGCAGGATAACCCGTTTCGAAAATAGTGAAGACTGAGTTCCGCCGCCGTTCTACCATCCTGCGAAATCTCTTCCTTTTCTTTCTCATTTGAGAAGTCCTCATAGAGCCAGGTACTCAGATAGCGCTCTCCCGAATCAGGAAATACGGTAACAATCGTCTTGCCCGCGTTCTCCGGACGGTTCGCGACCTCCAGCGCCGCCCAGAGCGCCGCGCCGGAGGATATTCCGACGAGCAGCCCCTTCTTTTTCGCGATTTCGCGCGCGGCATCGCCCGCGTCGTCGTCCCGCACGCGGATGATCTCGTCTATGATGCCAAGGTTCAGCACGTCCGGCACAAATCCCGCGCCGATACCCTGAATGCGGTGCAGCGCTTTTGAGTTGCCGGAGAGCACCGAGGATTGAAACGGCTCCACCGCGATAATCTTCACGTTCGGGTTGTTCTTCTTGAGCACCTCACCAACGCCCGTGATCGTTCCGCCCGTGCCAACGCCCGCAACGAAGATATCCACCTTGCCGTCGAGATCGTTCCAAATCTCCGGCGCAGTGGTCTTGCGGTGCACCTCCGCGTTTGCGGCGTTTTCGAACTGCTGCGGGATAAACGCGCGCGGAATCGCGGCGGCGAGCTCCTCCGCCTTTTTCACCGCGCCCTCCATCGCGTCGTATGCGTCCGTGAGCACGACTTCCGCGCCGAGCGCATGCACGAGCTTTCTGCGCTCGATGCTCATCGTCTCCGGCATGGTCAAAATCAGGCGGTAGCCCCGGCTCGCGGCGACAAACGCAAGCCCGATGCCCGTGTTGCCGCTTGTGGGCTCGATGATGGTGTCCCCCGGTTTGAGCAGGCCTTCCGCTTCCGCAGCCTCCACCATGGAAAGCGCGATGCGATCCTTTACGCTCGAAAGCGGGTTAAACATCTCCAGCTTTGCGACGATCCGCGCGGGCGAATTGCGAAAGCTCGTGATATCCAATAGTGGCGTATGGCCGATGAGTTCCGTCAGTTCATTTGCTACTCTCATGTTTGATTCGCCTCCAATTGTTTCCGTCGCTTACGCGGGCTAATCGAATCTTTGGTGTTTGTTCCCGCCGCTTTGCGGTGATGACCAGAACCAGAATCGTCATCACGTACGGCAGCATCAGGAAAAATTCATAAGGGATGTTGAGCTTGAATATCTGCAAACGAATCTGCAGGGAATCCGCCAGCGCAAACAGCATTGCGCCAAAGAATGTCCCAATCGGATTCGCGCGGCTGAATGTACACAGTGCCAGTGCGATAAAGCCTTTGTTCGCGGTCATGTTCTCGACAAACATACCCAGCGTCAGGCTCATATAAGCCCCCGCCAGACCGCCCGTCAGACCTCCGATTGCAAACGCGCTGCGCTTGATCTTGTAAACGTCGATGCCCATGCTCTGCGCCGCCTGCGCGTTGCCGCCGACCGCGCGCAGCCGAAGCCCGAATTTGGAGTGAAAGAGCACGCGGTGAATGACGAGTACAAACGCAAACGCAAGATACACGAGTATGTTTTGCGAAAAGAGCACTTTTCCGATGACCGGAAGATCGGAGAGAAACGGGATGGAGACGCTCTGGAGCTTTGCGCTCTGCATCGGCACGCTGTTGCTGTTGATGAACAGCGCGGAGAGAAACCCCGTGACCCCGGCGGAGATCAGGTTGAACACGATGGCGACCAGTACGCCGCCGATCTGCAGCCGCTGAATCAGCACAAAGATGAACAGCGCGGAGAGAGCGCCCGCAATCGCCCCCGCGAGAAATCCAAGCGCAACGCTCCCGCTTGCCAGCGTCGCGGCAAACGCGCTCAGCGCGCCAACCGCCATAATGCCCTCGATGCCCATGTTGAACTGGCCTGACCGCTCGACAAAAACCTCTCCTTCCGCGGCGATCAGCAGCGGAACGGACAAAGCAATCAAGGACGAGAAGAGTCCGACGATAAGATCACCCATCACTTTGCCTCCTTTGCCACAGCATTGGTTTGAATGCGCTTTGGCCGTGTTTTCGCGATTCGAACCAGATCATAGAAGGAGTCCGTGCACATCACGAACAGCACCGTGACGCCTTGAATGATGTTGGAGAGCTCCATCGGCACTTTTTGCGAAATTTGGATGATCAACCCGCCATATTGCAGCGCGGAATACAGAATCGATACGATGACGATCAGAAACGGATTCCCGCCCGCGATCATCGCCACTGTCAGCCCGATAAACCCGTAGCCGTTGGAGACGGAGTTGGTCAGCCGGTGCTCAAATCCTGCAATCTGGTTCGCGCCCGCAAGCCCCGCAATTGCCCCCGCGATAAGAAACGCGGTAAAAACAGTCGCCTTCGGCGAAATGCCCGCATAGACTGAGGCGCGCGTGCTGGAACCCACCACATGGATCCGGAATCCGTAGGTCGTCCGCTTCACGACAAACCAGATGACAACGATCAAAACGATCGCCAGTATGATTCCCGTGTGAATCTTTGTGCCGGGAATCAGCACCGGCAGCTCCGCGTTTTGCGGAATCACGACGGATTGCTGGTTGAAATCCTTCGGGTCTTTCAGCGGCCCACGCACGAGGAACGCAATTAGATAGGCCGCAATCTGATTCATCATGATGGTAACCACCACCTCGTTGACGCCCAGAGACGCCTTAAACAGCGCGGGCAGCAGCGCCCACAACGCACCGAACAGTGCGCCGCCCACCAGGACAAGCGCGACCGCGCTTCCCGCAGAAGTCTGCGGAATCATCTGCGCGGCCAACTGCGCACCAAGCGCGCCGAGGATCATCTGCCCTTCCGCGCCGATGTTAAAAATCCCCCCGCGTTTGGCAAAATCGATTCCGACCGCGATGATGATCATCGGAATCGCGGTTGCGATGGTCTGCGAAACGCCGTTTTTGCTGCCAAATGCCTTTGTAAAGATCGACAGATAGGTTTTCAGCGGGTCGATTCCAAACAGCGCAAGCATGATCCCGCAGAACAGGAACGAAAGCAGCAGCCCGACGAAGGGCAGTAAAATGCCGCGCAATCTCGTACTTTGCTGCGCGGAAAGCTGTGTCATATACCCTCGCCTCCTTCCACCGTTCGCTCCTCGGCTTGATCTCCGCCCATCAGAAGCCCGATGTTCCCGATGTCAATCGCTGCGTCGTTTTCCAGGATGTCCGCAATCTTGCCGTCACTGATGACCGCAATCCGGTCGCTCAGCGCAAGAATTTCATCCAGCTCGGTCGAGATCAATAAGATTCCTACGCCCGCTTCTCTTGCTTCGAGCAGCGCGTTTTGCACATATTCCACCGCGCCGATGTCGAGACCGCGGGTGGGCTGCACGCAGATGAGAAACTTGGGCGCATTGCTAAGTTCTCGCGCAAGAATCACCTTTTGCAGGTTCCCGCCGGAGAGCGAGCCCGCGCGGAGGGTTCCGTTTGGCGCTTTGATCTGATACTGCCGGATCAGTCGCTCTGCATGCGCGCGAATCGCAGTTCGCTTGAGTAATCCGCCCTCGGAAAAAGACGGCAGGTGGTATTCCTTTAAAACAAGGTTCTGCTCGATCGAGAGGTCCGCGATGCAGCCGTAATTATTCCGCTCACCCGGGATAAAAGAAACCCCAAGCCGCGACAGCGCGCGCACCTGAAAGCGCTTCACCGGTTTGCCCGCAATGGTGTAGGTGCCCAAATCCGGCTTGCGAACACCCGCGAGCAGCTCCGAAAGCTCCATCTGGCCGTTTCCGTCCACGCCCGCAAGCCCGAGAATCTCTCCATTGCGAATCGTTAACGAAACATCGTCAACCTTCTTCTTTCGTTCGGCTCGGTTGGTGTAACTCAAATGCTCAACCACAACCAGCGGCTCGCCCGGCGCGGACTGTTTCTCGCGCAGCGTGAAAAGCAGCTTGCGCCCGACCATCTTTTCCGCGAGCGTGTAGCGGTCGGTATCCTCCGTGCGGAGGGTATCGATCTTCTTTCCACCGCGCAGCACCGTCACCTCGGACGAATTCTTGAACACTTCGTCGAGTTTGTGCGTGATCAGAATCACGGTTTTTCCGAGAAGCACGAGGTTGTTCAGGGTATCAAACATCCGCACCGCCTCCTGCGGGGTCAGCACGGAAGTCGGTTCATCGAGAATGATCACCTCCGCGCCTTGATAGAGCGTCTTGACGATCTCTACCTTTTGCCGCTCGCCAACGGACAGCTCGCGGATCGGACGATGCAGCTTGCTTCGCAGTTCAAACCGGCCGATGTAATCCTCTTTTTTTGCAAATATATCGTTCAACCCGCTCGAACGGTCTTTTTCCAAGAGTCCGAGCATCAGATTTTCTTGCACGCTCAGATCCGGCACGAGCATGAATTCCTGATGGATCATGCCGATTCCGTGACGGATCGCATCCAGCGGCGAGCGAATTTGAACCCTCTCGCCTTTTACATAGATTTCGCCCGCGTCCGGTTTGACGAAGCCAAAGAGAATGTTCATCAGCGTCGATTTGCCAGAGCCGTTCTCGCCAAGGAGCGCATGCACCTGGCCTTCTTCAATATTCAGATCGATTGCGTCGTTTGCCAAAACAGAGCCAAAGGACTTCGTGATCTGTTTGAGCTGGATGATATTGGACATGGTCTTCTCCTTTCCGGGTGATGGAATGGTGGGGAACCCCAACCGGGGTTCCCCACGCTTCCATTCCTGGTTTCAGCCAACGGTCTTGATTTCGCCGCTGAGCAGCTTCTGTTTCACTTCTTCGACCTTTGCCGCGATATCATCGGGCACTGTCCCGTGATAGTCCGCAAGGATGACCGCGCCTTCAGCAAGGCCCTGGCTGTAGGTCGTGTTCTTAAAGGTGCCGTTCTTGACGTCGTCCACGATGGCGTTGAATGTTACGCCGACGTTCCAGATGACCGACGAGACGATGTTCTCGGGCGCAAGGGAGTTGAGATCTGTACCGTAGCCCACGACGAGGATGTTCTTCTCCTTCGCGGCTTCGATGATGCCAAGGCCGATCGCGTCGCCGCTGGCATAGATGAAGCTCACGCCCGCCTCAATCTGGGCAAGCGCGGTCTGCTTCGCTTTTTCAACGTCGCTCCAGGAGCCGACATAGGAGCTCTCCACCGTGCCGGTGGGTTTGACATACTGGAAGCCCGCGATGAAGTTCTTGGTGTTTGCGCTCAGGTCGGCGGATTCAAAGCCTTCCACGGTACCTGCCTTGTCCGTCGTGGAGAGATAACCCGCGAGAACGCCGACGATGAAGGATGCGGCAGCCTGGTCACCATAGAAGTTCGATACATTCGCGGGACGATCTGCGTTTTCCGTCAGGTCGGTGTTCGCGAAATAGGTATCGGGATACAGCGCCGCGACCTTGAGAATATTGGCGGTGAACTCGCTGCCAAACGCAAGGATGAGGTCATACCCTTCCTCAGCATAGCTGGTCAGCGTGGCTTCTTCCTGATCGCTGCCAATGTTTTCCACATAGGCTACTTCCACATCGTCCCGATTTGCTGCAAGGTATTGCAGGCCGTTATAGGCACCCGCATTCCAGCTAGCGTCGCTGATCGATCCGGGCAGAATGAGGGCGACTTTGATCTTCTCCGCGGGGGCTTGCGTGCTCTCGGCGGGAGCTTCCGTGCTCTCAGCCGTTGCTTCTGCGGTGGCCTCCGGTGCGGTGGTCGCCTCCGTTGCGGGGGCAGCCTGTGTGCATCCGGTAAACGTGGAGAGGACGAGTAAAGTAAGCAGAACGAAGCTGATGATGTTCTTTGTGCGTTTCATGATGTTATTTCCTTTCATAACAATTCGTTTTTTGTGCGTTGCGTCAGTTGTTATGTCCGGCTACATCGATTCCATAGTGTTTGCTTCAGCCGGGCTGCTGAAGCGCTTGCAACGATCTTCACGTTCCTTTCCTCCTTCTCTAGCGTAGCAGGCAGCGTATGGAACGCCGGATGCTCAATACTTGTTTACATATATCTTATATATGTTTTACTTGCAAATGATAACGGCTTCCGCCGTCGATTTGCATGTGCTTTTGATATTTTTTGTATGGTAACGCGACTTGTTGCGTTTGTCAACTATAATTTTTCTTCATTTTTCGAAAAAGCCCTTCCAAGGACGCAGCTTTACTGCCCAGCCGAATCAAATCAGCAATTCTGACAGTAATGAGCACTATAATAGGGTTCTTTGTTGCGAAATACTGGAACAAAACTACGATTTGTTGTTATTCTTCGGTTAGAATAACGTGCAAATTACTATAACGATTCTACCGAACGCAAACCAGCCGCAGGCGTTTTCTCGCTCTGCGGCGTCAAGTCCAGATGCACTTCAGGAACGAAAAGATTCCTGGGTATGATATGCAATCTGCGTCCGCGCATGGCGAACGCCGGATAATATCGCTTGCTCCAGAGCGTCACACGCCAGCACGGCGGCCGCATCCGGATTTGTTGAAACGCTCCCGTTCGAGAGCACAAAGATCGTATCGCCGTCAAACGTCGTATGCGCAGGATAGACCGCTCTTGCAAGAGCGTCGTGACACACCATCGCGAGCCGGTTTGCCTGCGCTTTATCCAGCCGCGCATTGGTCATCACGCATGCCAAGACGGTGTTGCCGCTGAAAAAGTCCTCTTGCGCGTCATAAGTTCGTAATATCAGTTCCGCCGATCCGCCGGGGCATGTCGATCCATCCCGCCGGACGCCCGCGAGCACTTCGCTCGTCTTTCGGTCGATCACGTCGCCAACGCAGTTGACCGCGACGACGGCTCCCGCCTTCAGCTCGCCTTCCTGCAAGGCAAAGAGTCCAAGCCCGCCCTTCATCGCGTGCTCCTGCCCTAGAATCTTCCCGACGGTACACCCGGTGCCCGTGCCGAAGTTCCCCTGCTGCGGTGCCGTTTCATATGCGTTTTGACACGCCAGATAACCCATGTCCGCATCAGGCCTGATATCCGCGCGCTTGTACTTCAAATCAAACAAAATCGCGCCCGAAACATTCGGCACGCGGGCAACGCCGACATCCCTGCCAACCCCCTGCTCCTCTAGAAAGCGCATCACGCCCCCGCCCGCGTCCAGCCCGAATGCGCTGCCGCCAGCAAAGAACACCGCGTGTACGCTCTTTCGGTTACAAATTGGGTTCAGCGCGTCGGTCTCCCGTGTGCCGGGCGACCCGCCGCGCACATCCACGCCGCCGATCGCGCCGTTTTCGCAGAGGATCACGGTGCAGCCGGTTCCGGCATCCGCGTTTTCCGCGTTTCCGATTCGGAAACCTTCTATCTCTGTGATGGCAATCTCTTTCGCCAAGCTTACTCCTTTTTCGGTGCGTTCAGCGCTTCGTCGATCACGGCCAGAATTGCGCCAACCTCCGCCAGCGCCCCGCGCCCGAGGTCTCCGCAGGCAAGCACGCTTTCCCGCGGCTCGATCAGGCGAACCCCCGCATCGGTCAGTCGCTTCAGATTCGCTTGCACGATGCGGTTTTCATACATGGCGGTGTTCATTGCGGGGCTAAGGTAGAGCAGCGTATGATCCAGCGCCATCAGTACCGTGGTCAGCAGATCATCCGCAATTCCGTTTGCCAGTTTTCCGATCAGATTCGCACTCGCGGGCGCAACCAACGCGATATCCGCCCGTTTTGCCAGCGAGATATGTTCCACTTCATTCGGTATCTCCAGCGAGAACAGGTCTGTATATACGCGGCGTTTCGTCAGCGTTTGAAACGTCAGCGGCGTGATAAACTCCAGCGCGTGCTTGGTCAGGACGACGTCCACAGCATGCCCGCGCTTAGTCAGCTGGTTTGCGATGTCCGCAGCCTTGTATGCCGCAATGCTTCCGGTGACGCCGAGTAAAATATTCGCCATTACAACACCCTCTTGCGCTTGTCAATCTCCTGCATCACGCGCAATGCGATCCGCTTCGCAATTTGATCCCGGCCTTCCAGCCGCTCGGCTTCGCCACCTTGATGAATCAAGTAGCCATTATGCCCGGATTCCGTCTTTTCGTGCAGGTCGTTCGCAAACACAAAATCGCATTGATTCTTGTGCAGAATCCCACGCCCGGCTTCCAGTAAATCCTCCGCGGAGACTCCGCTGAGCAGCTTAAAGCCCACGAGAACCGCCTTCGGATTCAGCGCGCGCAGAAGGGCGATCACCTTCGGCGTTTTCCGCATCACGAGGATCAGGTCCTCCCAGTCGGAGCTGATTTTCCCCGTCGTAACCGCCGAGCCGTCATGCAGCGCGGCGTGAATCCAATCCGCAAGACTGCGTTTCTCTTCTCTTTGTGAGGATTCCGCGTTTTTCAGCTGATCTTCGAACGATTTCGCCAGCAACTCCGATGAGGTCACCCGATCGATCGTATAGTCGCTCACCGCCATCGCGTGGATGATGCCGTCAACGCTCGCTTTGTCGAAGATTTCACGCAGCGTTTCCGTCAGCGAGGAAACGCCGCCAACACGAACGACGTTTAAGCGTGCCTGCCCGCGCGGGGCAATCGCGCCTTCACCGCAGAGGTAGACCACCTGGCAGTCCTCGCGCACCGCTAGAAACGCCTCCGCTATCGCGCAGCCAAGCGCGCCGGTCGAGACGTTTGAAACATATCGCACGTCGTCGATGGCTTCGCGTGTTCCTCCCGCAGTCACGAGTATCCGCAGCTTGATTTGGCCTGATTTCTCCGCAGTCAATGAGAATTCTGCCTCCGTCGCAATAAGTTTGTACGACTATATCACATAAATTCATTAAATGCTACTATGTTTTATATGTTTTACGAAAATTTCGATCACGACGCCTTGACATCCTGGTGTGACTCGGCTATATTCAGCACCAAGCGCAATGAATTTGAATGAGATTGGACAGCAGGAACCATGCAGCAGAAACCGCAAGACTTGCAGGAGATTTTAACGCAAGACTATCGTTATCTTCACCAGCATCCCGAACTGAGTTTTCAGGAGACCGAAACAACAGCTTGGCTTCGCGCGCGCCTCGGTGCGCTCGGGATCGAGATTCTCGATACAGGGCTTTCAACCGGGCTTGTCGCGATCATCCGTGGCGATCAGGCGGGAAAAACCGTTGCACTCCGCGCGGATATCGACGCGCTGCCCGTGCACGAAGAGACCGCGCTTCCCTACGTCTCGGTTTCGCAAGGCGTTATGCATGCCTGCGGACACGATTTTCACACCACTGCGCTGCTAGGAGCAGCAAGGCTGCTCCAGCAGGATCGCGCAAACCTCAAGGGCTCCGTCAAGCTCGTGTTCCAGCCCGCGGAGGAGCACTCCGGCGGAGCAATCCTGGTCTTAGGCACCGGCATTCTCTCCGATGTATCGGAAATCTATGGTCTGCATGTGATGCCGATGATTCCGTCCGGTGCAGTCGCACTGCGCGCGGGCGCAAACCATGCGGCGGTCGGCTGGTTTACGATCCGCATCACCGGGCGCGGCGGACATGCCGCCTTGCCGCACACCTGCGCCGACCCGATCGTGGCGCTTGGCCAGCTCATCGGCGCGCTGCAAACGGTCGTGAGCCGCACGGTCAATCCGTTTGAAAACGCGGTCGTGAGCGTGACGCATGTCAACGCGGGCAGCACCTGGAACGTCATTCCGGGCGAAGCCTTCTTGGAGGGAACCTTCCGCGTGTTTTCCAACGAGCTGGCGACGGTGGTTTCGGATCGGATTACGAGCATCTGCTCCGGCGTTGCGCAGAGCAGCGGCACCGAGATTTCGCTGGACTGGAAGGTGACCACCGCCGCAACGAACAACGCGTCCGAGCTGGTTTCCTTCGCCGCCGACACCGCGCGTTCACTTGGACTAACGTTGACGGACGATCTTCTAACTATGACGGGCGAGGATTTCGCCGAATACCAGCGCACGATCCCCGGCGTGTTTGTCCACTTTGGCGTCGGCGGGGATAAGCCGCTGCATCATCCGTCCTTTCTCGCCGACGAAACGCAGCTTTCGCGGGCGGCACGGTATCTCGCTTACCTCGCATCAAAATCACTCGAACGGCTGCAACAATAACGATCTTAACGGCGGGTTTTCCCGCTGTTTTTTTTGTGCAGCGTTCACTTGACGAATCGTGATGCCCATGCTAGACTATAACATATTTTGCATATATGTATTTATTGGAGGAATCATTTGTGAATCCGGTACAGCTCACCCTTCCCGCATCGGACGGAACGCCGCTGGTGCTCTCCTTCTTCCCGTCCGAGAGCGCGGCGCGCGGCATCCTCGCGCTTGTGCACGGGCTAGGCGACTACAGCGGCTGCTTCACGCGAATGATCGACTTCTTCGTGAACAACGGCTTTCACGTCGCCGCCATCGACATGCACGGCAACGGAGCTGCGGGCGGCCTGCGCGGGCACATCGACCGATATGAGTTGTTCTACGAGGATATCGATCTGCTCTTGATTCAGGCGCGCGGGCAGTTTGGCGATCTTCCAATCGTGTTATATGGCCACAGCCTCGGCGGAAACCTGGTTCTCAACTACGCACTGCGCAGAAAACCGGAGCTCGCAGGTGTCGTCTCCTCCGCGCCGCTGCTCCGGCTCAAGAAACGACCGGTTTTGACCGGAATCACAGCGGAAGTTCTGAATCTTGTTGCCCCGCGCCTCTCGCTGGACGCCGGCATCGATACCAATAACCTCACTCACGATCCTGCGATCGTCGAGGAATACATCCACGACCCGCTCGTACACGGTCAGGCAACCATGCGGCTACTTTCGCAGGCACTCCGCGCGGGTAGCTGGGCGCAAAAGCATGCCGAAGATTTCCCCCTGCCGCTCTTGCTCATCCACGGCGGCGCAGATACGATCACCGATCCCGCGGCAAGCGCCGTATTTGCCAAGGCGGTTTCCCCGCAGTTGGTCGAGCTTCGGATCTTTGACGGCTTCTATCATACGCTCCACAACGAAGTCGGCCGGGATGAGGTCTATCAAACCGTGCTCGCATTCTTTGATCGGGTCATCTATTAACTGAAACATTCTACGCTGAGCATTTTAAGCAGCACGGCCAACCATGCCTGCTGCTTTTCAATTGCTAAATCATGTACTCGATCGTACGCGCCGGCGTATTCTTCGTGGTCTCGTTAAAAAGAATTACCGCCTCCCGTGTGTCAAGAGGCCCAAGCGCATACGGATTCTTTCCTTCGCTGTTGAGAAGGCTGGCCGCGACGCGGCGGTTGTGGCTGCAAGGTGCATCCGAAACAATCTGCGCACCTGCGACATGAAACGGCTGCTTTCGATAATATGGATCAAACAGGAGCAGATCCGTGCCGTCCAGCCCCGTTGCAAGCGCGTAGTGCCAGCAGCCGTAGCGAAGGCGCAGCACCACCGCGCCGCCCTGTTGAAGGCTCGCCGTAATCCGGCTGTGCGGGCCTATGCTCACCTGTTCGCCGGTCAGAAACTCGCAACGAATCGGAAATCGCTTCACCTTGCCGAATTGATTCAGCCAGTTCGCCAAAAACATCATCGCCATTCCCGATGTCCCGTTTTTTCCGAACTCGCCCTTGTCGTTGTAGGAGTCGAGGCTGTACATCATGATATGGCGGATGATGTCCGGCGGAATCTCCTTGCGGTGAAATAGAAAGCTGATCGCGTTGACCAAGGTTGTCGGCCCGCAATCGAATTCTGTCATTTGATAGCTCAGTGGATTTTTCATCTTCTATCCCCGCAAACATGCACTAATCGTTTATGCATATATGTTTTATATGTTTTATGTATGTTACCATCAAATCCTATCTGCGTCAATCTGTTCCAATCAATTCTTGAAAGTTTTTTCTTGCTCCGTTCTATTGACAGTCTTATTTGTTTCGTTTATGATAAAACATACTGATTTAATATGCTAAGGAGGCGACGTCCATGAGGATTTCTGCGAAAGGGCGTTATGCGCTGGCATCCGTGATCCATATGGCGCAGCAGCAATTCGGCGACTCAATCACCCTCATCAGCATCTCCGAGAGCCTTGGCATTTCCAAAATTTACTTGGAGCAGGTGTTTGCCCTGCTCAAGCGCGGCGAACTCGTCACCTCGGTCAAGGGTGCGCAGGGCGGCTATCAGCTTGCCCGAATGCCCAGGCAGATGACCGTTTTGGACGTACTCACCGCCGTGGAAACCACCCTGTTTGATAAAACCGAGGATACGGTTGACGATAAAGCGCCGGAGATCGAGTACGCCATGCGTTTATCTGCGTTTCAACCATTGGACGACGCAGTCGCGGACGCGCTCGGAAAGGTAACGCTGGAAGATCTCGTTCTCGCTGCGGAAAAGCAAAAAGGCGACCACGCGGCTATGTATTATATCTAAGCCTGCGAGAACAGGATTTTCCCATGAAAGTTGAAAACTGCGATTGTTGTTCCTGCGCCGAATTGAACGACGCGAAAACGAAAGTTCCTTCTTTGGAAATCGAATCCCTCTGTATTCACGGAAACGAGCACACCTACGATCATACCGGCGCCATCAGCGTGCCGATTTTTCAAAGCGCGACATTTGCGCACCCCGCCGTTGGACAAAGCACCGGCTTCGACTATTCCCGCCTGCAAAACCCCACACGAGAAGCATTGGAGCAGACCGTCGCCAAATTGGAAAACGGTCTGGACGCGCTTGCGTTTTCTACCGGAATGGCGGCTGTTACCATGCTCATGGAGCTGTTTTTCCCCGGTGATCACATCGTCGCGAGCAGCGACCTCTACGGCGGCACGCGTCGATTGTTTGACCATGTGTCGTTCAAAAACGGTTTGTCGTTTACGTTTGTGGATGCGGGCGTTGAGAACGCGTTGTCTTCCGCCATCCGGCCAAACACAAAGGCGATCTTTCTCGAAACGCCGACCAACCCGATGATGCAGGTTGCGGATATTGCCGCAGCCGCCGTTCTTGCCAAGACGCATGGGCTACTTTTAATCGTCGATAACACCTTCCTCACGCCGTATTTTCAGCGTCCTCTGGAGCTCGGCGCGGATGTCGTTCTCCACAGCGGAACAAAATATCTCGGCGGGCACAACGATACGCTGGCAGGATTTCTCGTCGTCAAGGACGCAGCGTTGCTCGAGCGCCTTCGCTTCCTATATAAGACGACGGGCGCGTGCCTCGCTCCGTTTGACAGCTGGCTGATCCTGCGCGGCATCAAAACACTCGCCGTCCGCTTGGATCGGCAACAGCAGAGTGCGCTCAAGATTGCCGCGTGGCTAGTAAAGCAGCCGAAGATTCGGCGTGTGCACTACGCAGGTTTGCCGGATCATCCCGGCTATGCGATCTCCGTTCGTCAGGCGAGCGGCTTTGGCGGTATGCTCTCGTTTGAAACCGACAGCGAGGCAACCGCGCTGCGCATTCTGGAGCGCGTTCGCCTGATCGCCTACGCCGAAAGCCTCGGCGGCGTGGAGAGCCTGATCACCTATCCCATGCTACAAACGCATGCGGACGTTCCGAGGGAGATCCGCGAAGCGATCGGTATCGACGAGCGACTCCTCCGCCTCTCGGTCGGGTTGGAAGCCGTCGGCGACCTGATTGCCGATCTTCAGCAGGCGATGGAGGATTGAACCGTGGCACATGATTTTGACCGCATCATCCCCCGCCGGAATACCGACTCGCTGAAGTTTGACTACGCTAAAAAGCGCGGTAGACCAGAAGACATCCTCCCGCTCTGGGTCGCGGATATGGACTTCTCCGCCCCACCGGAGGTGCTTTCCGCCTTGCGGGAGCGTGTGGAGCATGGTATCTTCGGCTACAGCGACGCCGCCGACAGCGGCTATTTTGACGCGCTGAATAGCTGGTATCAAACACGTTTTGACTACTTGTTTCAGGAAAGCCGGCTCACCAAGACGCCCGGCGTGGTCTACGCGCTCTCGGCCGCCATCCGCGCGTTCACGCGCGAAGGCGACGGTGTGCTGATTCAACCGCCGGTTTACTATCCATTCACCGAGTCGGTAGTTGAAAACAATCGCACGCTTGCTCAAAATGTGCTTGTTGAGAAAGACGGTCATTACGAAATCGACCTTGCGGACTTTGAGCGACAGATTGTCGAACATAACGTGAAGCTCTTTTTGCTCTGTAGCCCGCATAACCCCGTCGGGCGCGTCTGGACGCGGGACGAACTGCTCGCAATGGGCGATATCTGTCTGCGGCACGATGTCATTGTCGTGTCTGATGAAATCCATGCGGACTTCGTCTATCCCGGCAATCGCCATACCGTCTTTGCCTCGCTCAAGACGGAATTTGAAGCGGTCACCGTCACATGCACCGCGCCAAGCAAGACGTTTAATCTCGCGGGACTGCAAATTGCGAATATCTTCATCACGAATGACCGGCTGCGTAAAAAATTTCGCGTCGAAGTCAACGCCAGCGGGTACAGCCAGCCGAACGCGATGGGGCTCATCGCCTCCCGCGCGGCCTATACGCACGGCGCGGCTTGGTTGGATGAGCTTCTGGTCTATCTGCGCGGCAATCTCGATTTTCTGCGCGATTTTCTTGCCCGCGAGCTGCCCCGGATTCGCCTGATCGAGCCGGAAGGAACCTATCTCGCTTGGCTGGATTGCCGGGGCTTACGGCTGAGCGACGCTGCGCTGAACCGCTGGATCACAAACGAGGCAAGGCTCTGGCTCGACGCGGGCACAATGTTCGGTCCCGGCGGAGAGGGTTTCCAGCGAATCAACTACGCCTGCCCGCGCGCAACGCTGGAACAAGCGCTCCTACAACTGAAAACCGCATTTGACTCCGGCTTGCCCACCGAGTCCTGATGAATCAGGCTGCGATGCACCCGCAAATAGCGGGTGTATTTCTTTGCGCCAAAACAGCAAAAGGCCGCCTCGCGGCGACCTCCTGCTGATAGAGGATTGAACTTGGGTAGGGGGTTGAGTTAGGAACGCTTAGAAAACCGGTACAACCGCGCCGCCGAACGTTTCCGTGATGAACGCGCGGACTTCTTCGCTAGTGAGGGCGGCTGCGAGTGCTTTGAGTTCGGGGCGGGTTTCATCCCCGCTGCGAACGACCAGTTCGTTTGCAAAGGTGGTTGCGGCAACCGAGTCCGCGGCTTCGCTGGCGAGCGCGTCGGTCGCGGCGTTGAGGCCCGCTTCAATGGCATAGTTGCCGTTGATGACGGCGATGTCCACATCCTGCAGCGAGCGGGCGAGCTGCGCCGCTTCGATTTCAACGATCTTGAGGTTCTTGGGGTTCTCCACGATGTCGTTGACCGTCGCCTTGATGCCGACGTTCTCGGTGAGCTTGATCAGGCCCTGCGCCTCAAGCAGAAGCAGCGCGCGCGCTTCGTTGGTCGCATCGTTCGGGACCGCTACCTGTGCGCCGTCCGCAAGCTCGGCAAGCGACTTGGTTTTGCCGGCGTAGATGCCCAGCGGCTCAAAATGCACGGCTACGATCGGAACCAGGCTAGTGCCGTTCTCGGCGTTGTACTGATCGAGATAGGGCTGGTGCTGGAAGTAGTTCGCGTCCAGATCACCCGCGGCAAGCGCGACGTTGGGCTGCACATAGTCGGTGTATTCCACGATCTGCAGGTCGATGTTCTGCGCGGCAAGCAGTTCCTTCGCGACGGCGAGGATCTGCGCATGCGGCGTGGGAGATGCGCCAACCTTCAGCACGACGGGTTCGGCAGTTGCTTCAGCCGCTGTGTCTGCGGTCGGAGCGGCGGTTGCTTCAGCTGTCGCGGTGGCCTCAGCCGCAGTGGCGGGCGCCGCGCAAGCAGTGAAGAGCGAGAGGGTGAGAATTAGGGCAAACAAAACTGCAAGTGTCTTTTTCATGTCATTACTCCTTCGGTACTTTGACCGTTTCTTATTTGAATCTTTTTTGATTTTGAAATTCGTTTATCGAGTGTTCTGGCAATCCACATCCCCGTTTCCTGCATCACTTGCACGAGCAAAACCAGCAGGGCTACGGTGATGAGCATGATCTCCGTCTCGTAGCGATAGTAGCCGTAGCGGATCGCGATATCCCCCAGCCCGCCGCCGCCGACGATGCCGGCCATTGCGGAATAGCTCAGGATCGAAGTCACCGCGATTGCGCTGCCGACGATGAGCGAAGGTTTCGCTTCCGGCAGCAGCACCTTCCAGACGATCTGGGCAGGACTTGCTCCCATGGACTGCGCCGCCTCCACCACACCGTGATCGACCTCTTTTACCGAGGACTCGACCAGCCGCGCGAGGAACGGTGCCGCCGCAATCACCAGCGGAACAATCGTCGCGGTGGAACCGAGCGTTGTCCCGACGATCTTTCTCGTCAGCGGCTGCACCGCGATGAGCAAAATCAGAAACGGAACGGAGCGCAGGAGGTTCACGAGGATGCCGAGAGTTCGATTGATCACAGGCCTCGGTGCGATTCCCTCCTGGTCGGTCACCACGAGCGCGATGCCGAGCGGAAGCCCGAGTAAGTATGCAAAGAACGTGGATACGAGCGTCATGTAGAGCGTTTCGAGGATACCTTTTCCGATCATGTTCCAAACAACGGTCGTCAGCATGCGTTTGCCTCCTCCACCGTCAGCCCGCGCGAGCGCAGATAGGAGATCATCCTGCCCGCCGCTTCCGCGGATTCCGGCAGCTGGAGAACCATCTGCCCGTACGCCTGACCTTCGATATCCTTCGTGTCCGCAAAGAGTATGTTCACCGGTTGTGAAACCTCCAGCACCATATTGGCGATGACCGGCTCTAAGGAGGAGTTGCCATTGAATACCACGCGGTACGCCCGGCCTTTGACCGTTTTCGTCTCCGCGGCGCCATCCGGATAGATGAGCCGCCGCGCCGCCGCCGATTTCGGGTTTGCGAATACATCGCTCACACGCCCGATTTCCACAACCCGGCTGTTGTCCAGGATTGCAACGCGATGGCACACCTGTTCGATCACCCGCATCTCATGCGTGATCACGACAATCGTGATGCCAAGGCGTTTATTGAGATCCTTGAGCAGTGCCAGAACATCCCGCGTGGTTGCCGGATCGAGTGCGCTGGTCGCCTCGTCGCAGAGCAAAACCTTCGCGTCGGTGGCAAGCGCTCGCGCGATCGCTACCCTCTGGCGTTGTCCCCCCGACAGCTGCGCAGGGTATGCCCCGGCTTTGTCGGAGATTCCTACCAGTTCCAATAATTCCAGCGCGCGTTTCTTCGCGTCCGCCTTCTGAGCACCTGCCAACTCCATCGGAAAGCAGACGTTTTGCAGCGCGGTTCGCTGCATCAGAAGGTTGAATTGTTGAAAGATCATGCCAATGGATCGGCGAACACGATACAACTCCCATTTGGGTAGTTTGGTGAGGTCGCGTCCCTCCAAGAGCACTGACCCGCTGGTAGGCTGCTCAAGGATGTTCATACATCGAACCAGCGTGCTTTTTCCCGCTCCGCTCATGCCGATGATGCCGAAGATTTCGCCCTGGTCAATAGTCAGCGATACATCTTCCAGCGCGGTCACAGTGCCGGATGCGCTCGCAAACGTCTTGTTCAAGTGCTCAATCCGAATCAATGGTTGGGACACGATTTCACCCCCCTTTTACACATTTTGGGCAAAAATACGCCGCGCAAAACGCGCGGCGCATTTCGCTTCTTCATCGAAGTCTTTATCGGAGACTTTTCAGAGTCTCAATCCATGTCTTGATTACCGTCTAGACAACTGGCTTTTTGAAAGTTTATTTCTTATGCCAGATCCGCAAACAGCGCGGTGGAAAGATAACGTTCGCCCGTATCCGGCAGAATGACCACGATGGTCTTTCCCGCGTTTTCGGGACGCTTGGCAAGCTGCGTTGCGGCCCAAGCGGCTGCTCCGCTGGAGATGCCGACGAGCAGGCCTTCCTCTTTCGCGATTTCGCGGCCGGTTGCAAACGCATCCTCGTTTTTGACGGTGATGATCTCGTCAAAGACCGAAGTATTCAGCACGGCGGGCACGAAGCCGGGCCCGATGCCCTGAATCTTATGCGAGCCGGGGCGTCCTTCAGAGAGCACCGGTGAATCGGCAGGTTCAACCACGACGACCTTGAGGTTCGGGTTCTTGCTCTTGAGGTATTCGCCCGCGCCGGTCACGGTTCCGCCCGTGCCTGCGCCGGAGACGAAGATGTCGACCTTGCCATCGGTATCGTCCCAAATCTCGGGGCCGGTGGTCGCTTTGTGAATCGCGGGGTTCGCGGGGTTCGTAAACTGGCCGGGGATGAACGAATTCGGGATTTCCGCCGCGAGCTCCTCGGCTCTTGCGATTGCGCCCTTCATACCCTTGGAGCCTTCCGTGAGCACGATCTCCGCGCCGTATGCTTTCATCAGTACGCGCCGCTCAACGCTGAACGTCTCCGGCATGGTCAGAATGATGCGATAGCCGCGCGCCGCCGCAACGGATGCAAGACCGATGCCGGTGTTGCCGCTGGTAGGCTCGATGATTACGCTGCCCGCTTTGAGCTTGCCGCTCTTTTCCGCGTCCTCAATCATCGCAAGCGCGATGCGATCCTTCACGCTGCCGGCGGGGTTGAAGTATTCCAGTTTGCCGACGATCTTCGCCTTCAGGTCGTTCTTCTTTTCGTAATTGGAGAGCTCCAGAAGCGGGGTCTTTCCAATCAGTTCCGTGAGGCTCTTTGAAATCTTTGCCATAGAAGTCTCTCCTTATTGCATATATGTTTTATATGTTTTCGTTGTGAATACAATACTACTTTGCTCGGGTATTGTCAAGCTGCTTTTTTTATCGGCTTCAAAAAAACGGATACAATCAGACAACTCCATCGAAAAAAGGCGCTAGTCAGCCGCGCCGCTCGTACGCATGGCGAGGATGGTACGCTCGATCAGATAGGGCAGCTCCCACCCGAGTAAATCTGCGCCGCGCTCAATCACCTCGCGCGAACAACCCGCCGCAAACTTGTGATCCTTATACTTCTTCAAAACAGACTTTGCTTCCAAGTCCTGCACGCTCTTGCTCGGCCGCATAATCGCCACCGCGCCGATGAGTCCGCTGAGCTCGTCCGCGGCATACAGCACGCGCTCCATTTCGTGCTCCGGTTTAATATCGACAGTGATGGCATAGCCGTGGCTTGCGGTGGCACGAATCGTCCGCTCGTCCACCCCGTGCTTGCGCATGAGTTCCTGCTGCTTGATGCAGTGCTCCTCCGGAAACTGCTCAAAGTCCAAGTCGTGCAGCAGTCCAATGTTCGCCCAGAAGTCCGCTTCCACTTCGTAGCCAAGATCGTTTGCGAACCAACGCATCACGTCCTCCATGATGCGCGCGTGCTTGAGGTGGAATTCCCCTTCGTTATACTGCGTCAGCAGCGCCCATGCCTGCTCGCGCGTCAAACTCGTTTGCTCCATTTTGTGTTCTTGCTCCTCTATCGGCTTAAAAGCCCCGCGTCCAGCGTAAACTGAGCGCCCGTTGCAAAGCGCGCTCGTTCACTCGCCAGATACAGCACCAGCTCAGCAACATCCTCCGCCTCGATCCACGGAACGGGCAGCAGATTCCCCGCCGATCGTTCGGCGATCTCAATCGGCGTTGCCCCCTCCATGGCGGCAAGTCCGTCGTTCATCGGTGTGTTTACGCCCGTCGGGTGGATGCTGACCACGCGGATATTGTACGGCGCAAGCTCGATCGCCCAGGCTTTGGTCAGCCCGGTGAGTCCCCACTTCGAGGCGACATAGTGCGAAAGACGGTTCCCACCGCGCAGTCCCATGACGGAGGAGTTGTTGATGATGACTCCGATCTTTGCCGCCTTCATGTGCGGCGCGACGCGGCGGGTGACGTTAAACGGCCCTTTTAGGTTGATATCGATCATGGCATTCCACTCCTCGTCCGTCATGGTGTCCACCTCTGCATAGGCGCAGATGCCGGCATTATTAAACAGAATGTCGATTTTCCCGAACGCCTGAATCGCGGCATCCACCGCCGCCGAAACAGCAGCGTCGTCCCGCACATCGCCGACGGCAACGACCGCCTTGCGCCCGAGCGCACGAATCTCATTCGCCAGTGTGTTGAGCTCCTCGCTTGTGCCAAACTCGTACGCGGGGTATTCGATCTTCTTCGCCACATCAAACAGCACGAGATCTGCGCCATCCTTCGCCAGCGCGAGCGCGGTCGCGCGGCCTTGCCCATGCGCGGCACCGGTGATGAACGCAACTTTATTCGTAAATTTAGCCATATTTATTCTCCTTCAACGGATCGTTTTGTGATTACTCCGGCTTGACGTAGGCATACAGCAGCTCGTCGAGCGGAACCTTCGCGACCGTGTTAAACAAGTTCGTCGCCACCATGATTCCGGCAAATGCGATCAGAAGCGTAATCTGCTCAACGGAAAACCGCTCGCTGAGCGAAGTATAAATTCCTTCGGAAATATGATGCGGGTCACGGCTGATCGCGTGGCCGAAATCCATGAGCAAGCGCTCCGTCTCATTGAGTTTGGGATCGTCCGGATTTTCGCCGGAGTCGATCAAAATCTTTCGAAAGAACGTAGAGCAGATCAGACAGTCATTCTCGCTGGAAATCGCGTAGGAAAACAGCGATACCGCGCGCTCGCCGATCACGGGAACCAACTCATCCTTGAGCGTGTACCACTCCATGTATGCATGAAAGCTCGGCGGATGGTTCAGAAGCGTGCGCTTCATGTTGGTGATTCGCCCATGCTTTTGAATCTGATCGTCATACTCCCTGCGCACAGACGCATCGCTGTTTTCGTACTCCGTCATCGGCAAGTAACTCATTCAAACGCCTCACTTTGCTGTTGATTACATGAATTCATATTTTATTGATCTGTATTCTATGTCTTGTCGGATGGATTGTCAAGCGGCACTTGTAAACCGCTTGTTTTGCTTGACAGCCAGATGAACGTGAATTATTATGTTCTATACATATATGATTTTATTATTTCATGTGAAAGACAGACAACCGCAAGAAAGCAGGGTTGGTATGCAAGAGAATCATAAGATATCCGCAAAGAACTGGACGCTCATCGTGCTGCTCGGCATCACGGGTCAGCTCTGCTGGTCGGTGGAAGGCTCCTGGTTTAACAACTTTGTCTACGACCGCATCGCGCAGAACCCCTCCATCGTCGCGTGGATGGTCGCGGTGAGCGCGACGACCAGCACCATTGCGACATTCCTGATCGGGACATGGGGTGATCGGGCGGGAAAACGTCGGCCATTCATCGCGGCTGGTTACATCCTTTGGGGCGTTTTCACGTTCTTATATGGCGTGACAGAGTTTTTACCCAAGAGTTCTATCGTCCTTGCCGCAACGGCGGTGGTCGCCGCGGACGGAATCATGAGCTTCTTCGGCTCCTTTGGATTCCACGCGGGGTTTAACCCCTGGACGACAGACATCTCAAACGAAAGTAATCGCGGCAGAGTCGGCGCAATCATCGCCGCGGTACCGATCATCGCGAGCATCCTGTCCGGCGTCTCGGGCTCTATCATCGAAAAAATCGACTTCTACGGTTTCTTTACGCTGATCGGCGCGCTTGTCGCCGCGATCGGCGTTCTCAGCCTCATCTTCCTGCGGGACGCGCCAACACTCGTTCCCAAGCGGGATGAAAAGGGGTTCTGGCATCAGCTCGTTCAGATTTTCAGTTGGAAGACCATCCGCCAAAACAAAGAGCTGTTCTTCGTGTTTCTCTATATCGTGTTGTTCAACATCGCGTTCAATGTGTATTTTCCATATATCTCGATCTATCTCGTGAACTTCATCGGGCTTTCCTATTCGCTGACGGGCATCGTGCAGGCGGCGAGCCTTCTGCTTGCGGTGTTTTTCACGATCCCCGCCGCACGGTATATCGACCGCGGAAAGGTCTCCAAGGCGCTTCTTATCGCGGTTCTGATCAATATTGTCGGGCTCGTCGTCGTGTTTGCTGCCGGAAAGGCGAGCCTGCCGCTGCTCTGCTTCGGCATCTTCACAACTGGGCTTGGGTATGTGCTCAACACGCAAACACTCTCCGCCTGGGTGAAAAATCTACTGCCCGAGGGAAGCTTTGGCCAGTTTGAGGGAATTCGCATGCTGTTCGCCGTCTGCATTCCGATGATCATTGGGCCCGCGATCGCCACCGGCATCATCAACGCCTTTGGTGTGCCGACGCTGACGAATGGGGTTGCCGGCGTGATTCCGTCCAACGCGTTGTTTGGATTCGCGGCGCTCTTGATGCTCACCGTGTTCGTGCCGCTCGTCATCCTGATTCGCCGCAGGAGAGCAGCGGAACATTGATCCTCTTTACGAAGGTGAATATCCACCTCACCAAAGCAGATTCATCCCTTCCAGTCGTTGGTTGAACATCGCATCAACTATATAGCTAAACGCCTGAGTGCTTTGTCCGCGCAAACAAAAATTTCATTCACCTCCACCTTCGCTAGCTTGACCCCCCCGGTTAATCGCGCAATCGAATCACTTCGCGAGGGTTTATTCAGCAAGGTACTCACGAAAGGATTTCATCCGCGGTTATTTTTGCAACGAAAAAAGCCCAGACTGTCTGGGCTTTTTTGATGGATAGGTTCATGCTTCGTTTGAGAATGTCCGGACGATACGGATTGACCTGCGAGCAGTGAGCGCGCAGCCAATTCTCTACAAACGCATCATATTATGCGTAAACGCGTTGGGTTCAATGTATCATCGCAATTTAACCTTTTACCCCACTGCTCGTAATCCCCTGAACATAATACTTCTGCAGCGGCAGGAAGACGAACAGCGGAATCGCGGCGGACAACATAGAAGCCGCATAGAGGCAGCTCCAGAGCGTACCCCTCTCCTGCTGAAACATGCCAAGCGCGGTCTGAATGACCTGCGCATTCTTCGACATCCCGATAATCAGTGGCCAAAGATACGCGTTCCACTGCGAAATGAAGATCATAAGTGCCGCTGTGATGGTGACAGGAACCGAAAGCGGCAGCACGATCTTTCGAAAAATCGTCAGCCAGCTCGCGCCGTCGATGCGAGCCGCTTCGAAAAGATCCAATGGCAGTTCTTTAAAAAACTGCGTGAAAAGAAACAGCACAAGCCCGTTTGCGATGCAGGGAATCACCATGCCCCGCAGCGTGTCCACAAGCCCGAGCCCGCTCGCGATCTTGTAAAGCGGCAGCGCGATCGCCTCAAAAGGGATCATAAACGTCATGAGCACCACCGCAAACAAAATGCGTTTGAAAGGAAACTCAAAGCAGGCAAACGCAAATGCCGCCATGCTGTTGACCAATAGCCCCAGCACAATCGTCGAGAACGTGACGATCAATGTGTTGCCAATCGAGCGTCCGAAGTGGAACTCCGTAAAGATGCGCGAATATGCCGCCGTGGTAAAATTCTGCGGGATAAACGTCTTCCAACTCAGCGGCATCGCGTATTGAAACAGTTCCTTGTCCGTTCGGAAAGACGAAGCAACACCCCAGAGCAGCGGAAAAATCATGAAGGCACAGATTGCGATGCAGATGACATACAGCCCGGTTCGCATAAGCGCGCGTTTCTTTTTCGCGTTCATCTGACCGTGCCTCCTTTCTCGCGTCCTGCATTCATCAGGCGAAACTGTGCGATGCAGATCGTGACGATGATCACAAGCAATATTGTAACAATCGCCGAGGAACGGGGCCGATCGGCATACGAAAATGCGGAGCGGTATGCTTCATACATGAGCACATTGGTGGAACCCTGCGGCCCGCCCTTCGTGATCAATTGCATCGGCGCAAAGAGAAGAAAATTCGTCGTTGTGTCCGCAACAAGCACAAACAGGATGCTGCCTTTGATCATGGGCAGGGTCACCTTCCATGTCTTTTGCAGCCAGTTTGTGCCGTCAATCTCGGCGGCTTCATAGATCGATTCATCGACATTCTTCAGCCCCGCCAGCACAAACATCATCCAGTAACCCACGCCAATCCACGAAGCGATTAATACGATGCACCAGAGCGCCTGATTGGTGTCGGTAAAAAACCCTTGTTTTGCGATGCCGAGCGCGGATAGAATGCTGTTAGCGATGCCATTGTTGGGGTTGAGCATCATGTTCCAGAGCACGGTGGCAACGGTCATCGAAAGCGTCACCGGCAGGTAGAAAATCGTGCGAATTGCTCCAACGCCTTTGAGCTTAACGTTGACCAGCAGCGCGAGCAGAATGGCAATCACGATCTGCACGGGCGTGATGACCAGGTTGAACTTCAGCGTAGTCAGCAGGGATTTCCAGAAGGCGGAGTCCGTAAAGAGCAACTCATAGGTACGCAGGCTGACCGAGCCGTTGTAGGTGAATCCTTCCACGAGTGTGGACAGAATCGGAACCACCTTGAACAGCAAAATCAACGCCAACGCTGGGAGCAAAAACAGATATGGTATGGTGCTCTTCTTGAATCGCATAATCCCTCCGCTTGGGAATCCAGCGCCGCCCAGCCCTGCCGGACGGCGCTGGCACTTTCTTGGTACGTCGCGCGTTCGCTTTTAGCCTTTATATTTGGCAAACGCGGTATTGATGCTCTGAATTGCGGTGTCCACCGCGGTTGCGATATCTGCGCCGTTGCGCACATCTGCAAAGAGTTGATTGATCACAGACTCATACTCCGAATAACCGGGCGTCACGGGACGCGGAACCGCCGTGTGCTCCGCTTCATAAGCTGCGATTGCCATCACAGGGTTATCACCAGCGACCACCTCGGCAACACCTGCAAGCGTAGAGGGTACGTTGCCCGCCGCGCGGTTCCAGGCTTCGCCTTTGCCGAGCGTGATGTACTTGATGAAGTCCGCGCAGGCATCCGCTTTGTCGGTAAACGCGCTGATGCCGATGTGCCAGCTGCCAGTCGAGGTGGCTGCCTTGTCCTGATATCCTTCAAAATACGGGCAGGGCGCATATCCATAATTCAAGCCTGCGCCTTCCGCGCCATAGATCGTCCACGTTGCACCGACCATAAACACGACCTTGCCGGAGGTGTAAAAACCTGCGACTTCTTCCGCCGTTACGCCGCGCGCGGACACGCCGCTGTTATACAGGCCCTGATAGAACTCCAGTGCCTTCGTCCAGCCATCGGAATTCAGAATGCCGTCCACGGTGAAGCCGTCGTCACCGATGGATGCTGCGCCAAAGGAATTCGGCAGAGCAAGCATCTGATACGCGCGGTCAACCTGCTCAAACATGATGCCCATGATGCCCTTTGACCCATCAGGATCGGCGGCCTTCTGAGCGGCTGCCGCCATCTGTTCCACCTGTTCCCAGCTCAGACGTTTCGCAGGATCTGTGCTCGGCAGTTCGAGGCCAGCGGCTTTGAGCAGATCCGCGTTATACCAGAGCAACTGAGAGGAGTTATTCATCGGCGCTGCCATGAACTTTCCGTCCCAAACGCTCGCCTTGATCTCGGACGGCACAAACTGGTTGATTTCATCCGCCGTAAAGTAGGAATCCAGCGGGATGATATAGCCACGCGTGGTGTAGGCGGCGACCAGCGGCGCATCCACGGCAACCATGTCATAATCGGTGCTCTTTGCGCCGAACTTGACTTCTACGTTGGAAAGCAGCGCATCATACTGGTAATAATCCACAACGACCTGTACCTTGTCCTGCGAGGCGTTGTATTCCGCAACGACGGGATCCAGGGCGGATTCCCAGTAGCCTGCGCCGCCGCACATGAGGCGGATGACCTGCTTTTCCGCAGGCGCCGCTTGTGCGGCTTGGTCGGTCGGCTGGGTGGCAGACTCCGTCGCCTCTGCTGGCGCTGCGACTGCAGCGGGAGACGCGCAGCCCGCGAAAGCGAGGGCGATCATGCAGAGTACCATTAGAATTGAGACTGTTTTTTTCATGTTCATTCCTCCTGATTGTATTCTATTTCGAACGCGCGTTCAAAAAGTTTCAAACCGTTGATGAGACAGAGAACTGTTTATGCTTATGCCGGAAAAACCCGCGACATGAAGAACTCGATGAATGCCTCTGCGTTGACATCCGTCGCGACCTGCGCATTCGGCGTTTCGTATGTCTTGAAGAAGCTCCGTTTGAGAATGGTTGACCCGCGGGTGTTTTCACCGCGCAGCTCGACAATGACCTTTTGCTTCTCATAGTGAACCCACTCGGGATGCAGCAGCGCGCCGATTACCAGCGGGTCGTGCAGCATAATGCCGTAGCCGGAAGCGCGGTGCCATGCATCGAAGAGGCGCATCAAAAACATGGACGCTGCGTCTCCTCTCTCCTTCGCGGTCTGCTCATGCTCCTTTTTGAGCACACAACGCGCGGTTACGTCCAGCCCGAACACCTTGATCTGCGCGCCGGAGCGGAACACGACCGACGCCGCCTCCGGATCACAGACGATATTCCACTCTGCCTCCGTCGTACCAAATGCGCCGCCCATCAGCATAATTCGCGCAGAACGCATCGTATCCGGTTCCTTCAGGCAGGCCAGCGCGAGATTGGTCAGCGGCCCGATGGCGATGATGGTTAGCGCAGGATCGCTGCGCACCGCAGCAAGGATCGCGTCCGCGGCGTGCATGTCGTTTTTTTGGTATTGATCAAAGTCAACCACCGCGCACTGGCAGGGAATATCGTGCACCGCAACCTCGTTGATGATCGGGGTGCCTGTGCCTTCGTAGACCGGAATATCATCCCGACCAAACTGACTCAGCAGCGCGCTGGCCAATCTTGCGCGTTCTGCCGTGTTTTTAAACACGGTTGTAATCGCGCGAATCTCCAGCTCCGGCGAGCGCAGCGCAAGCGCGAGCGCAAGCGCATCGTCAATGTCGTCTCCGATGTCCGTATCGATCAAAATCCCCTGTTTCCGTTCCACGTTGTCGCTCCAAGCCTTTTTCTTGACTTCAGCTTATCGAAAGTTTACCATGTTCGATATACAAATATGGTTTTTCGATATCATCTTCAGGAGGGTCATTATGGAAGATTTTTGCCTTGATTTTCTGAAGTATCAAGAAAATCCGGCCGGTTTCTATGCGCCAAATCACTACCACGCATGCTGCGAATTGGTTTATTACCTCTCCGGCAATGGTGAATATACGCTCGGCGGACAGCACTACAACTATCAAAGCCATACATTTGCGTTGATTCCCCCGCGGATGGCGCACGACGAAAGAGCCTTCTCCGACTCACAGCTGATCTTCATTGGGTTTCGCTATTTCGACGTGGATATTTCGCTGCAACCCGGATCGTATCCGGATTTTGATGATGAGTTTGTCTGCCGCATGCTGCGCGCTATGGAGCGCGAAATTGCGGAAAAACAGCCTCTCTACTCCGCGATGCTAAACGCCATGACACAGCAATTGATCATCTCGCTTTTGCGAAAATTCTTCAGCGTCGGTTCTTCGACACACGACCAGAGCATTCAGTATATTCGCAAGTACATCGACGAACACTTCAAGGAGCGCATGAGCCTCATCGAGCTGGCAACCATGTCGGGCTATAGTTATGATTGGTTTCGGCACGTATTCAAGGAGCAAACAGGCCATTCGCTGACACAATACATCATTCTCCAGCGCCTGCGCCACGCTGCAAATCAGCTGGTTACAACCGATAAGCCGGTCACGCAGATCGCGTTTGAAAATAACTTTGCCAGCAGTTCGCAGTTTATCTCGCAATTTCGCAGGCACAACGGCGTCACACCATCTGAGTATCGAAAAATCTCAAGTGATAAAAACACTGTAACTTTAGAGAACTCTTAGTCGAAATATTTGGTTTCTATTCCATGCAGCGGACTCTATTGATGTAAAATGACCCCTGCTGCCTGATGTTTATTGCCACCAATAATGGCTTATCGTCGGTTCAAGTCCTTCCCCCGCAACAAATTAAAAACCGCCCAATTCGGGCGGTTTTTGCGTTACTTGGGGTTGTACTTTGGCACAGCATTTATCCCGGTTCACTTTTGACAAACAGAATGATCCTTTGCGGATTGCCTTTTATTTTAGCAAGCTCCCGTCGCTCCTCAAACCATAAACTTTAGATACATCCTGTACAAACATGATGCCATTTCCAGGTTCCTCCAGATGAAGGGAGCTGTTTATAGAGGCGGCGATCTCTTCCGTTTTGGCAACTTCAGAAATAATCAGTACGACTTCTTTCTCCGGTTCGATTTCCATGGAAAACAGCTTGCTCGTTTCATGAATACCCGAGCCTCTTGCGTTCATTATTGTTCCGCCCGTAGAGCCGGCTGCCGTCGCCGCATCGATAACGGCTTCCGCATTTCCTTTATCAACAATAACATATATGGCATTATACATGATTGACTCTGCACCTTCGCTTTCATCGTGAATATCAGTCTTACAGCCCTTGCTTCCAACCACGGTTTTTATTGGCGTACAAAAGGCGATGCCGTGGTGCGGTTTACTGAAGTTAAATTCCTTATCAAGGTATCCGAGCAGATGAAATGCGGTCGATTTACCAGCAGCAATTATTACAACCTCTTTTTCTTCTTCATACAATTCAATAAATTTCAAGAAGCTGTTTTTTACCGTTCCTCTTCCTAAAAAAACTGTGCCGCCGCAAACTCCGGATTTTCTTGCAGCTCGCAATATTTTTGTTCCAACGCCATTGTTGACTATTATCGTCAAGAGCTCGAATAGGCCGCTGTCCCGGTTACTTTGCTGCATCTTTGAGCCCTCCCTTTTTAGATTTGGTTTTATAAATGATACCAAGAATTTGTAGTGCGATCAACGGTAACAAAGCGACCATAGCGATCATGCCGAAGCCATCCGTCAAAACGCTGGCTGTTTCAACTGCCTCAGCCGCACCTTGGGTGAAAGCAAGTATAAAAGTAGCCGTCATTGGCCCGGATGCAACCCCGCCCGAGTCAAAAGCAATCCCCACAAAAATCTTTGGAGAGATATATGACAAGCCGATGGATATCAAGTAGCCCGGTAACAAAACATGCCAAAGCTGCATTCCGGGGATCAGGATTCGGATCGCAGAGAGAGCTACAGCGAATCCGATTCCAATGGATAACGATATTAAAACAGCTCTGCGTTTAATGTATCCGCTCGTCACCTTCTCAACACTTTTCGTGAGAATATGAACCGCAGGCTCTGCGAGTATCGTCAAGGCGCCTAATACAAAGCCGGTGAATATAAAGACAGCTTTATTCTCCAATGAGGCAACCTTATAGCCGATCAGCTTTCCGATGTCCATAAACCCAGCGTTAACACCGGTCATGAAAAACACCAGTCCGATATATGTGTAAAGAAGACCAACCAATATCTTAACGAATGCCCGCTTCGGCAATTTAAACATAAGGAAGTTTGATGCAATATAAATGGCCAGCACAGGAAGCAGCGCAAGCAATGATTCTAATGCAATCATCGGGAGCTCGTGAAAAAATGGCTGCATGATTAACTGCGAATCAGAAGCAATTATCGAAACAGGTGCATGCATCGATGGCTTCCCTTCCATCATCCCCATCACAAGAACGGAAATGATTGCGCCAACAGATGTGATTGCAACCAATCCGAAGCTATCTTTTTCAGACATTTTACTGTCCTTTTTTAGTGCCGAGACGCCGATTCCCATAGCAAGAATAAACGGCACCGTAAGTGCGCCGGTTGTTGCACCAGATGCGTCAAACGCAATGCCAATAAATTCATGGGGTGTAAACAAAGATAGTACAAAGACAATGCCATATAATACGGTTAACATGATATATAAAGGTATGTTTCTTACGATTCGAAATAATCCGCAAGAGAACAATACCGCTATGCCGGTAGATACAACAAGGACGAGGCTGGTCTTGGATATCAATCCCGCGGTTACTTCATTCACCTGCCCTGCAAGAATGTGCAGGTCGGGTTCGGCGACACAAATAAACAGCGCCACCACAAAGCTTACTAGGGTTATTACCCATAGTTTTTTCGTTTTTACGAGAGACGATCCCATTTGAATTCCAATCGGTGTGATGCCGATATCGATTCCGAACAAAAAAACAGCCAATCCGATAACTACCAGAATTGCACCGATCAGGAAGCGGGCTAAAAATGAAAATCCCAGTGGTGCAATTGTGAAGTTTATCAGTACGACCAGCACGGTGATAGGTAGTACTGCCAACGAGACCTCTTTCAGCTTGTATGTCAATATATTCAAATAACTGTTTACCTCCATTCGAGAGAAGTATCTGAATCCATTCTAACACATAAACAAGGTCTTTTCCGAATTTGAGGCAAAGACAACTTGAAACTAAAACAGTTCATCCTGATGATTACACCTGTTTGAGCGATGATTTGACACGCCGGCAGTAATTTGGTATGGTTAATTTAATTGAATAGTAAAGAACCGTCTGTGAAACGCAGAAGGGCTTTATGGTATTACACTGCTGAGAGGTAAGCGATATGAATGAAGCCGCTTCTGTTTTTTTGCGTGCGGAAATAAAAAGAAAAGACGGGTACCATCTGGCATCCTGGATGCAAAACCGGAGTGTGATTCGGTATCTTAACGAAGAGAGAAACATCTCCGATGAATTAATCTCGCTCATAGAAAGAACACCGGAAGGGATGCTTTCATACCATCTAAACCAGATCGGACGTTTTTTTCTGATCTGTAACAGGAAAGGTGATTCGATTGGCTTTATCAGGCTAACGCCAAGATCCGATCAGTGCTGCGAAATTGTTTATGTAATCGGCGAAGAGGTTTTATGGGGCCGCGGTTACGGAAAGCAAGCACTTGAACTAGCGCTTGAGAAGGCTTTCTTTGAAATGCGGAATGAAACCGTTGTTGCGCGAATTGATAAGAGTAACGTTCGTTCAATCAAAACAGCGATGCATTGCGGTATGAAACTAGCCAAAGATAGCGAGCATATGCAATTGTTTGAGATTTCGGTACGAGAATGCTTTGAAAAAAGAAAGCGAAAGAGGTGATTCTGGATTTGATATATTTCGCCACTTCCGAAATTCAGTTCGCAAGCGAGCGTCGAAACATCCGATAATCCATGCGTAAGCGAACCCAAAACATACTCCGGCACCTCAGCCGCCTTCTCATCCGCCGCTTAGATTGCATGCGAGTAGATGTTCGCAGTGGTCGCCGTCTGCGCGTACCCCGCCCTATAGCGCACTGTTTTTAGCGGAATCCCCGCCGCGAGGCTTTATGAGTTATACTTTGCCCTTCTGCGAAAAAGTCCATCCCCCCGCAATCAATTAAAAACCGCCCAAATCGGGCGGTTTTTTTCGTGTGCTGCACGTTTATCTTCATTTTGCGCCGGGCGTGTGACCGTCTTCAATCAGATCTGCACCCAGCCCCATGTTTTGCGCGGTTTTATCTCTGCCCTATGCTTCCTCAAAGCAAAACCCTTTCTCGCGGAAGAGCGTCAGGCATGCATCCACGACCGCAGGATCATAGAGCTTATGCTTGTTGGTTGAGATTTCATTGAGTGCCGATTCCAACCCGAGGCTCGGCCGATACGGCCTGTGCGAGGACATTGCCTCGACAACATCGGAGACGGAGATGATGCGCGTCTCTATCCCGATCTGATCCGCCGAAAGTCCCTGCGGATAGCCGCTGCCGTCCAGTCTTTCATGGTGGTGATACACAATCTCCGCAATCGGCCAGGGCATCTCGTAGCTCTTCAACACCTCATAGCCCTTCCGCGGGTGCTCCTGAATGATGGCATACTCATTGGGGGTCAGCTGAACGGGCTTGGTCAGAATCTCAAACGGAACGGTAATTTTCCCGATGTCATGGATGCATCCCGCGATATGCAGACCTTCGACCGTGTCATCCGGGAGACCCAGCTCCTTGCCGATTGCCCGGGCCAGACTGCCCACTCGCCTCTGGTGTCCCGCCGTGTACGGGTCGCGCAGATCCAGCATCGCCGCCGTGGCATACGCCGTATTCAGCATCGCGTGGCGCAGTTTTCCGGTTCGCTCTTCCACGAGCCGCTCCAGATTCTCACGCTGCGCCTGATTCTGGAGCTCCAGAATCCGCTTTTCATCGATCAGCTCTTTAAACCTCACCGCGTGTCCGACCGCCTTGATGAGCGCGCTGCGGTAAACCGGCTTTGTGAGATAATCATGCGCGCCCAGCCGGATCGCCTCGACCGCGGTATCGACCGTCGGCTCGCCGGTCATCATAATGACGCGGATATCCGGGCTGACCTCGTGCACATATTTCAGCAGCGTGATTCCCGATTCCTGCGGCATAATGATATCGGAAAGAATGACGTCGACGTCGTTTTCCTTCAGCTTTTGCATCGCCGACTGCACGTTTTCGGCAGCGATCACCTCATACCCTTCCTGTTTCAGGAATTCACAAAGTGTAATTCGTATGCTGGTTTCATCATCAATGATCAGAATATTCGGCATAAAGCAGTCTCCTTCATCGAGGTCTAAACGGACCATCCGTTGTCAACGGGCAGTACGAGAATCGCTTTCGTATACTCGCCCGGTTCCGTTTCAAAATAGAGTTCTCCGTGATGATCCTTCACAATGCCGTGGCTGATGGAAAGTCCCAGTCCTGTCCCCTCGTCCCGCGGTTTTGTGGTAAAGAACGGGTCAAATATCCGCTCCATGATCTCCGCGGGAATTCCGGTTCCGTTGTCCTTGACGGTGATTTGGAACCATCTTCGTCCATCCCGATGGAACATCATGCAATCGATCCGGATGATCTTATCGGCGTGATAGCCGGGGTACTTCGCGTTCAGCGCGTCTCTGGCGTTGGTGAGCAAGTTCATGATCACCTGCTGAATCTGCTGGCTGCGGCACTTGATGCTGGGCAAATCCTCCGGAATGTCGAGCTCCAGCGTAATCTGGTCGTGCCGGAGCATCACGCGCATCAGCGATACCGACTGATCGATGATATCTTCTATCCGGGCAGGACTGTGTGTTTGCTTTTCCTGACGGGCGAAGCTTAAAAGGTTCTTGACGATCTCCGCGATGCGTTTGCCTTCGTGGATAATGCCCTGGCTGAAGGTCTTCACCTGCTCCGTGGTGATATTGCCGTTTTCAATCAGTTCCGCATAGTTGATGATCCCGTTGATGGGATTGTTGATCTCGTGCGCGACGCCGCCGGCAAGGGTGCCGATGGATTCAAGCTTCTGCTTCTGGCGAAGCTGCAGCTCCATGTCCTCTTTTGCTTTCTCAAATTCCTTGCGCTCGGTCATGTCGCGCAGGTAGATGAGGGAACCGTTTCGTTCATTGAAGCGGAACGGCACGGCGGACAGTTCAATGTCAACCTGCATTCCGTCCAGCCGCTGAATTGTTTCCTCGCACAGTATTCTCGCCTTTTTCCCTTCATCCAGCTCTGCCAGCAAAGCCTGGATGTGTGTTCTTCCATCCTGCTTGAAGCTATCGACAAATGAGGTTCCGATCAGGTCCTGAATGTCCTGTGCGCGGAACAGTTCAAGCGCCTTCTGATTCACATATGCAAACTGACCGTCTGTTTCGACGACGATACCGTCGGGCGAATTCTCAATCAATTGGCGGAAACGCTGTTCACTCTTCTCCAGATTCATTAAGGCTCTTGTGCTTTCTGTAATATCGTAAATGATCACATGGAGCAAATCGCGCCCATCTATGATGATCTTTCCGTTAAAGATTTCAACATCGCGAATCGAATGATCCGCGCGGAAATGCTGTGTTACAAAATGATTTGATCCGCGTTTAGCGGACTCCTGAAAAATCCTCCGTATCTCTTCCTTGCTGTTGGGATTGATATCAAAAACCGTCTTGGTCGTGATTTCTTTCAGGCTGTACCCGTAATATTCACATGCTGCGCGGTTTGCATCGACGATGGAGGAATCATGTGCATCCACAACCAATTGAACCGCTGCATTGTTGTGAAAGATTTCTCGATACCTCGCCTCGCTGGCAATCAGCTTCTCTTCCATTTCCTTCCGTTCGGTAATGTCATGCACGATGCAGTTTAAATATCGCCGCTGATTGATGTTGATCGGCCCGTTGAAGATCTCCACATCCCGCATTTCACCATTCGAGCGTATGTGCGTTGCCTGAAAATAATTCCGCTTCTTCTGATAAGCCATATCCAGAATGGACAGAACCAGGTCGATGGGCATGCTGTTGATTGCAGTTACATTCATACTCAGAAGCTGCTCGCGTGTGTATCCGTAGAAGCTGCACGCCGCGGGATTCACATCGAACAAATTTCCGGTATCGACATCGATCACAATTCGGATAGCGGAGTTTTCATGAAACAAATCTCTGTATTTCTTTTCGCTTTCTTGCACATCCTGCTCGAGTATCTTTCGGTCGGTGATATCGAAATTGGCGCCGACCATACGCAGCGGACTGCCTGCCGCGTCGCGAATCACATCACCGTACGCCTTGATGTTCCGGATGCTTCCGTCCGATGTGTGAATCCGGAATTCCGTATCGTATTCCTTCTCGCCCAGCAGAGCCAGTCTCGAATCCAAATCGGCCTTTTCCATGTCTTCGGGAAGAATGCGCGCGAGCCACGCCTCGTATGCGCCGCCGAACGCTTCCTTCGTGGCATCATATATCTGATACATCCGCTGATCCCAGACCAGGACATTGTTTACGATATCCCAGTCCCAGATGCCTGCTTGCGCCGCCCGCGTCGCCAGCATATATCGCTCGTTTAGCAGCTTCGACTCATGCTCAATATGTCTTAGAGACGTGATGTCATAGATCGAGGTAATCAGGCAGTTCGTTCCGCCGAGTATGATCGGCTGGACAGTCCCCAATACAACCCTGCTCTCTCCGTTCTTCGCGCGCAGCGGCATCTCGTAGTCCCGAACCTGCTCGCCTTTTCGAAGTTTCGCTATCACATGATTTCTGTCCGACGCGTTGACATAAATGTTCAGTTCAGCTGCTGATTTTCCAACCAACTCATCGCGCGAGTAACCGAATAAGCGCTGATAGGTGTAATTCGCATCCAGTATGATGCCATCCTTCATCGAAGTAATCAGAATTCCGGAAGTAGACGTTTGAAAAATTTGGTCAAAACGGCCTCTTTCATCCTTCAGATCACTTTCGATGTGCGTGAGATTCACCTGCATGCCCGCGTAATCCTTTTGCAGCAGCAGGCTCGCCAGGTCGCTCTGAATAATCCCGGCAAACTCACCCAGAATTTTTCGGTTGAGTTCCGAAAACAGCCTTGGCTGCGTGTCCAGCACGCAGATGGTGCCGAATATCTGCCCCGACGGCCAAAGAATCGGGCATCCTGAAAATGCCGCAAACCCGGGCGCATTCCCCTTCGTCTTCGCCAATCGATCAGTGTGCGAAGCATCTTCAACAGCGAGCTCTTCCTTCGACTCCCCAACTGCTTTGACGAGCATTTCAAGATTATGCGAAAGCTTCCCGCCCAGATTCCATTCGAAATCTGTATCCCCGCTGTGCAGGAGAATCTCCGATTCGGAGGCATTGCTGTGTGTGATCAGCGCAAAGGGAACGCCAATCACCTCGATCGATAAATCGAGGAGTCTTTGCCACTTGCTTTGTACGGAAGAATCAATGTCTTCTTCTGCGAGCGAAGGAACAGTATTCATTTGTTACTCCTTTATACAAATGCAAAAGGACGTGTGAAAAGAATATTCTCAGTACAGATTTGTTTCCATATCAATTTTAAATCAGCTGTTCAATCATTGTCAATGCTTGTGTTACACAGTTTTATAACTTGGTGTCTGTAATTTTAAGTGATCTCAAAACCACCAATAAACACAATATAAATATTTTTTCACTCACCCCCCAGAAATCGCGCCATTATATCACTTCACGAGGGTTGATTCGGGGAAAATTTTGTTTCTATTTTGTTTGGATGCCGTCTATATGATGAGAGCCCGATTGCATCCCGCCTGAATCGCAATCTGTCGCAGCGTTTCCATGTAGCTATCGGTGGGCGTCGACATTCCACGGTATGCCTCCCGCACGCCAAGGGGCCGAAAACAGATGAGTTTGTATCCAATCGGCGCGCCCTCTGCCCAGTACGGCGCAAGCGCATTGCAAACGTACCTCACCGTTTCCTCGTTGGGCAAAGCGTCCGGAACCACGACCGTTCGCACCTCTTCCAGCTTGCCGATTGACGCAAGAACTATCAGATTTCTCAGCACCAGGTTGTTGCTTTGCCCGGTCAGCACCTGGTGCGCGGCAGGATCGGCGCACTTGACATCCAGCATAACACCGTCGCAAACAGAAAGAAGCTCTGCATCCCGTTCAAAATCGTAGTTGCCGTTGGAGTCCAGCAGCGTACCAAGCCCCATCTGCTTCGCCCCGCGAAACAAAGCCAACACAAAATCACGCTGAAGTGTACATTCTCCGCCGGAGACGGTAACCCCTCGAATGAACGGTTTGTTTCTTTGCAAAATTTCCAGCGCCTGCTCCGGCTGCATAATATCCACCTTTGGCGAAGCATCCCGCGGGCAGGCACGCAGGCAGGCGTCGCATGCGCAGCATGCCTCCCGGCGATAACGTACCTTGCCGTTGATCAGTTGAATCGCGCCTGTCGGGCAAACAGAAACGCAAAGCCCGCAGTTGTTGCAAGCATGGATTGTCTCGGGATTGTGACAGTATCCGCAGTTGAAGTTGCATCCCTGCAGAAAGAAAACCGTTCTGTTCCCCGGGCCATCCACACTGCTGAACGGGATGATTCGGTTGACCAGTGCGGAGATCATAGCGAGCGCACCTTGCGATCCAGGATATGGCTGTTCTGCACCTCGCCAAGCCCCCAGATGACATTGTCCTGCTGCACCGCTTCGCCGCGCGCAAGTTTCTCGATGTCCGATTTTTTGACCAGGTACCCCGTGATCCGGATGACGTCACTATCGCTTGCATAGGCGGAAAAATATCGCATGCCAACAGCGAAAGCACCTTTGATCAAATCCACCATGCTCTCCGGGTTACGCTTTGCAGTTATCTCAAAGGGGAAGATATCCCCAACTCCGGAATGGAAATACGGGTGAAACTCACCTGCATGCCTCAGATGATCATACAGCGCAATCTCATCCCCGATCGGAATCCGAGCGCCGGAGCTCACGCCGATATCGGTGTCGAGGCCAACCTGCGCATGCAGAGAAAAATGTCCGCCGCTTACCGCGCAATAAGGACTTTCATACAAATTTACGAGTTCTGTCAGACGTTTCAAGACGCGGTGCGCAAGCGAATCTGCGGCGTCGCTGTGACCATACAGTACGCCCGAACGTCCTTCCAGTGCCTCCAGATGATTCACGCATTCCGCGAGACCCACCACGCCGAACATTCCCGTAAAGCGGTTCAGGTGCAGAAATCCCTCCTGCACCAGAAAGTTCGAGCGGAAGAACAGGCTCTTTTCTACGAGAAACGCGATCTTAGCATCCATAAACTCGCAGTTAAGCCGCACGGCCTCCGGCAGGACACGCTCGAGTAAATCGGAAACCCCGGTCGACTGATCCGCAGCCGCTTTGAGATTTAGCCGCGCAAGCGTAAACGCGCCGCCGCCGACTGGCAGGACGTTGTAGCAGCTCGCAATCCCGTAAGGAACGCTGTATGCGTTCTTGTAAACCGCATCATTCGCAAAGCTTGGCTTTGCGCAGGCGAGATCGTTTCTCGCGCAGCGGGCCGCAAAATCGTCCGGGGTCACTGCGGGATCATATAAAAGCGTGATGCTCGGCGTTGCGTTCTGCAGTTCATAATCGCAATCCAGCAGGATTTCGCCCGCGAGAGTCGCCTCCGGCCCGATGTTTGCGTGCGCGTAGGAATCCGAAATGGTTCGATCCAGAAAGATCAGAAAATGTTTGATGAGCTTCCGCGCCTCCGCTTCATCCCGAATAAACGGCTGGAGCATCCGGTCAAGCCTGCCCAGATAGACCGGAAAGTTCGTGATGGAAGGGATATGACGATAAAACATCTTGAGCGCTTCAATCGCCTCAAACAGATCCTTTGGCGGGTCGATGCGCAAGAAGCTGCATCCTTTTTCCATAAACAGGTCATAGTCCGGCAGCAGATAGCGCGGGCAGATGGGCGTATACCCTTCCCCGAGGTCGGAGAGCACTTCGTTCTTTAAGAGCGCGTCATATCCTTCGGGCGGTTGAAATCCATAGACAAACTGACCCGGCACTTTAGACAAGTTCATCATCGCCTGCTCGTGTGTCAGTGAAGTATCCCCCACGATGCGTAAGGTAGACTGGGTGAGTTCCTGCTCCATATTCATACTTTCTTATCCTTTCTAAGGTTGACCTGTCTGGCTTTCATTCATATGTAAACAATTGTATCGTTATTTGACCTGTCTGAATTTCATCCATGTGGTACAATGATTCTATCATTCGTGATTGCAATTATCGTTCTTTTATACAAGTATACAACACTATTTCATTGTTTCAATATGACTTTCCCAGATTTTTTCAAATTTTATGTCACTTTTCTGCATTTTTTGATTGACGATCATTTATACAACTGCTATATTTTAGACATGTCCAGTGCGGTGCGGTCCACAACGTCTGCCCTGAGAGCCTTCTAAATCCTTTCGCAACATATTACGTACTCGCCCGCCATGGATACATTTCACATTTTAACGGAGGAAAGTACATGAAAAAGCTCATTGCAACGGTTCTTGCCGTACTGCTTCTTTGCAGCATGGCCACCGCCTGCGCCGCACCCGGCGCAGCAACCACGCCCGCAGCCGGCGGAGACGCGAAAAAAGCAGCCTGCATTCTCGGCGTCGGCGGTCTTGGCGACCAGTCCTACAATGACCTCGTATACTCCGGCATGAAGAAGGCCGAAAGCGAACTCGGTATCGCGTTTGACTATGCGGAACCGAAGCAGATTTCGGAATTCGAGCTCATCATGCGTGATATGGCGAGCTCCGGCCAGTACAGCGTCATCGTCTGCGTCGGTTTCGACCAGGTCGACCCGCTGACCAAGGTCGCCCCCGAGTTCCCGGACCAGCAGTTTGCGCTGATTGACGGCGTCGTGGAAGGTCCGAACATCGCCAACTACACCTGCATGGAAGAAGAAGGTTCCTTCCTCGTCGGCGCGCTCGCAGGTCTGATGAAAAAGGACGCGGCGGCCTACGGCGTTGCGGACAACAACACCATCGGCTTCATCGCCGCGATGGAAATCCCGCTGCTTGTGAAATTCGACGCAGGCTTCCAGGCGGGCGCAAAGTTTGTCAACCCCGCCATCACCGTTCTGACCGACTATGTCGGCGGCAACAACCCGTTCAGCGACACCACAACCGCAAAAGAGATTGCGCTGACCCAGTATTCCAAGGGCGCGGACATCATCTATCATGCGGCAGGCGGCTCCGGCCTTGGTGTGTTCCAGGCCGCGGCAGAGCAGAACTTCAAAGCCATCGGTGTCAACTCCAACCAGAACGTGCTCGACCCGGATCACATCGTTGCCAGCATGCTCAAGCGCGTGGATACCGCTGCGTTTGAAATCGTGAAGGCTGCCTGCGTGGACGGCAACCTCGCGGTCGGTTCCACCACCGTACTCGGCGTGAAGGACGACGGCGTCGGCTACACGCTCGAGGGCAGCAACATCAAGGTCAGCGACGCGGACGTCGCCATCATCGAAGACCTGCGCCAGAAGATCGCGGACGGCACACTCGTCATCCCCACCACGCTGGAAGAAGTTGACGCGTTCCTCGCGGCAAACGCCCAGTAACGGCTCCAAGAACAAGACGAAGGCATAGAACGAACCAAGTGGGGAGGGCGAAGCGAAAGCCTCACCCTCCCCGGTACACGTTTGAACAGGAACACTGGTTCCAAACGAAACGGAAACGAGGTGCACCCCATGCTTGCGGTAAATATGCGTGCGATCACAAAGCGCTTTGGCGCTATGACCGCAAACGACCAGATCGATTTTCAGGTGGAACAGGGCGAAATCCACTGCCTGCTTGGTGAAAACGGGGCTGGGAAATCCACGCTGATGAATGTTCTGTTCGGTCTGCATTGTCCCGACGAAGGCTGCATCGAAATCGAAGGCGATCTGATTCCGGCCGTGACACCTAGACTCGCCTATCAATTGGGGATCGGCATGGTGCACCAGCACTTTATGCTGATCAACCACCTGACCTGTCTGGAAAACATCATCCTCGGCAACGAACCGGGCAATGTCGTAATCGACCGCAAACGCGCGCGAGAAGCCGTGCAGCGCCTATCGGATCAGTATCATTTTAACATCGAACTGGACGCGCTGGTTTGCGACCTCTCCGTCGGCATGAAACAGCGCGTGGAAATCCTCAAAACCCTCTATCGCGGCGCAAACATCATCATTTTTGATGAACCGACCGCTGTATTGACGCCCATCGAAGCGGATCAGCTACTGTCCATTTTGAAAGAGATGCGTTCGCAGGGCAAGACCATTATCTTCATCACACACAAACTGAAAGAAACACTCGAAGTCGCAGACCGGATCACCATCTTACGCGGCGGAAAATTCGTCGCATTGCTTGACGCAGCTTCCGCAACTCCGGAGTTGCTCGCGCGGCTTATGGTCGGTCACGACGTCGTATTTGAAATAGAGAAAGAGCCATGCAAAAAAGGGGATGTCGTCCTAGAGATCGAAGATGTCCGTCTCCTGCCAAACGCGCAGAGGACCGTATCGTTTTCGGTGCACGCGGGTGAAATCTTCGGCATCGCGGGCGTGGAAGGAAACGGTCAGCAGCAGCTTGAGCAGATCATCATGGGATTGGTGCGCCCAAAGAGCGGGCGAATCTATTACCAAAAAACCAATCTTCTGGAGCTCTCGCACAGGGCAAGGCGTCAGCTCCGCTTTGCATATATTCCTTCCGACCGTCTAAAACAAGCGCTGCTATCCCGTGTATCGCTTCAGGAGAACTTCCTGCTCGGCAATCAGTACGATCCAACGTATGTCCGCCGCGGATTCATACAGACAAAGCCGCTCCGCGAAAGCACAACGCGCATGATGAAGCAATTTGACGTCCGCGCAACCAGCGCGCAGCAGGAGGCGGGTTCTCTCTCGGGCGGAAACCAGCAGAAGTTCGTGCTCGCGCGCGAAGTCAGCAAAAACCCTCAGTTCGTGCTCGCCTGCCAGCCGGTGCGCGGGCTCGACATCGGGGCGATCAAGTATATCCACAGCGTGCTCCTAAAGCTCCGCAGCGAAGGAGCGGCAATCCTCCTGATCTCCGCGGAACTCTCCGATATCTTCCAGCTCAGCGATACCGTCGGCGTCCTGTACAAAGGCGAGCTGATGGATGTCCGCAGAACGGAAGACTTCGACAACGAGTCGATCAGCCTGCTCATGGCCGGCAGAAAGGAGGAGCCCTGCTATGAAACAGTCCAAAACGCATAAGCTGCCCGCGCTTGCCGAGCGCCTTCTCTATTCCTTCGCGGCGGTAATCCTCTCGCTTCTGCTCGCCACAGTCGTGATGCTGATTGCAGGATATGACCCGGTCAAAGCATTCGGTGCGATGCTCAACGGCGCATTCGGCTCCGCAAACGCAATCGCAAACACGCTGAGTAAGAGTATCCCGCTGATGTTCACCGGCTTTGCATTCGCCGTTGCGAGCAAGGGCGGTATCTTCAACATCGGCGGAGAAGGCCAGCTCTATCTTGCGGCGCTGGCAAGTACGGTCACCGCGCTCGCGCTCAACGGTCTCCCCCGCATTCTCGTTCTCACCCTCTCGATTCTTGCGGGTATGGCGGCGGGCGGTGCGGTCGGCGCGCTGATCGGCACCATCAAAGCTAAGATGCGCATCAACGAGGTGATCGTCGCGATCATGATCAACTACATCGTGTCCCTCTTCACCTCCTACATGGTCAACGGCCCGCTCAAAGCGGAAAACAGCATGACCGCACAGAGCGAGGCAATCTCGAGCAACTATCTGTTTGCCACGATTATCCCCCGCTCGCAGCTGACCACCGCGCTGTATCTGGGTCTTGCGTTCGCGGTGCTGATCTTCTTTCTCTTCCGTTCGACGCGCGTGGGCTTCAATATCCGCGCCGTAGGCGAAAACGCAAACGCAGCAGCCTCTTCCGGCATCCACATCGCAGCAACGACGATCGGAGTCATGGCGTTTAGCGGCATGCTCGCTGGCCTCGCGGGCGTGACGGAGGTGCTCGGCAAATACGGCAGATTCATCGACGGGTTTTCCCCCGGATTCGGGTTTACGGGCATCGCGGTGGCGGTGCTCGGCTCCAACAACCCCTTTGGCATACTCCTGACCTCGCTGCTTTTCGGCGCTCTCGAAGCGGGGTCGATGAAGATGAGCTACGTCGCCAATGTTTCCACCAACATGGTCATGGTGATTCAGGGTCTCGTCATTCTCTTTGTGGCAACGCCCGAAATCGTCCGCCAGTTTGCCCGGCGCAAAGGAGGAAAGCAGAATGGATAACCTGCAATATATCTTCTCCTTTAACATCGTTCTCACAACGCTCCGCTTTGCAATTCCCCTTACGCTGGCTGCAGTCGGCGCAACCATCTGCGAGCGCAGCGGCATCATCAACCTCGGCGTCGAGGGCATGATGCTCATCGGCGCGTTCGGCGGCGTACTTGGCACACATCTGACGGGCAGCCCATGGCTCGGCGTGCTGTTTTCCATCTTCTGCGGCGGTCTCGTCGCGCTGCTGCACGCGGTGCTGAGTATCCGCTACCGGACGAATCAAACGGTCAGCGGCGTCGGCATCAATATCCTCTCGGTCGGCCTCTCTGTGGTACTCACCCGCGTCGTTTGGGGTACGGACGGCATCAGCGGAACGGTAAAGCAGCTCGATACCCTGAGCATTCCGCTGCTCAAGGACATCCCCGTCATCGGCGCGCTGTTTACGGATCAATCTCCGTTCCTGTTCCTGACGGTTTTGATCGTCTTTGCGGCCTGGTTCTTTCTGTATCGCACCAAAGCAGGGTTGCGCCTCCGCGCAATCGGCGATCATCCCCGCGCGGCGGCAACGGTCGGCATCAACGTGCGCAAATACCGCTATTTCGCGGTCGTCGCCTGCGGCATGCTCTGCGGCATGGCGGGTGCGTACCTCTCGATTGTGCAAAACAATCTGTTTGTCAACAACATGGTCGCAGGCCGCGGATTCATCGCGCTTGCTGCAAATATCTTCGGCGGGTGGAATCCGCTTGGGTCCTTCCTCGCGAGCCTGCTCTTCGCTTTTGCGCAAGCGCTTCGCATCAACCTGAGTCTGCCGATTCCGGATCAGTTTGTGCAGATGGTGCCCTATGCGCTGACGCTCCTCGTTCTAATCGGCGTCGGGCGAAAGGCAAAAGCACCGGAAGCTTCCGGCGAACTGATCGACTAAGGAGGCAGCGATGCAGCAACGCGTTTACACGATCACCAATTGCACGATCCTTACCGTAGATGGACAGGACCGCTTCTATCCGCACGGGAGAATGACCGTCTCCGGCAACAGCATCCTTCGCGTCGGTCACGAACACGAACTTCCGTTGGATGGCGACATAGTAGACCTGAAAGGGGCGCTGGTCCTTCCGGGGCTCGTCAACACACACACGCACTCCCACTCCTCTCTTTTCAAAAATCAGGCGGACGACCTCCGCCTCATGGATTGGCTCAACAAGGCAATGTGGCCGATGGAGGCGCACCTGAACGCAGAGCGCGCGGCGGCCGCAACGGCGCTTTCCTGTATGGAGTATATCAGCAGCGGCATCACGACCTATTGCGACCAGTTTTATTTCGCGGAAGCGATCGCCCCCGTTGCGCAAAAGAGCGGGCTGCGATGCATGCTGGGCGCGACGGTGTTTGAAAAACCTTCCGTAGAGACGGACGATACCTTTGGTGCGGCAGCCTCGTTTGTCGAACGCTGGCTCGGCCGCGAAGAGGAGACTCTGGTCTACCCTTGCCTCGGGCCGCACGCGCCTTACAGCGTTGGCGCGGAGCTGTTTGTCCGCGTGGCAGAGTTCTGCCGCAGACACGGCGTTTTGCTGCACACGCATATCTCCGAAACGCAGGACGAGAATGACCAGATCCGCGCGCGCTATGGAAAAACGCCGACACAATGGCTTGAAAGCCTCGGCGTATTCGAAAATCGCGTACTCGCGGCGCACAGCATCCATCTTGATGAACAAGACATGGAACTCTATGCACGGCGCAACATTCACGCTTCCTATAACCCCGTGAGCAATCTCAAACTTGTCTCAGGCTTGATGCCCTACAAGAAACTCCGCGAATACGGCATTCAGGTCTCCATCGGCACCGACGGCGCGCAGAGCAACAACAGCATGGATTTGCTTCGCGACCTGCGCACAGGCGCACTGATTCAGAAGCTCGCGGAGAACGACGCAACGCTCTTTCCCGCGCGTGAGATGGTTCGCCTCGCGACCATCGAGGGCGCCGTCGCATTGAACCTTCAGGATCAGATTGGCAGCTTGGAGGCAGGTAAGCGCGCCGACTTCATTGCGCTCGATCCAAAGAGCCCGCGTCTCGTGCCGCTGCACCGCGATTCGCTGAGCAATCTTTACTCCACCGTCGCATATTCCGCTTACGGCGCGGATGTGCGCGATATGGCGGTCAACGGAAGCTGGGTCATGCGCGACAATCAAATTTTAACCATGGACTGCGACGAGGTGCGAAAAAGCGCGCAGAAAGCCTCCGAATACCTCGTTTCTCACGCCGAACGACAAGCGTAACGCATCGCGCGTTTCATACATTTTGCAATACACGCAACAGAAAAGGAGCAAAACAAACATGAGTGAAATCCTGAACAAAAGCGAAGTAACCAAGGGACAAAAGCAGTATCATATCGCGCTCTCTCCGGGTGAAATCGGTGAATACGTCCTTCTCCCCGGCGACCCTGCGCGCAGCGATATCGTAGCGAATTATCTGGACGACGCAAAGCTCATGGCCAACAACCGCGAGCACAGAACCTTCACCGGCTATTACAAAGGCGTCAAGGTCAGCGTCACTTCCACCGGCATGGGCTGCCCCTCCGCCGCCATCGCAGCGGAAGAGCTCATCAACATCGGCGCAAAAGCACTCATCCGCATCGGCAGCAGCGCGGCGCTGGATCCCAATATCCGCATCGGCGACCTGATGATCAGCAAAGCCGCGATGAAGAACGAGGGAACCTCCCGATTCTATGTGCCGGATTCGTTTCCCGCCGTGCCGGACATGGAACTCACATGGCAGTTAATCGAAACCGCACGCGAAATGTGCGCGCCGACCGGGGAAGCGGTCTTTGTCGGCATCAACTCCAGCGATGACGCATTCTACGGCGAAACACCGGAGTTTCTCGACCAGCTGCGCAAGTACAAAATCATGAACATCGAGATGGAATCCTCCGCGCTCTACACGATCGGCCACCTGCGCGGTGTTCGCACCGCCTGCATTTGTGGTACAAGCGGGAATTTAACCAATCAGGAGGTCATCTACACCGAAAAGAACGTCAAGCTTGCGGACGCATGGGAACGTGAAATCCGGATCGTGCTGGAAACCATCTATCGCTTTGAACAGCGGAAAAACGTATAATTCTCTTCCGCATGCGCACAAACTCAATCTTGAAATTGCGGGGCTTTGCCGTTTGCAGCGCAAGAATACGCCTTGCAATTTTAGCAAAAACAATTTACGATTACGTCAAGTAGTATTGAAATCCGAGGGGTTATGCAGGAAATCAGCGAGAAGAACACAACCGATCTACGCCAGCTGACGCAGGAAAAAAACCTGACGTTTGTCCGCGTATATGAACAGCTGCTGAAAATGATGATCAACGGCACGTTTCCCGGCGATTCCTGGCTTCCCTCCGAGCCAAAGCTTGCCGCCCAGCTCGGTGTCAGCCGCATGACATTGCGGCAGGCACTGGAGCTGCTGCAGGAGGATGGCCTGATTCAAAAGCATCACGGGAAGGGAAACTTTGTCGTGCGGCAGGGCACAAAGCAGCACCGGTCGCTGGATTATCTCGGGCATCCCGTCTATCAGTGCTGTGATGTCGCGATCGACCACATCGAGACGGAGTTTCGTATCGAGGTTCCGAACGAACAAAACAACGAGCTCTTTCAGCGGGAGTCCGCCGTCATGATCGCCGTCGACCGCTGGTATCGCAACAGCGGAAATATTGTTGCCTATACGCTTACGCTGATCCCCGTGGAAGCCCTGGCCCCGCTGGAACTCAAGCTCAACCAGCCTGCGATGATTCTGCCGATTTTGGAAAACACGGTCTATGAGCTGGCAGAACGCTCACGCATTACGGTAACCTCCACCGCCGTAGGTAATTTCATCTCCGGAAAATATGTGATGTCTCCAAACAAGGAGGTCATGCTGATCCGCGAGGATATCTATCTTCCCAATGAGATCGGGCCAATGGTCTGCAACAAACACTATATCCAAATAGAGCATTGCCATATCGAGATTCACCCGAAAAAAGTATCGAAGGAAGATATGTAAGCAAGTATATCCCTTGTCTTGTGCAAACGAATCGCGCGAAATGTGCACTCAAGTCTGATGCAGCTTGCCTCCTTAGCAATAAAGGTTATAGGATAGTGCGTCATAGAAACACAACAGCACCTTCTACGGTGCTGTTGTTTGTTATTTAGATGCGAAAAATAGGGCTGACGCTTGTTTGACATGCTCTGGCTGCACAGACCCAAACGAATGCAATCTTCCACGTTTGCCGCGCCGTTTATTTCCGCTTCGGCGGCGGGCAAACGCTTTCGCGTTCCACGAGATGCACCGGCAGCGTGATATTGCGTTCGCGCACGCGCCCGCCTTCCAGCAGCGTCACCATCATGTCCGCCGCGAGCTGACCTTTTCTGCGCATGTTCTGGTGAATCGTCGTCAGACCCGGGCTTGTCAGCTGGCACCAGTTGAGATCGTCAAATCCCACGATGGATACCTCTTCCGGCACACGGCGGCCTCCTTGCCGGATGCCCGCCATGATACCGGCTGCCATCACATCCGCCGTTGCAAACACCGCGGTCACATCCTGTTGCTTCGCGATTGCCTCACCCAGCGCGAGCGTGTCCTTTGTGCGGAACTCGCTCTCCAGCACAAGCGCCGGATCATACGGTATCCCTGCCTCCATGAGCGCGGTTTGGTAGCCTTCCAAGCGCTTTTCCACAACGCCGCCGGAGTGAATCGGCGGGCCGGCAAAGACGATCCGGCGATGCCCCTTTTGAATGAGATAGCGTGTGGCAAGCATCCCGCCCTCCACGTCATCCAATCCGACGTTGATCATATTGCCATAGTCGGAAAGATAGGAGTCGGCAAGCACGATCGGCTTGTCCATCTCTCGCAGAACCGTGTAGAGCTCCTCGTCCTCGAACATACCGGTCAGAAAGAGGCCATCCACATTCCAGTTCACGAGAAACTTCATCAGGTCTTCTCTGCTGCCGATGGTGCGCAGCATGATATAGTACCCTTTTTCCCGCAGGGTGCTCTCCACCGCGGAAATAAAGCGGGTCATAAACGGGTCGTCCATGAAATCGCCGCTCTTCTCCGGGTCCATATGCGAAATCAACGCAATCACCTTTGAATTGCGCGCCGATAAAGCCCGCGCAGACATATTGGGAGAGTAGTCCATCTCCTGAATAATCGCCTGTACGCGCTGAATCGTGGCTTTGGACACACGTTTGGTTTTGCCGTTGATGACGTTGCTCACCGTGGTCGTGCTGACCTTTGCTCGCTCTGCCACTGTCTCGATGGTCACCATTTCGTCTAGTCCTTTGCTCGTCGTTTTGTCTATTATAGCGCGCGAAGGTTAAACGTGCAACGATTGGTCATCAAACGCGATTTGAGCGGAGCAGCAGCGTGCAAAAATGCGGCATTCAGGAGAACAGCATGAGTTCGGACACCTGGCCGCCGGTCGCCCCGGTATTGCTTAAAAACGTGATCCGAAGTAAACCGGCAGTCACAGGATCGATGGAGATCAGACATGCATTTCCGGTCATAGGGTCAAAAGAGAGCGTTTCCGTCGGCAGCGCGGTGAATTGCTCGCCGTCGCTGCTTGTTTCAATCTGTACGGTTTGCGTACGCGCGCTCCACGCCCGCAGCGGCGGCAGCGTGAACGCAATCTGCGAGATGGTAACCTCGCTTTCAAATTGAAGTGTCAGCGAAGCGGGAAACGCATCCCCTTCCCAATAGGTCGTGTTGCGCCCGTCGATCGCCTTTTTTCCGATGTATACGTCCGTGTGTCCGCTCTCGGTCAGTTTCGCTCCCTTTGCGAGGTTCTCTCCCGTCGGCGGAACGAACACCGCCATCTCCTCCGGAACGAATCGCTCCGGCGTTTGCGCGGTCTCCTGCGCAGGCACTGTGACACGATTGGCAATCAGCACCATTTCGTTTGCGTGAAGCGTGTACCAAACTCCAATACCGGCGCAAACGAGCGTGACGGCGCCGAGCAAACAGCATGCAGCGACTATCCAGCGCTTCATTTTGTCCACCTCACCGCGATATTCTGCGCAAACTGCACCTCGGAAGAAAGATCGTCAAGCGACAGGACAGGCTTGCCATAGATCGATAGGTTCTCGATCGTCACGCCATCGATTCCGTGCGTTTCGTCAAACCCCGCAATCCGAATCTCCTGATTCGTCAGCCCGTTTAACACCGTGATGTTCCGAAACGTTACGTCGCGGATCGTACCGCGTTCCTTTGTCGTGCTCCAGCCGCTTCCCGCTATGGCAAGATCGATCAGCTGCTTGTTGTCCTTCGCGTCTCCGTTGCCCAGATCCGCATTCTCCACGACGATGTTCTCCCAGGAAATATGCTCAACCAGTGCGTCGTCTGAATTATGAATCGACATCACCGGCTTATGGAACGCATTGATCACGGTGACGTCCTGGAACAGCACATTGCTGATCTTGCTGTCCTTCTGCTCACCCTTGTTGGTTTCATATCCGATCTCCATGCTCTGCGCAAGATCTGTCCAGAGCACAATATTGCGAAACACGATTCCATCCGTGTTGGTTCCATAGTTCTTGACGACGAGGGAATCGTCCCAGGTCCGCGCAAAACTGTTTTGCACCGTGAAATCGCGGCAGCTCTGGAGGGTAAATCCATCGCCGTTCGGCCGCGCGGAGATGATCTTGACATTGTCCACCAAAGCGCGCTCCGTCTCAAACGCGTTAAAGCACCAGGCGTTTGAGTTGTTGAGGATGACGCCTTCTACATAGACATCGCTGCAATATTGGAAATTGATCGGAAGATGCGCATCCTGCCCCTTCCAGCTCTCCCAGATTCCCCCGTCGATGATCCCGCGTCCGCGAATGTGGATATTGCTGCCAAACTGCGCGGAAATGCTGGTGTGCACAACGGCACCGGGAGAGACATAGAGCGTTTGGCCACTCTTGAGCGGAATCCCGTCCGGAATGTTCCATTCGCCGGGATCAATCCAGAGCACGTTCGGGTTGTTCCGGTCGGGCAGGTTCTCCTCCGGCGCGTTGACAAACAGATGGAAAGCCTCCCGCGCGCTGCCGTTGATCTGCACGACATATTGCCCCGGCTGTTCAACCGAGAAGCGGATATGCCGTCCTTCCACGCGCGCTTCGATCGCCTGTCCAAGCGGCGAGACCGCGGCAGAGGTCAGCGTTTCAAACGAGCTCTCGCTTGTCAACTCGATGTCGATCTGCGCAGGCCCGCGCAAAAGGTCAAAATACGCCATCGGGGCACGCGTTACGGTGCTGACGTCGTAGTTACCCTTGTTCTCGCGTCCGGGATTGACGAACACGCTATAGACAAAGCTTTCCTCACCGTTGACAAATAGTTTCGCGGTTTTGCTCGGTTTCATCGTTGATGGAGCGTCGTACAAGGTAACCTCCGAAGTTTGCTTTTGCGTGTCCGCACGCTGCTTTGCTTGCAGGGCAAATCCCGCGGTGCCCACGGCAAGCAACACCAGAACGATCAGCGCAATCCAATGATACTTCATCCACATGCCTCCGTGTTCATTCGCTTTGTCTAGAAAAGTGAGTCCGGGTCAAACGCAGACAGGTCCTTTACCACCGCATCCGCGTTTGGCAGGTTCTCGCGGCTGCCGATGCCTTGGGCAAACATGCCCCCGTTGTGCGCGGCTTCGATTCCGGTAAACGCGTCCTCAAACACGACGCAGTCGGAGGGCAGGATGCCCAAATCCCGCGCCGCGATCAAAAACACTTCCGGGTTCGGCTTTGCGTGCTTTGCGCGGGTTCCGTCCGCAATCGCGTCAAACAGGTTCAAAATATGCGTGGCTTCCAGAATGATCCGCGCGTTCCTGCTCGCGGAGCCAAGGCCTATCTTGATCCCACGTCTTCTGAGTTCGGGCAGGAGCGTCAGCGTGCCGGGCAGCAGCGCGGATTCGTCCAGCGTTGAGATATGCGAGATGTACAGGTCGTTTTTCTCCCGTGCCATGCGCTCTTTTTCCGCCGGCGTAAAGCGCGCCGCCATTCCCCCGACGCGCAATACCACATCCAGCGCCTCCATGCGTGCAACTCCCTTGATTGCCTCCCCGTCCTCTTCCGTAAACAGAAATCCCAGCCTGTTTGCCAGGTCCTTCCAAGCCAGATAGTGATAACGTGCCGTATCGGCGATCACGCCGTCTAGATCAAAAATCGCAGCCTGATATCGTTTTTGTGTCATTCCTTCGGTTCTCTTTCCATGATCGTTGCGCCCTGCGGCGTAGCGGTAACGAGGTATCGTTTTCCGTGAACGATCAGCGGAAAACGAACCTTTTGTATGTCCGGCGGCAGCTTCGGTTCCGCGGTGATCACGCCGTCTTGAAGTCGAACTCCGGCAAAGCCAAAAACTGCGATCTGCCATGCGCCGGCGGAAGCCGCCGGATGCGTACCGCCGATATAGACGTCTCCTGCCCACGCTTTCCCGTCGCAGAGAATATCCGCACCTGCAGACTTGAGAAAGAACGGATACGCCTCCTGCGCCTTGCCGATGCGGCAGGCGGTCAGCGCATACATACAGGCCGAAAGCGAACTGCCGTGCTCCGTGCGCGGCTCGTAATAGTTCCAGTTTGCCAATACGGTTTCGTCGGAAACATCCCCCGCAAAAAGCTGGAGCATGGCGATGACATCCGCCTGTTTGATGATCTGCGTGGGGTAAGCGACGCCGCCCGGCGTGCCCCAATACTCCCGCGGGTGCCTGAGGCGCTGTTTCACCGCTTGCAGCGTCGCATCCTCAAGGCGGAAATAGCCCTGAAATTGCTCTATGATTCCGCCGGAAACCGCCGGCTTTTTTACCCTGTGTCCTGCAAAAGGAGAGTTCAGAATACCGTCCCGTACGTCGAGTGCAGCCGCCCGTTCAAGGCAGAATGCGGCTAACCGGTTGGTAAAGGCGTTGTTATCCACCCGTTCGTGGTATTCATCCGGGCCGATCACGTCGGTCAGTTCCAGCGTTTCGTCACCAATCTTGCGATATGCGCGCGAAAGAAAAAACCGCGCAACCTCACGGACGACTTCCGCGCCCGCGCCGCGCAGCACAGAGACGTCGCCGGTAACCTCGGCATATTGCGCCATCGCGTAGACGATATCGCCGGAGATATGGATTTGCTTATCGCGAAAAAAGGTGCGCACGGGGCGCTTGGTGAATACATCCGTCACGTTGAAGTCGGTGCATCCCTCCCGGCCGCCTTCCTGGCTTTCCCAGGCGTAAAATGCGCCGCTATAGCCGTATTCCTTCGCTTTGTCTTGCGCGCCCGGCAGCGTATCGATACGGTACTGCACGAGTTTTTTGGCGAGCGCAGGCTCCGTATACGCAAAAAAAGGCAGCAGGAAAATCTCTGTGTCCCAGAAAATCGCGCCCTTATAGGTCTGCCCGGAGAGACCGCGCGCGGGGATGCTCTGGCCGCTTTCCGCATAGCGCGGCGCGATGCAATGCAGATGATAGAGGCTGTCGTTGAGATAGAGCTGCGCGGTCTCGCTGCCTTCGAGCTCTACCGCGGAATCCTCCCAAAGCGCCTCCCAAGCGGCACTGTGCGCGCGCTTGAGCGCATCATAGTCGCCGGACGCTGCGCTGCTGTTGACGCTGATGATGCGATCCAGCACAATCTCGCCGGTGACGGAATAGACACGATATGCGCCTGTTTCGGTCGTCTCGATCGCATCCGGTGCAAGATTGACCGTCTCGCGCACGCTTACGGGCAGCTTCTGCTCTCCTGTTTCACACAGGACGAAAAGCACGCCTTCCGCTTCTCCGCAGCGGTGCTGAAAGAGATGCGGGCCATTGAGATCCCAGACATCGCCGTCAATGCCGCAGCGGAGCGAAACGCCTGCTCTCTTCGGGCGCACATGGATGCGCTGGCACAGCAGGTTTGGCGCATGCTGGCAGGCAAACCGCTCGACAGAAAAAAACGCATTTTCATATTCGGTCTCGCGGCTCTGCAGTGCGTGCCGGAGGTTGAGGCGCTGGGTATGCCGCAAAACGGCACCTGCGCCGATCAGCTCCGCAAAAAAACCGTTTGGCGCGTTGACCGGCTCCCGCCAGGGGTTGCTTCCATGCCGATCATAAACCCCTGCGAGGTTCCAGGCAACGAGCGCTTCCTTTCTGCTCTCGTCCAGCGTGCCGCGCACGCCGATCAAACCGTTGCCCGTGAAGAACCGGTTCCCGTTCTCTTCCGCTTTCTTCAGGTCATATCCTTCTTGTTCCAGTTCCCAAACATTCATGTCAAACAGTGATTTCTTTCCCGTTGAGCAGGAGCTTCACGCGCTCCCCGCTGACACGTTCAATCTTGCAGTCTGCTTGCCGTGCGGTGATGCGCAGAACGCTTCCGCGCCAGCGGAGCGTGAAGGCGAGCTTCGTCCAGCCCTCCGGCAGGCATGGCGTCAGAGAGATGCCGGTTTCTTCGATGCGCAGACCCGCAAAACCCTGCACGATATTCTGCCAGGCTGCCGCAATGCTCGTCATATGCAGCCCTTCGCCCGCGTTTCGATTGTAGTTGTCCAGATCCAGACGCGTTGCGAACCCGAAAAACTGAAGCGCTTCCGGAAGCATACCAAGCTCCGCGGCTAGGATCGAGTGTACAGAGGGAGAGAGGCTGCTTTCGTGGATGGTGCGCGGTTCATAGTATTCAAAGCCCGCGCGCTTCTCCTCCTGGGAGAAATCATTGCTCCAGAGCAAAAACAGCATCAGCGTATCCGCCTGTTTGATCATGTCCGTGCGATAGATGCGGTCATAGCTCCAGTGGTGATACAGCGGAAACTCCTCGGCCGGGATGCTATGGATGTCCAGATGCGGCAGGGAGAAGAATCCGTCATGCTGTTCAATCAAATCGCCGCGCCTCGGCAGATACATGTGATCGGCAATCTCCTGCCAGCGATCCACCGGATAGGCATCCGTTTGCTTTGCCTTGATTGCCGTTTCCGCGGCAAACTCCAGCGTCTTTTTGCCCATATAGTTGGTGTATGCGTTGTTGTTGACCATCATATGGAATTCATCCGGGCCCATGACGCCGTAGTAGCCATACTCCCCGGTCTGCGGGTTTTGCTCCACGCGCGAGGCCAGATAGACCGCAATCTGCATGAGCATCTCGAATGCTTCGTGATACAGATAATCCACATCATCGGTAACTGCGACATATTGCCAGAGCGCATAGGCAACCGCGGTGGTTGGCTGCAGCTGCAGGCTTGCGTGCTGCCAGAGCGTGCAGGCTTCTTCTCCGTTCAGCGTCGCCAAAGGATAGCACGCGCCTTCACAATCCAGCATCTTTGCGCGCTCCACCGCCTGCGGCAGGGTTTTCACCCGGAAGTCCAGCAGCGCTCGCGCGGCTTTCGGGTTGGTAAAGAGATAGTATGGCATGCAGCAGATCTCGGTGTCCCAAAACGCATGCCCGTTATAAAACTCTCCCGTCAGCCCCTTCGCGCCGATGTTGTGGCCCTTTCCGCGCCCGCCATAGGTCTGGATCAGCTGGAATACGCAGAAGCGGATGCCCTGCTGGTTCTCCGGGTCGCCTTCAATCTCCACGTCCGCAATCTTCCAAGCCTCCGCCCAGAATGCCAAAGCGCGCGCCTCAACCGCGGTAAAGTCCGGCAGTCCCGTCGTGATCGGCTCCGTGCTTACGCAGCAGACGCGCCGCGCAATGCTCTGCTGTCCGCTTTTGAGCGCAATGGTACCGAATCCCTCATGGCGCTGTTTGCCGAAGAGGGTGAAGCCGTGATCCTTGGTGCGTACCACGACGCTGTCCGCCTGCACTTCCAGCAGTTCCCAGAAGCGCTCGCGATATTGCTCGTGTACCACGTCCCAGTCCAGACGCGGAACAATCGAGATTTCCCCGTCAAATCCAACCGGAGTCAAGGAGATTTCCTGACATCCGATCCGAATATCCTCCATATCCAAAAAACGGCGGAACGTCAGCCGGATATCTTTTCCGGCTTGCGTGTGCCAAACAAACGAGCGGCTGAGCACGCCGGTTGCGAGATTCAGCGACCGCGTAAAGTCGGAGAAATGAACAGAATTCAGATCCAGCTTCTCCCCGCCGAATACGATGTCAACCGTAAGCCAGTTGAGCGCGTTGACCATAAAGTGCGTCTTGCTCACCATGCCCTTATAGGACACGCTGACGTTATCGTCAATCGCATATACGCCGCCGACAAAGCAGTCGCGCAGGGTGTCTCCCGAATACCCTTCCTCGAAGAACCCGCGCACACCGAGGTGTTCGTTCGCCAAAGAAAAAATACTTTCGCTGACGCGCGCATATGCAGGATCAAAATCACGTTCCTCGATCATCCAAGGATCGAGGCCAAAGTATCGGTCGGCTTGTTTGCCCATGCTTCATTATCCTTCTTTCCCACCGGGGGTGGTTTTACTCAAACGCTCTGGCGCGCAACAGAGTTGCCTCTTGTCCGCGCGTGGTATTGGCTGGATTGCCGCTGATCAGCCCTTGATTCCGCCGCCTGCAACGCCCTTCGTAATCTGTTTCTGGAAAAATGCGAAGAGCACCATCGGCGGTACAATGGAGAACACAACCGCGCGCACGATATCCGTCGGGCGAACATTGATGGTCGACTTAAAGTCAAACAACCGCGCCATAACGGTTTTCCAGGGCCCGTTTCCGAGCACGAGGTTCGGCAGCAAAAAGTCCGACCAGGCGGCGGTTGCGGCAAAGATTGCAACGACGATCAGGATCGGTTTGCTCAGCGGCAGCACGATTCGCCAGAAAATGCCCAAATCGGTGCAGCCATCGATTCTCGCCGCCTCAAAATACTCCTTCGGCAGCCCTTCGAAAAACTGTTTGAACAGGATTAGCCAGAAGGCGTTCGCGCCATAGATCAGCCAGAGCGGAAGCATCGGCAGTATCGTTTTTTGATAGTTTGCCACATGGAACACGCCGGAAAGCCAGGCAAGCACGTTGTTGATATTCACATACTGCGCAACGATACTTGTCGTCGGCGGAATCAGCATCGTCGCCATGACAAGCGAGAAGATAATCTTGTGTCCCCTCGGCTTGAGGATTGCCAGCACATATGCCAGAAGGCCGTTGAACAGCACCGCGCAAATCATCGCCCCGACAACAAGCACAAGCGAGTTGACATAATACCGGGAGAACTTGAGCAGGTTCCAGGTTTTGATGTACTCGTCAAACGAGAAGCTCGAGGGCCAAATCTGAGTGCCGCGGGCAAACTCCTTGACATCCTTGAAGCCGGAGAGCGTAACCCAGATGACCGGAAAGAGCACGACCGCGATCATCAGCACACAGATGAGCAGGATGACGATTGCCCAGATCCGGTTCCGGCCGGAGCGCATGTCATACGCGCGCAGCACGCCGTCCGTTTTGCTCTTATAGAGTTTGGCCATCCAGTGAGAAGATGCTTGTTTCTTCATGCGCGCGTCCTCCCCTTGCGTTCATCTTTGTTGACAAGATTGTTCACTACGTTGTAGATCACCGTCAGGAACAGCAGCACAAGGCAGATTAAAACGCTCATTGCGGCGGCTTTCGGGTAGTTTTGTTTTTCAAATGCATATTCGTAAACCAGCATCATGACGGATACCTGGTTGTTGTGCACGCCGCCGATCATCATCGGCTCGTACAATATCTGGAAAACAGAGATAATCTGCAGAATAAACATCGTCGAAATCAGGGGTTTCAGATTCGGCAGTGTGATGGAGAAAAAGCGGCGCAGCGGTTTCGCTCCATCGATTGTCGCGGCCTCGATGATGTCCGCGTTGATGCCGGAGATTCCGGCCATATAGATCAGTGCGGTAGAGCCCGCGGCTTTCCAAGTCAGCATGACAATGATCAGGGGAATCGCCCAACCGGGGGCAGTCAGCCAGTTGAACGGCTGATAGGGTACACCTGTGATTTTCGCGACCAGCTCGCCCAACGGCTTGAGCAGGATATTCAGCACGCCGGTGTCGCCCGCGTTGAAGAGGAATTTCCAAATCAACACCACGGCGAGTCCGGGCAGGATATTCGGCATATAAACGGAAACGCGCGTGAGTCCTCGCAATAACGGCGATTCGGTGATCATCGCAGCCATAAAGATCGGCACGATAAAGCCGATCACGAGCGAGCACAGGACATAGAGAAACGTGTTTTTCCACGCGATTGCAAAATCCGGATTGGAGAGCAGGCTTGCGTAATTCTCCAGCCCGACAAACTCCGTCGTTTGGAAGCCCTTTGCCGCAAAAAGAGAAAGCCTAACGCTTTCCAGCAGCGGCTGCCAGATAAAAAACCCAAAGAGCACCAGCGAGGGCAGCATAATCAGCCACCCGTTGACATCTCGTCTCCAATGACGGTTTTTTGTCATCATGTGTTCCTCCGCATGGGATTGGTTTATTCGCTGAAAGAGGCGGCGGCACGGCAGCACCACCGCCTCTTTCGATTGTCAGATTTTCTGGTTGATTTCTTGCCCGGAGGACTCCTTATTTACCAAGGATGCCTTCCTCTTGCAGGATTGCGATATAGTTGGCCTGTGCGGCATCGAGCAGGGCCTGCACGTCTGCATTCTGATCCTGCAGCACGGCCTGAATCACCTTGCCGAGTTCCTTATACATCGCCTGCGTATCGCCGGGTTCTTCGGTGTGGAGGTTGCCGGCGGTCGAGACTGCGGTGAAGTAATCCGCATACAGGTTCGCGTTGACGTTGGTGTATTCCTTAAGAACCGCTGCTTCCGCGGCCTGGATTTCCGGAGAAGTCCAGCAGGGGAAACGCTGGATGTTCGGCACGCCGCGCTCGAGCTTGGTTGCGGCCTGCGCACGGAGGGATTCGGTGGTGTTTTCATCCACGACGGGCGCCTTGCCAAACGCGATCAGGAAATCCAGAGCGGCGTTGACTTCCGCATCAGTTGCATTCGCGGCAAACATATACGGGGTGCCGCCGGAGAGGGAGAACTGGCCGCCGGGGCCTGCAGGCATCGGAACCAGGGAAAGCTTATCGACCGCGAGGCCGTTGTTCGCGGTGGGTTGTTCAACCGCGTCGTTCGCGCCGATGTACATCGCAGCGGCACCGGTGCCGATCTGCGTGAAACCGGTTGCCCAGCCTTCCGAGAAGGGATCGGGCGTGAGGATGTCATAGGTCCACTTCAGAGACTTCACAAATTCCATTGCGTCAACAACTTCTTTGCTGTTGAGGTTGGGCGTGAAGGTTCCGTCACCGTTGTCGGTCACAATCTTTGCGCCATAGGCCCAGGCGATGTTGCTGAAATGCCAGCCATCCGCGCCGAGGTCTTCGCCGGCGAGGAGCACGAAGCCCGCGGAGCCGGTTGCGTCTTTGATCTTTTTGCCGGTCTCGGCAAGTTCGGTCCAGGTCTTGGGATACTGGATGGTGCCGTCGGGGTTGACCAGGCCGGCCTGCTCAAACAGCTCGACGTTGCACATTAAACCAAGTGCGTATGCATCGCGCGGGATGCCGTAAACTTTTCCGTCTGCATCGGAGAGCAGCGAGCGGATCGCAGGCGTGATCTGATCAAGCCAGCCGCGCTCTTCCAGAATCGCGGTGATATCGCGCACATAGCCCGAGCGGATCAGCTTCTGCGGCTCTGTGAACCAGGATTCAAAGATGGTGGGTAAGGTGCCTGCTTCTGCCATCGGGGCGATGTTATCCGGCGCATACTTGTAATAGTCACGTTCCACCGTCACGTTCGGGTGGGACTCGTTGTAGCGCGTGATAACGCCTTCCATGGCTTCGATGGCGGCTTCATCGGTGTCAGCGGGATAGATGCCAAGCTTCAGCGTGACTTGTTCCGGGGTTGCTTCCGGTGCAGCGGTGGCTTCGGCAGGTGCTGCAGTGGCCTCGGCCGCCGTGTCCGTGCTTGCCGGAGCTGCGCACGCGGACAGAGAGCCGATGATCAAAGCAAGGGCAAGCAAACTACTCAATAACTTTTTCAACATCTTTCTTCCTCCAAGATAATTTGCGTTTCGCCTGTGAGATGTGTAATAAAAATTGATGTGCAGCAAGGTTTAACGCTTAACCATAGTTTAACGATTAACCTCCAGCATGTCAACACATATTTCCATATTTTTTGACGAAAGAAATCCATTTTTTTGTTTGATCCGAAGTGAGATATTACTTTGTGCAGGGTAATCAACAGGGGTTGAGAAATGCAGTACTTCGGGCTTGATCGACAGATTCGAACTGCAATTCTTCCTTCCATCATGATTGTATCATTGTTGGAAAACTTCGCCAACTCCCCCATTCGGGACTCAAATCCACCCGACATCTCAAGGATCGCGATCCAAAAAAGACCGATCGCGAAGCAAACAAAGACCATCCGATCGGATGGTCTTTGTTTCTTCATCATTCTAAATGGATATGGGTGAATCCATCTGCGTGCGGCACCCCGCGAAGAAACGGGATTTGTATATCTTTCACCAAGTTCTTTGTGCAAAAGAGGCAGTTGAAACCGATTGGCAGGTCTATTGCCCGGCGCGCGAAACGCGGAGCCGCAGTTCCTGTCTGCCGAAGCGCTCCGACTCGACGGTGACGAGGATCTCTCCCGCGCCTTTGCTCCTGACCCAGAACGCCGCGGAGCCGCCCGCGAGCGTGAGGAGTTCGGGCCCGATCCGCTCGCCCGCGCCGGACACGAGCACGCGAACCGCCTCGCTCGAGTACGTCATCAGCGAGCCCAGCGCGTCCACATGCTCCAGCTTGATGCGGCAGACATCATAGGTGTCGCCTTCGGCAAGCTCCGTCGCATCCGAGGTGATCCGCAGCCCCGCGGAAGCGGAAGCGCCTCTGCGAACCGAAACGACAGGCGTATCGCCGCGGTATCCTTCAAACACAAACTCCGTGGATTCGCTGCCCCAGCCAGCGACATAGCGCATGTAGAGATTGACCGCGTCCTCATACGAATATTGATGCTTGAGCATGGCGTAGCCCATCGCGAGCTTGTAGCGCAGCGGAAGCGATTTGTCTCCGTAACGCCCGATGGCGGCAAACACGCGCTTGATGCGCTCCGCGTCCCGCCTGGCGAGTCCTTCGTTGCGCTCCAGCAGGTTGCCGATGAAGTCTCGAATCACCACCGGCGGATGCGGAATATTGGGATACCCCGCACGATCCGGAAGGTAGGTGCCGATATAGTCGCCGTTTTTATAGAGCCGCACGCTGTCGCAGTTGGTGAAGACGTGTACACAGCTCATGTCCGAGCCCGCACGCTCGCCCTGATACATGCCGGAGGCAACCTCCATCACGGGCAGGTCGTCCTGCTGGGAACGGTAGACTGCGGCCGCGAGCTTCGGCAAGCGGAACATGTCCAGCACACCGTGGTAGCAGATTTTGTCGCCGCTGCCGAAATCCTTGTGCGTGTTATAGTCGTTCATGCACCAGCCGATCGCGCCGGAGATATTCGGCGTGCCGTACATCCGATCCAGCACCCGCAGGTGCCTTAGCGCGTGCTCCACGCGCTTCTCCTCGCAGTCAAACTTCTTGGTTGGATACATGTGCCCGTTATGTTCGGTGACGAGATACGGCGCGCCGGTTTTCGTGACGTTCCCCGGCTTCTTGAGCGGCTCGGTGACGCCGTTGTGTAGAAAATCGTTGTAGGTGTAGACATCCTCGAACAAATGGCTGTTCTCGAAATTGCGCACGCCGCCCGTCTGCCGCGTCGCGTCCAGCTGGTGCGCAAGCGCGTTGGTTGCGGCATAAAACGCGTCGTCGTCCTGCGACTCGTTGATGCGCACGCCCCAGAGGATGATGCCCGGATGGTTCCAATCGCGCTGGATCATCTCCCGCAACGCGGTCATCGAATGCTGCTTCCAGACTTCGTCGCCGATGTGCTGCCAGCCCGGAATCTCCTCAAAGACGAGCAAACCTAACTCGTCGCAGCGGTTGAGGAAGTGCCGCGACTGCGGATAGTGGCTCGTGCGCACCAGATTGACGCCGAGCTCGCGCTTGAGCAGCTCCGCGTCGAGCTCCTGCGCGCGCTTTGGCATCGCATAGCCGACAAAAGGATAGCTCTGGTGGCGGTTTAAGCCGCGGAGCTTGCGTTTTGTTCCGTTGAGATAGAACCCGTCCGGCAAAAACTTCGCCTCGCGGAAACCGAAGCGGTAGGAGGATGCATCGACTGCATCCCCAACCGAGAGAGAAACCGAAAGATCGTAGAGATTCGGCGCGTCGATGTCCCAAAGGCGCACGTCTCCGGCATCAAAACTCACCCGCAAGAGCTGGCTCGCTTCACCGCTGAGCGTGAACGGAAATTCCGCTGCCGCGCCATCGCCTTCCGCACCGTGAATTTGCAGTCTCAGCGCTGCCTCGCCTGCTGCGCCGGTGCCGTTGTCAAGGTAGAGGTCGGCGTCGATGCGCCAGCCTGCTTCTGTTTTGACCGGCTTGACCTGCGCGTTGGAAACGAAGACGTCCTCCGTCTCCTCCAGCCAGACCTCGCGGTAGATGCCGCCGTAGGTCAGGTAGTCGACGACGTACCCGAACGGCGGGATATCGCCGCGCTCCGTGGAGTCCACGACGACCGCGAGCACATGCTCGCCCGCTTGCAATTTGCCGGTCATCTCGCAGCTAAACGGCGTGTAACCGCCGATGTGCTCTGTTAGAAATGTTCCGTCGAGATAGACCTTCGCCGCGGCCATGACGCCCTCAAAGTGCAGAAACACGCGCTTACCCGCGCGCTCCTCCCAGCGGATGCGCCTGCGGTAAAGGCTGATGAACTGGCTGTCGCGCTCGTCGAAGTTGTTGAACGGCAGTTCCTTGTTCGTGTGCGGCAGGCGCGCGGAAACGAAGCCGGTTTCGTCCGCGCCCGGCTGCTCCAGCCCTTCCGTATAGCGCGGCAGATAGCGCCAATCGTCATTGAGTTGTCGTGTGTTTCTCATAAAAAACGCTCCCGCCCGTTTCGAGCATTCTGTTTTGGAAGGTGTGTGTTCGATGTGTCAATTTCTTCGCGCCACACGTGTGGCTTTAGGAGCATCGTAATACTTGCCGCATGAAATTGTCAACTGAAAAATGAGAGGTGCGACGCGTTTATGCGCCGATGGCGCGGAGCATGAGCTTGCGAAACATTCCCTCGAAATCGACGTCTGCGCAATGTTCGTATTTCAGGTGGTTTCTGCGCAAAATCAGCCGCTGAAACAGCGCAAAAAAGCTCTGCGCGATGAAGTGATAAAGATTTGAGGCGCTCTCCGTCGTTTGGATCGAGCCGTCGGCGATGCCCTCCTCGATATAGCGATACAGCGGGTCGTTGTCCGGCCGGATGCGCTCGATGAACTCGCGCGTGAGCTCGCCGTCGGGATAGTCGTTTTGAAAATAGCGGTCAAACTCTGCGGTAAAACGGATCCAATCTTGAATTTTCAAAAGATCAACGCGGGAGAAATACGCGCGGATGTGATCCGCGCCGGTGCCCGGCTCGTCTGCTGCAACCAACGCACCAAGGTAGCGCTGGATGCGATCCATCACGATCATCTCCACCTCGAACGCAAGCAAATCCTTCGTCGGAAAATAGCGGTAGAGCGTGCGGCGGTTGATCCCGCAGTCCTTCGCGATATCCGTCATCTGCGTCTTCTCGATGCCGTCCGCGATAAACCGGCCTTCCGCAATCGCCAGGATGCGATCCTGCGTACTCTTCTCTCCCACGCGTCTTCCACTCCGTCTTTCTTGATATGCTTCAATATATCACGCAATGTTTGCCTTGAATAGCATGGCTCGCAAATAACAAAGCCGCCTTTTGGGCGGCTTTGTCTGAAGTTTTGCGAACTGTGGGCTCGCAAGCTATTTTGTTTAGTGGTTTATGGTGGTGTTGGTCGGCTGCGGCAGAAACGGGATGATGCGCTTGGCAAAGCCGGGCATCGTCATGGTCTGCAGCCATACCTTGCCGGGTCCTGTCAGGCGCGTATTTAAGAGGCCTTCGCCGCCGAACAGCACATTTTTAAAGCCCTTGACCATCGTGACTTCATACTGCATGGTGGCTTCAAACGCCGCGATGTTTCCGGTGTCCACGATCAGGGACTCGCCGGGCGCAAGCGTTTTTTCGCAGACCGAGCCGTCGATTTCGAGGAACACGAGTCCGTTGCCGCTGAGCCGCTGGAGCACGAACCCCTCGCCGCCGAACAAGCCCGCGCCAAGGTTTTTCACCAGATGCGCGCTGACGGTGACGCCGGACTCCGCACAGAGGAACGCGCTCTTCTGCGCGATCACATCGCCACCCGCGGGATTGATCGCCACGATCGCGCCGGGGAAGGTCGACGCGATGGTCATCTCCTGATTCGGCGCGGATGCCGTGTAGGTCGCGATAAACAGAGAATCGCCCGTGAGCATCCGGCCAAGCCCCTTGAGCAGGCCGCCTTTGAGGTTGGTATCCATCTGTATGCCCGCCGTCATCCAGTTCATTCCGCCGGATTGCGTGAAGATGGATTCGCCGGGGTTGAGGGTCAGCGTCACCGCGGGAAGGTTCTCGCCAAAGATTCTATATTGCATCGAATGGTCTCCTTTCGTCTGCGCACAGGCAAGCTGCTAGGATGAGTATATCACGCTTGCGTCACCCGTGCAGAAGTTCATGGTTTCCCCGGCTTACAGCCAGGTCATCGGAACCTGCAGCATGATCACGACGCCGAAGAGCAGCGCGGCCACCGATACGGAGGCAATGATGAGCTTCGTCCGTTTATCCTGAAACACGCCGACGATACCAAGCATGAACAGCACGACCGCGAGAACCACCGATACAAGCCCCAGTTTGTCCGCCCAGTTGTTTGCCTCGTCGCCCTGGTCGATCTGCGCATAGCCTTCGTCCATGACCGCGGTTGCATCCGCATAGTAGGAGTCGATGAACCCGTCCTTTTCAAACGGGGTCGCGTAGTTCTCCTGCGCATTTGCCCAGTCGATCGCCTCGGTGAGCTCGTCCGAAACGCTGTACATCAGCATATCGAGCTTGTACTGCGCGGCTTCCGCGCCGTCCGTGTCCCCGCGGTATTCCGCATAGTCGAGGTCGACCTGCAGTGCGCTGATCTGGTTCCATGTGCTCATATCCTGCGCGAGCGTCTGGGATGCTTCGTTCCAGCGGGCATTGCCGTCCGCGAGTGTTGCGTTGCCGATGGTGTAATATTTCGCCTGTGTGCTGTCGTAAAGCGAGCCCTGCCAGGCAGACCAGGCGGTGATCACTGCGGTGACGCCAAGCAGAATGGCGACCACCAGTTCAAATACTTTGTTGAATCTTGCGGATTTCTCTTCCATAACTTTCTCCTGTTCGTTTGATCGGATTATTTGAAAATATCACGCGGATTTCGCGTGATTCGCTCGTGTTTTCTTCCGGTTGGAATCGTCCGTTCCGGAAAAGTTGTGCTTATTATAATCTGGAGTTGTATATCCCGGCAAGTGCGTTTGTTACATACATGGCACGGAAAAATTGCATATCAAAAGCAGGTTCTTTTGATTGACTATGCGCTGGGGATATGGTGCTGTAACAACGCTATTTCTTATGCCTGCATTTCGGAATTCTTCGGCGTGAACCAAACAAAAACGCCGCTCTCGCGGCGTCTTCCGGATTCGTTCGCTCGAATACAAACATATCAGAACACTAGTTTAATTCAAATTCCCCTGCTCTTTTTCCTCATATGGTCCGATGATCCGCCGTTGCAGCGGCGCGTTGACCGCGGCGCACACGGTATATTGCAAAAACGCAATCGAGAACAGCGCGAGCGTGGCAATCGAGAACGGAAACAGAAGCAGCGAGAACAGCACGGTCGCAAGCGTGATCGCCAGAATAATTCCGTTTGTCCTCCATTCTGTGACGGTGAAGATGAATGCATTTCGCGCGATCTGCGCGTTCTTCAGCGCCAGCGTCGGAAGAAAAACGAATACATAACCGAAAAACAGCACAGCGAAAACGAGAAGCAGAATCCCCAATGCGGTCGTGATCACTTCCACCCCGCCTTGGGTCATCGATGTGCCCAAGCTCAGGAAATAGTAGGAAGCAAACAGGCAAAATGCAGCGGCAAAGCCAAACGGCATCGCCTTCCAGATGTTTGCGCGGAATTCTTTGATAAACTCCTCCCAGACAAAGCAGTTGCCGTCGCGATAGAGCTTGATGAGCACGCGATTGAGTCCGCAAAGCGCTGCGGGCAGCGTGAGCACCGGAAGACTGAACACGAGAAACAGGACGTTGAGCGAAATCAGCTTCGAAAAATGCGTTCCGAGGACGAAGAAAAACCGCCGCCAACCACCTTGCGGCGGTGGTTCGGCGACGCCTTTTCCAGGAGCAAAGCGCTTTGCTCCCAATGTTTCCCAGAATCCCTGCTGGTGATCGGACATTAATTCTTCATCCCCGTCATGACGATGCCTTCTACAAAGTGTCGTTGGCCAAACAGATAGACCACAACGCCGGGCAGGAACGAGAGGCACGTTGCCGCAAACATTCCCGCGTAATCGTTCTTAAACGAACCCATAAACGTGGTCAGCCCTACCGCCATTGTATACTTTTCACGGGAGGAAATATAGATCGTTTGCTGTAGCAGATCATTCCACGTGGTGATGAAGATCAGCAGCGCAACCACGATGATTGCGGGCTTGATCGACGGCATGATGATGCTGAACAGCGTTCTTAGATAGCCCGCGCCGTCGATGGAAGCGGACTCGTCCAGCTCACGCGGCAGCGTCTTGATGAACTGCCGGACAAGGAAGATGTTGAACGCGCCGCCGCCACAGAGATACGGCAAAATCAGCGGCCAGTAGGTATCCGTCAAGCCCAGGCTTGCCCAAGCGATGTAGAGCGGAATCAGCGTCACCATCGTCGGCAGCAGCATCGAGCCCACGCAGAGCGAAAACAGAAATGCTTTGCCGCGAAAGCGAAGCCGCGCAAACGCATAGCCGCAGAGAATCGCCGTGAGCGTGCCGAACACGACACAGGGAACAACGATGGTCAGCGTGTTGCCCAGATACAGCCAGAAGTCGAACGTCGTTGGCTTGATGTTGTAGTTGGAGAACAGCCACTCCTTCGGAAAAAACTGCGGCGGCCACTTGAAGATCTCGAGGCTCTTCATCAGCGACGATCGGATCATCCACCAGATCGGCAGCATCACAAGGGCTGCGATGACGACGACGGCGATGAACGACAGTGTATCTGCAATCTGCTGACTGCGTTTTTGGCTGCGGATAGAGTTGCCGAGGCGCTTGTGCTGCTTCACGCGCGCTTTTTGAACTGCGGATTCGCTCATTTCTTGTCATCTCCTCCCTCGTTGTAGATCCAGCTCTTCGACGTGGCAAAGAGGACAAACGCCAGAATCGCCGCCACGATGAAGAACACAAACGCGATTGCGCCCGCCTGGCCCAGCTCTCTGCCGCGAAAGCCCGTCTGATACATCAGATACGTCATGAACATTGTGGATTTCCCCGGGCCGCCTTTGGTCACGGCGAGCGCGGGCACGACGACCTGCAGGTTGACGACGAGGCTCATCAAAAGATTGTAGAAGATGATCGGCGTCATGCTCGGAATCGTGATGTTCCAGAAGCGCTGCCAGGCATTCGCGCCGTCGATTTCCGCCGCTTCATGATAGACGCGCGGCACGTTCTGCAACCCCGCGAGGAAGATTACGATCAGGTTTCCGGAGGTCCAAACCGCGATCATCGCAAGCGAAGGAATTGCGGTGTTCCCCCCGGAAAGAAATAAAGACTTTCCAAGCCCCAGGTGCACAAGAATATAGTTGATCAGACCACCGTCATATTTCAAGAGGAACCACCAGCTGATCATAACCGAGGCTGCAGGCAGGATGTACGGAATATAGAAAACCGCGCGGAAGAAACCGCGAGCGGGCATTTTGCGATTGAGCAGCATCGCGATCAGCATCGAATAGATGATGCTGGACACGACGGCAAGCAACGAGTACAGAACGGTAACCTTGATGGAATTCAGAAAATCGATGCTTGGATTTTGAAAAATCTCTCGAAAATTCTGGAAGCCGACGAACTGAACGGGCGGCATTGTTCCGCCCTTGATAAAATGACCGACATTCAAATCGGTCAGACTGATGCCGAATACGGCGAGCAATGGCACGTAGGTGATAAACGTCAATCCAAGCAGAGCGGGAATCAGAAAAAGATAAGCCGCGCGCTGTTCCTTTATTGCGTTATTCGCCCTTCTTGTTCTACGCTTCATAACGATCTCACTCTTTCCTGAAGGAGTAAATCATTGGGGCGCCCGCATAGGCATTTGCCATTCAGGCGCCCCGTTTGCTCAGTTGTTTTCTAGCAGCTTCTCAGCGTTTCGATTAACCGAGTGCCGCCTGCATCGCTTCGCGGACGGAGTCGATGACTTCCTTGACAGTCTTGCTGCCGTTGATGGCTTCCACCAGCGCCGGCTGCAGGGTCTTTGTGAGGATTTCGAAGGTGTTGGGGGTGTAATACCAACCGGTCTGATGGGTCACGTTGGTGTCGAGCGCGACATCCACGATGGCCGTCTTGTAAGCATCCGCCGGGAGAGCCGCGCGGAATGCGCAATCATCCACCCAGGCCTTGAGCAGGGTTTCGTCGGTGTAGTAGTTCTGCTTTGTGGGCATCCACCAACCGGCCATAATCGTACCCATGCTGTTTTCTTCGCTGCTGTACCATCTGAGGAAATCAGCGGCTTCTGCCGGATACTTCGTCGTAGCGAACACGCCAACCGGGCCGCCGGTCGCGATGGTCACTTTTTCTTTCATGTAGGGCAGAACGGCTACGCCATAATCGATGCCGTCAAAGCCCGCGCCACGGAAACCGGTTGCCCACTGGCCTTCGGTGCACATTGCAACGTTGCCTGCGCCGAGGGAGCTCGCAAATCCGTTGTCCTGCGTGCCGTCATTCAGGGGAGCGACGTTGTCAACAAGGTGCAGGTCGACAACCTTCTGGATGGCTTCGATCGCTGCATCGTCAAACACGACGGACTTGCCATCCGGCGAGAAGAAGCTGCCGCCATTGGAGAGCGCCCATACTTCGAGCTGCCAGGTGTACTGGTTGACATATGCGCCGTACTGGACGATATTGTCCTTGTCGAATCCGGCTTCGCCCGGGTGTTTGCCGTTGGCGTCGATGGTCAGCTGCTTGGCAACTTCCACGAACTGATCCCACGTCCAGGCTTTGTCCAGAGAGGTCGGCGGATAGGGAACGCCTGCTGCGTCAAACATCGCTTTGTTGTACCACAGAGCGAGCACTTCGTTTGCGGTGGAGTAGGCAACGGTCTTGTCATTGTACTTGAATGCAAGATAGTCCAGCGGCAGGTTTTCCTGACCGGCATAGATATCCACATCCGACATCAGGCCGTCGCGTGCCCACGCGATGACGGTGTCTTCCGCAACCATGCCGCAATCCGGCATTTCGCCTGCGGTCGCCATGGTCTGGAGCTTTTCGTTGTACTCATCGCGTCCGATCTGCAGCGCCTGCACGTACACTTTGTCCTGCGAATTGTTGTACACGTCGAGCGCTTTCTGCGTCGTTTCCTGCTCTGCAGGGTCGCCCCACAGCGAGAAGGTAAGCGTGATCTTCTCAGCGGGAGCAGCTTCGGTCGGTTCTGCCGCCGGCGCTTCGGTCGCCTCAGCTGCCGGTGCTTCGGTTGCGGGTGCTGCGGGCTGTGCGCATGCGAACAGGGCGGAAACCATCATGGCACAAAGCAGCAGAGCAAGTAACTTTTTGGTTTTCATTTCCAATTCCCTTCCTTATGTTTATTTATTATACAGCAACTTCCTGCTGCGTATAAACGGTAGAAATTCTTGGGGTGCGTCCGCGGCGAAGCCGCAGACACAGGAGGATCACAGCAACTTCCTGCTGTGTATAAAAGTTAGAAAAAAAACTCGGTGCGCGCCTGCGGCGAAGCCGCAGACAGAAGAGGATTACGATGCGGGCGGATAATATCCGCCCCTACAAAGAACGGTTCATGATCCACAATTGCGATCTTCCATTTTCAATCAAAAAACTAGGTAAACCGGAAAACTTTCTCCAACGTCCTTGTAGGGGCGGATATTATCCGCCCGCAAAAACACGCCGCCTCAAGATACTTTTTCTGAGAAACAATCCATTGCTTTGGTGTATCAGCAGAAAATCCTTACAAGCTCGCTTTCATCCAAACCAGCATTTCGCCGGGGGTGCGGTTGCACCAGAGGCAATAAGGAATCGCGGTCAGAGACGCCTGCGTCTTCTCAAAGTTCGGCGAGGCGTAGAGCGCAGTCGGCTGATCCGCCGTGCGGACGAGCCGCTCTCCGGCGAAGCCGAGCGTCGGCAGATCGCCTGGCATACCTTCCACAGGGGATTTTCTTTCGAAGTCTGCCTGCGGACGGACGAACACATTCGCGAGGTTCTTTCCGTTGTCCGCCTCCTCAAGGCAGTAGACATAAGGCCCGAACATCAGCGCGAGTTTGCCGATATCCGAACGCACCTGATCGTTTGCCACGAAGAACTCCGGCTCGACCAGCCCGCGGAGCGTGAAGGTCTGCTCGCCTGCGCGGGAGACCGCAAGCACCGCGTATCCGTTCTCGATCACAGGCGTGATCTCGGTCTGCTCCAGCAGGAACACTGGCTTCTTGAGGAAAGAGGGAATGCGCACACGAACCGTAAACGGATGCGCAGAGGAGCTTGCGACCGTGATGCGCACGCTCCCGTCATGCATGTAGCTGGAATTCATAGAAACCGTCACATCCGTGCCGCCGATCGCGGTGCGGAGGTCTGCGGAGATGAATTGGTTGATATAGACCGACTTCTCGTCCTCCGAGAAGATATACTGCCCCACGGAAGCCAGCGTCCGCGCGATATTCGGCGGGCAGCAGGCGCAGGAGAACCACTCCTGCCGGACGGGCTTTACATGCGACATCGAGGTGGAAGACTTGCAGTTGTCCGGCCAGACTTCCAGCGGATTGACGTAGAAATAACGGTCGCCCTGCGCGGAGATGCCCGCAAGCACGGTGTTGCAGAGCGCGCGCTCGACGACATCATAATAAGAAGCGTCGCGGGTGAGAAGATTCATGCGCTGACCGAACATCATCAGCCCGATCGACGCGCAGGATTCACAGTACATGCGGTCGTTCGGCAGGTCGTAATCCACCGTAAAGCGTTCCAGCAATCCCGAGGAGCCGATGCCGCCCGTGATGTACATGCGCTTCGTCGTAATGTTTTCCCAGAGGATCTTGCAGGCCTGCTTCAGTTTTTCGTCGTCGCATTCTTTGGCAAGATCCGCCATTGCGGAATACATATACACCGCGCGCACCGCGTGACCTTCCGCCGTCTTTTGCTCAACCGGCGGCAAATGCGTCTGCGCGTATTCTGCGTCGTAGTGCGAAAACTCCGGAAACAGGCGGAAGTCTTTTGTGGTTTCCATCTCCGCGATCAGATAGTTCGGCTGCTTTCCGCGCTCCTGTAAAAAGTGCTTCGCGAGCGCGAGATAGCTCTCATCCTTTGTAACACGGTAGAGCTTCACCAGCGCGAGCTCGATCTCCTGATGCCCCGGATAGCCCTTGCACTTGCCTTCCTCCGGCCCGAATACGGTCGAGATCAGATCCGCAAACCGTCTTGCTACGTTGAGCAGGCGATCCGCTCCTGTGGCGTTGTAATAGGCAACCGCGGCTTCAATCAGGTGCCCCGCGCAATAGAGTTCGTGACCTTCGGCAAGATTCTTCCAGCGCCGCGCCGGAGAATCGATGGTAAAAAACGTGTTCAGGTAGCCGTCCGGTTGCTGCGCGCGCTCGATCAGGGCGATCAGCTCATCCGCACGATCCCGCAGAGATGCGCCTTTTCCGATCTCAATGCAGTATGCCGCGGCCTCCAGCCACTTGTAAGCATCGGTATCCTGAAATACGGCGCCGGAGTGCTTGCCCTGCATATCCCCCGCAGCAATGCGGAAATTATCGATGCAGCTGGAGACCCGTTCGTCGGTCACGCGCCCGTTGAGCGCCTCCCACTGATCCGCGTCCGAAATATCCACGCCGCCGTTGAGCGCGCTCCACTGATACGGGAGAATTGCTTCCGCGATCATGGAAACGTATCTGCCAAACAGGCGATCCGTGATTTCTATCTGTCGGATGGTGGATGGACGCAATTTATTTGCCATGGTGACCTCTTCTTATCATGCTAAACGTTTTCTTATTTTAGCGGTTATTGACGTGATTAAGTGTGATTTTCGATGAAATATGTTAAACGTTTTCTTTGATATCGCTACTATACTGCATCAGAAATGCGTTTGTAAAGTGTTTTTTCGAGAAAAATCAAGATTTTATTTGGCAGGAACACGTGAAACGATGATAGTGCGATGAATTATGCGTAAAATCGCTTGATTTTTGCCAGTGTAACGTTTAACATATAGACAGGAAATACAAGATCGTACACGACAGAAACGGAAAAAGACGAGTATGGCAACGATTCGCGAGATTTCGGAGCGCACCGGCGTATCCATCGCAACCGTGAGCAAGGTGCTCAACGAAAAATCCGGCGTCAACGCCGAAACCCGGCAACTGGTGATGGATGCCGCACGCGAGTTGAACTACCGCCCGAACCTCAACGCACGCTACCTCAAGAGCGGGCGCAGCCGGACGCTTGGCATCGTGACGGAGGATCTGACCGTGTTCAACGCGCCGGAGATCGTGGACGGCATCGCTGCCGCCTGCGATGAGGCGGGCTATCATTATATATTGGGTAACCTCCGCTTCTTCAAGCGATACGGAAACGGCCCGAAGGATCTGAACGAAAGCACAGAGCTTGTCCACGGCGTTGTGGACGAGATGCTCAGTAAGCAGGTTGACGGCATCATCTATATCGGCTGCCACAGCCACGTGGTCGTTTCGCTTTCCGAGCACGCAGAGCCGCAGTTCGTCTGCGCCTATTGCACGAGCCTTGACTCCTCCATCCCCTCCGTGATCTACGACGACAAGAAGGCAGCCTATGAGGCGACCGAGCGGCTCATCCGCGCAGGCGGGCGTACCATCGGCATGATCGCAGGCCCCGCCGACAGCAGCCATTCCTATAACCGCACGCGCGGGCATCAGGAAGCGCTGTTTGCGCACGGCGTGCCATATAACCCCGCTCTGACGATGATCGGCGACTGGGGGCGCGACTGCGGCTACTCGCTCGGCGAGCAGCTGATCCAGATGGGCGCAACGGCGATCTTTGCACACAACGACCTGATGGCGACGGGCGTGCTGGACTACTGCAACACAAACGGGATCGAGGTCGGCAAGGATATCCTGCTGATCGGGTTTGACAACCGCGAGATTTCGACCGTCTGCCGCCCGCAGCTCTCCACCGTCGCGCTGCCGCTCTTCGAGATCGGGCAGAAGGCCGCGCACATCATGCTGGACAGCCTTTCCGGCAAGGGCATGCCCGCCGAACACGAAATCCTGCTGGAGTGCTCGATCATCGAGCGCGAGTCTACACTCGGCGCGCAGGGCGAAGCATGACGACCGATATTCAGATCGACATAAACAACACCATCGCAAAGATCGACGACCGCCTTTATAGTTCGTTTATCGAACACATGGGCCGCGCGGTCTATACCGGCATCTACGAGCCGGCGCACGAGACCGCCGATGCCGCGGGGTTTCGGCAGGACGTCATGGAGCTCATCCAGCCGCTGAACCTCTCCTGCATCCGCTATCCCGGCGGCAATTTCCTCTCCGGCTACAACTGGCTCGACGGCATTGGGCCAAAGGATAAGCGACCTATGAGGCCGGAGCTCGCGTGGTTTGCGCTGGAGCCGAATCAGGTCGGCACGGATGAGTTTTTGCAGTGGTGCGAGCGCGTAGGGACAAAAGCCATGCTCGGCGTCAACCTCGGCACCGGCACGCCGCAGAGCGCCTGCGATCTATTGGAATACGTCAACGGCACGCTGCCGACGCAGTATGCCGATCTTCGCCGCGCAAACGGCCACGCAGAGCCGTACAACGTCAAGCTCTGGTGCCTCGGCAACGAGATGGATGGGCCCTGGCAAATATGCGCCAAGACGGCGGAGGAATACGGCAGAATCGCCAGCGAAACCGCAAAGATGATGAAGTGGCTCGATCCCTCGATCGAGCTCGTCGCGTGCGGAAGCTCCTACCGCAGCATGCCGACATTCGGCAGCTGGGAGCAGACCGTTCTCGCGCATTGCTATCCCTATATCGACTATCTCTCCCTGCACCAGTATTATCAGAATAACGACGGCGATGTGCCCGCCTTCCTCGCGCGCAGTGTCGAGATGGAAGGCTTTATCCGTGAGGTCGCGGATATCTGCCGCGCGGAGAAAGCAAAAAGAAACAGCGAAAAGGATGTCTATCTTTCGTTCGATGAGTGGAACGTCTGGTACCATTTCCAGAAGGAAGGTCAGTTTCCGGAGAAATGGACGTTTCCGCGCGCAATCGAGGAAGAGCTGTACGACGGCGCGGATGCGCTGCTCGTGGGGTGCATGATGAACACACTGCTGCGCAACGCGGATGTGGTGAAGATCGCGTGCCTGGCGCAGCTCGTCAACACGATTGCGCCCATTATGACCGAACCCGGCGGCAGAGCTTGGATTCAGACGATCTATTACCCGTTTCTGTATGCATCGCAATTCGGCCGCGGCAGTTCTCTCCGCGTCTCCGTCGAATCCCCAACGTACTCTTGCAGCGTCAGCGACGCGACCCCGTATGTGGACGCATCCGCCACGCTCTCTGCTGATCAGTCGGAAATCGTATTGTTCCTGATCAACCGCAGCATGGAGGAGCAGCAGCCCTGCCGGATTTCGCTTGCGAATACCGCGAGCGCAGCCGTTCTGGAGTGCGTTTCCCTCAACGGTTTTTCGCACGACAGCGTCAACACAGCAAGCGCAACTCCGGTGTCCCCGAAAACACTTACCGGATGCACCCTGCACAACAACATTCTCGAACTCGCGCTGCCGAAGTTCTCGTGGAACATGGTGCGCATACACGTTGGCGCCGCAGAATAAATCGAAAATTCTTGAATGTACACATGCATCCGCAAGGCCACCTCACGCAGGTGGTTTTTGTGTTGCACTGTGCCAAAGTCACACGAAAATCACTGCACGCGCGCAATCGATTCGTTCAAATCTGCCGCAAGTGGTATAATATTCGCAAAAAGACTGGTTGCAGGAGAGAAATGGTTCGGTATCAGATTCTGGTTCGCGGCATCGTCCAAGGCGTCGGCTTCCGCCCGTTTGTGTTTCGGGAGGCTGTTTCCCGTGCGCTCGCAGGATACGTGCTGAACACGGGTTCCGGCGTGACCATCGAGATCGAGGGTGATGAAGCCGCCTGCGAATCGTTCCTACTTGCGCTCAACACCAGCGCACCGCCGCTCTCGCGCGTGCAGCAGATCGAGAAAACCAGTCTGCCGCCGGCAGGCGAGCGCGGGTTTGTGATCCGCGAAAGCCAAAGCGGCGAGAAAAGCGCGTTGATCTCGCCCGATATCGGCATCTGCGAGGATTGCAGGCGGGAACTCTTCACGCCGACCGACCGGCGGTACCGTTATCCCTTCATCAACTGCACCAACTGCGGGCCGCGGTTCTCGATCATCGAGCGCGTGCCGTATGACCGCGCGAACACGAGCATGCGCCACTTTCCGCTGTGCGAACCTTGCCGGAGCGAATACGAAGACCCGCTCGACCGCCGTTTTCACGCGCAGCCGAACGCCTGCGCCGTCTGCGGGCCTGCCCTTTCGTTCTGGGCGGATGGCAAAGAGCAGAACGGTGACGCCGTCGCGCTGTTTGCAGAATATATCCTCGCGGGTAAAATCGTCGCGGTCAAGGGCATCGGCGGGTTTCACCTCGCGTGCGATGCGACGAATGAAGCCGCCGTGCAATTGCTCCGCGCGCGCAAGCAACGATACGAAAAGCCCTTTGCGGTCATGCTGCGGGATATGGACGAAGTCCGGCGCTATTGCGAAGTATCAACGGAGGAAGAATCGCTGCTGACCAGCGCGCAGAAGCCCATCGTGCTGTTGCAAAAGCGGGACCATACCAATATCGCCCCGTCCGTCGCGCCGGAAAACCGCAGGCTCGGCGTGATGCTGCCATATGCGCCCTTGCACTGCCTGCTGCTTGCGGAAACGCCCGCGCTCGTGCTCACGAGCGGAAATGTCTCCGACCGTCCGATGCTCTATCGCGACGCGGAGGCGATGCGGGAGTTAGCGCCGCTTGCAGACGCCGTGCTCACGCACAACCGCCCGATCGTTCGGCGCGTGGACGACAGCGTGTTCGTGGTCAGTCTACGTAAGTCGCGCCCTTTGCGCCGCGCGCGCGGCTGGGCGCCGGAGCCGCTGCCGCTAGCAGGCGGCACGAAGCCGACTCTCGCGATGGGCGCGCAACAGAAGAGCACCTTCTGTCTCGTGCGAAACGAGCAAGCGTTTTTGAGCACGCACATCGGCGATCTGGACGACCCGGAGACCGAGAGCGAGTATCTGCGCGAGATCGATTTCATGCGGCAGCTCTTCTCCGTCGAGCCGGAGATCGCCGTCTGCGATCTGCATCCCGACTACGCGAGCACGCGCCTCGCGCAGGAGACGGGACTGCCCGTTGTCCGCGTGCAGCACCACCATGCGCACTTCGCGTCGGTTCTTGCGGAACACGCGGTCGAGCTTCCTGCGCTTGGATTCATCTGGGACGGCACGGGCTACGGCACGGACGGTACCGTCTGGGGCGGAGAAACACTCTTTGGCACCGTTGCGAAGAGCCAGCGCGTAGGACACATTCTGCCGTTCCGGCTGCTCGGCGGCGAGGCCGCGGTGCACGAGCCCTGGCGCGCGGCGCTGAGCGTCTGCGACATTGCGCTCGGCAGAGAGGCGGCTCTCCGGCTCTTTCCCGCACGGGAAAACGAAGCAAAGCTCCTCCTGCAAGCGTCCGATGCGGGGCTCAACGCACCGATCACCACGAGTATGGGCAGGCTGTTCGACGCGATCGCCGCAATCGCGGGCATCCGCGAGACCGTCTCGTTTGAAGGGCAAGCCGCTATCACGCTGGAGCAGATCGCGGACAAAACAGAGCAGGATACATACGATTTTACGCTCCTGCACGAAGACGGCTGTTGGATTTACGACTGGCGGCCTGTCGTGAAACGCGCTATACTGGATGCCGCGAACGGCGTGCCCGCGGGAAGCATCAGCATGCGCTTCCATCGGGGGCTCGCCAATCTGCTCGGCGCGGCTACAGAAAGGCACTGCAGCGAAACCGGTTGCGACATCGTCGCGCTGTCCGGCGGATGCTTCCAGAACGAGTTGCTGCTGAAGCTTGGCGTAGAAGAACTGCAATCTCGCGGATGTACCGTTTTGATCAACCGACTGGTGCCCTGCAATGACGGCGGCATCAGTTATGGCCAGGCGGCGGTTGCCGCCAGCTTATACAAATAGAAGAAAGGGCAAACATATGTGCCTCGCCATCCCCGGAACCATATCCAAAATTGAAGACGAAACCGCCACCATCGACTACGGCGGCACGACCCGCCGCGCGTCCGTGCGCTTGCTGCCGGACGCTGCCGTCGGCGATTGCGTACTTGTCCACGCCGGGTTCGTGATCCAGAAAGTCGACCCCGACGAAGGCGCGGAACTGGAAGCGCTGCTTCGGGAAGTTGAATTACTGTGAACGCCATCCAAACGCTGACCGAAAAAATCGCGCAGGCAGCGCAAGGCTTGCCGCAGATGACCCTCATGGAGGTCTGCGGCACGCACACGCACGCCATCCGCCGTCACGGCATCCGCCAGCTGCTGCCAGCAAACATTCGCCTCGTTTCCGGGCCGGGCTGCCCGGTCTGCGTCACGGCGGAGGAGGATATCGCGCTTGCGCTCGCGCTCGCGAAGCAGCCGAACGTCACGCTGTTCTGCTTCGGCGATATGATGCGCGTGCCCTGCGGCGATGAGAGCCTGCTGGATCTTTCGGCGCGCGGCGCGGATGTGCGCATCGCGCTCTCTCCGCTGGACGCGCTCGCTTTCGCGAAGGAACACCCGTCGTGCGAGGTCGTCTGGTACGGCGTCGGGTTTGAAACCACCACGCCGCACACCGCGGCGCTGCTGGAAGCAGCCGCGCGAGAGAATATCCAAAATCTCACCGTCTTTTCCGCGCACAAGACCATGCCGAATGCATTGCGTGCGCTGCTGAATACCGACACCAAGATCGGCGGGCTGATCTGCCCCGGCCACGTCTCCTCCATCACCGGTGCGGACGCGTTCCGTTTCCTGCCGGAGGAGCTGCACCTGCCCGCCGCAATCGCGGGGTTTGAGCCGGAGGAGCTGCTAATTGCGATTCTCGCGCTTGTGACGATGATCAAAAGCGGCAAGCCCGCGCTGATCAACGCCTATCCGCGCGTGGTCAAGCCAACGCCGAACGAGACGGCACGCACGCTCGTGGACGTGTGGTTCGCGCCCTGCGACGCCGTCTGGCGCGGACTCGGCATGATTCCGCAGAGCGGGCTCGCGCTGCTGCCGGAGCACGCGCGGTTCGACGCACTCCGAAAATTCCCGCTAGCCCCCATTGCCGTGCCGAAGCAGAACGCGTGCCGCTGCGGCGATGTGCTGCGCGGCTCCATCGAGCCCGTCGAGTGTCCACTCTTCGGAAAGGTCTGCCGGCCGCAGCACCCCCTCGGCGCGTGCATGGTCTCCTCGGAGGGTGCGTGCGCGGCCTACTATCAATATGAAGGAGCGGGCATATGACCGACTGCATCACCATGGCGCACGGTTCCGGCGGGCGGGACTACCGCGAACTCGTTGATCAGATCTTCGCGCCCGCGTTTCATAACGAATTTCTATCGCCGCTGACCGACGCCGCGATTCTCCCCGCCGGTGACAAGATTGCGATGACGACCGACGGCTTTGTGGTCAATCCCCTGTTCTTTCCGGGCGGGGATATCGGCAGACTCGCCGTCTGCGGCACGGTCAACGATCTCGCAGTCTCCGGCGCGGACGCGCGGTACCTCTCCTGCGCGATGATCCTCGAAACCGGGCTTCCGCTCGAAACTCTGCGCCGCGTCGTCGCCTCGATGGCTGCGGCGGCACAAGAAGCGGACGTCGTCATCGTGACCGGCGACACCAAGGTCGTCGAACCCGGCGGCTGCGCGGGACTGACGATCACCACCGCGGGCGTCGGTGTGTTTCCCGCAGGCCGAATGATTCCGACGCAGCAGCCGCAGGCGGGCGACGTCATCCTCTGCACCTCTCCCGTCGCGAGCCACGGCATGGCCGTCATGGCCGCGCGGCATAACTTGAGTTTTGATCCCGCGATTGAAAGCGACGTGCGACCGCTGAACCACATCATCCGCGCCGTGCTGGACGCGGGCGTCGCGGTGCGCGCCATGCGCGACCCTACGCGCGGCGGCGTCGCAGGGACGCTCACCGAGTGGGCGGGAACCACGCTGGAAATCACGCTGGAGGAAGAATCTCTGCCCGTGCGCGCGGATGCACGCGCCGCCTGCGCGATCCTCGGCATCGATCCGGTCTATGTGGCAAACGAGGGCGTCGCGCTGTTTTCTGTTCCCGCGGAACAGGCTGCGCTCGCGCTGTCCGTTCTGCGCGCGCAGCCCGGCTGCAACGAGGCCGCGATCATCGGCAGCGTCAAGGAAGGGCGCGGCGCGGTGTTTGCAAAAACGTCCATCGGCACCTTCCGGCGCGTTTTGCCGCCGAGCGGGGAGCTGCTTCCGCGCATTTGCTGACGGAATACGGGAAAATATTACGATTTTTTTCAACGTTTTCCGGTAATCAGTATAGAAAAATCGTTTCAGCGCCTTGTTTTTGCCAGAAAAAATCCTTACTCGCCTAACGGATTTTTCGACTTACAAGAGAAAACCAACGCAAAAATCCAACCCGCGCGCTTTTTTTCACCTTGCTTTTCTTTTCATGAACCATTCGCCTTTTTGTTCATAATTTATGAAATAAATCGGAATGCATATCGATATTTTAGAATCGGTTTGATGCGCTCGACGTTTCTTGACCTTTTCTATGCGTAGTTTTATAATGAACACGCAATTTTTTGCAAGCAAAAGCCTGTCCTGCCAACGACTTTGCGCAGGGCGGGTTTTATTCATGGACAGGGGAAATGAGTCTATGCAAGCTACCCTACTGGCTGCAATCCTGACGCCGCTCGTCGGCGCCTGTTTGCTGCCGCTCATCGGTCGGCGTGCGCCGCGCGTTCGAAACCTCTTCTCGCTGCTCTTCGTGGTGGTTTCGTTCGCCTGCGCTGCTTCCTTGCTGCCCGCCGTTCTCGCGGGAGAAAAACCGCTCGTGCGCCTTGCGCTGCCGCTGGGGCTGAGCCTCGGTTTTCAGGCGGACGCGCTCGCCGTATTCATGGCGATGACGTCCTCGCTGGTTGCGAGCGTCATCCTCATCTACTCCTTCGGCTACATCAAGGATTACCCCAACCAGAACGAATACTACTTCATGGCGGTGCTGTTCCTGGGTGCGATGATGGGGCTTGTGTTCTCCACGAGCCTGATTCTACTGTACATCTTCTGGGAAATCAGCGCGATCGCCTGCTGGCGGCTGATCGGGTTCTACCGCGAGGAGCTGACCATCGTGCGCGCGAACAAGGCGTATGTGGTCACCGTGCTCGGCGCGCTGATCATGCTCGTGGGTTTCCTTGGCATCTGGGGTCAGACGGGTACGTTTGAACTCACCGCGATGCAGGGCATCCATGTGCCCGCCTGGTGCGTGGCGCTGATCCTGTTCGGCATCCTCAGTAAATCCGCCACCTTCCCGCTGCACAGCTGGCTGCCGGACGCGGGCGTTGCGCCCTCGCCCGTGACTTCGCTGCTGCACGCGGCGGTGCTGGTTAAAATCGGCGTCTATGCCTACGCGCGGCTGTTTGCCGTGACGTTTACGGTCGATCCGGTGTTTACGCAGATCGTGCCGATCATCGCCGCCGTCTCCGCGCTGATCTCCGCGGGCTGCGCAATGGTGGAGACCGACATCAAGCGCATCATCGCCTATTCGACCATCAGCCAGCTTGCGTTCATTCTCTTGGGTGTCAGCATCGGAAACGAAACGGGTCTCGTCGGCGGCATGCTGTATATCCTCGCACACAGTGTCGCCAAGGGCGGACTTTTCCTCTGCGCGGGCATCGTGGAGCACGGCCTGCACACCAAGGACATCAACAAGATGGGCGGGCTCTACAAGCGTTTCCCGCTGACCGCGGTGGCGTTTGCGCTCTGCTCGCTCTCCGTGATGGGCGTGCCCCCGTTCTCCGGCTATTTTGCGAAATTCCTCGTCGTGCAGGGCGCGCTGACGGCAAATCAACCCTGGATTGCGGGCGTATTCATCCTCGGCGCGTTCATGACGGTGTTCTATCTCTCCCGCGTGTTCTTCAAGGTCTTCCTTGGGCCCGAAACCGATCATCATGCGCACGAACACACGCGCGGCATGGTCGGCAGTGTAGTCTTCCTCGGTGTTCTCGCGCTCGTGCTGGGCGTGTTCATCTCTCTTCCGGCTGAACTTGCTTCGCGCATTTGGGGGGTGCTGTAATATGGCTTCTGTTTGCGCCTGGCTTTCCGGCGGCATCGCGCTGCCGATGATGCTCATCGGCCTTCCGATCCTCGGCGGGCTCGTCATCTGGCTCTTGAGAAAATATTACGCGGCGCAGGTCGCGACGGTGCTTGTCTTCGGCCTTGGCAACGTGTTTCTCTGCCTTGCGCTCTTCCTCGGTGGCGGCGCGAGCGTCGATCTGCCATTTGCGGGCTACGGGTTTGAGGCGAAGTTTGTTTCCTCAGGGCTTTCCGCGGTATTGCCGCTGTTTGCCTCCGTGGTCGCGTTCCTGCTCGCGCGGTATTCGGTGACGTATTATCGCAACAAAAAGGAAGGCGGGCTGTTCCTGCTGTTCTTCTTCCTCAGCGTGGGCTTCGTCAACGGCGCGCTACTTTCGGACAACCTGCCTGTGATGCTCGTCTTCTGGGAAGGGCTGTTGATTGCCATGAGCGGGCTTCTGCTCATCGGCAACCTGCATAAGCCGCGCGCTGCGATCAAGATGCTCTGGATCAGCGGAGTTGCGGACCTGATGCTCATGCTCGGCGTGATCATCACCATCCACGTCGCGGGAACGGGCAACATCTCCTCCATCACGCGCCTGCCCGTGGAGGGCGTCGGCGCGGTGGGTTGCGTCCTCATGCTGCTCGGCGCGCTCGGCAAGGCCGGTGCGATTCCCTTCCACAGCTGGATTCCCCTCGCTGCGGAAGACGCGCAGAGCCCCTTTCTCGCGCTGTTCCCCGCGTCGCTGGAAAAAATCCTCGGCATCGGCCTCGCAATCCGCATCATCACGCAGATCTACGACGTGCAGCCCGGTTCACCCGTGAGCACGTTCGTGATGATCATCGGCTCCATCACGCTGTTCTTCGGCGTGGCGATGGCGTTCATCCAGAAGGATATGAAGGTGCTGCTTTCCTACAGCACCATCAGCCAGGTCGGCTTTATGATTCTCGCGCTGGGCAGTGCGCTGCCCGTCGGCATCGTCGGCGCGCTGTTTCACCTATTCAACCATGTGCTGTATAAATCCGGCCTGTTCCTGACCACTGGCGCAATCGAAAAGCGCACGGGCACGACCGATCTACGGCATATCAGCGGACTTGGCAGACTCATGCCGGTCACCGCCGCTTGCTTCGTGGTGTTCGGCCTTGCGATCTCCGGCTTCCCCGGCTTCAACGGCTTCTTCTCCAAGGAGCTCATCTTCGACGCGGCGCTGGAGACCAACGTCGTGTTCTACATCGTGGCTCTCGTCGGCGCGGTTATGACGGCGCTCACGCTGCTCAAGCTCGGCGGCTCCGCGTTCTTCGGCAAGCTTTCGCTGCCGCAAGGCGTAAAGTACGTCAAGGAGGCGCCTGTCGGCATGACCCTGCCCGCCGTGGTGCTCGCGCTGTTCTGCGTGCTGCTCGGCGTATTCAACAAATTCGCGCATACCGTGCTTTTGCAGCCGGCGCTCGGGTATACAGAAACCTTCGGCGGCTGGCCGAAGAGCGCGCTTCTCGTGGCGTTCTCAATCGCTGCACTCACGATCGCGGTGCTGGACTACCTCTACGGACGCAAAAAAACCGGAAGCGCGCTGCACAGCACGGATCACATCCGCAATGCACCGGTGCTTCGGCAGCTCTACGCGCTGGCGGAGGCTGGCAAGCTCGATCCCTACAACTGGCTCACGGCGACGGTTGGCGGATTCTCGCGCGCCTGCATGGCGGTTGAAAAAGGCGTCAGCTGGGTGTATGACAAGGGCGTACCGGGGTTTGTCCGGTGGATTTCCTCGCTCCTGCATCGCGCGGCAAACGGCAGCCTGACGCGCTATCTCGCGCTCGCTGCTTCCGGGCTTGTGCTCGTGGCAATTCTGTTTTTGATCATACTGCTCTGAGAAAGGCGGACGACGTTTATGCGATCTTTGTATCCAACCAGTAAGCCTGCCGCCCGTTCGGCAGAGCGTCAGGCGGTGTGCCTATGAATGTTCTAGCAATCCTCATGCAACTGATTCTCACTCTCCCGCTGCTCGCGATCGTGGTGAATACACTCATCCCGCGCGAGACCATGCGCCATATGACCATCGGCATGAGCGCGGGCGTGGCAACGTTTCAGCTGCTCGCCTCGCTCGCGGCGTTCGTCGTGCTTGCGGCCTCCGGCGAAAGCATGTTTCGCTTCTCCCTCGTCTGGGACCTAGGCAAGGGCCTCGGATACTTCCGCGTGGATCTCGTGACACTGTTCCTGCTCGCGTGCGTGGGTATGGTAACTCTCGCCTCGACGATGACCGCGTTTACCACCATCGACGACCACCGCAGCTCTTACACAAACATGCTAATGGTCATGATGCTCGGCATGAACGGCATGCTCATGGTGCACGACTTGTTTTCGCTCTATGTGTTTATGGAGGTTGTGGGTCTTGCGAGCTTCGTTATGATCGGTATGTATAAGAGCACGCGCGATCTGGAAGGCGCATTCAAGTATATGGCGCTCTCCGCACTCGCGACCATCTTTATCCTCACCGGACTTTCGCTGCTGTTCATCAAGGCGGGCAGCCTGTCGTTTGACATGCTGCGTCCCTCCCTGTTTGAAGGCGCGGCTGACGCAAAGACGTTGCTCTGCTGGGTGGCGCTGGTGCTTCTGACCTCCGGCTACGCGATCAAGAGCGGTATTGCGCCCTTCCACAGCTGGCTGCCGGATGCATACGAGAGCGCAGACACCGCAATCTCCATCATGCTCTCCGGTATCGTGACCAAGATCGCGGGCGTCTACAGCCTGATCGTACTCGTACGCCTCTTCCCCGGAAACGCGGCGCTGAAGATCACGCTGCTCGTGCTCGGCTTGTTTACGATCGTCGTCGGCGCGCTGCTCGCGCTGCAGCAAAAGAGCTATAAGCGGATCGCGGCTTATTCCTCCGTCAGCCAGATGGGGTATCTGCTGTTGGGTCTTGCCGCGGATACGCGCTTGGGTCTCATCGCGTCTCTTCTCTACCTGCTCTCGCACGCGCTGGCGAAAACCGCGCTCTTTACCAACGCTGCCGCGCTGGAACAGCGCCTCGGCACGCTGGATATCGACGAGATGGGCGGCCTTCAGGCAAGAATGCCCGTGACCTCCTTCTCCTCCGTGACGGCACTCCTCTCGATTGCCGGTGTTCCGCCGCTTTCGGGATTCTGGAGCAAGCTTCTGGTGCTCATCGCGCTTTGGAGCGCAGGGCTTAAGGGCGTGGCCGCGGCTGCGCTGCTGCTGAGCATTCTCTCCGGCGCATACTTCCTGCGCCTGCAGAAAAAGACCTTCTTCGGCAAGCTCAATCCCCGCTGGGAGGGCGTCACCGAGATCACCGGCGGCATCAAAGCTTCCGAGATTCTGCTGACCATCGCAACCATCGCTGTCGGACTGCTGTTCCCGCTTGTGCTTCTGTATCTGCAGCACGCGGGGCTCGTCTGAAAGGAGCCTATATGAACGTTGCTATCTTCGTCTGTCTTGGCGCGATGCTGGTATTCGGCTTCTTCTCCGTCTTGAGCCGGCATCTGATCAACGCCGCGATCTCGCTTGCCGCGGTCAGCGCGGCCTGCGGCGTGCTGATGTACGTGCTCGGCGCGCATACGGCGGCCATCTTCGAGGTCTCTGTCTGTTCCGGACTCGTCACCGTGATCTTCATCAGCGCGGTGAGCCTGAGTAACGGTGATCGTCAGGCAAGCGCGCCGGAAAAGCGCGCGCACCTCTTGCCCATCATCCTCATCGCCATCGGCGCGATCCTGATGATTGCGGCACTGCTCACGGGCTTCTCGCTCGGCACGCACGGCCCGGTCGGCAGCGCAGCGAGCTTTGACAACGTATTCTGGGAAACGCGCCAGGCGGATATCTTCGGCCAGATGATCGCAATCATCGCGGGCGCCTCCGCCATCGTGGTGTTCTTTAAGGAGAGTGAAAAACAATGACCGTGTCCACCATCATGCTCATCGCAGGGCTTGTGCTGATCCTCACAGGCTGTTTTGAGCTCATCCGCACGCGCCACATGCTCAAGATCATCATTGCCCTTGAGCTCGCCATCAAAGCGGTCTCGATGTTCATCGTGCTCGGCGGCTGGCTCAACGGCAACATGCCCGTCGCGGAATCGTTCGTGGTGAGCGTCATCGTCATCGAGGTCGTGGTTGCGACCGTGCTGTCCGGCATCGCCATCAGCATCTATCACAAATACGGCAATATGGATATCCGGAGCCTCCGGAACCTGAAAGGCTGAGGAGGAACACGATATGACGGCACAAAACTTGATCATCTCCACGCCGGTGCTTTTTCTTTCGTTTCTGCTGATGTTCGCGTTGTTCTCGATCTATCTCAAGCGCAAGGCAGACAAAACCCCCTCCGGCAAGCACGCGTTTGATCCCTATGCGTGCGGGCAAAACGAGGACGCGGTCAGCCAGTACGTCAACCCGAACTTTCGGCGGATGTTCTATCTTGCGTTCTTCTTCACGGTCATGCACGTGCTCGTGATGATCGTGGCAACTGCCCCCGCAAGGCATACGCTGATGCCGGTGGCATACATCGCGGTCGGCGCGCTCGCGATGCTGATCCTGTTCCGCAAATAACCGTATTACACACCCTGACCAACCAAGAAAGCAAACGTTAGAGGTTTTAATCATGGGTCTTCTCGACAAAGCAATCGCCTGGGGTGAGAAAAAATCCCCCTGGATCATCCACTTCAACGCAGGCGCATGCAACGGCTGCGACATCGAGGTGGTAGACGCGCTCACGCCGCAATATGACCTCGAGCGCCTCGGCATCCTCCAGCAGGGCAGCCCGCGCCACGCGGACGTGCTGGTCTGCACGGGTGCCGTCACGCTCCAAACGCGCGACCGGCTCAAACAGATCTACGACCAGATGTCCACGCCGAAGTTCGTCATCGCGGTCGGCACCTGCGCCTGTACCGGCGGCATCTTCGACAGCTGCTATTGCGTCACCGGCGGCATCGACACCGTCGTGCCCGTGGACGCGTATATCCCAGGCTGCGCGGTTCGCCCGGAGGCGATTATCGACGCGGTGGGCAAGCTTCTGGACATGCTCGATCAAAAGGAGGCTGGCGCAAAATGAACGCAGAAGAGACGATTCTGAAGCTCAACAAGCATTTCCCCGCGCTGGAGGCGGTTTCCCCGCGTTATATGCGCGTCAATACGGCGTTTACCGACCCGAAATCGTTCGAGGAAGCACTGTATTACGCCAACGAGAAGCTCGGCTACCACAAGGGCAAGCACATCATCGGCACGGACGAAGGCGCGGATATCGGCATTTCGTATATCCTCTCCAACGACGACAACGTGCTGCTGGTTCTGCGCGAACGCGTGTCCAAGAGCGCGCCGAACGTGCGCTCCATGGGAGAGCTCTATCCCTCGCTGGTGCTGCACGAGCGCGAGCTCGTCGACCTGTTCGGCGTGCATGTTTCGGGCCTTCCCGAAGGACCGCGCTATCCCCTGCCCGACTGCTGGCCGGAGGGTCAGTATCCGCTGCGCAAGGAGTGGAACCCCGCTTACTTCAACAAACAGACGATGACCTACGAACCGCCGAAGGAGGATGACGCGAAATGAGCCCAAACGATAAAAACAAAGTCGTCGTACAGATCGGGCCGCAGCATCCCTCGCTCAAGGAACCGGGCAGCTTTAAAATCACGCTGGACGGCGAGAAGGTCGAGCGCGCGGTCATCGAGATCGGCTACAACCACCGCGGCATCGAAAAAGCCTGCGAAAGCCGGAACTATATGCAGGCGCTGTACATCATCGAGCGCGTCTGCGGCATCTGCTCGCACGCGCACACCTCGTGTTTCTGTCAGGCGTTTGAAGAACTCGCGGGGCTGGAAGTGCCACGCAGAGCGCACTACATCCGCGGCATCGTCGGCGAACTGGAGCGGCTGCACAGCCACCTGCTCTGGCTCGGCGTTGCGGCGCACGAAATCGGCTTTGACACGCTGTTTATGTACACCTGGCGCGACCGCGAGCTCGTGCTGGATCTTCTAGCGCGCATCGGCGGCAACCGCGTCAACTATGGTGTGAACACCTACGGCGGCGTGCGGCGCGATCTGGAGCCGGAGCTGATGCAGGACATCCTGCTCGTCTGCGATCATCTCGAAGAGAAGCTCAAATACTACGCAGACCTCGCGATGACCGAAACCACGCTGATCGCGCGGCTCAAGGGCATCGGCGTGCTCACGGCCGAGGATGTGCAGAAATACAGCGCGGTTGGCCCCGTTGCGCGTGCCGCGGGCATCATGGCCGATACCCGCATCATCGAGCCCTACGGCGTCTACAAAGAGATCCCGATCATGCCGATTACGGACGATCACTGCGACGTCTACGGGCGCACGCTCGTCCGCGTCAAAGAGATGCTGGAGGCAATCCGCCTCATCCGCCTCTTTGTGACTGAGATTCCTGACGGCCCGATCTCCGTCCGTGCGCCGCGCAAGCTGCCCGCGGGCGAATCGCTCAGCCGCGTAGAAGCGCCGCGCGGGGAAAACGTACACTACATCCGTTCAACGGGAGCGGATATGCCGGATCGCGTGCGCGTACGCGCCCCAACGGAGGCGAACTGGCACGGCATGAGCCACATGCTGGAAGGCTTCCAGCTCGCGGATGTGCCGATCATCATCGCCGCCATCGATCCATGCTATTCCTGCACCGACCGCGCGATTCATTTGGTCGGCAATGGCGTAAACCAGCTCACGGACTGGGAACAGATCCGTCTCATGGGCATCGAGCAGTATAAATCCCGCGGCATCGATCCCAGCGCCATCAAAATCCGCGAATTTTAACGAAAGGGGAAAGAACGCATGCTGCTATCCATACTCAAGGTGCTCGTCTTCCCCGGACTGCTGTTTTTGAGCATATACTCGTTCCTGCTGGAATACGTCGACCGCAAGGTCTACGCCCGCATGCAGAACCGCAAAGGCCCGCCGTGGTATCAGCCGCTCGCAGATATGCTCAAGCTTATCGGCAAAAAGGTCATCGTGCCGCGCAACGCGCAGAAGTTCGTGTTTGCGGCGCTCCCGACCGTCTCCCTCGCCTCCGTGTGCGCGGCGTTTCTCTGCGCGCCCGTGTGGGGCATGACGGCGGTGACCGCCTATCCCGGCGATCTGGTCGCGGTGCTGTATCTGCTGACGATTCCGACGCTGTGCCATTTCCTCGCGGGCTACAACAGCCACGAGGTCTATTCCACCATCGGTGCGTTCCGCACGCTCACGCAGATGTTCGCCTACGAGGTGCCGCTGTTCATGGCGTTTCTCTCCCCGGCGATTCTCGCGGGAACATGGTCGATCTCCGGCATCGCGGCTTTTTACCACGCGCATCCGCTCTATACGCTGATCAACCTGCCTGCGTTCTTCGTCTCCATGCTGACCGCACAGAGCAAACTTGAGCGCACGCCCTTTGACGCGCCGGAAGCGGAGACCGAGATCGTCGGCGGCGCGCTGGTCGAATACAGCGGGCGCTACCTCGCATTTTTCCGCGCAACGGCGATTACCGAACTCGCGGCGATTGCCTCTGTGCTCGCGGCGCTGTTTCTGCCGTTCTTTTCCGCAATCGCGTGGGTTGACTTCGTGCTGTATCTGGTCAAGACGCTGATCCTCGTGCTGATGATGGTGCTGCTGCGCGCGACCATGGCGCGCATCCGTATCGACCAGACGCTGAAGTTCTTCTGGTCGATTCTGACGCCGATTGCGATGGCGCAGATGATCCTCAACCTTCTGCTGCGCGGTTTGCTCGGTCTGTAAGCGTTTTTACCGGTTTCTTGAAAGGTAGAGTTCGTATGAAGAAAAAACAGGAACGTCCCGGCGGATTGGCCGGGCTCGCCATCAAAAACTTATTCCGCAAACCCGCGACGCAGGTGCATCAGTTTGGCGAAGAAGGCATTCAGAAGGGCTATCGCGGCCGCCTGATCTATGACCCGACCACTTGCATCAACTGCGTGATGTGCATGCGCGACTGCCCGACAGGCGCGATCACGATCAAAAATTTCGGCACAAAGGAAGCAAAGGAGATGCACGCCTACTTAAACTTGGGTCGCTGCGTGTTCTGCTGCCAGTGCGTAGACACCTGCCCCAAGGACAGTCTGGGCTTTACCAGCGACGTACTGCTCGCTAATTTTGACCGCGAGAGTCTTGAGATTGAGCTGTGAGTGAACTTGCCGCCTATTTTACCGAAGCATTCGCGCCGCCAAAGCGGGTCTGCGTCCTCGGCGTCGGCTCGGAACTTTGCCACGATGACGAAGCGGGGCTGTATCTCGTCGAACTTCTGAGTGAGCGGCTCTGTCTTCCGGTCGGTGAGCCCGGCGAACGCGTGCTGCTCGTCTCCGGCGGGCCAGCGCCGGAGAACTTCTCCGGCATGATCCGCGCGTTTGCGCCCGATCTTCTGGTCGTGGTGGACGCGGCGTTTCTGGAACTGCCCGCGGGCTCGATCCAACTGCTGCCGGAGGAGCGCGCAGCGGGGCTTTCGTTCTCCACACACATGCTTCCGCTCCCCATGCTATTGAGCTATCTCAAGCTCGCCTGCGGCTGCCAGACGTGCCTTGTGGGCATTCAGCCCGCGACAACGGAGCAGGGCCTCGGCATGTCAGAGCGCGTGCGGGAAGGCACAGAGATGCTTGCGGAGCTGTTTGCGCAGGCGCTGGCAGACAACGCGAATAAATAATGATCAACGCAAGCAAAAACCCCGAACCAACCGGTTCGGGGCTTTATTGCATATTCGCTTTTTATTTGAATAGGGCGGTCAGCTTACCCTGCGTCTCTTCATCCGTAAACGCAAGCACGATATCCCCGGCTTCAAACACAGTATTCCCGTGTGGAATGATGACCTCCTCGCCACGGTATACGGCGATAAACACCGCCTGCTCCGGAAAAGCGAGGGCTCGGAGAGATTGTCCCACCGCACCGGCAGAATCGCCCACACTAAACTGCACGATGGAGTAGGTGCCGCGGCTGATCTTCATCAGCGTGAGCATCGCAACCGAATTCATCTCCTCCACCACGAGGTGCGCCAGCAGATCCGCCTGATTGATCGCAACATCCACGCCCATACCCGCGTTGAAGAGCCAGGCGTTTCTGGGGTTATTGACGCGCGCGATGACACGAGGCACGTCGAACTCAAACCGCGCGATGGTCGCGGCGACGAGGTTTGTCTCGTCCTGTCCTGTGACCGCGGCGACGACGTCCGCCTTCGCGATGCCAGCCTGCTCGAGGACGTTCGGGTCGGTTCCGTTGCCGAAGAGGATGTTCTTCTCCGGCACATCACGCTTGAGCTTTTGATAGATGCTCTCACGGTTCTCGATGACCGTCACCTCGCACTTGTTGGCGAGGAGGATTCCCGCGATATAGGCGCCCGTCTGGCCGCCGCCGATGATGATGACTTTCATGCTGTCCACCCGCCTCCCTTACAGAAGCCCAAGCACATGCTTGAACTGCTTGACCGAAGAAACCATTACATTGTAGTAGAGCACGTCGCCTTTTTCGATCACCGTGCCCAGCGTCGGCAAAAACGTCTGATTCTGCCGGCTCAGCGCGCAGATGGTGAATTCGCCCGCTGCGGTGACATCCACGATCTTCTTGCCGACGAGCAGCTCCGTGGCTTCCACGCGGACGATGTCCACGCCGCCGTTGCCGAGCCCCGCGACGATGTCCAGCTGGTCGTAGCTGAGCAGCTCGATTGCGTGCTTGACGCCCCACTCGGTCGCAGAGATCGTCTGGATGCCGAGCGAGCGGTAGATCTCCGCCTTTCTCGGGTCGTACAGGCGGCTGATCACGCGCGGCACACGGTAGGTGTTGCGCGAGATGCGGCCGATGAGCGCGTTGGTCTCATCGCTCTTGGTGCAGGCGACGACGGCGTCTGCGCGCTCGATGCCCGCCTGCTCCAGAATCTGTTTGTCAAACGCAACACCGACGATGGTGTCGCCCTTGAAGCCTTTTCCCAGCATGGCGAACTCTTCCATTGAAGAACCCACCACGGTCACCGTATGACCTTTTCTCACCAGTTCCTGCGCGAGGCCGGAACCCATTTTGCCGCAGCCGACAACGATCACTTTCATAGCGACCGCCCTCCTTTACGTTTTTTAGCCAAACGAGCGAAATACTTGCGCAGTTCTTCCAGCAGCAGGATCGGGAACGGCAGCACGACAAGCAGCGCCCAGTCCGACCAACCCAGAGGAGCCGTGTTGAAGATGCCCTGCAGGAACGGTACATAGCTCAGCGCGCAGATCAGAACGAGCTCCACCGCGATGCCGAGGAGCACGCGCTTGTTGTTGAAGATGCCGACGGAGAACACGCTCTCGCGCTCCGTGCGGCAGTTGAGCACCGCGCCGATCTGGCAGAAGACGATGGACGCGAGCGTCATCGTCGTCGCCTGCTGGTAGACAATCCCGCTGGATGCGAGCGGAACGGCGGGCCAGCCGTGCGTCCAGTTCGTGTAGAAGTAAGCCGCCATGCAGATTACACCTTCGAGCATGCCATACCAGAGGAATGCCTTCACAAACAGTTTACCATTGAGAAGCCTGCTCTTCAAGGAACGCGGCGGCTGATCCATAATGCCTTTTTCCGGCAGCTCGGTGCCGAGGCCGAGTGCGGGCATCATATCGGTGCCGAGGTCGATGCTCAATATCTGCATCACCGTCAGCGGCAGCGGAATTCCGCCGCGCGAGAAGAGGAATGCAGCCGACGGCACTGCTTCGGGTACGTTGCTGTTGAGGATGTAGAGGATGAACTTGCGGATGTTGCTGTAGACCGCGCGTCCTTCCTCGATGGCGCGGACAATCGAGGCGAAGTTGTCGTCCGTAAGGATCATATCCGCGGCTTCCTTCGCGACGTCCGTGCCGGAGATGCCCATCGCGACGCCGATATCCGCCTTCTTGAGCGCGGGCGCGTCGTTCACGCCGTCGCCCGTGACGGCGACCACATGTCCCATCTCCTGCAGCGCGCAGACCACTCGGTATTTCTGTTCGGGAGCAACACGGGCGAAGATGACCTCGTCCTTGAGCGCGATCTTGAGCTCGTCATCCGAGAGCTGCTCCAGCTCGAGGCCGGAAACCACGCGCGGATGCTCGCCTTTGACAATGCCTATGCGCTTTGCGATGCTCTCTGCGGTGAGTCCGTAGTCGCCCGTGATCATGATGATGCGGATGTTTGCGCGGTGGCAGAGCTTAACCGCGTCCGCAACCTCAGGCCGCGGCGGGTCCGCCATGACCGTAAGACCCAGGAACGTCATCTCCTGCTCGATTAGCTCCGGCGTGTATGCGCTGAGCGCGGTCGGCAGGTTCATTTCTCTTGTGAGATAGCGGCAGGCAACCGCGATGACACGGAGGCCGTTTCTTGCGTAACGGTCGTTCTCCGCCATGATCTCGTCGCGCTGCGCCTGCGTCAGCGGCACGATCTCGCCATTGACGGAGATCGTGTTGCTCAGCTCCAGCACTTCTTTGGGTGCGCCTTTGATATATGCCACGCGTCGCGTGCCCTGCACAGGCTGCTCCAGCGCGTGGATGGTCGTCATGCGCTTTCTGCGGCTGTCAAACGGCAGCTCGCGCACGCGCGGCATGCTCCGCACCGCCTGCTCCACATTCAGCCCCGCCTTTTCGGCGACGACGCCGAGGCAAGCCTCCGTGGGATCGCCCAGCACGGTATAGCGATCCGAGCCGGGTTCCGGCGGCACCACGCGGGCGTTGCTGCAAAGAGCAGCCGCCGTGAGCAGCATATTCAGGTCGCCGTCGTTGGCAACGTTGATTTCGTCCTTGCCGCAGAGCACCTTGCCCTTGGGCGCGTAGCCGAGACCCGTGACATCGAGCTCCCTGCCCGGCAACCAGAGGTTACAGACGGTCATCTCGTTCTGCGTCAACGTGCCTGTCTTGTCCGAGCAGATCACGCTCGTGCAGCCGAGGGTTTCCACGGCGGAGAGGCGCTTGACCAGCGCGTGCTCCTTGACCATGCGCTGCACGGCCATCGCAAGCGCGAGGGTAACCGTCGGCAGCAGGCCTTCGGGAATGAACGCGACGATCATGCCCAGCGCGAAGATAAAACTCTTTGCGACGGGATCATGCACGACAAACACCGCCGCGAGAAAGAACAGAAGCCCCATGCCGACCGCCATCGCGGAGACCTGCCGCGTGACGCGATCGAGCTCCTTTTGCAGCGGGCTCTTCTCCTCTTTGAGCGTTTGCGTCAGGCTTGCGATCTTGCCGAACTCGGTCAGCATACCGGTCGCGACAACGACGGCTTTCGCCGTGCCGGAGGCGACGCTGGTGCCTGCGAACACGAGGTTCGGCGTCTCCGAACGGCTCAACCCTTCGCGGAGAACCGCGTCGTGCGTTTTGCGCACGGGGTTGGATTCGCCCGTCAGCGTAGACTGGTTCACCTGAAAATCGCTGCTCTCAAGCAGTCTTGCGTCGGCGGAGATCTTGTCGCCTTCCGCAAGCAGCATGATATCGCCCGGCACGAGGTCTTCCGCGAGAATGCGGTCCTCCGTGCCGTTTCGCACCACGCGTGCATAGCTTGGCAGCATGTTGCGGAGCGCTTCCGTGGCTTTGCCCGCGCGGAACTCCTGCCAGAAGCTGAAGACGCCGTTGATGACGTTGACGAGCCAGATGGCAACGGCAAGCGCCGTCATATCCGCAAAGAACGCGATCACGCCGCCAATCCAGAGCAGGATCGCCATCAGGCTCACGAAATTTGCCAAAAAGATGAGAATGACCGGTTTCCCCTTCTTCTCGGTGATGACGTTCTTGCCGTGTATCCGGCTCGCGTCCTCGACCTCTTCGGTGGATAATCCGCCCATTCTGGTATTCATTGCCTGGCAGACATCGTTGACCGCCAGCTTCTGAATCGATTGTATGGTCTGCGACCATGAATCAATGGATTCTATTTTGTTTTCCATAGTCCTTCATACACGCGGCTGCGTCTGCCGAAAAGGAACAAAATTCCCTCGCGGAGCGGACGTGGTGTTGTGTTATTGTTCCCCCCTGATCTCGAAACTCGATATCTCGCAATCGATACACAATCATATGCTTTTTGATGGAAAAATCCAATCTTTTTTTTGATACAGTCATATATGAAAGAAAATATACGGATCATGCAGATGCGTTGATCAATTAACACCTGTGTTTCCGCAATCAAGATTGGCCTCTTTTTTCAAAAAATGCATGCATGATTATTGACCGCAAGCAGCCGATGTAAATCTGTAAAAAGTTGCTGCAATGCTTTTTTTACGCGTCAAAGCGTATTTTATCAAACTATTGCAGGCATCAATCGTAAGAAAATCAACTTCTGTGCGACAGATTACTTTTGAACCTTCTTCCGGTGTATCTGTTTATGCATCGATTGCGCTGCATGTATCCGCGCGATATGCATCGCAAAAAAATGATAGCGGTCGATTTACTATAGCACTTTCGATACGCAACAAATCGATATATTGTTCAATTTTCAGCTCCCGCGGCGTTGTTGCCCGCGATTCTGCCGAAGACGAGGCAGTCCGTGATCGAGCAGCTGCCGAGGCGGCTTGCGCCGTGTACACCACCCGTGACCTCGCCCGCGGCAAAGAGCTTCGGGATCGGGTTGCCGTCGGAATCCAGCACCTCCGCACGCGTGTTGATCCCCACGCCGCCCATGGTGAAATGCACCTTCGGCCAAAGCCGCATGGCGTAATATGGCGGGGTAATTATTTGCGGCGCGTTGCCGAGGATCGGTTTGCCGACCTCTGAATCCTTCCCGTTTGCGACTGCTTGGTTGAAAGAGTCGATTGAATTCTTAAGAGATTTCTTCGGGATACTATACTGCGCCGCAAGTTCTTCGATCGAAGAAAACGCTTTCACTACACCCTTTTGCAGACATTTATCGATGCTCCAGTCGGACTGCTCCACGCCAGCTTTGTCCGCAATACCGACGCAGGGATGCCCGATGGTGAGCATCGCGTCGGAGAGCGTCTTACGATCCGCAAGCTCGTTGCAGAAGCGTTTGCCCGTGGCGGGATCGACGACGATGCCATACTGGAATACGACATATTCTGAGAAGTAAGGCCCAACGCCATAGCCGCGCTCGTCCGGCGAGGTCCACGGGCCAAGCTGCACATATTTCAGGTCTACCGGCTGCGCGCCGATGCGGAGCGCTTCCTGCAATGCCTCTGCGGTGGTAAACGGCTTGTTGGTGGTGTCGAGGTGATCGCCCAGCCGAGCGTCCTGCGCCTGCCGGAAGGCGACATCCGCGCCAAAGCCTCCGGATGCGAGGATGATGCCGCGGCTCGCATAAAGATCGACTTCTTCGCCTGCAATGGGGTTCGCGTAATCGTAATTCTTTCGCACTTTTATGCCGTTGATCGTGCCGTTATGATCCTCCAAAAAGCAAATAAACTTGTGCTGATACAGGATCGGTATTTCGAGTTCTCTAACTTTCGCGAGCATCCTCTTGATGATCGTTGCACCCGTGATGCCCTGCGCCGTAAAGCACCGTGCGACAGAATGACCGCCGAAGATCTCGATCTTGTCCAGATACGGTACGCCGAGATACGACTTCGACCATTCAAACGCGTCGTTTGCGCCTTCCGCAAGCGCGCGCACCAAAGCGGGCTGGTTATAGTTCAAACCAGCCCGCATCATGTCTTCGTAAAACAGTTCTTTAAAATCCTCGATGTACTGCGCCGCCTGCTCCCGCGCGGCAGGCACGGCGATGCCGCCATCGGAGATGATCGAGTTGCCGCCCGCGGCCTTCATCTTCTCGAGCACGACGACGCTTGCGCCCGCGCGCTTTGCCTCAATCGCTGCGGCAAGCCCGGCAAAGCCGGAGCCAACGACGATCACGTCAAAGCATTCGGCATAATTCGGATCGGTACGATTCTCCATAGCTTCACCCGATCTACCTTTGGATGGTGTCAAATAGCTTAATCGATCAGCCCGACATCGCGCAGCATCAACGTCGCGACCTCTCTTGCGTCCGCACCTTCGTCCACCATCAGGTTATAGCGCTGCATGTCCTCGTCCGTCCAGCGGCCGCCGAGGTCGTTGAGCGCTGCGACGATCTCCGGATTCTTCTGTGCGTAGTCCACGCGGATGATCGGCGTTACAAAGTACGGCGGAAAGAAGTTCTTGTCGTCGACGAGCGTGACAAGATTGTATTTCGCAATTCTGCCATCGGTCGAGTAGGCGGAAATCACGTCGAGGTCGCCGTTGCGGAGGGCGGCGTAGGTCAGCCCTTCGTCCATCGGAATCTCCTGCTTGAAGGTCAGGCCTTCATATGCCTGTTTCATGCCCGGAAGACCGTCCGAGCGGATGATAAACTCGTCGTCGCAGCCGATGATATAGTCTTTTGCAAACGGCACGAGGCTCGAAACATCCGTAATTCCGTTCTTCTGCGCATCCTCCGCGCGCATCGCGAGGATGAAGGTGTTGTTCCAACCCAGCGGCTGCAGCCATGTGATGCCGTGCTCCTTTTCGGAGTGATCCTTCACATAATCGTATGTCTCCTGCACGCCGAGAATCTGCGTCTGATCAAAGACCGCGGCGTATGCCGATCCGGTGAACTCCGCGTAGACGTCCACGTCTCCCTGCCGCAGCGCGGTATAGCAAAGCAGCGTACCGGAAAGCTCCGAAACCTCGGTCTGGTAGCCCTTGCTCTCCAGATAGACAGAGAGCATCTGACCTGTGATGCGCTGCTCAGTATAGTCCTTGTGCGCGATCTTGATGACCTTGTCCTTCTGCTGACATCCTGCAAAGGACAGCAGCAGGAGCAGGATTGCGGTGAGCAAAAACAGTTTCTTTTTCATCGTGTCTCCCCTTTCGTGCGCCGGTGGTGTCTTGTGCGCCGATGCGCGGACGGTTCCCCTATGATCACAGCGGTTTTGCGCGCTGTATGTGTCTGGATAGTCCTTTGGATGTGAGTTTCTTTTCCACCAGGCCGAGTAAAAAGTCCGCCAGCAGCGCGAGCGCCGCGGAGCAGATCGCACCCGCAAAGATCATCTCGTAATTCATCATGCCGATGCCCTGATAGATCAGCTGACCCAGGCCGCCCGCGCCGATCAGCGTCGCGATGGTCGCGATGCCGATCGCGGTGACGGTCGCGATGCGCACACCGCCCATGATCACGGAGATCGCCAGCGGCACCTCGACCTGAAACATGATCTGCGCACGGGACATGCCCATGCCGCGCGCGGCCTCGATCATCGTGGGGCTGACGTTGCGGATGCCGATGAGCGTGTTTTTGATGATCGGCAAGAGCGCATAGAGAAACAGCGCGAAGATCGCGTTGTCCGCGCCGATGCCGAATACCGAGATCGCAAACGCGAACAGTGCGAGAGACGGAATCGTCTGAATCGTGTTGGCGATACCGACGACGATGGAGGCGACGCGCTTGTTGTTCGTGATCAAGAATCCCACCGGAATGCCAACCGCACACGCAAGCAGCACTGCAAAACCCGCGAGATACAGGTGCTCGCCGACCTTTTCCAATATATAGGAGCTGTTATCCAAGAAGAACTGGATCAGTTTCATTGCTGTTTCCTCCGCTCTGCCGGTTGGTTTTCAATCCGGCAAACGCAAGTCCAAAACATTTAGTAGTCTTCCCGATCCGGGATATACTTCGTGAGCACGCTGATGATGCTCGCGTTGGTGATGATGCCCACGACCCTGTCGTTCTCGTCCATCACGGGGCTGTAGAGCGTGTCGCTCTGCTCGCGGATCTTCAGGACGTCCACGAGGCACATATCCCGCGAAATCCGCGGAAAGTCGGACTTCATGATGTCCTTCATCTTGATCGTATTGTCGCCGACGCCCTTGAAGCGGTTGGTGCCCACGATGCCGAGAATCTTTCCCGAGCTCTCCGTGGGACGATCCACGACCACCAGCACGTCGGTATTGTGCATTTTCATGAGCTCGATGGCGTGCGCCACGGAGCGGTTTTGCCCGATGGTGACCACCTTGGTATTCATGACGTCCTCCGCCTTGAGGAATTCCGGCTTTTTCCAGAGCCTGTCCTTGCCGACGAAGGATTCCACAAACGAGTTGACGGGGTATTTCAAAATCTCTTCCGGCGTATCAAACTGAATAATGCGCCCTTCGCTCATCACGGCGATCCGGTCGCCGAGCTTGATCGCCTCGTCGATGTCGTGCGTCACGAACACGATGGTCTTGTGCAGCTCTTCCTGTAAACTCAGCAGCTCGTTCTGCAGCTGCTCGCGTGTGATGGGGTCGAGCGCGCTGAAGGGTTCGTCCATGAGGATGATGTCCGGGTTATTGGCAAGCGCCCGCGCAAAGCCGACGCGCTGCTGCTGGCCTCCGCTGAGCTCGCCGGGGTAACGCTCCGCGAACTCCTCCGGCGGGAGGTTGACGAGGCGCAGCAGTTCTTCGACCGAGCGGTCGACCTCCGCCTTGTCCTTTTTGCAGAGCAGCGGCACGACGGATACGTTCTTGCGAACCGTCAGGTGCGGAAACAGGCCGATGTCCTGAATGACATAGCCGATGTTGCGCCGGAGCTCGTTTTTGTTGAAGCTCTTGATGTTTTTGCCGTCGATGTAGATATCCCCGCTGTCCGGCTCGATGAGGCGGTTGATCATCTTCATCGTGGTCGTCTTGCCGCAGCCGCTTTCGCCGACCAGCACCACAAGCTCGCCTTTCCGGATTTCAAAATCCAGATCGTCCACGATGTTTTTCTGTCCGTCATATGTTTTTCTGACCCGTTCGAGACGTATCATCGACTATGCCTGCCTTTGCTAGATTGCGCGCTGTTGGAATCGCGCGGATTGAAATGCAAAAAATATGCTTCTTTTGGATAGAAGTTCCGAAAAAAAGGTAAAAATACCGGAGCACAGCACGAAGAGCTCTCCTCCTTGCTCTCCGCGCTGCGTCCGGCACACATTTAGTTGGGGGTTGACTCAGCTGTGCTTCGTAAGGATTTCATGCGACTTCCTCAGCAACGCGTCGGTCGTGTCTGACAGGTGCTTATATACATTTTCGTTGATCTCGCGATAAATGTCCACATGTTCCGGAATCGGCTGGAACGAATCGCGCACCTGCACCATCCGCGCAATCGCCTCTTCACGCGTCGGGTAAACGCCCAGCGCGAGAGCCGCGCAGATCGCGGCGCCCATGCTCGCGGAGCCGTTGACCACGTTGCGCACGGCGGGCACGCCGAAGACGTCCGCCATGATCTGCATGAACAGCTCACCGTTGGAGCCGCCGCCGCTGACGACGATGCTCTTGAGCGTGATTCCCTGCTCGTCCACCATCGCCTGCACGTTGTTCTTCATGGTCATCGCGATGCCTTCCATGACGGAGCGGAACATATGCGGGCCTTTGTGCACGCCGGAGAACCCCATCATCACGCCGCGCTCATGCGGGTTGGTCGGGCGCGCGAGCCAATGCAGCAGGGTGTAAAGTCCGTCGCTGCCCGCGGGCACTTGTGCCGCAAGCTGGTTCATATAGGCTTCGCGCGAGATGCCGAGACGGTTCGCTTCGGTGATGATATCGCTGCCCAAGAGGTCCAGCACCCACGAAATCGTGGACATGCCGCGGCGGATGCCGTTGCTCTCGTAGAGCCATTCACCGGGCGTCGCGCCGGGGTTGACCCAGTAGTTCTGCGGGTTTTGGTTGGCGGTGTTGCCGAGCATCATCGCCGCGATGTAGGTGCCGAGCGAGACCAGCACGGTGCCGTTGTTGAGAAGTCCCGCGCCGAGGCCTTCGACAGCCTTGTCGTTGGACGTGGACGCAACCGGCGTACCGGCGGGGATGCCCGTGGCTTCACTTGCTGCAGGTGTGATCGTGCCGAGGATGGTTGAAGGATCGACCAGCTCAAAGAGCATCTCTCTGGGCGTCGTGTAGGCGTCAAACGCCGCCTTGTCTTCCATCCAGACGAGTTTGTAATAGTCGATCGGCCAGGGACCTACGTAGTTGCAGCGCGTGTCCTTCGTTTCGCCCGTGAGACGATGGGTTAGGTAGCCCGTCGTTGTCGTGACATAGCGCACCTCGTCGTTTTCGTGAACATAGGGCTTGCTCAGCCGGATGTCCATCCAGCTCTGCACCGGAGAGGCGAGATTGCCGTCCGCTTTCAGCAGCGCGCGGCAGCAGCGGATCGAGCCTAAACCCACGCCGATGATGTCCTTCTTGTCGCCCTGAAACTTTTTGAATACGGCTTGGCAGGCTTCCTTCAGGCTGTCCCAAAGGTCGTCGTCCGGATGCTCGGCGAAACATTCGCCGTAGAGATGCATGGGACGGAGCTTGACCGTATGCGAGCAAATTTCGGTACCTGCGGTATCGAAGATGCTAACCTTTGTGCTCTGCGTGCCGCCGTCGATGGCGACGATGTATTTCTGATTCATCTTGTTCCCCTTATTCGCGGGTTGTTTAGCGCATCAGGTAGCCGCCGTCGACGATGATGGTCGCGCCGTTGACATAGTCGGAAGCGCGGCTCGCGAGGAAGATGGTCGTTCCCATCAGATCCGCGGTATCGCCCCAGCGGTTTGCGGGAATGTGGGAAAGGATTTCCGCGTTGCGCTTCTCGTCTTTGCGGGTCATCTCGGTGAGCGGCGTTGCATAGTAGCCCGGCGCGATGGCGTTGACCTGAATGTTCCACTGCGCGAGCTCGTCGCACATGGACTTGGTCAGACCCACGATGCCGTGCTTGGTTGCGGCGTAGGCAGGCGACCACTGACCGCCGAGGTAGGAATAGAGCGACGCGATGTTGATGACTTTGCCGCTGTTCTGCGGGATGAAGTACTGCATGCACTCATGGATCATCTCGAACGCCGCGGTGAGGTTGATGGCGATCATCTTGTCCCACTCGACGCGGGTATATTTCGTCACGTCGCGGACGTTGATGCTGATGCCCGCGCAGTTGACGAGGATATCCACGCAGCCCCAGGTCTTGACGCAGGTTTCGACCACGCGCTTGCACTCGCCGTCGGCGGTGATGTTCGCTTCCAGGAACTTGTACTCGACGCCGCAGGCTTCGACCAGCGCTTTGGTTGCGCCGTTGTCGTCCGCAAGGCTCGGAACCAGCACGTTTGCGCCGGCTTTGGCGAGCGCTACGGTGAACGCCTGACCGAGGCCGCCGTTGCCGCCGGTGACGATCGCGTTTTTGCCCTTGAGCGAGAAGAAGTCCATGTTGAAATCCAGAACGTGCATGAGAATATCCTCCTGAAATGTTTTGTTTATTTTGGAACACCGTTCGGTGCTTGGTGCCTGTTTTATTCGCTTTGCTGATATTGCTGAATTCTGCGGATCAACTGATCCAGAAACTTGTCCGCGTCGCCTTCCACCACGATGTCGGAAAGGCTGGAGAGCGGAGCATCCTGATTGATATTGACCGAGATGATGTGTTTTGCCTGTTTGATACCTTCGATGTGCTGGATCGCGCCGTTGATGCCGAGCGCAATGTAGAGCTCCGGGCTGACCGTCTTGCCGGACTGCCCGACCTGAATGCTGCGGGGAGCGATCCCCGCGTCCACGAGCTTTCTGCTGGCGGACGCCTTGCCGCCTAATAGTTCCGCGAGGCGCTCGATCTTGGAGAACGATTTTGCGGCACCGCCGCCGCCGGAGACGAGCACTCCGGACTCGCGGATGTCATAGGAGATCTGCTTGGCTCTCACCTCGATCCGCTCGATCCCGCCGCCGCTTGTCCGCGGCTGCAGGGTCTCGATCCGCATCGCCCGCTCCTCTTTCACCATATCATGAAAGACATTCGGACGCACGCTCATCATCATGGGCCCATCGCCGATGAAGCGAATGCACGCCATCAGGCTGCCGCTGTACGCTGGGCGGATGACCTCCACCGCGCCGTTTTTGCGGCGGATCTGCGTGATGTCCGCGACCAGTCCCGTGCTGAGCAGCATCGCAAGCCTTGGCGCGAGCATTCTCCCGAACGGTGTTGCGGGGATCAGGATGCTCTGGAACTTGTCCTTCCAGTGCAGTGCCTGCATCGTGTCCGCGACCTGCGCGGGGTCGATGCAGCCGCTTGCCGGGTAAGCCACGAGCACCAAACGGTCAAACACGTTCGGGAGCGTCTGATCCAGCGCGGAACACAGCACCCCCGTGACTTCGAACGCGTCGCCGTGCAGCTGCCGTGCGGCCTCGATCAAGTCCAGCGAACTTTCCGTTTCGGTTGGGTCGATGTAGATCAAACAACGAATCATATCAGAGGAATCCTTTATCCGTCAGAAAGTGGAAGACATACTCCACGCCGTTTTCGTCCGCGCGCACGCTGCGCTGTTCGCGCGCCTCCAAGCGCTTGACGTAGGTCTCGACCACGCGGGTTCTGGAGCCTGTGAGGCCAACCTCTTCCGGCTGAAAGCCGAGATCGAGATTGGACAGCACCTGCACCTGCGCGGAAAAATCTCTCTCGAGATTTGCCCGGCTTGCGTACGGCAGCTTGTAGCCGCTCTCGCGCGTCAGGCTCAGAATGCACGGAAAGCGCATCTGATAGGTGGTGATCTCCTGTTCCGACTCTACATCAAACCGCGCGATCCCCTGCGCAAACAGCGTTTCGTCGATCTTCTGGATGCCGGACATCTGCGGAAGGTTGAGCGCCGCGCCCAGCTGGGCTGGGATGTGGCTCGTGTCGCCGTCGATGGAATGCGTGCCCGTCAGGAGAACGGAACAATCCTGTCGGGAGAGATATCTGCCGAGCACGCGCGCGGTTGCAAACGTGTCGCTTCCGGCAAACGCCGGATCGGAGAGGATCACGCCGCGGTCTACGCCGACCCGCAGCAGGTCTTCCATGTTGGGGGTGACCCTGGCCGAAGCCATGGTCACCGCCTCAACAATCGTCTCCGGGTGTCTGGCCTTGATCCGGAGGGCAAACGCTACCGCGCATACGTCGTCGGGGTTCAGCTGCAGATGCGCGCTGTCCCGGATCAACGTGTGCCGCTCGAAATCATATTTCGCGCTGCCTACATCGGGTACAAACTTGACCAGACAAATGAGTTTCATCTTGTTGCCTTACTCTGCGCGGTGAACGCGCGTTTTCTTGCGGTACTTTGAACTTCGGCTTATGCGGCCTCGTTCAGACCCTTTTCCAGCTTACTGTACGCGCGCTTTATGCGGCCTCGTTCAGAGCCTTTTCTTTCTTATTCAGTTTAGCATAGATCGAGATGATCACGATGCCCAGCAGGCCGAACACGGCGCTGACGATGAAGTAGGAGACATAGCCGCCCTGATCGCCGAACGTGTTCCACAGGAAGGTGTTCATCTGCGGCAGGATGATGTCAGGCAGGTAGCCCAGGAAGGAGATCAGACCGATCGCCGTACCCATCGTAGCTGCCGGAATCTTGGACATGCCGAGGAAGGACCAGTAGGTGCCGCGGATCATGTACAGGAACGCGCCAAGAACCACGACCAGCGCGGAAATGCCGAAGCCCATCATGGGCAGTACAGCCGCCGCAACCAGCAGGATGGCGGCGCCCGCCAGCGCAATGCCGTTGGTCTTGGGTCTGCCGATCTTGTCCGCCAGGAAGCCGCCGATGAAGCCGCCGACCGGGCGCATCCAGAGGATGATGACCGTGATGGTGCCGACCGTGACCGCATCCATGAGCTTGTTGGTCTGCAGGAAGCCGCCGATGTAGTAAACCGTCCAGAACACGGCGTAGCCCATGAAGATGATGCCGCTCATGAGGTAGATGTACTTGTTCTTGAGGAGGTTTCCGATGTCGCGGATATGGAACTTTTCGCTCTCGACTCTCGCGCCGGTGTTGCCGGAGAGAACGGCGAGTTTCTTATCGCTGTCAACGAAGATGAGGATCAGGATGGCAACAACAAAGACGATGGCAGAGTAGAGATAGATGACGGAGGTCATCGCGGCCTTTTTGTCGTCCATCGCGGTGCTGGAACCGAGCACGGAAGCAAAGATCGCGAGACCGATGCTGGCCATGAGCGCTTCAACCACGCCGCGTCCGCCGTCGAGAATGCCGAAGAAACGCCCTTCTTCATTCGACTTGGAGAGCATTTTGACGATCTTCATGTGGGAGCTCCAGAACGTCAGAACGGAGAAGATGCCCCAGAGGAAGAAGATCACGTTGACGGAACCCGGACTCGGAACCTGCGCAAACCAGAAGCCGCAGATCGACACGCCCAAGAGCGAGATGCCGACGAGCCATTTGGCGGGTACGCGGTCCGCGAGCAGGCCGCTCGGGATATATCCGATGACGTATGCCAGGCCCAGCATGGAGTAGAAGTTGTTCAGCTGCGTCTGCGTGAGATTGAACACTTCCAGAAGAGTCACTTGATAGTTGGTACGAAGGTAGATGACCGGATAGATCGCGCCAGCTGCCAGAATAATCAGAGCAAACTGTAGATAGCGCCTGAGATTTTCTTTTTTCATAGCTCCTCCATATTTTTCTTTTTTTGCGCTCCGCAAGGTCGACCGGCGTAGAAGCCCCTGCGGTAACAAACCCCTTACATCCCTGAAAAATCCCTGTAATTATTTGATATGTTGCTGGATTACATCCTGATGCTCAAACATCTGGTGTCTTACTTGATATATTTCTTGATGCCTTCTTCCTGCGGGAAGATCGTGCCGTAGTTCATGATCCCTCTGGGATCAAACGCTTCCTTTAGCTTCTCGAGCATATAGAATGCCGAGCCGTGCTCCTGCGTTGCCCATTCGCTGCGGTATTTGCCGATGCCGTGGTGATGGCACATCGAGCCGCCCGCCTTGAGCGTCTCCTCGACGATGATCTTCTGCAGCGGGTGATGGTAGACCATCATCTCGTCTTCCGGCGCGCAGTGGATGCTGTAGTTATAGACGAAGTACATATTCGTGCCGTTGAGATAGCTGTGGGACGAATGTCCGCCGAGCATCGTGATGTCGTGCGCGCGGGCAAACTCGTTGCGGACGCGGCGGATCACGTTGTCGTAAATCTTAGGGATGGTCTCCCAATCTGCGGAGATCTCGGTGGTGAAGCCCGCGTGCGCGTCGTTTTCAATCATGCCCTGGAACTCGTCATCGATGTCCTGCTGCGACCAGTTCAGGTGATTGAACCAGTTTTCGATGAGCTTGCTGTCGACGGTTTCGAGGATGCCGTCCGCATACTTCGCAACAGCTTCTTCGATGCCGACGCAGGTTGCATCCGCAATTGCCTTGTTGCCTTCCGCCATGAACAGCAGCACACACTGGTTTTTATGGAAATGATAGAAGTGCTGCGCCGCGTCCTCTTCTGAATACACGCGGGCAACCGACGGACGATAACCGTTGACCATGACCTCGCGGAGCACCTTGACACCGGAGGCGACGTCCTTGACGAGGTATCCGTAGAAGCGGTTGTTCTCCGGGAAATAGCGGAAGATCTTCACGGTCACTTCGGTGATATAGCACAGTGTGCCTTCGTTTCCGATTGCGATGTGGCGGATATCGGGTCCGCCCGCACGGCGCGGCACGTTTTTGATGCGGGAGATGTGGCCGTCCGGGAACACGCACTCAAGACCCACGACCATGTCTTCGATGCCGCCGTACAGCGTGGAGAACTGGCCGATGCTCCGCGTCGCCACGAGTCCGCCCATCTTCGCAACGGGCTTAGACTGCGGGGAATGCCCCGTGGTGTAGCCGACCTTGCGCAGCTCGTCTTCCAGCGTTTGCAGCGCGACGCCCGCCTGCGCGGTCGCCTGGCTGTTGTAGGTGTCGATCTTGAGGATCTTGTCGAGGTGCAGGCTGTCGACGACGATCGTGAGTTCTTTCCAGTTCTCAAGACCGCCTTCGGTGGCGGTCTTGCCGCTTCTGGGGATGACGTTCACGCCGTTTTCGTTGCAGTAACGCAGCACCACTGCGACTTCTTCCGCGGTCTTCGGGTAGACGATCGCGACGGGGCTCGGCACATCCAGAACCTTTCTGGCCTTTGCATATTTCTTGTATCGATCTGCAGCGGCATCGTACAGTTCATCTGCATTCGTATTGATTTGTTCGGGTGTGAAAAGAGTGTTGAGTTCTTCCAGTAGACGCTTGCTATTCACTTAAATGCCTCCAGATGCTGATATGGTGTATTTGATCGGGCGATTTGTTTTTGATGTCGCCATAATAATACCGGCTCAATCTCGTTGTCAACA
>DATMYE010000056.1:0-110768 GCA_035561095.1 Clostridia bacterium | reverse complement strand
ACCCCAACCCCGCTCCCAACCTCCCAAACCACCCGCCTTACCCTCGAAAGTGCCGCCATGGACGCCAACGTGCCGTTCATCGTCTACCTGCCCGTCGGCTACACACCATCGCAAAAATACCCCGCGTGGTATGCCATGCACGGTAACAGTTCCACCGAAACCTTCTGGCTCGACTTCGGCAAGGTTGGCGAGCGCTCCGACGCGCTGACCGCTTCCGGCGACCTCGCACCGATGATTATGGTGTTCCCTTACACACGTTATGACGACGCGAAGACCATCGTTGCGGACATGGAAGACGGTGTCCGCGGGCCGAGCCGCATGGAGCGCTTTCTCTGCGAGGAGCTGATTCCGTATATCGACGCGCACTACAGCACGATCCCCTCCGCCGAAGGGCGCTCTATCGGCGGCTTCTCGATGGGCGGTCTATTCGCGCTGCAAATCGGCCTGCATCAGCCGCAGCTCTTCTGCAAAATCGGCGCATACAGCCCCGCGCTCACCTACAGCGACTTCTCCGGCGATCACTTCGAGCGCTGGCTTTCGACCGATCCCGCTGACGCTGACATGCTCACAAGCTATGCGGAAGCGCACGGCATGGACGCGCTTTCGATCTATCTCGACTGCGGCGGCGCGAGCGATCCCTTCTCCGCGGGCGCGGCATCGCTCCAGGACGCGCTGACCGCGGGCGGCATCGCGAGCGAGTTTCACCCACACGACGGCGGACACTCGCTCGATCTCACGCTGGTGGATGCGTATCTGCTGTTCTACGGTGGAAAGTGATTGAATTGAGATTCGCTAACAGATCGCGTAAATTACGTTGTGTGGTAATTCAAAAGCAAGTAACCGCAATAAAAAAACGGAGCCTCCGGCTCCGTCTTTTGTTCTGATTGCGTTATGCGTTCATGGCGGCGGCGAAATCAATCACCGCCTGCGGGTTCGCCTTCGGCGGCTCGATGCCGCTTTTGCCGCCCGCCTTCTGCATCATGCCCGCGATGAGCTTGTGCATGGGCTTCATGCGAGAAGTGCGGAGCTCTCCACCGAAGCAACCCGTAGTCTTAGCGTGCTTGCGCAGTACCTCCGGAAACGAGTTTGCCATGCTCTCCGAAAGGTTCTGCGGCAGCCCGCAGCACAGAAACAGTCCCAGCGGTTTTTGCAGCAGCTCACCCTCGTGCGCTGCGCAAAACTCCGAAACCTTCGTCTGAACGCGTCCCATGTAGATCGATCCCCCGACGATCACCGCGTCGAACGCGGCCAGATTCGGCGTCCCTTGTGCCGAAACATCGACCAGCGTCACGTCCCCCGACAGCTCCGCTTTCAGTTTCGCCGCGCACTCCGCCGTATAGCCGTATTGCGTCCCGTAAAGTACCAGTGTGTTCATATTCATTCCCCCTTACGCTTCTAGCGCCGTCCTCTTTCCTTGTTTACCGCATCGCGAGCCCGTTTTGCCAGAGCGTGAGCAGCACGTTTTTTGCACCGCGCAGATCCGCCTCGTCGATGCCCGCAAACGCCTCTCCCATGAAAGCGTTGCCAGCCTGACTCGTCTCCTCCCCGAACGCGCGCACGGCCTCCGTGGTGACAAGCCGCGTCGCCCGCGCGTCGTTTGCGTCCTTCTCGAGGCGCAGAAACCCGCTCTTTTGCAGGTTCAGCGCGATCTGCTTCACGTTCTGGTGCGAGGTTCCCATCACCCCCGCAACCTGCTTCATCGTCGGCGGTTCGCGAAACAGCGACGTGATCGTGATCAGCAGCATCCATTGCTTGACCGTGATGCCGTATGGCGCAAATGCACGATCCAGCAGCGTCTCCAGAAGATTTGTCGCGACAAACAGTGTGCCGAACACAGTCGTCCTGTCGTCCATCCCTTCCAGGGTCGCCTGTAACTGTTCCATGTCTGTCACCCCCCCTCAATTGGTAATGCATTACCTTTACCGTTTGGTAATATATTACCTATTTGCCGCTTTGTCAATACCCAAAATCAAAAAAACACGCCCTCGCGAGCGTGCATTTGGTTTTTGTTGCTTACAGCGCCTCTCCCGTCCCGAAGTCGATGCAGGTCTGGCGGCGCGCCTCGTCAAGCAGGCGCATGACGCGCAGGCTTTGCTCGTCGAACGCCTCCGTGCTTCCGCCGGACGTGACCAGGCGCGAGAAAACGTTGAGCTCGTGCACCATATTGGTCTTCACAGGTGTGAACAGCTCCTCCGTCCGTCCGTCGCGCCAGAGCATCCGCAGATAGCTCGGTTGGTTCAGCGTGTCAAACACGAGCGTGCCCATCTCTCCCTGCACGATGCTCGGATGCACGGAGCTCGTTACCTTGGAATACGAGATCGTCGTCTGCTGGTCGCCATAGTCGAGCAGCATCGTGCCCGCGGCTTCGGTGCCGTTGGGTAGGGTGCTTGCGGCGGCCGTGAGCTTCTGCGGCACGCCGAACAGCGCAACGCACACATGCAGGCAATAGACCGCGAGATCCATCATCGCGGCGTTGCCGAGCGATGCTTCGAAAACATTCGGTCGCTCGCCCGCGAGAAAGCGGTCATAGCGCGAGGAATACTGGCAAAACTCAAACGTCGCTCGGCGGATGCGTCCGACCTTGTGGACGTTTTCACGCAGCGCCGCGAGGAACGGGTCGTGCACCGGTCGGATCGCCTCCAGCAGGATCAGCCCCTTCTCACGCGCAAAGCGGATCATGCGCTCTGCCTGCGTCGCGTTGATGGCGAGCGGCTTTTCGCAGAGCACATGCTTGCCGTGATTGAGCGCGTCCAGCGTCTGGTGATAGTGCAGGATGTTCGGGCTCGCGACATACACCGCGTCAAACCAGTCGGACGAGAAGAACGCCTCCTCGTCGTCAAAGCAGCCGCCGATGCATTGTTTCTCCGCATATGCCGAGCCGCGGACAAGATCGCGCGAATAGACCGCGGTGATCTCGCAGCTCTCGCTCATCTTGGCGGCGTCGCAGATCCAGTCGCTCACAAAGCTCGTGCCGATGATACCGATGCGCAGGGGTTTTGCCATGTTGTCCTCCGCTGAATGTCTCAAAATCTTCTTTCCTATTGTACGGTCGCTGTGATGTAAAGTCAACCTCGTGATTCAATTCGCAATACTTTTTACTTTCTTATGAAAGTATTCGGTTTACTTTTCGCGTGTTTTCGTGTAAAATCAACGCGAAACGAGGGCGAGGCACATGCGGGAAGCATTGGTATTCAATCTGCAGAAGTTTTCGATTCACGACGGCGCGGGCATCCGCACGGACGTGTTTTTTCAGGGCTGCAATCTGCGCTGCGGCTGGTGCAGCAACCCCGAAAGCCAGCCGATGGAACCGCTGCCCGGCGAGAAGGCGACCGCCTATACGGTGGATGCGCTGGTCAAAGAGCTCGTCAAGGACAAGCCGTTCTACGACGAGAGCGGTGGCGGGGTCACGCTCACAGGCGGCGAGGCGCTGCTGCATCCGGAGTTTGTGCTGGAGCTGTGTGCGGCGTTGCACGCGGCGGGGATTCATGTCGCGCTCGAGACGGCGGGCTGCGTCGGCGAAGAGGTGTTCTCGCGTGTGCTGGCGGCGGTCGATTTTGCGTATATCGATTTCAAGCACTACGACGATACAAAGCACAAAGCGGGTACCGGCGTCGGCAACGCGCAGATTCTGCGTAATATCATACATGCGCTTCAGAGCGCAACGCCCGTCGTAATCCGCATCCCGGTGATTCCGGGATATAACGACAGCGCGGAGGATTTGATCGGTTTTACGAATCTTTTGAACGATCTTGGCGCAAAAGAGGTGCAGCTCTTACCGTTTCATCAACTGGGTGAAAGCAAGTATAAGAGGTTGCAGCTCGAATATGCCTACGACGGACAGAAGCAAATGCGGGATGGTGATCTCTCCGCGTTCGCGGAGACGCTGACCAAAGCCGGAATTCAAGTTCAAATAGGCGGATAACTTATAAGCGGCGAGTGCCGCTTTTTTTATTTGAAAAACAGCATAAAAAAAGAAGCTTATGCCATTGTAAGCCTCTTCGTGCACTCATACTCTTTCCCCAGAAAGAGTATAAAAAAAAGAAGCTTACGCCATTGTAAGCCTCTTCGTCATACTATTCGGTTTTTTTCAGCCCCGACCCGGGATTCGTCCTTCGGTGGATGCTTCCTCCGCCTCGGGAACGAACCGCACTGCTGGAGTGTTTGGTTACGCCGCGTAGATGCGCGAAGAGCCCGTGGTCTCGTTGAGGCTTCTGCCGTCTTCCATCATAAACCGGATGAGTCGAATGGTGTCGCGCTCGTTTTCGGTTTCGATCGAAAGCTTGGTGATGCCGTTCTGTGTGTCGAGCAGGAGGTTCTGAACGAAGGTGTTGCCCTTGAGTTCTTCCGGCTCGCGTTCTGCGACGATCAGTTTGATCGAGCCTTCGCTGTTGTTGACGATTTCGAAAAAGCGTCTGAGGTTGGTCACGTTAACTTTCAACATAGTACTGTTTCTCCTTTCATTTACTTCTATGTCATTATACTTTCTAATTCATAATAAATCAACCATTATTACGTTATTTTTTGTGACTATTCTTCCACAACATCAATTACAGGTAAACATAATGTGAAATTCACGTGAAATCGTAGCTTGGTGTAATTATTTTTCACGTAATGTATGCAATTTTTTCGTACAAAATACCCGTTTATCCGGCTATAGAACTTTGTTCCAAAAACACCAATAGCCGCTGACTACTGTCATACGGCGTAATGATTCAATTCAATTCGGGCTCGCAATGGTACTTTGCCGGGCGCGGTCGTCCGGCTTGGGAGGTGATTTGTGGTATTCGATCTGCAAATCACCAGGTGACGAAGCCGATTTGTCTCGGCTATTGTGATTATAATACCGACTTTTGAAAAACGCCAGCATTATTTTTCGCCGCGTTTTCGCATAAAAGAAGGCAGAAACATGCCGCTATGTCTATCGCACGCGCGAATACTGTACGCCGGAATTCTTCAGCACGATTTGAAACTTGTTGCTGTCCCCGCGCGCGAGCTCCACGCAGTACTCAAAAATCTCGCCCGCGGTGTTCTTGGAGATGCGCTGGATGCGGAAGGCCGCCTCGCCTGCGCGCATATGCAGAAGCTCCGCGTCGCGCTTGTTGAGCGTCACCGCCTCGTAGATCTCGACCGCTTCCTGCGGAGAGGAGCCGGAGCAATCGCGAATCGTCGCATACAAGGAATCGTTGAGCTGCTCGCGGGCCAGCTGCGGGCAGATGCGTGTGGGGATATACGCGGTCTCCATCAAGAGCGGCTCGCCGTCTGCAAGGCGAAGGCGCTCGATGCGGAAGCACGGCTCACCCGCGGAAAGATGCAGCGTCTCCGCGATCTTGACCGGCGGGTGCACGGTCGTAAAGGAGAGCACCTTGGAGCTGGGCGTCAGCCCCAGCGCGAACATCTCCGTGGTGAAATTGTAGAGGTTATTGATGCTGCGCTTGAGCTTGGGCTTGCAGACGCGTGTGCCGACGCGCTTTTTGCGGACGATCACGCCCTCCTCTTCCAGCATCTGAAACGCCTGGCGCACCGTGGAGCGGCTGATGGAGAGGATCTTGCACAGCGCAGTTTCGGTCGGCAGGGCGTCCCCCTCCCGCAGCTCTCCGGAGGAGATCCGCGCGGAAAAGTAGTTAGACAGCTGCAGATAGACCGGTGCTTCGTCCGTCCAAGTGATCTTCAGGTTTTTCCAGTCCATACGATTGTTCCTCCAAAGGGATGGATGATCCTGTGAATGGATCGTTTGATTGGGTCCGTTTGCTCTGCGCACAGAACGGATGGTTTGAAAGGCTTTGACGCATCGACTTAATTCTTACATTATACACGAATTGTATGGTCGCGCAACCGGAAAATCGCGGAGAATCGCGGACAAATCAATGGGCTGTTGATTTTCCCTCCGACGAAGAACTGCAATTTGCGGATTCGTTCGGTCTCTTATTAGGCAGCACAAACGTCTTCTGAACGACTCTAAAATTAAACTTAATCGATTTAGTTTGTTTTCGTTCCTTTCCCCGTTTCGACAGGCATTTTTTGAGGCACGCCGCGAAAAGCCAATGATATCGCGATATCAGTCGTTAAATTTTACAATTTTACACGCTGTTTTTCGCATCTGCCTGTATTGACAAGCCGTTTGGAAGCGTCTATAATCGGAATCACGAAATCGTTTAAGCTTATTTGAATATTACTTATTCTTTTTTGGCGCATTTCTGTTATGCTATTTATATCGATGCCGGCCGGCGCAGTCGCGTCCGCCGCTCCGAAATTTCAACTATTAGGCGACAGGCGGTATACAGCTGTATGGTGACGATCAAGGATATTTCCGAGCGCTGCGGCGTTTCGCGCGCAACGGTGAGCAAGGCGCTCAACGGACACACGGATATCGGCGCGGATACCATCGCGCAAATTCGCCGCGTTGCAAAAGAGATGGGATATCTGCCGAACGCGACCGCGCGCACGCTCAAGCTCGGGCGTTCGCACAATGTCGGCGTTCTGTTTGTCGACAAAACCGCCTGCGGCCTGCGCCATGAATACTTTTCTTCGATTCTCGACAGCCTCAAGGTAGAGTCAGAGCGCCTCGGTTACGACATCACGTTCATCAGCAAGGACATCGGCGAGTTCAAGATGGACTACTATGAGCACGCGAAATACCGCAACTGCGACGGCGTGGTCATCGCCTCTGTCGATTTCTCCGACCCCGCGGTGCTCAAACTCATCGCAAGCGAAATCCCGACCGTTTCTCTCGACTTCGTCTACGACAACCGCACCTCCGTGCTTTCGGACAACATCGGCGGCATCTCGGAACTCGTGCACTACATCTACGAGATGGGTCACCGCAGAATCGCCTTTATCCACGGCGAAGATACGTCCGTCACCCAGAAGCGGCTCATCAGCTTCCACAAAACCTGTGCGAGCCTCGGTATCCGCGTACCGGAATACTACGTCAAGCCCGCGCTGTATCATGACCCGAAGCTCAGCGGGCTTGCCACACGGGAGCTGCTCGCGCTCAGCGACAGACCTACCTGCATCCTCTACCCCGACGATTTCTCCTTCATCGGCGGCATGAACGAGCTGGAGCGCCAGGGCATCTCGATTCCCGAAGACATGAGCGTCGCGGGATACGACGGCATCCTGCTTTCGCAGGTGCTGCGCCCGCGCCTGACCACCTACCGTCAGGACGCGGAGGTCATGGGCTGCGAAGCCGCGGCCAAGCTCATTGAGCTCATCGAACAGCCCAAAACCGCGCTGCCGCAGCAGATTATGGTCAGCGGCAAGCTGCTCAAGGGCGACACGATCAAGAACATCAACGACTGATCCGCAGCGTAGAACTTCCTCTTTTCACGCAGCCGGATTCCCTCCGGCGAACAACATGTTTGGAGGCGCAGCTCAATGGAAAGCATCACCAATCAGGATCTTACGCCGTCGATGTACGGCAAATATAGCAATTTGACCCACACCAACAAACAGAGGGGACTCATGACGCAATCGCTCATCAAACCTTGCGGCCGTATGTTTTATCTGCAGCGCTGCGGAGTCGCGCTCGATGCCGCCCGCGCGGGCGTGTTTTCTCACCCGGCATGCCATACCGCGCCTGCCCGTGTCTTCGGTTCGGATACATTCCTCCACGTATCCGGCGGCTGGCACGACGCCGGCGACTACGGACGGTATGTTGTGCCCGCATGTAAAGCCGTTGCCGATCTGCTTCTGGCGTTTCGGGCCGCGCCGGAAGCATTCGGCGACGACTGGGACATCCCCGAGAGCGGAAACGGCGTCGCAGATGTGCTGGACGAGGTGCGCTTTGAGCTGGAATGGCTCTTCAAGATGCAGCGCGACGACGGCGGCGTCCATCACAAGGTCACCTGCGCATATTTTCCGGATATCGCCGCAAACCCGCAGGACGAGACCGCGGATCTGTTCGTCTTCCCCGTCTCGACGGCGGCGACGGGTGATTTCTCCGCCGTGATGGCGCTGGCGGCCCCGCTCTACGAATCCATCGACCGCACGTTCGCGAAGAAGTGCCTCCGCGCCGCGGTCAATGCATATGAGTTTTTAAAGCATAGCAAGCCTCTGCCGTTTTATAACCCCTCGGGCGTCGTCACCGGACAATACGAGGACGACACAGACGCGGACGAGCGTTATTTTGCGGCCTGTGCGCTGTATCAGGCGACGGGGCAGGCGTATTATCTTACCGACGCGACCGCGCTCTATCAGCCCGGACGTTCTGCCGACCTCGGCTGGGCGGACATGGGCGGCTACGGCAACGCCGTGCTGTATTTCGGGCCTCGCGTCTGCGAGGACGATTTCCTGATGGGACGCATCCGCGCGGATCTGATCGCGACCGCAGAGCACATCTGTGAACGCACCGAAAAAAGCCCGCTCGGTATCTCCATCGCCGAGTTCCTCTGGGGCAGCAACATGTATCTGCTCAACCAGACCATGGCGCTCCTGATGGCGAACGACGCGCAGCCCAGCGAGCGGTATCTTGCCGCCGCGCGTTCGCATCTCGACTACATCCTCGGCAGCAATCCGCTGGGCGTCAACTTCGTGACAGGCGCTGCCGAATCCTCGCCGAAACACCCGCATCACCGTCCGTCCGCAGCGGCAGGTCAGGCGATGCCCGGCATGCTCGTCGGCGGTCCCGATGAAGGGCTGCACGATCTCGCGGCAAAGACGCTGCTCTCCGGCAAGCCCGCGGCGGAGCGCTATATCGACTCCGTCGAGAGCTATTCCACCAACGAGACCGCAATCTACTGGAACAGCGTGCTGATCTATGTGCTCGCGCGCATGAGCAAGCTCGACGCATAAAACACCCGCGCAACACAAAACGGCGGAGCATCACGCTCCGCCGTTTCTTCGTTTCTTCGATTATATCCCCAGCTGCTGTCCCGCAGCTTCTTCCGCGGCCTTGCAGGCAAGGTATGCGTGCTCCAGGTCGGTGCCGCAGCAGATCACGCCGTGGTTCATCAGCAGGCACCCGTTGCGGTTGCCGAGGGCGTTCAGCGCAACCTTGGAGAGCTTCTTTGTCGAAGGCAGCGCGTGCCCCGCGCAGCGCATCTCGTCGCCGACCAGCCGTTTCATCTCGCCTTCGATGCAGCAGATGCTCTTTCTCGCCGCGGCAAACACACCGCAGAGCTTCGCGTGGGTGTGGATCGACGCGCCGACATCTGCGCGCGCGGCATAGATATCCCGGTGCAACCGCTTCTCGCTCGTGGGTTTGCGCTGGTCGCCGTAGGCAAGTGTACTGAGTTCCACCTTGACGATATCCTCCGGTGTGAGCAGACGGTAATTAAGCCCGCTCGGCGTACAGAGCATATATTGATCATCCAGCCGCACGGCGATGTTGCCCCACGTGCCCTGCAGCAATCCTTCGTCCAGAAGCCTCCTGCCGCAGGCGACGATCTCGGTGCGAATCTCGCGCTCGCGCGCGGTCTGCTCGGGCCGATCCGCCTCTTTCTGCATGCCAGTCTTCTGCTCGCTCTCCGCGCTGAGGTTGATCTTGGAATACTTCTTTTGATAGATGATGTGCATCAGCGCCGCGGAAAACAGCGGAACGCGCTTCGCGCCGCCGATCTTCTTGGCAAGCAGGTGCGTCATCGCGGCTTTTTCCAGCAGGATCGCACCGGTGACCGCTTCGGAGATCGCACGGCCGGTGATCAGCATGCCCGCGTCCTTCACAAAGCAGCTGTTGCGCCCGCGCAGGCAACGCGCAAGCTCCTCCGGCGCGAGAGAGGCGGCAACGCGCGCGGTCAGCCCCACGATCTGCGCCATGTCGTCCAGTTCCGCGGTCAGCGCGCGCATCTGCTGCGCGACGAGCGGCGCATAGGTGCCGGAGAGCAGCAACAGCGCCTTTGCCTCCGGCTTGATCGCAAACGCGCGGAGAAACGGCTCCTGCTCGCTCTGCGCCTCCAGCTCCTGCATGGCCATGTCCGCGCCGGAGAGCTCCGCGAGGAAGACCTCCCCGCCGTCTCCGCGCAGAGCGGCTTTGACCGCGAGCTGATCGCTGAGCAGCCCTTCGTGCCGCAGCTGCGCCGATAGTTCCAGAAAGGCCTTTGCGGCCTGTGCTTTTGTCATATAATTGTCCTCAACTATTCAGCTTTCGCCTTTTCTTCCGTGAAGCGCTTGCCGTTGGCAGCCTCATAGACGCCCGCCAGCGAATGATAGAGCTGCTGATACTGGGCAAAGAGCGTGTCATAGATCGCGCGGTTCGCCTCGTTTGGCGTAAACACGGCGCTGACGCGCACAAACTTCTTCGACTCCGCAAACGACGGCAGCTCGCCTAAGCCAATTAACGCGACGACCGCGGCGCCAACCGCGCCCGCGTTGCGCGGGTTTTCAACCACGCTGATCTTCCTCCCCGTCACGTCGGAGAGAATCTGCATCCAGCCTTTGTCCAGCGCGCCGCCGCCGATGATGCGGACATCTTCGCAGGCGATGCCGTAGTCCTTGCAGAAGTTCTGCAAAATCCAGCGGATGTTGTAGGCGATGCCCTCATAGACCGCGCGCATCAGGTGCTCGCGCGTGTGTACCATCGTGATGTTGAACAGCGTGGCTCTGGTCGTCGTGCTCGAAACCGGGCACCGTTCGCCGAGCATCCACGGCGTGCAGATCAGCCCGTCGCTTCCCGGCGGAATGGTGGCGATGACCTCGTCCATATAGTTGAACACGCCCGCACCGAACTTTTCCTTCTCGTGGCGGAAGAACTGGTCGCGAATCCACTCGATGTTCGCGCCCGCGCTCTCCGTGATGCCCGCAATCAGGTTCATCGCGGGATCGGCGCTCTGAATCGCCGCCGCGCCGTGCTTGAAGCTATCGCCCGTTCTGGTCGCCGCCGCGACCCAAGCCGAGGTGCCGAGGTAGACGTGTACGTCGCCGTCCTCCGATTGTCCGGAGCCGACCGCCGCGGACTGCACATCGTCACAACCGCCGAACACGGGCGTGCCCGCGAGCAGCCCCGTCTCCCGTGCGGCCTGTTCCGTAAGGCCTCCGACCATATCGGTGCTCTTGACCAGCGGCGGAAGTTTCTTCATGTCGATTCCCGCAAGCGGGAGAACGGAGAGCCATGTTTTCTTCTTAAGATCAAAGCCGTAGCCGGACGCGCCGGAGAGCTCTGTCACCATCTTCCCCGTGCAGCGGTATTTGAGATAACCGTTGACGTCGAGGATGCGATAGGCGTTTTGATAGACCTCCAGACGCTCTTCCTTGAGCCAGATGATCTTTGCGATGCAGTCTTTGCCCATAATCGGCGTGCCCGCAAGGAGCGTAAAGAGCCGCTTGCCGCCGATCTTTTTCATGATGCTCTGTGCCTGCTTCTCCGCGCGCCCGTCCACCCATGTGATGTTCGGGTAGAGAACGGTGCCGTCCTCCGAAACGGGGATGACGCCCTGCGCTTGCGTGGAGAAAATCACCGCCGCGATGCTCTCGGGCGAGATGTCGTTGTCGTGCAGAACTCTGCGACTGGTTTCGCAGACCGCTTTCCAGTAGTCCGCGGGGTCCTGTTCCACCCAGGCGGGGTTGGGGTAATTGGTCGGATACGGCTCGCTTGCCGTCGCGCGAATCGATCCATCAAAGCGAACCAGCACCGCTTTGTCGGAACTGGTGCCGATGTCATGGGCAAGGATATAGCGTTCCATCTGGCTCTCTCCCGTCTGTGTCCTGTCTCGTGTTTCGGCCTTCTTCTCTTGTGCCGCGCTCAGCGCACGCCGGTGTTCACCACATGCGAGAACACGTTTTCAAACCTTGCCAGCGCATCCGCGATCACCTCGTCGGTGTCGGCCAGCGAGGTATAAAGCCTGCTGCCTGCGAGCGTCACGACTCCGTTTGCCATGTAGGCCGCGCCCATGCGCTCCATCGCGTCCTTGCGGCGCGTCATCATCGCCTTGTTTTTGAGCAGCCCCAGCGCGGACTTGACGAAGCTCATGCTGGAGTAGTCATAGCTCATCGCGCCTGTGCACTCAAGGTGCACGATCGAGCCCTGGTTATACGCCACAAACGGCAGATCGTATTTTGCGATCAAGACTTTCAGCCCGTCCGCGAGCTTATCGCCCTGACAGCCCGCGATCTCGCAGGCGTTGGTGCGCTCGATCTCTCGGATTGCGGTATAGCCCGCGAGCGAGGAGAGCGGATTTGCCGCGAGCGTGCCGCCGACATAGGCGCGGTGCTTGCCGGTGGCAAGGCCTGCCGCCATCAGCGAGGCATATTCCTTCTTGCCGCCGACGCCGCCCGCCGCGGGATAGCCGCCCGCGACGATCTTGCCGAAGATGGTCAGATCCGGCACGACGTTGAAGTAGCCCTGTGCGCCGGAAAGACCCACGCGAAAGCCCGTGACGACTTCGTCGAAGATCAACAGCGCGCCGTATTTGTCGCAGAGCGCGCGGACGCCCGCGTTGTAAGCCTGCGCAACCGGACGCGTGCCGCTCTCCGGGCCGACCGGCTCGACGATGACCGCCGCGGTGCCCCCCTTAACGCGGTTGAGACGCAGCATGGTTTCGAGCATGACGAGGTCGTTCGGACGCACCTCGTCCGTCAGCGCATAGCAGGATTTCGGGATGCCGTGGCTTTCCAGTAGCGCGCGGCTGCCGGGAATCTTGAGGCCGTACACCATCTGATCTGACCAGCCGTGGTACGCGCCGCCAATCTTGATGATGCGCTTGTGCTCCGTCGCGATGCGCGCGATGCGGAGGCTCGCCATGACCGCCTCCGTGCCGCTGCCGAGCATACGGAACATCTCAACCGCGGGCATGTGGCGGTGAATCTCTTTTGCGATCAGCAGCTCCGCCTCGTGCAGAAGGCCCGTGACCGGGCCGCATTCTTCGATCAATCCCATCGCCGCCTTCCGCACAGCTTCGTTGTTGCTGCCGAGGATCGTTGGACCGCCCGCCTGCAAAAAGTCGATGTACCGGTTGCCGTCCGCGTCGGTCATGTATGCGCCGTCCGCGCGGGTGACGCAGATCGGAAACGGTTTATTGAACGCGAGGTTGTGCTGCACGCCGCCGGGGATATACTCCTTGGCTTCCTCGTAGACCGCGCGGGAGCTCTTGCACTTCTCGTCGAAATAGCGCATGACTTCGTTCGTGTAATACTCTTCCGACACTTCGTAAATGGGTGCATCGGTCAGCTTTTTGAGCTGCTCGTTGATGGTGTTGGGATCGTCCCAGCGGCTGATGCCACAGTGTTCCATGTTGAATATCCTCTCTATCCTAAAAAACTTATTTTCCGGTTATTCGCCAGCGCGTACGCCGCACAGGAGCAGTTCCAGCATGCTACGCATTTGCTTTCGCATCTGCTCCGCCTCAAACGGCAGGCCGAACGCCAGCAGATGGTTAACCAGACCGTAGTAAAGCCCCATCGTCATCTGCGCGAGCATCGGCGCGGAGGCGTTCGCCCTCGCGAGCGCGTCCTGAAACTCCAACTCAAAATGCCGCGCAATCAGCCGCTCGATCTCGCCGACTCTACCGCTCTCGCCGCCAAGGATCGTCGCGTTGGCGAGCCGCGCCATCACGCGCGGATAGTTCGCCGTGTCGTCGATGAGCTTATCGAGCAGAGTGTGAATCAGCGCGATCCCCTTGAGCTTGCTCTCCTCGCCGAACTCGATGAGCTCGCCGATCTCTGCAACCGCGAGCGCCTGCTGCAGCTCCGCGGCATCCGCAAAGTGGTTGAATACCGTCGTGCGGCAGACGCCGGCCGTCTCCGCAATATCGTCAAAGGGCACGTTTCCGACGCCCTGCTTTTCATAGAGTACCTTTGCCGCGTGCAGAATTGCCCGCTGCGTTCTGGTGCGTTTGCGTTCGCTCATTGTTTCTCCTCCAGTTGCGCTGCCGAAGCTTCCTGTTCCGCCAGCCGTTTTTTTGCCTGCTCGTTGGTGTTGATGCTGTTCTTGTATACGACCAGCCGCCAGAATAAAAACTCCGTGGTCAGGTTGATCAGCATCGTGCCGAACAAAATGAGATAATAGTTCCAGCCCGCGTTGGCGAGCGCGTTGCCCCATAGCGTGGAAGCCGGGGTAAACACGCAGTAGTATCCGAGCACGAGCAGCATCGCCCGCGGGATATTGGCAGCGCTTTGGAACGTGAACTTGCGGTTGAGCGTGAAATTCCAGAGCACGCTGAGCACCAGCGCGGAAAGATAACACGGCCAATAGGTCCAATGGAAGATCTCATGAAGCGCCGTAAACGCCAGCGACTGAATGACTCCCGCGGAGATGGAAAACAGAACATATTTGACGATGCGTACAAATTCTTCTTTTTTCTGCTGCTGCATGCGGCACAATCCTCCGAATATAGAATTGGTGGATGTATCTGTATTGTAATTTGTATTTGAGTACAAAAATAAATTAGCACGATTTGCGGTTCGCGTCAATAGACGCGTTGTGCAAAAACCAGAGATTTTGCGGAAAATGCGCAGAAATGAACCTACGGTTGAGTGGTTCGCCTTGACTTTCGCGCGAACGGAATAAATCCCGCGCGCTGGTTGACTTTTTCCGGTGAACTTTTCGTGCCTTTTGTCCGGTTCTCGCAATAGTTGATTGCATGTTGAGCATCGATCTGATAGGATACCTGAGTGTGTGATTCGCTTCATACACTGAAACCGAAATTCAAAGCGCACGGCAAGCCGCTTGCGCTGATCATATGAAAGAGGAACCGTCATGCAACCCGGATTTGATCTGGATCAATACTTAAATGAAGGCGTGGAGCTCATCGTCAAGGATGCGCTTGCCGCCAGCCTGAAAAACCCGAAGGAGACGGCGTTTTTGCTCTCCTTTGCCCTCGCGGGAAAGCGCGCGGAGAAAACGCGCGCAAAGCACGCGGCGGCGGGCAGGCACATCCCGTCTTTCCTGATCGCAAGCATCACCAACCGCTGCAACCTCCACTGCGCGGGCTGCTATGCGCGCGCCAACAGCATCTGTGACGACGCGGAAACAACCACGCTACTCGCGGACGCGGATTGGTGCCGCATCTTTGAGGAAGCGGCTGACATGGGTGTCTCGTTCTGCCTGCTCGCGGGCGGCGAACCCATGATGCGCCGCGGCGTGCTGGAATGCGCGGCAAAGCACAAGGACATCCTCTTTCCCGTGTTCACCAACGGTACGCTGCTGAGCGACAGCATGCTCGAACTCATCGACCAAAACCGCAACCTCGTGCCCATCGTGAGCATTGAAGGTGACGAGGGCCAGACCGACGCGCGGCGCGGCACGGGCACCTATGCTAAGCTCACCGCCAACATGGATCGCATGCGCGAAAAAGGCATCCTCTTCGGCGCATCCGTCACGCTCACGACCGAGAACATCAGCACCGTGACAGGCGACGCATTCCTGAACCAACTGCGCGCGTTCGGCGCGAAGGTCGCTTTCTTCGTCGACTATGTTCCGGCGGACGCGGGCACGGAAGCGCTCGCCCCCGGCGACGCGGAGCGGGAAATTCTCGCAAACCGTCTCGACTCTCTGCGTCAGAAGCAGGACGGCATGATCTATGTCTCCTTCCCCGGAGACGAGCAGTTCTCGGACGGATGCCTCGCAGCGGGTCGCGGATTCTTCCACATCAACCCCACCGGCGGCGCGGAGCCTTGCCCGTTTTCGCCCGTTTCGGACACCAACCTCAAGCATACCTCGCTGCTTGCAGCTCTCGATTCCCCGCTCTTTACGCGCCTCCGCGCGAGCGAGCTGCTGCGCGGGCACCACAGCGGCGCATGCGCCCTCTTTGGAAAAGACGAAGAGCTAGCAGCCATGTGCGGCAACTAAGACAGATTGAGATTTTTTCGCGCAGTTGCGCATTTCATTAGAACGGAGACCCTATGCGAATTCCTTTGACCGAGCGAAACCTGCCCAACTACACCAGAGGGGAAGAGATCTTCCACATGGTTTCGCATATTGCGGGCGGCGTGTTCGGGTTCGTCGCGCTGCTTCTCTGCGTGATCAAGTCCGCGCTCGGCGGTGACGGCTGGGCGATCAGCTCGTCGGTCGTGTACGGCGTGATGATGATCATCCTCTACAGCCTTTCCAGCGTCTACCATGGCCTTGCGCCCTCGCTGGGCAAAAAGGTGCTGCAGGTGCTGGATCACTGCTCGATCTATTTCATGATCGCGGGCACCTATACGCCGGTGCTGCTTGTCGCGCTGCGCCCGCTGTATCCCGCGCTGGCGTGGACGGTGTTCGGCGCGGAGTGGGCGCTCACCGCGCTCGCGGTCACGCTGACGGCCATCGACCTCAAGCAATACCGCGTGTTCTCGATGTTCTGCTATATCTTCATGGGTTGGGCGGTCATCTTTTTCGTCAAGTACGCGCTGGTTGCGCTCTCGCCCGCGGGGTTCTGGCTGCTGCTGGCGGGTGGGCTTGCCTACACCATCGGCGCGATCCTCTACGGCATCGGCGGCAAACGGCGGTATTTCCACGCGCTGTTCCACATTTTCGTGCTCGCGGGCAGCGTGCTGCAATTTTTGTCGATCTTCCTATACGTGTTATAAAAAAATCTCCCGCAATGCGGGAGATTTTTTTGCGAATCACACTATATCTGTATCTCGCTTTTAAGATGAAAGCTGCTTTTATCGAACGTCAGCATACCTTCGTCCCGCATCTTGCAAAGTTCGTTGCTCATCGCGCTTCGATCTACGCAGAGATAGTCCGCGAGCTGCTGGCGATTGAAGGGAATCTCAAACTGGTCGCTGCCCGCCGAGAGCGATTGGCTCGAAAGATAACTCAGCAGTTTTTCGCGCGTGCTGCGCTTGCTCATGTGCGAAAGTTTACGCGTCAGCGAGAGGTTCTTCTTCGCGGACTCCGCGAGCAGATTCTGCACGAGCCGCGTGTGAAAGCGGCACGCACTGGAGCAGATCTCCAGCATATGCCGCGCGTCGATCATCATGACCGTGCTGGGTTCCGCCGCGACCGCGCTCACGCGCAGCAGCTCGCCCGGCAGAAACGCGTACGATTCGCCGAAGACATCCCCCGGCCACGCATCCGCGATGATGTTGCGGTTGCCCCAGAAGTCCTCCTCGATGATCTGCACGCGCCCGGAGAGCACCATGCCCACGGACGTGATGTCCTCACCCTGATGCAGGATGATTTCGTTTTTCGCGAAGTCGCGGTAGCTGGGCGCGAGGCAGCCGACCAGTGTCGGCAGCTCTGCCTCCGTCGTTCCGCGAAACAGCGCGGTCTTCTTTAAAAAAGCGTAGGACACCTGCGGGTTTCCCTGCGCGCTCATAGCTCTCTCCTCCTCTGGAATCTTCCGGATCGATGCAATCTGGACAGTCGCTTTTACAACGTTATTCTACCGCAAATCGCAGATCGTTAATGTTGTATTTCCAACAGACTCGTTTGCTTTATCATAGTATACTGCGTCTGCAGCGTCAAGAGACGCCGTCACCTTTTGATTCAGCCACGCGCAGAATCACCGACTCAACCAGCGAAAGGAATTTTTGAATATGATCCGCCAGATGATCCAGATCGACGAAGAACTCTGCAACGGCTGCGGCGCCTGCGCCAGCGCGTGCCACGAAGGCGCGCTCGCCATCGTGAACGGCAAAGCCAAGCTCATGCGCGACGACTATTGCGACGGCCTCGGCAACTGTCTCCCCGTCTGCCCCACCGGCGCGATTACGTTTGTGGAGCGCGAAGCCGCGGCCTATGACGAAGCCGCGGTCAAGGCAAAGCAGGAGAAAGAAAAGTCGACCGCGCATGCCGCACATGCGACGCCGCACTTTGGCTGCCCCGGCACGCGCAGCCGCGCTATCGAGCGGCAGGAGCGCGCGGAAGAACCCTGCGGCTGCTCCGGCGCCACCACGGAGAGCACGGCAACCTCGCGCCTGAGCCAGTGGCCAGTGCAAATCAAGCTCGTGCCCGTCAACGCGCCGTATTTCAACCGCGCAAAGCTGCTCATCGCCGCGGACTGCACGGCCTACTCCCGCGCGGACTTCCACGAGCGGTTCATCAAAAACCACGTCACGCTCATCGGCTGCCCGAAGCTGGACATGGCGGATTACGCGGAGAAGCTCACCGAGATCCTGCGCTACAATGACATCCAGAGCGTCACGGTCGTGCGCATGGAGGTGCCCTGCTGCGGCGGGATCGAACACGCGGTCAAGAGCGCGCTTCTCAACAGCGGCAAGATGATCCCCTGGCAGGTCGTGACGATCGCCACCGACGGCACGATCCTCGAGTAAAAAACGAAAGCGAAACAGAGCGCCGGTACTCCCGGCGCTTGCTTTTTTTCGCGCGCCCGCACGCGGATAAGTTTAATGAGTCTTACTGTTATCAGTGATTTTATATCGATTATAAACGCACCGTCCAATGCGTGATTCTCCAATGAGAACAAGGGTTTAAAAGCTTTTCTTGCTTTTTTACTAAACAGTTTTATAATGTAATTATCTTGTATAGACAGGAAATCCGGTCAAGGGAGTTGAGCGATTTGAAATCCACGGAACAGCCGATCTTTCGGCAGATCATCGAGCGCATCAACGCCGGTATCGACAGCGGCGAGTTTGCGCGCGGCGACGCCATCCCGTCTGAACCAGAGCTCTGCAGGCAGTTCTCCACCACACGCATGACCGTCCGCCGCGCCATCGACGCGCTGGTCAGCGAAGGCAAGCTGTTTCGCGTGCAGGGCAAGGGTACCTTTGTCTCGCAATTTGAACTCGACAAGACCTATCAGAAGCAGGGTTTCACCAGCAACATGCTCTCCCTTGGCGTACAGCCTTCCAGCGAGGTGATACAAGCCGGGGAATGCGAGGCGGACGCCGAGGTGCGCCAGAGCCTCGAGATGGGCGCCGACGAACCGATCTTCTGCCTCAAGCGCATCCGCATGGCGGACGAAAGCCCGATCGCCATCGAGCGTGTCTGGATCTCTCTGCGCAGGTTTCCTCGGCTCAAGGACTACGACTTCTCGCAACGCTCGCTCTATGAGGTGCTGCATCAGGAGTTCGGGCTCGATCTGACCAACGGCTATTCGCGCCAGCGGATCAACGCCGTTCCGGTCACGGGCGAGGACGCGGAGGCGCTCTTCCACGCAAAAAAGGGAGTCGCCCTTCGCATTCGCAATGTGGACTACGACAAGGCGCACCGCCCGTTTGCGATGGCGGACACGCTCTATCACGGCGGCAAATATACGCTCGACATCGTCATCTAAAAAATCGCGATCTGAAAATACTCTTTCAGAAGCAAAGACAGCCGCCCTTGTGGGCGGCTGTCTTTGGTTTCCATGTTCGCGTACTGTATCGTACGCACGTCGTAACCGTGCAACCGATACAATCTTTTTATTTGTTTACTGGATCGCGTGCAGCACCTTGTACAGCAGCTGATACAGCGTCTCGCCTTCGCTCTTGCTCAGCGGCAGGCAAGCACCAAGGCGTTCGGGAATGGTCGCCGCGCGTGCGCGGAGCGCTTCTCCCGCGCTGGTGACGGATACGATCACGCTGCGCTCGTCGGCTGCGTTGCGCTGACGGGAGACGAAGCCCTGTGCTTCCATCTTCTTGAGGAGCGGCGTGAGCGTCCCGCTGTCGAGATAAAGGTATTCGCCAAGCTCCTTGACGGTCAGCGACCGCTTTTCCCAGAGCACCATCATGGCGATATACTGCGTGTAGGTCAGCCCGATTTCATCGAGAAACGGTTTATACAGGCGGACCACTTCCTTGGAGACCGCATAGAGCGGAAAACACAGCTGGTTTTCGAGCAGCAGCGCATCGTAATTACCGTTTGCCTCGCCGCAGAGTGCGGTTGCGGTTGTTTGTTCGCTCATGTCACTCGCTTCCTTTCGTTTGGTTGGGTGACCTAAATTACAGGAGCGCCACGATGTCTTGTTCGATTGCTTCGGGCGTGTCGGTCGGCGCAAAACGCTTGACCACATTGCCCTCGCGGTCGATCAAAAACTTCGTGAAGTTCCATTTGATGGAAGAACCAAGCATCGCCTTCTTTTCCTTCTTGAGGAACTTGTAAAGGTCGCTTGCGTTTCTTCCGTTGACATCAATCTTTGCAAATCGCGGGAACGTCGTGCCATAGTTGAGCGTGCAGAAGCTCTGGATCTCGTCGATGGTGCCGGGCGCCTGGTTTGCAAACTGGTTGCATGGGAAATCGAGAATCTCGAAGCCTTTGTCCTTGTGGGTATCATAGAGCTTCTGGAGCCCTTCGTACTGCGGGGTAAATCCGCAGCCGGTGGCGGTGTTGACAACGAGCAGTACTTTGTCTTTATATGTCGAGAGCGAAACATCTTCGCCTGCTCTTCCTTTTACGGTAAAATCATAGATATTCATATGGTTCAACTCCTTCTGTTTGTTACAATTTGATTTTATTCAATTTATATAGAATTGTCAAGAATAATTCTCAAATATATTATTTTACGCAATGATTGCGCGATTTGTTCGAATCAAAATCATAGAGAAAGTACGACTTTCAGCCGGATATGAATCAGGGCCGCCATTTCTGGCGGCCCGTTCGTTTTTGGGAGGTATTCCCTGCTCTGCGGTGTTTTTAGGCGATCTCCAGCTTGCGGGATGCGGGCAGCGTTTCCTGTTTCTTGGGTAGTGTCAGTTTCAGGATGCCGTCCTCATATGCCGCGGCGATGTCTTCCGTGCGAATGCCGGTCATGTCAAAGCTGCGGGAGAAGCTGCCGTAGACGCGTTCGCGTTTGATGTAGTTTCCCTTGCTGTCCTTCTCTTCGGTGCTGTCGCTGCGCTCAGCGCGGATGGTCAGCGTCTCTCCCTCGAGATTGACCGCGATTTCTTCCTTCTTAAATCCGGGCAGCTCGGCTTCGAGCAGGTAGCTTTCGCCGTTGTCGCGGATGTCGGTCTTGAAGTCGCGAACCGCATTCTCTCCAAAGAAGCGGCGCTGCATCTCTTCAAGGTCTTCGAAGGGGTTGTAGAACGTCACGTTGCGCTTTCTGCTGTAGGGTACTAATTCGAACATATCCATCTTCCTCCTTTGGAAAAAGTGTTGTTTTTCTGCGCCGTTTCCCCGGCGCGGGGTTGTGTCTAAGAGTGGTTCCTCATCGGAACGTGTTAATGATACAAAACAATTTTTACAAAAAAACAGACAGCTTGTAATGGAATTGTGAAATTTAGCACTCTCCGTGTGAGAGTGCTGATTGTGTCGTGCGCAATCTTGTTTTGTTGCCCGCGCAGCATCCAAAAAACAAAAAACCGCCGCGGGAAGCGGCGGAGATTTGCTTGCAATCAGCTAGACCGGCTGGTCGTTTTTGGATTCCTTTTTCACGAGGCGGATGACGATGATGTACATCGCGATCACAAACGCGAGGAACAACAGCGCGGAGAGCAGCGTACCTAGCAGCGCGCAGGCGTCGTAGAAGCCATGCAGCAGTACCGCGACAAAGAAGGCCGCCCAGAGGTTCCTGCGCCTGCCCGCGGCGTTGCCTTCGTCATGGCAGCGTTTTGCCCGCGCGTAGAAATAGCCCATGAACACCGCAAACCCCATGTGCGCAGGGATGGCGAGCAGCGCGCGCGCAACCGCCGTGGTCAGGCCGTATCCCACCACATAGCTGATGTTCTCAAACGCCGCGAATCCCAGCGAGACGAACACCGCATAGACAATACCGTCAAAGCGATAGTTGAAATTCGGGTCGCGCCACGTGCGCCAGAGCAGGAAAACAAACTTCGCGCCCTCCTCCACGACGGCGACGACGAGGAACGCCATCACGATCGTATGCGCGGGCGAGCCTTCGACCAGAAAGCGCGAGAGCACGCCGATGCCCAGCGACTCCAGAATCACGGCGACAACCGCCGCCGCAACGCCGAGGAACACGAGGCCGACGAGCATCCCTTTCGGCTCTTTCTCAATCATATCCTTGCGGTAGATATAGCGCATCAAAAACAGCGCGGGCAGAAGCGCTGCGCCCAGGTATATGATCACAACCGCAATGGTCGGCAACTGCATCAGCACGGGTAGGTTCCGCCTTTCCTAATTCAATCTTGTGTTGCGCTTACGCGTTGGGGTTTTCGAGGTTTCTGTGCTTACCGGAGATTTCGTCCAGAATCACGCGGTACACGGCTGTGATTGCCATCGCTTCCGGCGGACAGGCCTCAGCCTGTATGCCGCAGTGCGCGTTGAGCAGCGTCACGCCCTTGACCGCTTCCTCGCCGCCCAGCAGCTCGACAAATCCGCAGCCCATGACGCTCTCATAGTCGCAGGTATATCCGCCGCGGCCATTGCTCGTGAAACCGTGGCAAAGATCCGCCTCCACGCTGACGCGCGGAAGCGCGCGGAGCAGCTCCGCCTTTCTTCCCTCTTTCGCGCCGTGGAAATAGACGGCGAGCTTGCCGTCCAACACCTCGTAGCCAAACGAAACGGGCACGATATAGGGCGCTGCCTTGTCGCTGATGCCGATACGGATGGTATCGCACCGCTCAATCACGTCTACAATTCCGTCAAAATTCTTGATTTCGCGATCTGTTTTTCTCATTCTGTTCTCCGTGCCGCGAGTTTTTCTTTCACTTTCCGTGCGTGATCCCGCGAAAATGTTGTGTCAATAATTTAGATGAGAATATCATAATTTTGCATGCGCGAACAGCACAAAATCGTTCGGCAAGCACTGGAATTTTGCGCGTTGGTGGAAATCCCGGCGGGATTGTGCTATTATCTTGCTAACTTCGTTGCAATCTAAGTGATTCACAGCCTCTCCGTTATTTTCAAAAAAAGGTCCCAACATTCATGCAACCTGATAAACCCGCACACAATCGATCGACCGGGGGCTCTCCCATGCCGCGCAGACGATCCAATGTAACCAAGGCAAACCTCTCGATCCTCGCCGTGATCGTGATGTCCGTGCTCACGCTCGCGAGCGTGTTTGCCTACCGCGTGCTGATCGCCCGCACCTTCAACCTCGAGTCCGGCGGATCGAGCTATTATAAGCACCACATCGCAATGGTGACCGAGTCGCACGATGACCCGTTCTGGGAGAGCGTCTGGCGCGCGGCAAAGGACGAGGGCGCAAAGTCTGACGCGGTGGTCGAGTGGGTCGGCAAATCCCTCACGGAGCAATACCCGCTCACCGCGCTGATGGAGATGGCGATTGCGGCAAAGGTCGACGGCATCATCCTCCAGCCCGACGGATCGGAGGAGATCAACAAACTCATCGCCCGCGCGATTGAAAACGGCATCCCCGTCATCACCGTAATGTCGGACGCAACAGGCACCGGCAGGCAGGGCTTCGTCGGCTACAACAGCTATGACCTCGGCCAGCTCTACGGCGCGCAGGTGCGCGCAGCGATGGCACAGACGCCGAACGAATACCACGCAGTGCTGCTCTTCGGCAGCGATATCTCCGAAAATGCGCAGAATATCGTCTACTCCAGCATCAAGGAAAACCTCGAAGGCAGAAACGTCACCCTCGACGTGGTCAATATCGACAACAACAACGTCTTCTCCGCGGAGGAGGCCATCCGCGAGCTCGTCGTCTCTACGCCGACGGCAGTAGCGAGCATCGAAACGCCGCCGCAGCTCGGCAAAAACTACGGGCCGGATATGCTGATCTGCCTCAACGCGACCAACACCATCTGCGCCTATCAGGCGGTGGTCGACCACAACAAAGTCGGGCAGATTCAGATTCTCGGGTACTATGACTCGGACGAAATCCTGACCGCGATCGAAAAGCGCGTCATTCAGGCGACCGTCGCCGTCGACGCAAACCGCGTCGGCGCATCCTGCGTCACCACGCTGATGGAATTCCTCGAACAGGGCCGCACAAGCGACTTCACGCCCGTGACGCTACAGCTCGTCACCGCCGCAAACCTCGGCGACTATCGCACGGCGCACGCGCAGGCGGGAGGCGCAGAATGAAGATTCTCTCCCGCGTGCATCGCACGTTCATCGACCTGCCGCTGCGCACCAAGCTCGTCATGGTGTTTGCGTTTACGATGTTCATGGTCGCGTTTGTCAACATCTACATGCACCTGAGCATCAACAATTTCGTCGGCACCATCGACAAGGTTTACTCGAGCAACGTCAGCCTCAACCAGCTCGTCAGCGCGCTGGACGACGTACAGGAAAACATGTTCCGCTATCTCAACACCAAGAGCACCGCGGCGCTCAACGACTATTACCTCAGCGAGCAGAGCTACAGCGAACAGATCACAAGCCTCAACGACCAGCCCACCGATAACGACATGAAGCTCACGGAGAAGAACATCCGCAGCATCTCCGGCACGTATCTGGAGCTCGCGGATTCCGCCGTTGCCGCAAAGCGCGGACGCGACGTGGAGCAATACCGCTCGCTCTACGAACAAGCGAGCAAATACTACGGCTATCTGGACACGTATATCAACGAGCTCAACAACGCGCGCTTCAAAACCAACGCAGAGAGCTACAACACCCTGCGCGTGTCGCTGAGCTATATGCAGACCTTCAGCACGGTGATCCTGCTCGTCGCCATCACCGGCAATATGTTCGTGCTGATGCTGCTTTCAAGCACCATCACAAAGCCGCTGACCAAGCTCGCCCGGCAGGTGGAGCAGGTCGGCAAAGGCGATTTTGACATCGACTTTATCTCCGTGGAATCGCGGGACGAAATCGGCGTTCTCGCCGACGCGTTCAACCAGATGACCGAAAGTCTGCAGGAACACGTCGATCAGATCAAAACCCGCATGGCGGAGGAAAGCCGGCTCAAGGAAACGCAGCTCCGCATGGAGAACAGCCTCAAGGAAAGCCAGCTGATCTTCCTGCAGAGCCAGATCAACCCGCATTTCCTCTATAACACCCTCAACGCCGGCGCGCAGCTCGCGATGATGGAAGGCGCGGAAAAGACCACGCTGTTCGTCGAAAACCTCGCGGACTTCTTCCGCTACAGCGTCAAGCACACGGGACAAACCAGCAGCCTCGCCGACGAGATCAGCCAGGTGGAGACATATCTCCACATTATCAACGTGCGCTTCTCCAACGAGATCCAGTACGTCAAGCGCGTAGAAGGTCAGATTGAGCGCGTGATGATGCCCGGAGTGATCCTCCAGCCCATCGTTGAAAACGCGATCAACCATGGACTACGTGACGTCAAGTGGGAGAAGAAAATCACGCTGACCGCCTGCGAGGAGGAAGACCGCATCCTCGTCACCGTCACCGACAACGGCAAGGGCATGACGCGCGATGAGATCGAAGGTGTGCTCGTGGGTCAGCCGGTGGCCATTGAGATGGACGGCCAGCAGCACCGCGGTACGGGGCTCAAGAACGTCATTGAGCGGCTGCGCATCTACTACGGCATCCATGACGTGTTCGAGATCAAGAGCGGCGGACGCGGACGCGGCACCTCGGTCACCATTATATTGCCCAAAAGCGACATGCATCTTGCCTGATCCGCGTTTCTGCGGAATCTGACCCAATAGACGGAGTACCGACATGTATAAGATCCTGCTTGCGGATGACGAGGGCATCGAACTCGACGCGCTTACGTTCATCCTCGAAAAAAGTTTTCCCGGGCAATGTTCCATCGAGACGGCTAAGACCGGCTACGATGCGGTCGAGCTTGCCGAACGCTTCCGCCCGGACATCGCGGTGATGGATATCCGCATGCCGGGCATCAACGGCATGGAGGCGATTCAGGCGATCCAGGCAACATCTCCCGGCATCCTGTTCATCGTGCTGACCGCATATGACAAGTTTGAATACGCCAAGGAAGCCATACGGCTTTCCGTGTTTGAGTTTTTGACAAAGCCCGTCAACCGCCTCGTGTTCGCGGACGTGCTGCGCCGCGCGATGGGCAAGGTTGACTCCGAGCGCAAGGCGCGAAACACCGCACTGAAGACACGCGAGCGCATGGAAAACATGCTGCCCGTGCTGGAAAACAGCTTTGTCTACCTGCTTTTGATGCAGAGCGACGATCCGGCGGCCTACGCGCGGCTCTTTGACCTATTGGGCATCGACGCAAAGTATGCGACCATCATGGTGCTGGAGCTGACCCGTATGGTCGACGGCGACATGCTCGACCTGAACATCAAGACCAGCGAGGGCTACAGCGCCATCCGTGGTCTGATCAAGGAATCGTTCCCCTGCGTCGTCGGCCCCGCGATGGCGAACCGCATCATCATTATTCGCCCGGCAGATGAGCCGGAGAACGAATACTATGAGCGCCTGCTTTTAATCGAGCAGGGTCGCGCGCTTGCGCACCGCGTGGAGGATCGCTGCGGCGTGGAATGCAAGCTCGGCATCGGGCCTTCCGTGCCGCTCGGCCGCATCTGCGAGAGCTATACGCAGGCGGTCAAGGCGCTCAAGCATTGCAAGGGCATCGTTTCACACTATAACGATCTTCCCATCAGCTCGGACTATGAAACGGGCTATCCCGCCGAGCGCGAGAAGCACCTTGAAGAGATGATCCTCCGCGGCGACGCGCAGGCCGCCATCTCCGACGCCGAGGTGTTCTTCCAGTGGATGGTGGAGCGCTATCCCGATCACGACATGGCGATTCGCCTCAAGGTGCTGGAGTTTGTGATGCGCGCGGAATACAACGCGTTTCACGAAGGCGGCGGGCTGAAATATCACTTCCTCGATCGCGATGATTACCTGCAGGCGGTACTCGCCACCGAAACCTACGAAGAGCTCAAGGTCTGGTTCCTCCGAAAAATCGCGGAGAGCGCGCGCAACGTATCCACCAAGGCGGACGAGAAGGCCAATCGAGTGATCGCCAAAGCCCGCGCGTTCATCGACCGCAACTTCAGCCGTGACCTGACGCTGGAAGAGGTTTCGCGCGAGGTGCACGTCAGCCCCTACTACTTCAGCAAGCTCTTCAAGGAACAGACGGGCGACAACTTCATCAACTATCTGACGCAAAAACGCGTGGATACTGCAAAACAGCTCCTCGCGGACGGCCGGCTGAACGTCAAGGCCATCTGCACCGAGATCGGCTACAACGACCCGAACTATTTCTCCCGCCTGTTCAAGAAATTCGAGGGTATGACCCCGACGGAGTACCGCGAACAGGTGCTGAATATCTCCGATAACTGATCCGCACGAGATTTCTCCCGGCGACAAACGAAACGGAGGCGCAACTATGACCAATTTCCGCGTGATCAAACGCGCGTTACCGCTACTGCTCGCGCTGATGCTTGCGTTGCTTTTGCCCGGCTGCAAGGGCGGCAAGCCGGAGGACAGCGACGAACCCAGCGGCGAAAGAAAACCGCTCATCGGCATGTCCTTTGACTCGTTTCTCATCGAGCGCTGGCAGCGCGATCGTGATGTGTTTGTCTCCACCGCGAGCGAGCTCGGCGCGGAGGTCAACGTACAGATCGCAAACGGCGACCCGAACGAACAGATCTCCCAGATCGAATACTTCATCAAAAAGGGCGTGGATGCGATCGTCGTCGTCGCCGTGGACTGCTACGGGCTATCCGACATCGTGCAGAAAGCGCGCGATGCCGGCATCTATGTCATCTCCTACGATCGATTGATCATGAACGCGCACAGCGATCTGTATATCTCCTTTGACAACGAGATGGTCGGCACCATGATGGCGGAGGCGCTGGTGGCGAATCTCCCCTCCGGCGGACGGATTCTGAGCATCTGCGGCTCACCCACCGACCAGAACGTCTCCCAGGCGGACAAGGGCTTCGACGCGGTAATCGCAAACAGCTCGCTCACCGTCGTGAAGCAGGAGTATGCGCCCAACTGGCTTGCGGAGACCGCCTACACCGTCGTCAATAAGGCGATCGCGGACGGGCTGCAGTTCGACGGCGTGCGTTGCGGAAACGACGACCTTGCAAGTCAGGCATTTCTCGCGCTCTCAGAGCACCGCCTCGCGAGCACCGTCAAGCTCGTGGGTCAGGACGCGGACCTCGCCGCCTGCCAGCGCATCGTCGAAGGCACGCAGCTGATGACCGTCTATAAGCCTGTGGAAAAGCTTGCAAAAGAAGCCGCGGAGATAGTGGTCAAGATGGTCAACGGCGAAATGCCGGAGACCACGGACACGATCTACGACGGTGTGTACGACGTGCCGTATAAGAAACTTTCGCCGATTATGGTCACGCGTGACAATATCGACGAGGTGATCATCGACGGCGGCTTCCACCGCAGAGAGCAGGTCTACCTGAATCTCGGCTGATAACGCGAAACCCGGTTTTCAGGCGCTCAAACATGAAGTTTGGGCGCTTTTTTGATAGAAATTAGCACAATCTTGCTGAACAGGACTTTTTTGTGATTATTTTATACAATTTGCGCAATATTTTGCTAGTACTAAACATTCGTCTCAAAAATAAGCCAATTTTGAGCAGTGTTTATCCGATATATCCTGTTTCTGATTGTCGGGTATTGTGGTAGCTTGTAGATACAGCCAGGTAGGCACATCAAACACATCACATCTTAAGGAGGAGAATTGTACACATGAAGAAGATCATCACCGTACTCCTAGTCGTGGCATTGCTGTTCTCAATGGCAGCTTGCGCAGGCACCGGCGCCAAGAACGACAAGTTCGTCGGCATCTCGATGCCCACCCAGGATCTGCAGCGTTGGAACCAGGACGGCGCGAACATGAAAGAAAAGTTCGAAGCTGCCGGTTTCAAAGTTGATCTGCAGTATGCCAACAACGAGGTCGCAACCCAGGTCAGCCAGATCGAAAACATGATCTCCGCGGGCGTGAAGGTTCTCGTCATCGCCGCCATCGACGGCAAGACGCTGACCCAGGTTCTCGGCACCGCGAAGGACGCCGGCATCTCCGTCATCGCGTATGACCGTCTGATCATGGACACCGACGCTGTCAGCTACTATTGCACGTTTGACAACTACATGGTCGGCACCATCCAGGGTCAGTACATCGAGTCCGCTCTGAAGCTTGCCGACGGCGGTAAGTACAACATCGAAATCACCGCGGGCGATCCGGCGGACAACAACGCTCTCTATTTCTATCAGGGCGCAATCGACGTCCTCCAGAAGTACATCGACAGCGGTGTGCTGACGGTTGTTTCCGGCCAGGTCAAGTTTGAAGAAGTCGCCACCCCCGCGTGGAGCACCGAAACCTCCCAGGCTCGTATGGAAGCGATCCTCGCGTCCTTCTATGCTGACGGCACCCAGCTGGATGCCTGCCTCTGCTCCAACGACTCCACCGCGAAGGGCGTAACGAACGCTCTGGCCAGCTCCTACACCGGCAAGTACCCGATCGTCACCGGTCAGGACTGCGACATCGCGAACACCAAGGACATCATCGCTGGCAAACAGTCGATGTCCATCTTCAAGGACACCCGTACCCTCGCAGCGCAGACCGTGACCATGGTCAGCGATATCCTCGCTGGCAAGACCCCGGAAGTCAACGACACCAAGACCTATGACAACGGCACGGGCATCATCCCGACCTTCCTCTGCAAGCCGGTGTTTGCGGATGTCAACAACTACAAAGAGCTGCTGATCGATTCCGGTTACTACACCGCAGACCAGCTCAAATAATCTAACACCAGATTCCGGTCCAACCGGTCGAAGGGCGGGCGGTCACCCGCCCGCCCTTCGAATTTGTCTCCTCTCCCGCCCGCCGCGATTTCAGTGCGCCAAAACATCGCCCTAGACGCAGTGAAATCGTTACGAACGCTCACACCATCTAATCGATGATTTCATCTATCATAGATTTGAACACGCGATCTTGGAGGAACACTATGTCGGATCACATTCTCGAAATGAGGCATATTACAAAGGAGTTTCCCGGTGTCAAGGCTCTGGACGACGTGAGTCTGGAAGTGCGGCGCGGCGAGATTCACGCGCTGGTCGGTGAAAACGGCGCGGGCAAATCCACGCTGATGAACGTGCTCTCCGGCATCTATCCGTTCGGCAGCTACACCGGCGAAATCGTCTACGACGGCAAGGTTTGTCAGTTTCAAAAGATCCGCGACAGCGAAAAATCCGGCATCGTCATCATCCATCAGGAGCTGGCGCTGGTTCCGTATCTTTCCATCGCGGAAAACATGTTCCTCGGCAATGAGCGCGGCAGCGCGGTCAACATCGACTGGAACCAAACCTATGCCAAGGCGGATGAGCTTCTCGCCATCGTCGGCCTGAAGGAGTCCTCGCATACGCTGATCAAGGACCTCGGCATTGGCAAGCAGCAGCTGGTTGAGATCGCAAAAGCGCTCTCCAAGAACGTGAAGCTGCTGATTCTCGACGAGCCGACCGCCTCTCTCAACGAGAGCGACTCGATGAAGCTTTTAAACCTGCTCAAAGACTTCAAGAGCCACGGTGTCACCTCGATCATCATCTCCCACAAACTCAACGAGATCGCCTATGTCGCCGATCAGATCACGATCATCCGCGACGGCGCGGTCATCGAAACACTCGATATGGCGGAGCAGCAGGTTGACGAAGCCCGCATCATCCGCGGCATGGTCGGACGCGAGCTCACCAACCGCTTCCCCACACGCGAACCGCATGTGCAGGACGAAGTCGTTCTGGAAGTTGAGAACTGGTCCGTTCAGCACGCGCTGTACTCCGACCGCACGGTCGTGGACAATGTCTCCTTCAAGCTCAAAAAAGGCGAAGTGGTCGGCATCGCGGGACTCATGGGCGCGGGCAGAACCGAGTTCGCCATGAGCATCTTCGGCAAGAGCTACGGCAACAGCATCCGCGGCACGCTCAAAATCCACGGCAAAGAGGTCGTTCTCACAAACGAACGCGACGCCATCAAGCATGGCCTTGCCTACGTCACCGAAGACCGCAAAGGAAACGGCCTGATTCTCTCCAACCCAATCCGCGTGAACACCACGCTGGCGCGGCTCGATAAGGTCAGCCACCATCATGTGCTCGATTTGGATCTAGAATATAAAGTCGCAGGCGCAATGAAGGAAAAGCTCGGCGTCAAGAGTCCGTCCGTTGAACAAACGGTCGGTAACCTCTCCGGCGGAAACCAACAGAAAGTGCTGCTCGCAAAGTGGATGTTCGCCGAACCCGAAATCATGATTCTTGACGAACCCACGCGCGGCATCGACGTCGGCGCGAAATATGAAATCTATTGCATCATCAACGACCTTGTCGCCGCGGGCAAATCCGTGATCATGATCTCCTCGGAGATGCCGGAAGTACTCGGTATGTGCGACCGCATCTACGTCATGAGTCAGGGCCAGATCGTCGGTGAAATGGACGCAAAGAGCGCAACACAGGAGCGCATCATGTCCAGCATACTCAGCGTAAACAAAGGAGCATAAGCATGAGCAGCAAAAATGAAATTCTCTGGGAAAAGACAAAATCATTTCTTCTGAAAAACACGATGATCATAGCACTTGTCGTGGTCTATCTGTTCTTCGTCATCCGTTCGGAAGGACGCATGTTCCTGCCGCAAAACATCAATAACCTGATCATGCAGAACTCCTACGTGGTCATCCTCGCGGTGGGCATGCTGCTGTGTATCCTCACCGGCGGTAACATCGACCTTTCCGTCGGCGCAACGGTCTGCCTCGTCGGCGCAATCGCGGGCGTTCTGATGGTCAATCTCGGGTGGAACATCTACCTCGTCATGGTGCTGTGCCTATTGGTCGGCGTCGCCATCGGTGCCTGGCAGGGCTTCTGGATCGCCTATGTGCGCATCCCGCCGTTCATCGTCACCCTCGCCGGCATGCTGCTCTTCCGCGGACTTGCACAGGCCATCCTCGGCGGCACGACGATCTCCGGCTTCTCGGATAGCTATCTTGCAATCTTTAACAACTACGTGAATATCCCCGCAATCGACAGCGGTGCAATCCGGTACTCCAGCATCATCTTCGGCATCATCTGCTGCGCGATCTTCATCGTCGCGACCATCTGGACCAACCTCAGCAAGAAGCGCAAGGGATACGAAGCGGAAAAACCTGCTTCGCTCTATACCAAGATCGTGCTGCTGTGCAGCATCGTCATGCTGCTGATGTACAAGCTCTCGCTCTACAAAGGCGTTCCGTACATCCTGCTCTGGCTCATCGGCATCGTCGCGATCTACACCTACATCACCGCGAAGACCACGTTTGGCCGCCACTTCTACGCCCTCGGCGGAAACGAAAAGGCCACGAAGCTCTCCGGTATCAACACCAACCGCATCTACTTCTCGGCCTATGTCAACGTTTCCTTCCTCAGCGCGCTCGCGGCGCTCGTCGTTGCCGCCCGCTTCACCTCCGCAAACCCCGCCGCGGGCACCAACTATGAGCTCGACGCCATCGGCTCCTGCTTCATCGGTGGCGCCTCCGCATACGGCGGCATCGGCAAGGTCAGTGGCGTGGTCGTCGGCGCGGTGCTCATGGGCGTGCTGAACCTCGGCATGAACATCATCGGCGTGGATAGTAACTTCCAGAAGGTCGTCAAGGGTCTCGTGCTGCTCGTCGCCGTTATCTTCGACGTCGTCAGCAAGCGCCGCGCGGTCAAGTCGTTCGCGTAAAATTAGGTCCGAATTCGGCAAGGCAAGCGCTACTATCGCCAAAGGAGTTCGCAATGGCATATTTTGAGCAGATCGGCACCATCGCTTACGAAGGGCCGAAGAGCAAAACCCCCTTATCGTTCAAGTATTACAATCCCTCCGAGCTGATCGCCGGAAAGCCGATGAAAGATCATCTCCGGTTTGCGATGAGCTGGTGGCACACCTTCACCCATCGCGGAAACGATCCTTTTGGCGGGCCGACCATCTTCCGGCCGTGGGACGAAACCTCTGACGATATCGCCCGCGCAAAAGCGCGCGTCCATGCGGCATTCGAGTTCATGGAAAAGGCGCAGATCGGCTATTTCTGCTTCCATGACGCGGACATCGCACCCCGGCAGGGCAACCTACTTGAGACCAACCGCGTGCTCGACGAAGTGGTCGAGGTGATCCGTCAGGAGATGGCGCGCACGGGCATCCAGTGCCTCTGGGGAACGTCCAACTGCTTCTCCGACGAGAAGTTCGTCCACGGCGCCTCCACCTCTCCCAACGCGAGCGTGTTCGCCTATGCGGCGGCACAGATCAAGAAGGCGATCGAGGTCACCCAGCTACTCGGCGGCGAAAACTACGTTTTCTGGGGCGGTCGTGAAGGCTATGAAACCCTGCTGAACACCAACACGCAGCTGGAGCTGGACAACCTTGCGCGGCTCCTGCAGATGGCGGTGGATTATGCAAAGAAGATCGGCTTTACCGGGCAGTTCCTCATCGAGCCCAAGCCCAAGGAGCCGACCAAGCATCAGTATGATTTCGACACGGCAACGGTGCTCTCGTTCCTGCGAAAATATCACCTCGAATCGTACTTCAAGATGAACATCGAGGCAAACCACGCGACGCTGGCCGCGCACACCTTCCAGCACGAGCTGAACATGGCGCGTATCAATGGCGTGTTCGGCAGCGTGGATGCAAATACCGGCGATCCGATGCTCGGCTGGGATACCGACCAGTTCCCCACAAGCGTCTACGACACGACGCTTGCGATGTACGAAATCCTGCTCGCGGGAGGGTTTACCACCGGCGGACTGAACTTTGACGCAAAGGTACGCCGCGGCTCCTTCCAGGAGGACGACCTCTTCCTCGCCTACATAGCGGGCATGGATACGTTTGCAAAAGGTCTCCGCGCTGCCGCAAAGCTCGTTGAGGACGGCGTATTTGAGCAGTTCATCGCCAAGCGCTACGAGAGCTATACCGAAGGCATCGGCAAGGATATCGTCGGTGGCAGAGTCGGCTTCTCCGAGCTGGAAGCGTATGCGCTGATCCACGGCGTGACACCGAACAGCTCCGGCCGACAGGAGTATCTTGAGACCGTGCTGAACCAGTACATCCTCGAAGGCTGAATCCATCGATTCCGGTGCGGCTGCTGACGCGGCTGCACCGTGTGTTTTATCCTCTTCGCAGGCGCGCAAAACACAGCGCAGTTCGCCGCCCGCCTTTTGCGGCCCAATCCGCCGCTGGGGTGTTGGCATCGGGGAACCGCGCGCGGGCGGCATGATGCGTTTATTCGCTTTTACGCATGTGCTTCCTGCAACCAAACGCCTTGTGCGCGGGCGGAGGTCAGCAGGTCAAGGTTGCACACCCGTATCTGGGCAATGCGGGCGGCAGCCGGGCAGGCGCAATCGTATTTCTTCTTTTCCTCTCTCCTCGAATTACCCCCGCTTGTCAACCGCTGCTTCTTCCGGTGATGGCCCGGCAGAAACAACAAGCACAAGCGGGGGTAATTCATTTTTTTGTCGCAGCCTGCCCTGTTGGGTGCTTGACGCAGACGAAAAAACCCGATACGATTCTAGTAATCAATCTTGATAAAGAGAACGACTGTAACAAGGATGGTGAATTTGTATGGGACAAGCGCTACTTTACGCATCGGCAGGCACCGGCTTTACGTTTTTGATGACGACGCTGGGCGCCGCGATGGTTTTTTTCTTCCGCAAGCAGATGAGCGGCGGCGTGCAGAAGATCTTCATGGGCTTTGCCGCGGGCGTCATGATCGCGGCTTCGGTCTGGAGCCTGCTCATCCCCGCAATTGAGGAGGCGCAGGCCGCAGGCCAGATCGGCTGGATTCCGGCCGCGCTCGGCTTTATCCTCGGCATCGCGTTTCTGATGGTACTAGACGCGATCATCCCCCATCTGCACCCTGGCTCCAGGGACGCGGAGGGCCCGAACACGCATATGAAGCGCACGTCGCTTCTCGTGATGGCTGTCACGTTGCATAACATCCCGGAGGGCATGGCGGTCGGTCTTGCGTTTGCGCTCGCGGCGCAGCACGGAGCAAGCTCTCCCGCAGCGTTTGCGCCTGCCATCGCGCTCGCGCTCGGCATCGGCATCCAGAACTTTCCGGAAGGCGCGGCAATCTCGCTGCCGCTCCGTCAGGAAGGCATGGGCGTCGGCAAATCGTTTGTCAGCGGCATGCTAAGCGGCATCGTGGAACCCATCTTCGGGCTTCTGACCGTGCTCGTCTCCGCGTTCATCGCGCCCTATATGCCCTGGATGCTGTCGTTCGCGGCAGGCGCGATGATGTATGTGGTCGTGGAAGAACTCATCCCGGAAGCGCACCTCGGCGAACACAGCAATGTCGGCACCCTCGGCGTCATGGGCGGGTTTCTGATCATGATGATCCTCGACGTCGCGCTGGGATAATCCTTCCGCATAAGTTCAGCAATCAAAAAGAGGTTCCGTTCGGAACCTCTTTTGTGTTGCTGTCGTATATGGCTCAGGAGAGCTTGCAGAGCTCTTTGGCGATCCGTGCCGCGACGCGCGCGTTGTTGTAGGCCAGCTGCACGTTGGAGGCAAAGGACACGCCCTTGGTGATCTCCTTGATCTTCGCGAGCAAAAACGGCGTGATCTCCTTGCCGCGCACGCCCTTTTCGTCCGCCTCGGCAAGCGCCTTGTTGATGACGGCTTCCATCTCGTCGAAATCCAGCGCATACTGCTCCGGAATCGGGTTGCCGATCAGCACGCCGCCTTCGAGCTTGAGATCCCATTTGGTCTTGATGATCTTCGCGATCTCCGCCTCGTCCTTTGCGGCATAGTCCACGCCGTAGCCGCTCTTGCGGCAATAGAACGCGGGAAAGTCGACGGTTCCGTTGCCGAGCACGGGCACGCCCATGGTCTCGAGGTACTCCAGCGTGCGGCCAATGTCGAGAATCTGTTTCGCGCCCGCGCAAACCACCGCCACGGGCGTCTGCTTGAGCTCCTGCAGGTCGGCGGAGACGTCCATCGTCACCTCGCCGCCGCGGTGCACGCCGCCGATGCCGCCGGTCGCAAACACCCTGACCCCCGCCATTGCGGCGCAGATCATCGTGGTCGCGACGGTCGTCGCGCCGTTCTTCTTCATCGCAAGATAGGTCGCCATGTCTCTGCGGCTGACCTTGCCGACGTTCTCCGCACGGCACATGGTCTCCAGCTCCGCGGGGCTGAGGCCGACCTTGATGCGGCCATTGATCAGCGCCGTAGTCGCGGGAATCGCGCCTTCCGCGCGCACAACCTTCTCCACCTCCGCGGCAAAGCCGACGTTTTCGGGAAACGGCATGCCGTGGCTTAAAATCGTGCTCTCCAGCGCAACCACGGGTTTGTTGTGGTCAAGCGCCTCCTGAATCTCGGGTAATACATCCAGATAATCTTTCATCTGCATCCTGTTCGCTCCTTTCGGGCAACGCGCCCTTACAGTCGATATCGATTCCGGTTTTCCCGGACGAGCATGTCGCTCATCTCCGGGTTGATCGTCGTCATACTTTGTATTGCGGTGATGCCGGAGGCCAGCGCGTAGTCCAGCATCTCTTCCACCATCTGCCCGTCCACCATCGCGTGGGTGAATCCCGCCATAAACGCGTCTCCCGCACCGGTTGCGTTCACCATCTGTGAAACGGGTCTCAGCGCGCGGAACAGCCTGTTTCCGTCGCTGTCCGCGTAGTAGCATCCCTTTTCTCCGCGGCTGACCGCGATGCGTTTGACTCCGCGCAGCAGCAGCGCTTCGCAGGCGCGCTCGATCTGCGCCTCCGTCTCCGCCGGGAGTCCTGAGAGGATACTCAGCTCCATCTCGTTGGGCTTAATCGCGGTAAACTTGCCGACGATGGGCTCCATCTGACGCGCATAGGCGGTCGAAACAGGGTCGATCAGAACGGGGGTTTTGTCATCCGTCACCGAGATGAGATAGTCGAGCAAGTGTACCGGCAGGCACGCGTCGCAGACGATCGCCTCCGCACCATGCAGCAGGCTAGCGTTTTCATCCAGATACGCGGTCGGCAAATCCTCGATGATCCGCATGTCCGACATGCCGAGGAGCATATCCCCGCGCTCGTCGAGAATCGCGATGTAGCTCGAAGACACTGCGCCACGCTTGATCAGAAGGTGCGACATGTCGATGCCGGCCTGGGTGCTGTCCCGCACGATCTTCTCGCCGTAGAGGTCGTCTCCCGCGGCGGAAAGCAGCGCAACAGTCACGCCCTGCCGCGCAAGGTTTTCGAGAATGTTGCGTGTGACGCCGCCGACCGAGGTTGCCATAAACCCCGGGTTGCTGTCCCGCATGACGATCGCCTTGCGGCTCTGCCCGTGTACGTCTACATTGGCCGCGCCAACGCCGACGACTATGGGCTTTTTCTGCTCGTGCATGCTCGCATCCTCCGCGTCCATTCTCCGCCCGAATTCTCTCCAACATCTGTCGGAAAACAAACCGGGTGTGGTGTCACGCTCTACAGTATACGCGCACGGGTGCGATTTTTCAAGCATACCGGGCTTGTTTGCGTCAGCAGGATACCGCCTGAATTGCGCAAAATCCTCGCCCGCAATGCGGAAACGGTTGCGTTTTTCGCGCGACTCGTTTAGAATAGACCCAATTGTGCCGCCCGGAAACGGGCAGCTGACCAACATTCTGGAGGCTACATGGGCGCCTTTGAAGGCTATTATCTCTATTCCGATCTCGACGGAACGCTGTTTGACGACGAAAAACAGGTTTCGCAGCAGAACCGCACCGCAATTGAAACCTTTGTCCGAGAGGGCGGCCGCTTCGGCATCGCGACCGGACGCGCGCCGAAGATCATCGGCGCGATTGAACACGATCTTCCGGTCAACGCGCCTTGCATCCTGCTCAACGGAGCGGGGCTTTATGATCTTTCACGGGGAAAATACCTCGCCAAGCACGAGGTCAACCGCGAAATCATGGAGCGCATTGTAAGACGTGCGCTTGCCGTTCGTCCGGACGCCTGCATACAGGTGTTCTCCGGGCATGAAATTTACGAAACGAACCCGGACCAGCGTGACGATCCCTATTCCACGATGGAGCGCTTTCCCGTGACCAAAGTTCCGCTGGAGGAGATCCCGGAAAACGCGCTGAAACTGCTGATTGCGCATACCTCGCATGATCTGGACGCGATTCACGAGGCCGTTATGGAGGTTGAGGGCATCGAGCAGTTCTCGGTGTTCCGTTCCTGCGGCTGGTATCTGGAGTTTGTCTCCTGTGAGGTGAATAAAGGCGTCGCGCTGGAGGACACCCGCGCGCGCTGCAGCGACGTCAAGAAGATTCTTGCCATCGGGGACTACAACAACGATCTGGAGATGGTCTCCCTCGCCGATATCGGAGGCGCGCCGGCGAACGCGATTCCGGAGGTCAAATCCGCCGCGGAGATCGTGCTGAGCGTGGACAACAACCAGAGCTGCGTGGCGCAGTTTTTAAAACAGGCGCTGGGCATTTAGCGAATTCTAACCGCATCAAAAAAGCCGCTGCAATGCTTGCAGCGGCTTTCGTTTGCTTTGCTTATTCGTAATATTGCTGTCTGCGCTGTTTGGCTCTCGCGCGGCGCTTGCGCTCATAGCGGCGCTTGCGCTCCGAGAGAATGAAGGTCACGATCAGAGCTACGAGCAGCACCCCAAGCAGAACGAACGTCAGCGTCAGCGTGTCCGACGCGCTCCAGTCCTTTCGGCCTTTGTCGATCAGAGGTGTATCGTCCGGCCCCGCGGTAACAACTGCGGTCTCGGCGGGCGCCGTGACTTCGCCGGTGCCCGTGCTCACTGCGAAGTCCGCTACAAGATCCGCCTTGCAGATGACCTCTTCGCCGAGTTTGTATTCCACGGCGCCCATCGTCTGACCCGCGGTAATCGGCGCTTGCGCATCGGTGGTCAGCACCACGTTTGCGGTGATGGAGGCGGCGTTAGTCTTATAGTTTGCGATTCGTTCCGCGGACGACTGAATCGTCAGTTGATCGATCTGCGCTGTCATGGTCAGTTGGCCGTCCTTCAAGTCGGCAGCATTGCTGTTGACGACGCCCGTCGTAAACGTCTTTTGCAGCCCTAGCTCCGCCGCGGTTGTGCTCGCAAACCCGTTGGCGAACACGTCCTCGAAGATTGCAGCCGCATTGACAAACCGCGAAAGGTTTGTCGTCACGGTGTCTCCGCCGTACATCTCCGCCTTGTCGCCGAACATCGTGATGATCACGCGCGCGCCGTTTTTCTCGGCGGCGACGACGAAGCACTTGCCCGCCGTGGGCGTGTCGCCCGTCTTGCCGCAGATGGCGTAGGGGTAAACCGTATTCACCGGATCGCCGGGAACCGCGTTGAGCATGCGGTCCGTATTGACGAGCACAAGGTCCGTGGGGCGGACGCTGTTTGCGGGCACGGTATAGGTCTTGGTCTTTGCGATCTCGACAAACTCGTCGATGGTCAGCGCGTATGCCATGAGCTTCGCCATGTCGCGCGCGGTGGTATAGTGGTCGTCGTTATGTACGCCGTGGGGGTTTGTGAAATGCGTGTTGGTCATGCCGAGCTCTTGCGCCTTCTGGTTCATCAGCGCGACAAAACCGTCCACGGAGCCGCCGACATGCTTTGCGATCGCCTCTCCCGCGTCGTTGCCGGAGACGAGCATGAGCCCGTATACCAGATCGCGCAGCGTCAGCGTTTCGCCGGGCTTGATGCCCATCAGTGAGGAAAGTTCGGAGAACTTGATCGTTGTGCCGAGCACCTCGTCGCCTACGGTAAACGAATCGTCGAGATTGCCGTTTTCCAGTGCGACCAGCGTCGTCATGATCTTGGTCGTGCTTGCGGGAAACACACGCTGGTCAGCGTTGCGCTCAAAGAACACCACGCTCGGATCATCGCCGTCCACCACGATCATATTCGGTGTCGGAACCGAGGTGTAGTCAAATTCCGCGAGTGCGATCGCAGGGATGGTAAGAATTGTCAGAACCAGCAAAATGCTGAGAAAACGTTTCATTCCAGTCTCCCAATCTGAGTGTTCATCGTCTTGCAGTATAGCAAAACAAGCCCTGTTTTGGTAGGGGTATTTCGCTTTTGTGATTGAATGTTTACATTCGCGGGGCTATACTGGATATATGGCAAAAACGCGTATCGCGTTTAAAAAAAGCCGCACAATAGCAATGTTACCCTTGAAAGGAGCTACTCTTATTATGTTGAAACAATTCCGCTGCCCCGTCTGCGGGTATGTGCACACCGGTGAAACCGCGCCCGATTTCTGCCCCGTCTGCAAAGCACCGGGCGATTCCTTTGTCGAGATTTCGGAGGAAGTCAAGCAGTACGCAGCAGAGCACGTGGTCGGCATCGCAGCCGGCGTGGACGCAGAAGTACTCGAAGGGCTTCGCATGAACTTCTCCGGCGAATGCGCCGAGGTCGGCATGTATCTCGCGATGGCGCGTGTTGCCGAGCGTGAGGGATATCCCGAAGTCGCGGAAGCCTTCAAGCGCTATGCCTTCGAAGAGGCGGATCACGCCTCCCGCTTCGCGGAGCTGCTTGGCGAAGTGATCACCACCTCCACCAAGAAGAACCTTGAGCTGCGCGCAGGCGCCGAATTCGGCGCCTGCGACGGCAAAACCAAGCTCGCCAAGCGTGCAAAGGAACTCAATCTGGATGCAATCCACGACACCGTGCACGAGATGGCACGCGATGAAGCGCGCCACGGCAAGGGGTTTGAGGGTCTGCTGCGGAGGTATTTCGCATGAACCCGCTGAATACATATCTTGACCACACGCTGCTCAAAGCGGACGCGACGCGCGCGGATATCCTCGCTGTCACCGCGGAAGCCAGGCAGTATCATACCGCGAGCGTATGCGTCAACACCTGCTATACCACGCTTGTTGCAGCTGAGCTCAAAGGCAGCGGCGTGAAGACCTGCGTGGTTGTGGGCTTCCCTCTTGGCGCGATGGCAACCGGCGCGAAGGCTCTGGAGGCCGCTCTCGCCGTGCGTGACGGCGCGGAAGAGGTCGACATGGTTATGAACATCGGCGCTGCGAAGGCTGGCGACTGGGCGTCTGTGCAGACGGATATCGCTGCGGTCGTACTCGCGGCAAAACCCGCAATCGTCAAGGTCATCCTCGAAACGTGCCTCCTCACCGACGAGCAGAAGGTCAACGCCTGCCTCGTAGCCAAAGCCGCGGGAGCCGCGTTTGTGAAGACCTCGACCGGATTCTCCACCGGCGGCGCCACGCCGGAGGACATCGCACTGATGCGCAAGACGGTCGGCCCCGAGATGGGCGTCAAGGCCAGCGGCGGTGTGCGCACCAAAGAGCAGGCACTTGCCATGATAGAAGCGGGCGCCACGCGCATCGGATGCAGCTCGACCAAGACCATCATGGGATAAGCCCTGTCGGGTGTTCACAATTTACAGTTTCAATATGTGAAAAAAGTGGGAGCCGAATGTCCCAAAAGGGCATTTCGGCTCCATTTTTATGTTTTCTTCCCCACTTCGCGTGTTTTAACAGTAAAAGGATTAACAATTTATCCATAGATTCTTCACAATAACTAGGATCATTCGCCCCCATATCCTATGTTAAACTATAGTTGCATTGGAATGGCGATTTTTTTGTGTATCGTCATGGTGAGAATGCGTGGTTTTCGTGCCCGGTGATCTCCGGGCAACGCGTCGGCTACAAGCCGATTCCCAAGATCAATCCGATTCCCAAACGAGGAGCGTGAAACATATGGATCAGCACGACGGCGGTTACGGCTATCCGCCATATGAAGAAGACCCCCGCTCAGCCGGACAGGGTTCCGGTGCGCCGCGCGGTTATCGCGATGATCCGGCAGCGTACGGAGGCACTCCTTTGCAGCAATACGATCCCAACGCGCCGTACGATCCCGCATATGGCGCAGCACAGCCTGGCTATGACGAGCGGGGCTATGCAGTACAGCAGGGTTATCCGGATCCGGAGAACCCCTATGCGCCGCGCCCGATCGACCCCAACTATGGCTATAACTATCCGCAAGGCAACGCCTACGGCAATCAGGAATACTATGCGCCGCAGCAGCCCGCGGATTCCTATCCGCAGCAGCCGGTCGATCCATACGCGCAGCAGCCTGCGCCGGATGGATATGCACCGCGCAGACCTGCCGGCCAGCACTATGACAATCCCGACAGCGCGTATGCCACGCGCCTGCAGATGACGGATTATTCCCAGCGCGGCGCAACCGGGCGCACGCAGATGCCCGCGAGCGAAGATGGCTACGACTATCCGCCGCGCGGCACAACGGGACGCACGAGCATGCCGCGGGAAACCGACTACAGCTATGCGCGCAACACCACCTCCCGTACACGCATGCCGGAAGATGTGGAAGAGTTTGCACCGCGGGGCAGCACGTCCCGTACGCGCATGCCGGATGGCGAGGACGCATATGCTTCCCGCGCCGCAACATCCCGCACACGATATCCGCAAGGCGAAGACCGCTATGCACGCGATCTTGCGGATGAAGACGAAGAGGAGTACGAGCGTCCGCGTCCCAAGAAGAAGCGCAGCAAGTTTGGCAAGTTCATGCACGCGCTGGGGCTCTATCTCGCGCAGCTGCCTTCCAAGACGCTGATCATCTTCGGCGGTCTCTTCGCGGTGGTGCTGGTGACCATCATCCTGCTCGCGGTCATCCTGCCAAACAATGACCGTACGGAGCGCCCGGACGACGGCCAGCTTGCGCTCACAGATACTACGCCGACGCCTTCCCTCGCCCCGACCAATACACCGGAACCGACGCCTGCAGAGAGCCCAACGCCCGCCCTGCCGGTGCTGACGGAGAATATTGCAAAATCCGGAACGGTCAGCGACCTGATGCCTGCGATTCAGGAGCGGCTCGTCAACCTCGGATATATGGAAAAGCCAGCGGATGGTTATACCACAAAGTTCGGTCCGACCACGAAGACTGCAATCCGGCTCTTCCAGCTCAAAAACTTTGACGACCCGAAGAGCTGGGACGGCATCATCGGCAACGGTACCTATACGCTGCTCATGAGCGACCAAGCGAAGGCTTACTTCCTCACGCGCGGCGACGGTGACGACCGCACTAAGGTCATCACGAAGCTCGTTGAGGACGTGACCAAACTGCAAAAGCGTCTGATCGAGCTGGGTTACCTAACAGGAGCCGCGACGGGTCTCTACGGCGGCACGACGGCGGACGCGGTCATGCTGTTCCAGGAGTATCACGGGCTGCCGATGGACGGCAAGGCCGGGCAAGAGACGCTGAAGCTTCTGTACAGCGCCGAGGCGATGACTGCAACGGTCGGTAAGGCAAACAACAAGACCAAGATGACGCCGACGCCCAGCGCCTCTGCGGGCACCACAACGCCGTCGCCGAGCAACTCCACCACTCCCAATCCATAATCGCAACGCACACAAGGGCGCCTTCCGGCGCCCTTGTTTTTTTGCTTGCTTGCTTTTATTTATATTTCAATCCTTGAAAAACGTCTCGATCATCCCAACCGGGACCTGCATTCGCTCCGCCGCTTCCTCGCGCGACATGCCCGCGTTCATGAAGCGCCGCGCGACGTCGCCCATGTGCTCGCCAACCTCGATGATGTGCCCGTCGAAGTCGTAGAAGCGCACCACGCGCTGTCCCCAGCTATGCTCATGCAGGTCGTGAATCAATTCGACATCAAACACACGGAGTCGAACAAAAAACGACTCGATCTCGTGCTCCTCAAAGTAGAGCTCTCCATCATTCGCGCCATAGACGATCTCGTCCTCCTGCTTTTCGATAAACGACAGCCAGGTCTTCTCCTCTTGCAGGGCGACGCCGTTTGTATAGGCGAGATAGACGCCCTGATCCATCGCAGGCACGCATCCCAATAGACCTTCATATAGCTTTCGCGAGCGGCTGATATCTCGCACTACGAGTAATGTTCCGGAAAATTTCATGTTCTGCAACTCCATTGATATTCTAAATGTGTGATGTCATCATACCATAATCAGTGCATGCAATCCAGAAGCATTCGTGCAGAAAAACAGCCCCGCAGAACAAATCTGCGGGGCTGTTGTGCCTGGTGTTAGAAGTTGTTCTTATTTCGCGACAGTCGCGCCCCAGAACATCTTCAGGCCCGTGCCCGTTACGCCAAAGCCCGTGAAGTTCGTCTGCGACAGAACGTCGTCAGCGTAGAACACGATCGGGATGATCGGCATATCGTTCATGATGATGGCTTCTGCCTGGTGGTACATTTCCATGCGCTTCGCAGGATCCTGCTCGGTGCGTGCGCCGTTGACCAGTGCATCATATTCCGCGTTGTTGTAGTGGCCGTCGTTCGTGCCGGCGGTGCTCACAAAGAGGTCGAAGAACGTTGCGGGATCCGTGTAATCACCGATCCAGCCCTGACGTGCGATTTCACAATCGGACGTCTTGCGGTACTGCTGGAAGGTCGGCCAATCCATGGTCGCGATTTCCACGTCAATACCGAGGTTCTCTTTCCACATCTGCATGATCGCTTCGGCAACAGCCTGGTGGCCGGTGTTCTCGTTGACGGAGAACTCAAGTTTCGGGAAGCCCACGCCATCGGCATAGCCGGCTGCTGCGAGGAGTTCCTTCGCTTTTGCTACGTTTGCTGCATAGTCGGTCGTGATATCGCCGCCAACGGTGTCGCCAGCGGTCTTGCGGAAGTCGGAGCCAGCGGTGGCATCCGGCACGCCGAAGGGAACGAGCGAGTAGGCGGGAATGCGGGAGTCTGCCCAGACGGTCTGGTTGACAAACTCACGGTCGATCGCCAGAGAGAGCGCCTTGCGGACGTTGACGTCTTTCAGGACATCCAGACCGCCGTCGATCTGCTGGACTTCGAGGTAGTACAGGCCGATCTGACCAAACTGCGTGTATTCAGGGGTTTCGCGCAGAGCGGCAAGCTCGTCGGACGGGAAGGAGTCAGCCAGCTGGAGATCCCCGGCTTTGAACGCGGCCAGAATGGCGTTGTCATCATCGGAGAGCATGAAGTTGATGGTATCCAGCAGCGTGGTGTCGGCTTCCCAATACTCAGGGTTCTTCGTCAGAACGATCTGGCTCTCGTGAGCAAACTCGGAGATGCTGTAACGGCCGTTGGAAACCTGCGTTGCGGCTTCAACCGACCAGCCCTCGGGATTCGCTTCCACGATATCCTGACGCAGCGGCATCAGGCTCGGGAACGCCAGAAGGTCCTTGGTGTACGGAACGTTTGCGGTGATGTCAAACTCGAGGGTCTTGTCGTCAACCGCTTTGACGCTCAGCTGATCCGGGGTGATGGTGCCGTCGGCAACCTGATGACCATTGGCGAAGAAGTCCTGGCCGATGTAGCCGTAGGACGAGCCGGTGGCCGGATCGCACAGGCGAACCCAAGAGTACACGAAGTCCTGGGCGGTAACGGGTTTGCCGTCACTCCAGAAAATGTCATCACGAAGCGTGGCAACCACGTGCGCGGTGCCATCCGCATTATCCGTAATGGTGACGTCTTTCGCCTGACCGAGCGAGAACGAGCCGTCGGTGTTGGGGCGATAGAGGCCTTCATACAGATGCGTGATGTAGATCATGCCGTCGACCGCTTCGTTCATGTTCGGGTCGAGCGTTGCGGGTTCCGGGCCAACGCAAACGGTCGCGCTGGTCGGTTCGGCGGGCGCCGGAGCTTCGGTTGCTTCTGCGGGTGCCGCAGTTGCCTCAGCTGCCGGTGCGGCAGGCTCTGCCGTCTTGCATGCTACCATGCTGAACGCCAGAGACATGATCATGACCAGAGTGAGTACCAGGGTAAGTGTCTTTTTCATTCCATCTTCCTCCTTGTTTATTTACAGGCCGTTGCCTGATGGGGAACTTTTTTGCTTTCATCAGATTGCATCCAACCTTGCCGGATGTCTGACAAAAGAGGGCTTGCCTATTTTGGCTTCTATATTGGATATTTACAGGCCGTTGCCTGATGGGGAACTTTTTTAGATTTCCGCAGAAATGGTTGCGTCAATTAACGTCCTGCGGAACCGGGTACTGTTAGATTTCCCCTGCAAAGTGGCAGGCGACTTTGTGCCCGCAGCTCAAATCATTCAGCACAGGGATTTCCTGCTTACAGATTTCCTTTGCATAGGGGCAGCGCGTGCTGAACACGCAGCCCTTGGGAGGCGTCAGCGGATTCGGAATTTCGCCTTCCAGAATGATACGCTTGCGGGACTTATTGACCTCCGGATCAAACGCGGGAATCGCAGAGAGCAGCGCGCGCGTATAGGGATGCATCGGATGCGCGTGGAGCTCCTTGGTTTCCGCAAGCTCAACAATATGGCCAAGATACATGACGCCGATGCGCTGGGAGATGTGCTTGACCACCGCGAGATCATGTGCGATGAACAGGTACGTCAGCCCCATATCATGCTGGAGCTTTTCAAGCATGTTGATGATCTGCGCCTGAATGGATACATCCAGCGCGGAGACCGGCTCGTCGCAAACGATGAACTCCGGCTCAACCGCCAGCGCGCGGGCGATGCCGATGCGCTGTCTCTGTCCGCCCGAAAACTCGTGCGGATAGCGCGTTGCCTGTTCGCTGTTCAGACCGACCTGTTCCAGCAGCTGCTTGATCCGGTCGATGCGCTCCGCCTTGCTCGACGCGAGTCTGTGGATATCGATCGGTTCACCGACGATATCGCCGACCGTCATGCGCGGGTTGAGCGAAGCATACGGATCCTGGAAGATATACTGCATCTTGCGGCGATACGGCTGAATCGGAACTTTCGTGATGTCTTTTCCATTATACACGATCGTACCGTCCGTCGGCTCATAGAGACGCAGCAGCGTGCGTCCGGCTGTCGTTTTTCCGCTGCCGGATTCGCCGACCAGGCCCAGGGTTTCTCCCTTGTAGATGTCAAAAGAGACATCTTCAACGGCGCGCAGCCGGTTGTGACCGGCTTTCTCGCCCTTGATGATGAAGTGTTTTTTGAGATGATTGATCTCGAGCAGCTTTTCCATGGCTCAATTTCCCTTCCGGTCGTAATGGAGCCAGCAAGCCGTGTAGTGATTCGGCTCCATCTCAAAATACGGCGGTTTCTCGGTCAGGCAGACCTTCATACACTGCTCGCAGCGCGGCGCAAACGGGCAGCCCGCCGGCGGGTGCATCAAATCGACCGGAGAACCTTCGATCGGTGTGAGGGGCGTTCCTTCCGGCTGGTCAATCTTCGGCAGAGAGTTGATGAGTCCGTTCGTATACGGATGGCTCGGATTCTTGTAGAGCGCATCGATCGGGCCATACTCCATGATCTCGCCGCCGTACATGATGATGATTTTGTCGCAAATATCGGAAACGATTCCGAGGTCATGCGTGATGAGCACGATGCTCATGCAGCAGGTCTTCTTGAGGTCTTTCATGATCTCAAGAATCTGCGCCTGAATCGTGACGTCCAGCGCCGTGGTCGGTTCGTCCGCAATCAGCAGCTTGGGTTCGCAGGCCAGCGCCATGGCGATCATAGCGCGCTGCCGCATGCCGCCCGAGAACTCGAACGGGTACTGCTTGAGTCTGCGCGCGGGATTCGGGATGCCGACCATCGCGAGGAGCTCTTCTGCGCGCTTTTTCGCGCGCTTGCCCTTCATGTTGCGGTGCAGTCTCAGCGGCTCGAAAATCTGATCGCCGACCGTATACACCGGGTTTAAGGAGGTCATCGGGTCCTGGAAGATCATCGCGATATCGTTGCCGCGGATCTTGCGCATATCCTCTTCCGAAAGGCTGAGGATATCGGTCCCGTTGAAGCGGATGTTTCCGCCGACAACACGGCCGGGATGCTGAAGCAAACGCATGACGGCGTAGACGGAGACGGACTTGCCGCTGCCGGATTCGCCGACGATGCCCAATGCTTCGCCTTCATTTAGGAACCAGGAGATGCCGCGAACCGCCTGCACTTCTCCGCCGGGCGTGAAAAACGAAACCCGTAAATCTTCTATGTCTAATAAACGTTTCTGTTCCAAAGCCGCACCTCTACTTCTTCATTCTGGGATCCAGCACGTCCCGCAGCGCATCGCCAACCGTGTTGAACGCAAGGATGATCAAGGCGATGATAACTGAGGGGAAGACCACGCGGGAGGGATACGAATATACGCCCTGCAGCGCGTCGGTGACCATCGAACCCAGCGAAGCCAGCGGCGCAGAGATGCCCAGGCCGATGAAGCTCAGGAAGGATTCGGTGAAGATCGCGGACGGAATCTGCAGCGTGGTGGTCACGATGATGGGTCCGATGCAGTTGGGCAGCACATGACGGCGGATGATTCTGCCGCTGCTTGCGCCGAGCGCGCGGGCCGCCAGCACGTATTCCTGCTCCTTGATGCGCAGCACTTCGCCGCGCACGATGCGCGCCATAGTGCCCCAGTACATGAGCGCAAACACGATGAGCATCGAGAAGAACGCAGGCCCGAGCTCGCTGATACCAGAGAAGGCCACGCTCGATTCGAGGATCTTCTCCAATGGTTCTTTCAATGTCGCTGATAGCAATATGACGACCAACAGGTCTGGCAGCGAATAGATGACATCGATGACACGCATCATGATGTTATCGGTTCTGCCGCCAACAAACCCGCTGACCGAGCCGTAAAGCGATCCGATCACGAGTGTCAGCGCAGCCGCAATGATACCGATCGACAGCGAAATCCGCGCGCCGTACATGTTGCGTACCAAAAGGTCGCGGCCGAAGCGGTCGGTGCCAAAGGGGTGTGCCCAGTTGGGTGCCTGGTCTTCCTGGCCGGGGTTGAATTGGTCGTAGTCGTACTGCGAAAGCAGCGGGCCGACAAACGCGAAGAGCACGAGGATGATGATCAGTCCCAGTGCAACCATCGCGAACTTGTTCTTGCGGAAGCGGCGCATGGCATCCTTCCAGAGGGAGGTTCCCTCACGGATGACGACCAGCTCCTGCTTCTCTTCTTCACTTGCCGGAACAAAAAGATCCGGGTTGACGTGCATGCTCAGCGGGTTAAGCCGCAGGCTGACTTTCTTCGGTTGTGCTTCTGTTTTCTTCATGTCAGCCTCTCTTATCGCAGCTTGATTCTGGGGTCGACCAGGCCATAGACGAAGTCTACGATGAGATTCATCAGGACCATGATGCAGCCAAGAAAGATCGTCGTGCCCATGATGACAGGATAATCACGGTTGGACACGCTGTCCACGAAGAAACGACCCAGGCCGGGCACGCTGAAGAGCTTTTCCACCGCGAAGGTTCCCGTGATGAGGAACGCGGTCAAAGGTCCAATATAGGAGATGACCGGAATGGCGGAGTTTTTCAGCGCGTGCTTAAAGTGCACTTTGAAGGACGAGAGCCCCTTTGCGTGTGCGGTTTTGATGTAGTCCTGACCCAGCGTTTCCAGCATGGAAGAACGCGTGAGCTTCGTGATATAGCAGATCGGATAGAACGAGAGCGAAATCACGGGCAGGATGTAGTTTGCCGGAGAGTCGGACCACGTTGCCGGGGCGATCTTCAGTACAGCGCAGAATATCACCAATAGCAACGTACCAAATACAAATCCCGGCACAGATATGAAGACCGTGGTGAACAGCATCACCAACCGGTCTATGAGTTTTTCATGTTTGATGGCAGCCAGTGCCCCCAATGGAATGCCGACCGTGATCGCAAGCAGGATGGCGAACACGCCGAGCTTTGCCGAGTAAGGAAATTTCTCTTCGATAATACCGGTGACCGAGCGTCCCTTCTTCTGAAGGGATGTCCCCATGTCGCCCTGCAGCAGATTGTCTACATAGATCAGATACTGCGTGGTCAGCGGCTTGTCAAGGCCGTATTTCTTCTCAAGGTTTGCCTTGACCTTGTCGGTCATGCGCTCGGACAGAAACGGGCTGCCGGGCACCATGTGCATCAGGAAAAATGTAGCGGTAATCAGAATGATAACTGCCAAAATTGCTGCAACGATTCGTTTCAAACCATATTTCAGCATTTGTCGTTACCGCCGTGTTGCTTTTTCATGCAAAGCACCTCACAAAATTTAATTTTCGGACTGCTTCGGATTTTCTGCGCTCCGCATCCGTTGTGTTGTATCGTACGCTCGGAACCGTCCGGCACTTGCCGCAGCCGGGATATCTGTACGGTTGCCGCCCAACGAACCGTATTTTACCCGAATCCTATGCAGAAACCGTCGCATCCCGCCTGGTACAATCATTTCGGGCGTATGTGAATACGCCCGATCTCAACGTATATACTTGCCTGATCATAAGACCATGCGTTTATATTATATATAAACATATATGCACACCTGAAGTCAACAGAAAATTCACACCATTGTAAAATTTCGTGTAAAAACTCCAGATTTTACGCGGATTTTTTGTGTTTTACCAATTATGCCCGCGCGGCAGAATCTTGGCGCAAAATCCCGGCTTGGTTGTATATTCATGCGCTATATACGTTTTATATGCGTCATATTCATCGAATTTTTGCAGATTTTCTGCGTGGAACGCAGTATAATAATGTATCCCGATTGCTACGGAGGGTTTATGGAGTTTGCTCGCGCAATAATGCAGGATCTTCCCGAATTGATGGCGCTTTACGAGGCCGCAACGCGGCATATGGAGGAACACGGCATCCACCAATGGGACGCGCTCTACCCCGCTGAATCGTTCGTGCGTGAGGATATTGAACGGGAGCAGCTGTATATCGGCCGCATCGGCGGCAGCATCGCGGTCGCCTTTGCGCTGGAAGAATGCCGCGACGAGGACTATGAGCAAGCGGACTGGCGCTACCGCGCGGAGGTTTTCGTCGTGCTGCACCGGCTCTGCGTGCATCCGAACCTGCAGGGACAGGGTGTTTCGCGCATGGCGATGGATTACCTCGAGCAGCTGGTGCTCTCGCGCGGCATCCGTGCCATCCGGCTTGACGCGTTTCCGCAAAATCCTGCCGCGCTGCATCTCTATGAGTCGCGTGGCTATGAGAAAGCCGGCGAAATCGTCTATCGCAAAGGGCTGTTCTATCTATACGAAAAAAGTCTGGCATCCACTATGTAACGTGAACCATCCAAAGAACGCTTTCATCTATTATAGCACTTTTGCACAGAAAGAAGAGGCGTATGATGAATTTCTCAGATGATATCGCGTATATTCTTGCCCGCAGCGGCGACAACGGCGCGGCGTTTTGGGCAACGCCGGACGGCAACCTGATCAAGGGCGGGCCGTTCTCCACGCTGGAGGCGGCTTACACGCTGACGGAGCTGGGACTATCTGCGGAACATCCCGCGCTCGCAATCGCAGTTGCGCTCATCTGGCAGGCACAGCGCGCGGACGGGCGGTTTGCGCTTGTTCCCAAGAGCAGCATTTTCCCCTGCCAGACGATCCATGCGGCAAAGATGCTCTGCGCGCTCGGCTTTGCGCAGGACGGCAGGCTCACTCCGACGCTGACCCATCTGCTCGAAACGCAGTATCCGGACGGCGGATGGCGCTGCAACAAGTTCTTCTTCGGGCACGGGCCGGAGACGGAGGCCTCCAATCCCGGGCCGACGCTGACCGCGCTGGACGTGTTCCGCCAAACGCCGTATTGCAACGCGGACGAACGCCTCGACCGAACGGTGGAATTCCTGCTTTCGCACTGGACGACCCGCGCGCCGCTGGGTCCCTGCCATTACGGCATCGGCACGCTGTTTCATCAGGTTTCGTTTCCGTTTTTGAGCTATAACCTGCTCTATTATGTCTATGTGCTCTCGTTTTACAACGCAGCCAAGCGCGACCCACGTTTCCTCGACGCACTCTCCGTCCTCCAGTCCAAACTCAAAGACGGTCAGGTCGTCGTCGAGCGCCCTCATGCAAAACTCGCTCAGCTCTCCTTCTGTAAAAAAGGCGAACCAAGCGAGCTGGCGACGGAGAAGTATAAAATTATAATGAGAAACTTATCGTAGAATTGGTTGTTCAAGTGCAATTTTCTCATAATTATCAATGAACCTTTGCTTCTCTGGCCACTGATGTTTTTCCCTTAGCAAAGATGAAACTTGTTTGATCGAACTAGCCTGTTCCTCCAGATACATGTATCTCTCCAATGATAGATCTTTTTCTGAAACTCTAGTAAGGCTATTATTATCAAACAAGTATATGTTAATGAACCGATATATGAATTTGCCTGCAACTTTCTGATACTTTTCACAGAACAAATCAAGGTCTGAATCATCTATAGTAAATGGAACAAAAACAAAAAGCTCATTCCGATGGAACACATTGAAATGCGAGCTGTTTAATAACTCAAGCTTCTTACATGTTGCTTCAATAGCAAGCGTAATATGGTTGGTGCCATCAACCATGCCTTTGTTATCACTTATACCAACTAATTTGCCCTTATGTGTGAAAAAATCACCTTTGAACCCTTTTCGCTTATTTAATGGAATGGCTTTGATGTCTTGTCCATGATACCGATTCCAAATACTTCTCACGTAACCCATATGTTGTGTCATTGCACGCACAACTTCTATGCCAAAATTAACATGTCTATCCTGCCAATCGGGATGTTCACCTTTTACAAGGTTGTCAAGAGAGATAGGGTATGCCTTATTGATAGCTAGAACAGCATATATCTCATCAAAAAGCTTATCATATAGCATCAATCTTTCCCCCTCCTGCGATACTGTTTAGGTCTTTGTGTCTTATGAAACGATGCGACTCACTCTCTCCATCTCCACCTTGCTCGCCATGACCTCTACCGCGCTCAAGCCTTCGAACACAGTCAGTGCGCGCGGCGGGAGTGTGTAGCTGCCGCGCAAACAAGCACGTTCAAATAAACAGGCGGCGTAGAGTTCGCTTCCCGTTGCGGGAGACGCGAGCAAGATGCGCAGCTTGCCGGAGCCTGTGAGCCGCGCGAGCGTCCGCTCGTCCGGAATTCCATCCGTGTTTTCGCAGAGCAGGATGGTTTCGTCCTGCTCGCCGATATCCGCGAGCTCGCCGCCGCGCGAGTCGATCAAGCGCGAGAGATATTCGCGCCAGTCGTGCGCGGCGCCGCCTTCCAGCGCGGTGAGGAAGCGCACGAGCGGATTTGCCTTCGTTATCGTCTCTTGCGCAGTCAACCGCGCGACCAACTCCCGGGCGAGTAGCTGATATTTCGCAAACGGTGTTTCTTTTCCGACCGCAAACTGCCTTAGCTCCCGCCCGCTCTCCAGCAGCGGTTTTGCGATGACGGTTGCGCCCGCGTCGTTCGCCGCGCGCAGGAGGCGGATCAGATCGAGGTGCACTTCCCCGCCTGCCGCGCCGTCCGCAATCGCGGCGCAAACACAGCCTTCGAGCATGCCAGTTGTTAAGTTTGCAGCAAGCGCACGCAGCTCCGCGTTTTCGCCGCTTGCGACCGCGCTGACGGCGAAGAGTACCCGGCGATTCTGGTAGCCCCCGCGCAGGAACGCCTCCGTATCCATCGATTCGAACGCCGTGTTCGCAAGCGCAAACTCCAGCACGTCGCCGAGGCGCGTGTGTGCACCTACGGAGACAACGAGGAGCTTTTCTTCGTTCGTCGGTTGATGTTCGTTTTTTATTGTTGCCTGTTCGTTGATTACCATAGGTACATGATACGAGAAACCACGAAAAAAGCAAGGCGTTTTGCCTTGCCCTTTTGATCTTGTTTGCTCGTGATTAGATTTCGGCCTGAACCGCTTCCGCCTGCGCGGCTTCGGGTGCGGCTTCCGCCTCCGCAACCTGCGGAACAGCCGAACGGCTGCCGAACCATTTGCGCCACGGCAGCTGGGACGAGATGATCGCCGCAAACACCAGCGCGCAGCCGAGCAGCTCCCGCATGGTCAGCGTTTGCCCGAGAATCGCCCAGCCCGCCAGCGCGGAAAACACGTTTTCGGGGCTTAGGAGCAGCGAGGCCGTCGCGGGCTCCACACGCCGCTGCCCGAACATTTGGAGCGTATACGCGCCGCAGCCGGAGAACAAGCCCGCGTAGACGATGGTCAGCCACGCGTCCGAGATCGCAGAAACCTGCGGCTTTTCCAGCACCATCATGGGAACGAACGAAAGGATCGCCATCACGCTGAACTGGATGAGGTTGAGGCGGATGATATCGACCTTAGGCGAAAAATGATCGACGAGCAGAATCTGGAACGTGAACGCCACCGCGGACGCGAGCACGAGCAGATCTCCACGACTCATGGAAAAGTCGCCGCGGATCGAGAGAAAATACAGGCCCACGAGCGCGATCAGCACGCTCACCCAGACCATCGGGTGCGGATGGCGCTTCAAAAACAGCCCGAACATCGGTACCAGCACGATATAGAGCGAGGTGATGAACCCCGCTTTGCCCGCGGAGGTGGTTAAAAGCCCAACCTGTTGAAGGTTGCTCGCGATGGTCATCACAACGCCGAGGAGAATGCCCGCCGTCCAGAGCACCTTCTTGTCGGTGTTCTTCGACTTGATCCCCCTATGGTCGAGAATCAGAACCAGTATGCCAAGGCCGATGGCGGCAAGCGCGCTGCGCACCGCCGTGAAGGTATAGGGTCCTACATATTGCATGCCCGCGCTCTGCGCGACAAACGCAACGCCCCAGATCAGGGACGCCGAGAGCAGCATCGCGGCACCAATTCCGTGCCCCTTGTGTTGAGTGTGCGACATCTTTGTTTCTTACACCGTTTCTGTTTTCCCGTGTGGACGCAGGGTTTCATACGAACGATACCTGCAAGGTTCACGACTCAAACTATTCAACGAAACATATTATCGTTTTCCGCGCAAAAACGCAAGCCCCGCACGGGTTGCCGCGCTCGAACAAACGTGCTATGATGCAAGTATTCGCGAGAGAGTGAAAATTCACGTACTAGGAGAATTCGGATTTCATGCAGCCTTCCAAAGTATATTTCACCAATCTGAGAACCACGTTCGACAGCCCGCTGACGGTGAAGCTTCAGCGGCTCATCAAGCGCGCGGGCATCGAGAGCATCGATTTTAAGGATCGCTTTGTCGCCATCAAGATTCATTTCGGCGAACCGGGTAATCTTTCGTTCCTGCGCCCGAACTTTGCGCGCGCGGTCGTGGACGTCATCCGCGCCAAGGGGGGCAAACCGTTTTTGACCGACTGCAACACACTCTACCCCGGACGCCGCAAAAACGCGCTGGAGCACCTCGACGCCGCCGCGGAAAACGGATTCTCCGTCGCCTCCACGGGCTGTCAGGTCATCATCGCGGACGGACTCAAGGGTCTCGACGAGAAGCTCGTGCCGCTCACGGGCACCAAGCACGTCAAGGAAGCGAAGATTGGCCAGGCAATCATGGATGCCGATATCTTTGTGTCCCTCAACCACTTCAAAGGTCACGAAGCAACCGGCTTTGGCGGCGCGCTGAAGAACATCGGCATGGGCAGCGGTTCCCGCGCGGGCAAGATGGAGCAGCATTGCGACGGCAAGCCCACGGTCGACCGCGACATGTGCAAAGCCTGCCGCCAGTGCATCAAGCAGTGCGCGCATGGCGCAATCAGCTACGATGAGAAGAAGATCGCGAGCATCAACCACGACCTCTGCGTCGGCTGCGGCCGCTGCATCGGTGCCTGTAACTTCGACGCCATCGAGAACAACGGCGGCAGCAGCGAGCTCGCGCTCTGCGAGAAGATCGCGGAGTATACGCTCGCGGTGCTGCAAAACCGCCCGCATTTCCACATCAACATCGTCACCCAGGTTTCGCCGCTCTGCGACTGCCATGGTGAGAACGATGTGCCGATCATCCCGGATGTCGGCATGTTCGCCTCGTTTGATCCCGTCGCGCTCGACCAGGCCTGCGCGGACGCCTGCAACCGCATGCCCGTCATGCAGGGCAGCTGGCTAAGCGACAATCTTACAAAATGCGAAAGCCACCATGACCATTTCACGGACTCCATGCCGAATACGGACTGGACGTTCACACTGGATCATGCGCAAGCGCTCGGCATCGGCACAAGAGAATACGAACTCATCACGGTGAAGTGATGTCCAAAACAAAAGGAGCTCCGGCTCCTTTTTTGTTTCCGCAAATATAACGCAAATATAAATAGAAAGGCAAGATGCTTTTATGAAACAACACAAGCGAAATATTCTCGTGATAGCAGCTGCGATCTTGACCTTGCTCCTGCTGGCCGCCTGCGCCGCGCCCGCGATACCGGAGGCGACGGCAGCACCGACACAAGCCGCGACAGCGACCCCGCCACCGACGGCAACGCCCGCGCCGATCGTCACGCCGACATCCGCGCCGACCGAAACACTCGCTTTGACTGCGACACCGACGGTAACCGCCGCCGCAACGCCGACAACAACGCCGAAGGGGCCGACAATGTACACAAGCTATGCGGACCTGATCTCGTTTGATCCCGAGACCGGAATCGCGAAGTTTGATTACTTCGACATGCTGCGCGGGGACGACGCGGTCAAGTTCCTCGTCGATCACGATGGCTACACACAGGCCAAGGCGCAGGAGCTCGTGGATAACTTTGCCGACTCGGAGTACGTCAAGAAGAACACGAACCCGCAGCTGCGCGCGATCGATATCGACGATGTGCCGCTCAAGCTGATGGTCAAGCCCAACGGCGACCCCGTGGACGGCGCGGAACCCAAGTCCGTAACAGCTGCACAATTCCGCGCGGTCTACGCGCTGAATACATCGCTGCTGCTCGAATCGTATTTCTATCACATCACGGTCGACAGCGGCGGCAAAGTAACGCTCGTCGAGCAAGTCTATTGGCCGTAACACATTGGAAGAAAGCAAAAAACGCCCTTAAGGGCGTTTTTGTGTGTGAAACAAGTAGCTTACGGATTTCGTTAGCGCGTTTCCGTCTCCAGCATCATCGAGAGAATTTCGGTCTCAGTGCCGCGCATGCCGTCCTTGGCAAGGCGTCCGATGTTGCGGATGGTGTTGTCTACGCCTTTGACAACGATACCGTCGCCGCTGACGAACTCCTGCTTCTGCGTATACATGCGATAGCCCAATATGCCCGCGTCCACCGCAACGGCGATCTTCGCGGCGCAGCTCGCTTTCGCTCCATCGCAGACCATGCCGCTGATGATGGCGAGCGCGTTGACCACCGCGTGCGCCACGCCGTCGTAGCCGCAGCCTTCGAGATAGGCGATGCCCGCGCCCGCGCCGCAGCCCGCGCAGACCGCGCCGCAGAATGCGGAGAGCCTGCCGATGCCGGTCTTTTGGTGAATCGTGACGAGGTCGGAGACGATCAGCGCCCGCAAGAGCGCATCCTCGGAGAACCCGCGCTCCCGCGCCCAAACGGCGACGGGTACGCTCGCGGTGATGCCCTGATTGCCGGAACCGGACACGATCACGACGGGCAGCTCCGCGCCACTCATGCGTGCATCCGATCCCGCGGCGGCATAGGCGCGCGCGCGGGCAACGAGGTCTCCTGTTCCTTCGCAGAGCAGCACACGGCCGATGTTTGCGCCGCAGCCCTGACTCATGCCGAATTCCGCGATCGCGAGATTCAGCTGCAGCTGACGTAACAGCGGCGCGCGGACGAGGTCTAAATCGACTGTGTCCGCAAAGGCGACGATGTCCGCCGTGTTGAGCGCTTCCGGCGCATCACTTTCGTGTCCCGCCTGCGCGGTCGGCACATCCAGCAGCACCTTGCCGTCGCGCTCGACGCGCACAACGTTGGTGTGCGCGCCCGCGATGCGGACAAACGCGCTGTGTTCCTGTGCGGTTGCAAAGATGCGGATATCGAGCGTCAACGCGTCCTCCGCGCAGGCAACCGTGATCTGCGCGCTCTTGAGATACGCGTCGATCTGCTGCCGCTGGTCGTCCGTGATGCCGTCGATGACCTCTAAAAGCCGCTCGCTGTCCCCGGCGACGACGCCGGCAGCCGCTGCCGCCGCGATGCCCTTTCTGCCGCCCGTGCCGGGCACGACCACGCTCTTTGCGTTCTTGAGGATGTTCCCGCTGACGCTGATTACCATGCGCTCCGGCAGCGCGCCAAGCGTCTTACGCAAGAGCGCCGCGGCATAGGCAATCGCGATGGGCTCCGTGCAGCCGGTCGCCGGAATCAGCTCCCGGTGCAGCAGTGTACAGTAGGCGTCAATAGTCTCCTGCGTCAGCATGGTTGGGTTCTCCTTTGAGAAGTTTAAGAATCGCTTATTTCAGATACAGTCCGACCAGCTTGAGGTCTTTGTCAAACGAGAGCGTATAGACGAGGTTTGCTTTGTCGTATTTGACCAGCACCTGCGCCATGGCATACTCTTCGCCGGTGTTCTTGTCCGAAATGCCGGAGAGAGCCGTCTTGGTGATGCTCACAAACGAGCCCGCGTTCTGATAGATCGGGCCCCAGCCTTCCTTGAGTTGATCCGCGGTGATACTGCCCTTGAGGTCGTCGCGCATCGACGCGATGATGGAGTCAAAGTCGCCTTCCGTCGCGAGGCCTACGATCTCTTCTGCCGCGGTACCGACTTCTTCCTTGTCAAACCCGTCCGGCAGTTTTGCCGCAGAGCAGCCGAACACGCCGAGGCTCAGCACCAGAATCATGGCAACGGTAACGATCGATTTGATCTGTTTTTTCATAGTTGATACCCTCCATTTCTTTCGATTCAGTATAACACAATCTTCCCGCGTTGATCTGCCCGCGCGTGAAAATTCGCCTATCGTTCACGATTGCCTGCGATATCGCTCCCGCCGCCGGAGGAGCACCGCGTGCAGTCATTCGATTGGCTTTTGTACGTATGGTCGAAAATGATGTCCGTTTTGCTTGCGAAAAACCCGACAAATATGATATTCTTGTTGATAAAGTTGAAATGTTAGGCAGGTATCGACATGCGTAAGGACGGAAGGCGCGTCACCGACGCGGATCCTATCTACTCCATCATCCCCTATATCCTCAAATATCGCTACGACTCGATGAACATGATCGAGATCGATATTCCGATTGCGCCCATGCAGACGTATCTCAACGAAAAGCGCAAGCAGGGTTACCGGTTTTCGCACCTTGGGCTCGTGCTCGCGGCCTATCTGCGCACCGCCGCGGAATATCCGCTCCTCAACCGCTTCATCGTGAATAAGAAGATCTATCAGCGCAACGAGTTCTCCGTGGGTATGGTTGTGCTCAAGCCCGGCTCGCTGGACGAGACCATGAGCAAGATGTATTTCAATATGGAGGACGACATCTTCGCCGTCCACGAAACCATGGATCGCTACATCAACGACAACCGCGGCACGGGCGAAACGAATGCCACCGACGATCTGATGAAGAAGCTGCTGAAGGTACCGGGGCTTCTGAATGTCGCCGCGAGCATACTCAAATGGATGGATCTGCACGGGCTGCTGCCGCAGAGCCTGATCAAGGCGAGCCCGTTCCACGCGAGCATGACCATCAGCAACCTCGCGAGCATCCGCACAAACCACATCTTCCACCATGTCTACGAATTCGGCACCACGAGCATCCTTGTCACGCTTGGCAACATGCGCGAAGTACCGATCCGCAAGGGCGAAGAGATCGTGTTTGAGCGGTGTCTCCCGATGGGTATCGTCATGGACGAGCGCATCGGCTCCGGCGCATATTTTGCCGCCGTGTTCCATCGCTTCAAGCAGTACATGGCCAATCCGGAACTGCTGGAAGGCCCGCCGAAGGTACTCAACACGAAATTCGAGTGATAGACTTGGCATATTTGCGGCGATGGAACACCTCCATCGCCGTTTTTTTGCGCCTTATGCACTGTTTTGCGTTGCGAAAGCCCGTGGATCATGTTAGAATCGACCAAACAAGGAGAAGAACCATATGCAGTTTTCCGACGCATTTTTGAAAAAACATCTCGTCTTTGACGGCGGCATGGGCACCATGCTGCAAGCAGCAGGCCTCCCCGCGGGGGCTTCGCCGGATGTCTGGAACATCACCAACCCCGAAGCGGTGCGCGCCGTACACGCGGCGTATCTTGCTGCGGGCGCAAACGTGATCACCTCCAACACCTTTGGGAGCACCACACCGCGGCTCAAGCGCATCCCGCATAAGCCCGCGGAGCTGGCGGCGGCCGGCGTGCGCATCGTCAAAGATGCCATCGCGGCCTCCGGCAAGGATGCGTTCGCCGCGCTCGATATCGGCCCGCTGGGCGAATTCTTAGAGCCGCTGGGGGACCTCACCGAGGAAGAAGCGCTGGAGTATTTCCGCGAGGAAATTGAGGCGGGCGCTGCCGCGGGCGCAGACTGCATCCTGATTGAGACCATGAGCGCGCTGGACGAGGCGCTCGTCTGCGTGAAAGCCGCGAAACTCTACGGCGCGGGCCTGCCCGTGCTCTGTACACTGACCTACAGCCCCGCAGGCAGACTCATGACCGGAGAAACCATCGAGTCTGTCGTCGCCGCGCTGGAAGAGGCGGGCGTAGACGCCCTCGGCTGCAACTGCGGCGTGGGCCCGGAGCAACTTGTGGCTCTTCTGCCGCGCTTCACCGCCTGCGCGACAAAGCCGCTCGTCATGCAGCCCAACGCGGGACTGCCGGAATACAAAGACGGGCAGACGGTCTATCTCGTGGGCGCAGAAACCTTTGCTGCCGAGATGCAGAAGCTCGCACAGGGCGGCGTCTGGGGGCTCGGCGGCTGCTGCGGCACCACGCCGGAGCATATCGCGCGCGTCGCGAAGGTTGCAGCGGAGTAAACGGAGCACCATTACATACACTCAACAAAAAGCAAAGCAAAACGCCGCTCCCGATTCGTTCGAGAGCGGCGTTTGTATCCATGAAAAATCAGCCAATCTTTACCCCGCCGACGGGGCGAACGGCGAAGCGATAGCAGCAGCCCAAGCCGAACACGCGCTCCATCTGCGTCTGATAGTCCGGCAGCATGGTCAGCGGCACCAGCGCGAGAATCGTCCCCGCGAAGCCGCCGCCGTGGACGCGCCAGGCGCCCTTGCCCGCAAGCATCTGCTCCGAGAGCGCGAGCGCGAGCGCAAGACCGCGCTCGGACGCGTCCGTCGGGCAAACGTTCTGCAGCAGCATAAAGCTCGACCTGCCGCTCTCGTTCATGAGCGCGCGAAAGGTTTCGATATCGCGGCGCTTCAGCGCCTCTGCCTGCTGCGGCACGCGCGCGTTGTCGCCGAAGAAATGCATGGCGCGCAGGATTGCACGATCAGAAACAGACTTTCGTAGCTGACCCAACTGCTCATAGAATGCTCTTTCGTCAACCTCACGCAGCACGCTCTTGCCGAAATAGCGCGCGACCTCGCCCATCTCCTTTGTCACCGCCGCGTATTCGGGCGTGAGATCCGCGTGGTTGCCGCCGCAGTTGACGATGCAGATGCCGTAGCCCAGCGCCGCAAGGTCGCAATCAATCTTTTCGATTTTCGGCTCCTCCGGCTGCTCAAAATCGATCGCAACAAAGCCGCCGACCGCGCAGGCGAGCTGATCCATCAGCCCGCTGGGCTTGCCGAAGTGCTTGTTTTCGGCGTACTTGCTCGCAAGCGCCTGCTCGACGGGCGAAATCTCGCCGCAGTTGTACAGCTCGGAGAAGATCGTGCTCACGAGGATGCTGAACGCCGCGCTGGAGGAAAGCCCGGAGCCTTTCGGCACGTCCGACACGGTCACGGCGTCGAAGCCGCCGACCTTGCGCCCGGTCTGCGTGAACCGCTCCGCGATACCACGCACAAGCGCCTCGCTCGCGTTCTCTTCCGCGGCTTTGGGCGCCAGTTGGTCGAGCGTCACGCAAAGCGGCGTATACCCTTGTGAATGAATCCGCACGACGTTGTCGCTTCTGGGTGCGACCACCGCGCGGGTATCCACCGTCACCGTCGCCGCGAGCACGCGCCCGAGCTGATGGTCGGTGTGGTTGCCGCCGATCTCGCTGCGCCCCGGCGCGGAGAAGAGTACCGCGTCGTCACTGTCTCCGAACGCGCCTGCAAATGCGTCTGCCAGCGCGAGATACTTCTGCTTTTGTGCGTCCAGCGCGTCGCCATACAAATACCGCAGCTGTTCGTCGAGTTCGCCGCGGGAGAGTTTATCCGAGATTGGAAGCATATGATTCCTCCTGCTGTTTTCGGCGTGATAAGCCGCAAAACGACTAGATTTGACGCGTTGATTATACCATGCTGGCATGTCCGCGGTAAACGCAAATATAGCGGCACAGCCGCCAAAAAGAATTGCGCCGGCAGTTTCCCACCGGCGCGCAAACGGATCTTTTTTACTTTGGAATCTGTTAGTTTTTCTGGATATTCACGTCGCCGCTTACGGTGCCGAAGCGGTATTCCGCCTTGCCGTCACCAACAACGACCAAGTCGCTGCCGACGATGCCGGGGAACTCGCAGTTGAGCTTGCCGCTGACGGTATCGAGCCGAACTGTGAAGTTCGCGCCTTCCGGCAGAGTGACGGTTACGCCGCCGCTCACGGAATCCGCCTCAAGATCGTCCGGCATGGTGACAAAAGCGAGGTTGATGCTGCCGGAAACATTCTCCACATCGACAGTAGCATATTCGCCCGCTGCGCGGATGCTGCCGCTGACATTGTCCAGATTGAGCTTCTGTGCCGTGCTGTTCTCGCAGACGATCGAGCCGCTTGTCGAATCGATCTTAATCTCATCTGTCGCGACATCCGTGCAGTTGATGCTGCCGGAGACGGTCGAAAGATCGGTCTTGCTGCCATACACGCCGGAGAGGTCGATGTTGGCGGATACGGTCTCGACCGCGACTTCGGTCAGCATGTCCATCAGAGACGCGGGAACTTCCATCGTCAGGGTTTTGGCGGGCATGTTCGCGTCCACATTGAACCAGTCGAAGATATTCTCGAGGTTCTCGCAGAAGTGAATCTGAAGCACGCCGTTGTCGGAGACGGTATAGCGCATCTTCTGACGATCGGTCAGGTTGCGGTAGGAAGACTCGGAGAAGACGATCTGATCCGAGGTGCCGACGCGCAGATTGACGCTGCCCGCGACCCAGTCGATCTTGATCTTCGTGATGTCTGCTGCCGGAACGCTCGCCTGTTCGGAGACGATGATCTGGTCGCTGTCTTCGTCCACGCCGCCGGAGTAGTAGGTCGTGCGATCGACAAGTTTATCGACCCAGCTGCCGTCCATACCGATACGGTTGAAGATGTTGTTACCGGTTAAGAGTACGACCAGGATTGCGGTGAGAAGCACCGCGATCACGAGGCCGACAATGATTCGAATAATACCTGCTGCTCTCATACTGTTTTTCTTTTCCCCCAATTACTGTTTGAGCATGAACAACCCTCTGATCAGAGAGGCAATCGCCGCCGCGATCAGGAAGATGATCCATGTGATGTGCCAGGCGCCGGTCATGAAGCTCACGACGATGTACACGCACACGGCGATGAGCCAGAACGAGCCGATGATGGCTTCCGCGGCTTTGTTCTTCTGGCGCCCCTGATGTTTCCATTCTTTGAAGTCTTCCACCATCGTGTCGTCCTTTTTGACATAGCGCTCGCGGGTGACGCCGTTGTAGATCAATAGCGCGGTTGCGATCGCGACGAAGAGGAAGAGCCCCATCACGCCCATTTCATTCTGAATCAGAATGACCGGTACCGGAGAGAGAATGTAGAGCGAAATCGCGATTGCGACAAACAGCGCAGAGCGCTTCTTGCTCTTCTCGTTCTCAGGACGCTTTTCACCGGAGAGCCCGCTGATCAGGCTGTCCACGTCGCCGATGCTCGCGATTGCGATGTTGTACGCGGACTCTTCGCTCTTTCCCTGCGCGAGGAGGTCGTTGTACTTATCGGTCAGATTCTGGAACAACTCCTCTTTGAGTTCCACCGCGCGTACCGTAGACGGCGCGTTGGCAAAAAGGTCATCAATGTAGTTTCTTAATTTCTCGTTCATTTGGATACCCCTTCTTCTCCTTCAGCCAATAGCTTGTCAATCACTGCTTCCGCAGTCTCCCATTCCTTTTTGCGCAGCCGATACGATTCTTTGCCAAGATCGGTGATGGAGTAGTATCTGCGCCGCGCGCCTGTCGTCTCGTCCCCCCAGTACGAGACGATGCAGCCCGCGTCCTCGAGCCTCCGGAACGCTGTATACAGCGTTGCCTCCTTCAGCTCAAACCTTCCCCCCGTCAGGTTCAAAATCGCTTTGTTGACCATGTAACCATAGCCATCGCCTTTCATCAACTGCGCCAGGATGATCGTTTCCGTATTCCCACGGATCAGTTCCGATGCAACGGACATGGCGCACCTCCTTTCCGTTTGCAGGTATATCTTAACAATATATACCTCACCTGTCAAGGTATCTCTCAAAAATATTTACATGTATTTCGCGAGGTAACTACTATATGTGAAAGAGTATACCCCGAATGGGTATTGTTCCGCACCGAACGCCGTGTAATATGCTTCTTGGCCGCGCTTTCGGCTCCGTAAACACGTTGCGAAAAGCTAAGACTGTGCTTTGTTTCCTATGCGCCGTTGAGAAACCTTCGTAGAGTATATCGAGTTGACCTTTTCTTGCGACAAGTTTTCTATAATACTATCAAATCGGTGAGGCAGTGACAGCATGGGCTATTTTTCATCAAAATTTCAAAACACTGCAACAGCTGCAATTCTATCTTTGTAGGCTATCAATGCTGAGACGAGGAACATCGAAATGCCCCACACAACAAGAACCACTACATGGACCAAGCTCGACAACGCCGCGCTGATCTACCCCGCAACCATGAGCACGCGGTGGACAGCTCTGTTCCGGCTTTCTGCAACCCTTTCCGAAACGATTGATGTGGATATTCTCGAAATCGCACAGAAGAAGACGCTGCAGAGAATTCCGCTCTATGCCAGCAAGCTGCGGCGTGGTATCTTCTGGTTCTATCTGGAACAGACCGAAGACTTGCCCCCGGTCGAGGCCGATGTTGCCAACCCTTGTGTGCGTATGCGCTTTGTCCGAAGCAAAGGATTCTGTCTGCGCACGCGATACTTTCAAAACAGGATCGCCGTCGAGTTTTTTCACGTATTGACAGACGGCACCGGAGGGCTTGTGTTTCTGCAAACGTTGGTTGCGGAATACCTGCGCCTGAAATACGGAACGCAGATTCCGCGCGGAGATAGAATACTGGACTGCGCGGAGACTGCAAGGCCGGAGGAAACCGAGGATAGTTTCGCGCGTTATTCCGGCCGCGTGACACAGTCCCGAAAAGAGGTCAAAGCTTACCACATCAATGGTCAGGATGCGCATAACGGTTTTGTGCATATCACGTCCGGCTGCATTTGCGCCTCAGATCTGCTCGCGAAGGCGCGGGAGAAAAACGTGAGCATAACGGAGTACCTCACAGCAAATCTGATCCTGTCCATCGATGAAATCCAGCGTGCCCGCGTGCGCAACCCGCATCGCTACCAGCCTGTCAAGGTCAACGTGCCGATCAATCTGAGGGGTATGTTTCCAAGCAAGACCCTGCGGAATTTCGCAAACTACGTCAATCCCGGGATCGATCCCCGTCTTGGAGAGTACACGTTTGACGAGACGCTGCGCATTGTCCATCACTGGATGGCAATGGAAGCGACAAAGAAACTGCTCAATACCAAGATCACGACAAACGTTCGCTCCGAACAGAACCTGTTCGTCCGCCTCATGCCGCTGTTTGTCAAAAACATCATGCTCAAAGCGATCTATGCACAGGTCGGGGATGCGCTCTCCTCCTCCACACTGAGCAACCTCGGCGTCACAACACTGCCGCTGGAGATGGCGCCGTTTGTTCAGCGCATGGATGTGATCATAGGCCCTCTGCATCAAAACCGCGTCAGCGCCGCGATGCTGACATACGCGGGCCAGCTTCGCATCAGCTTTACCCGCACGATCACCGATCCCGTGCTGGAACGGGTGTTCTTCACGCGGCTCGTCAAGCTGGGGATTCCGGTGATGATCGAGAGCAATCAACCGGCGGAAGTCATACGCTGATCAGTCTTCGTTGCGATCCGGCGTCAAATCGTCCGAATCTTTTCATGTATCCTTGGTTAAATCACAGCGTGAATCAAAAAGGAGCTATCCATTTCTGAATAGCTCCATTTTCGTCATTTAATCTCAGTCAGCATACACCGAGTCTCTTTCCCCTCCTGCTCCACGCGATACAGCCGGTAGAGCGCGGGGTCGATGTTCGACGCCTTCATGATCTCTTTGGCGTTCTCGATTGTCTCGTCCCGCAGGCGCAGGGACATTCCGCAGCTGGCGGTGATGCTCCTCAGCGTCGGCATCACGACCGCGCCGCAGCCGGAGAGCAGCCGCTGCGCGGAGATCGCCGCATGCGGGGAATCGAATGCGAACAGCCAATAGCGTTCCATTTAGAGCGTGATGACCTTGTCCGCGCGCTGCATCGCGCCGAGGATATCATACATGTTGCTCACGGTACCGACCTTGAGCCGATCCGCAATGCCGTAGAAATTCAGGCAGGTGCCGCAGACCAGCACCTTCGTGCCCTTTTCGATCAGGGTCATCAGGCTGTCGATCACCTGCTGTTCCTCGCCTGCGGGCAGCTTCACGCCGTCGTTCATAAAGAGGACGTGCGCAGGGATGCTGTCGCTCTGCGCAAGGGTATAGAGCGCCATCTTCATCAGGTTATAGCCAAGCTCGCGGTCGCCCGCGCCGACAATGTCCTTGCCGATGAACACCGCGTATCCATTGCCCGTTGTCGGGCACTCGATCACCGGTTCTTCGGTGAACTTGCCGTCTCCGGACAGGCGCACGAACAGACCGTCGGTGTTCTCGCCCGCGGTGACCTGCATGCCTGCGGAGTTGCCGAGGCGCGTGAGATTCTCCACCGCTGTCTTGTTATCGACCAATACGGTCAGCTCCTTGCAGCCGCCGTCGATCTCCTTTTTCGCCATGATGACCGGCATCGGGCAAGCCTTGCCCCTCGCATCGATCTGCATATGTTCCGCTCCCTTTCTTCCCGCGCGATTCGCGGATTCTTCTCTTTCATTATTCTAGCAAAAGATTACGCTTTTGGGTAGGGGCAACGGCGTTTTTACAAAAATTCTCCTAGCATTGGGACGCGGCCATTTTGATAGGATTTTCCGCTTTCATGCGGTATAATGGTCTCAGATACTCAATCAAAACAGCCGTTGTGTTGCATATCTCTATTTTTAGAATCAGGCAATCCATAGAAACCTTGTACAACTTGATAAGGAGGTGCGATCATGGAGTCTTCCATACCGACTGGTATTTTGATCCTGATTATTGTGCTGATGCTGGGCAGCTCAGTTGCCGTCTATTTTGCTTTTCGATTTATCCGTAAAAACCAGACGTATTCAGGCGATCCCAGTAAAAAAGAAGTGGCATCCGGATACATCGAATCTATCCGCGAGACAGGGCTGTTTGTGAACAACCGTCCGCAGGTTGAGTTTGAAATCACCCTTTTCCCGCCGCATGACGCAGCGCGGCTGATCACCATGAAGCAGGTGGTCGGCTTCATCGAACTGCCGCTCTATCAACCCGGAAAATACGTCATGCTCTCTTACGAGGCAGGTACCTATACTTCCGTCCATATCGACAGCGCAAAGCCGTATGCGGTTACCGGCGCTCCGTTTGACCCGCAATCGATCAGCGATCTGACAAGGCAGTTGACTCCCAGCCTTGCCGGGCAGACAATGGGGCACGTCATCTCCATCACCGAAACCGGTTCTAATCTGGACGATGTGCCGGTATATCGCATTCTAGCCCGCTTCACTCCTGTAGGGAGTGCTGAGACAGAAGCTGAGACGCTTCGTGTTTGCAGGCCCTGGCTATACGATCGCCTGCGATCCGGCGAACCGGTCAAGATACTTTATAATCTGGCAAACCCCAGCGTATTCTCCGTGATTGAATAAACTCCTGTCCGCGCAAAAAAAACGCTCCCGCGTAAACGGGAGCGTTTTGTGTTGCTTGAACGGATTACAGCAGATTCAGGCCGGTTTCCGGGTTGAACAGATGCGCAAGCGATCCGTCAAACGTGAAGTACAGCTGATCGCCGAACTTGAAGCCGAGGCGGTTTTCCACCGGCAGGTCGATGGTCGCGATGCGCATGACGCAGTCTTTGCCGACCGCGGTCACATGGACATACAGTTCGCTGCCCATCATTTCGGACACGTCCACCTTCGCGGAGACTGCATCCTTGCGCTTTGCGTCGGTGAGCACGATGTGCTCCGGACGGATGCCGAGGACGATCTTCTTGGGCTGTTCGTTCTTGTCTTTGAGCGTTTTCTGCATCGTTTCCGGCATATCGATGATCGCGCCTTCCATACGGACGACGTATCTGCCGCTCTCGATGGAGAGTTCCGCATCGAAGAAGTTCATCTGCGGGGAGCCAATGAAGCCCGCAACAAACAGGTTCGCCGGATGGTTGAACACCTGCTGCGGGGTGCCGATCTGCTGGATGTAACCATCTTTCATGATGACGATACGATCGCCCAGCGTCATGGCCTCGGTCTGGTCATGGGTGACGTACACGAACGTGGTATTGACGTTGAGGCGCAGCTTGATGAGCTCGGCGCGCATCTGGTTGCGCAGCTTGGCGTCGAGGTTACTCAGTGGTTCGTCCATGAGGAACACCTGCGGATGACGCACGATGGCGCGGCCGATGGCGACACGCTGTCTCTGTCCGCCGGAGAGCGCCTTGGGCTTTCTCTGCAGATACTCGGTGATGCCGAGGATCTCCGCCGCTTCCTTGACCTTCTCGTCGATCTCCGCTTTGGGAACCTTGCGCAGCTTGAGTCCGAACGCCATGTTTTCATACACGGTCATGTGCGGATAGAGCGCGTAGTTCTGGAAGACCATTGCGATGTCGCGGTCTTTCGGTGCGACGTCGTTGACGAGTCTGTCGCCGATGTAGAGCTCACCCTCGGTGATCTCTTCCAGACCGGCGATCATGCGCAGAGTCGTCGACTTGCCGCAGCCCGACGGGCCGACAAGCACGATGAACTCTTTGTCCGCGATTTCAAGAGAAAACTCCTGAACCGCGACCACGTTTTTGTCGTAGACCTTTTTGATGTTCTTGAGTGTAACGTTTGCCATAGTTTCTTGGCTTCATCAGGCGCAGCGTTCGCTCATCGCCCGATTCACAACCGCCCGTAAAAGACCGGTTGCATTACAGCAGGTCTCCACACTGCCGCACCGCAAGCCTTGCGGATGGGTATCCCTCCTTTTTAAGCGTCGCGGGAAATAAGAAGTGGAGTATGCCCCGCGCGCAGGAATACAGAGAAATGCTTCTTATATTATTGCAGAGACCGGCTTTTTTCGCAATACTTAAATATTCCCCGCCGTTCAGTTTTCTCTTCCTGCATATTGTTTCCCGATATTCTGTTTTCGGGGTTGACTTTGCCTACCGTGTGTGATATATTACTTTTTGCACGTCGAAAGACGAATGTCGCGGGGTAGAGCAGTTGGTAGCTCGTCGGGCTCATAACCCGGAGGTCGTTGGTTCAAGTCCATCCCCCGCAACCAATTGTACGCAAAATGGTGTGTGCATAAAAAATAGCCCCCGCAGAAGCGGGGGCTATTGCTTTATATATGGTTATTTGCTCGTCTGTTGTGCCCGTATCTTCTTCCAGAGGTCATAAATAAAGGACGGGCCGCGCCCAAGTGCAACACCAGTCATGACGTACAACAGATAAATCAGCGCCGGATCCGTGATGCTGACTGCACCGGATAACAGGTTGATCTTTGCGATCACCGCGATGATTACGCCAAGTGCCATGCTGATGATTTCAGCAGCGGTGAGCTTCTTAGCGGTTTTGTCCCAGATCGGTTTGATGGCATTGATGATCGCCTCAATAAAGAGTGCGATAAGAACAAGGTCTGTGATGTTCATAAGCTACCTTTCTACCCTGCAACGTCATCGTCGCCGGGATTTTCTTTTGTTGATTTCGGTGTGAGGTTCGCGGCGACCGTCGAAACGGTTTCCACGATCTTTGCGATGGTGCCGGAGCTCGTCTTCGTGAGCCCGTTCTTGTTAAGGCTGTTCTTTTCTAAAAACGCTGAGAAGCAATAAGCAACGATCACACCAAAGAAACCTGATATCAGCGCGACGGTGACAGCAGACGGGAATGCCGGCGTAATGCCATTCGCGTAGATGATGTGTTCCCACACAAGAAATCCGGTCACAAACAGTGTGGCGTAGATCACCATGACTTTCTTAAACTCATCGACCATGCGCGAGAAAAATGCGGATCTCTTCTCGCGCCGCTTGGCGCGCTTTTCTTCAATCTGCTCGGGAGAAAGCTTGTCTCGCATCAGACGTTGCCCTCCAGAATCTCGGAAGCCAGGTCACCAAAGATATACCCGACGCTGCCGTTATAGTTTATGCGGTACCAGTCCTCTTCGACGCCGTACATGTCATAGACGGCGTTCTTGTTCGCGCGCCCGATGATGGTGTGTTCGAGGCTGGGTCCACTGCGAACGTTGCACCATTTTTTAATCTCATCCACGATGATCCTGCCGATAACCTTCTCTGTGGTGGCAGGAACAGCGCCGCTGCCATCCTCGAGCGCCATGAGCACGTGGCCGTCGCGCAGATAGATTCCGCCGCGTGTTGCCAGCGCGTCAGAACTGATATGCGATGCATCGGCGTACGATTTGAACTTGTCGCTTGCGAGGAATTTAGCGCGTAGATTACCCGTGTATCCATCCGGCTCGATTTCAAGGCCTGCAAGGATATAGCACGAGAAGATAAGTGTGCTGCAGTCGAAGTCGCCCTGCGCACCTGTTATGGCGCCTCCGTTGGCGACAATGGCATGGTAGCCGCTCCAGCGCCGCACCTTGTCCTGTGTGTATCCAAACGAGCTGTCCGCGCAGATCTGTTCCATGTATTGTGCAGCACGTTCGGCCATGGCGGGGTCGGTGCATTCGAGGTAATACTTCCACGTGCGTCCTGCTTTGTTCTTGGCGTACCATTTTGCGACGGTGATCTCTTTCCCGGTCTGGTCGCCCGACGTGAGCCCTACGGTCTTGCCAGACTCATCCATAACCGCGTGGCCGATGTCTATGCTCATATTACCCCGCCTCGTGCAAACGCTCTGTTGCCTGGCGTCGCATGAAGGCATCCTCCTTGTCTCTATAAATGCGATAATATTCAAGCGCCCGATCGGTACGACCGTTCGACTTGCCTTCCTTCACGGCTATGGCAGTGGCTTCGGCGAGATGGCCTGTTGCGCAGAGGCCCTCGTGCATGAGAAGCTCAGACTCAAGCTTTGCTTTTTCAAGCGACTTGCGTTCTTCCCTCTCTTCTTCTAGCTTGGTGGAGATTTTTTTGTTGATTAAACTCGCGAGGACGGCGCCTCCCATGCCTCCAAATCCAAGAAAACCGACAACCCAAATCAACGCATCCAGCCAAGCAATCCCTGTGATCATCCGTCAATTCCTCCTAAGCCCGCGGGGAGCGGGATAATAGCCATAAAAGAATGACCGCCGCGGTCAGCGCGACGGTCAGAATGATAATTACGATTTTCGCCATAAGACAACTATTTAGCTACTGCAGGCGCGATCATTAGCCCTGTAAACACCGCTCCATCATTTCTAGCCCAGTTCTCGCTCATAGGAACAAACCGAAAGCCGGAGACGTCTTCGACGCCGTCGAAATACGTCTCCGCATCCACCGCCCGAAGCCCCTCGTCCGGCGCATTGTGGCAGATGAAATCTTTGTCGATGTAGATTGTTCTACTCATGGCACAAGCTCCACTTCCGAGATTCTGACCCAAGACGCCGCGTTCTGATACGACCAAACGAGGCCAAGGTATACCCTGTAGTTGCCGTTGAGCGTATCAACAGGCAGCGTGAACACCACATCAGTAGCGGTTGCCACCGAGGATGCGCCATGCTCAATCAGCAGCGAAAGCGCGTCATACACGGTTCCGCTCGTCCAGTTGCCCGAGGTCACGTCAGACACCATTAAATAAAGGCGCTGATATCTGCCGGAACCGGGGGTGTCGATACCGCCAAGAGAGTACGAAATTTTGATGCGTAGGGTCGTGGCGTTCGTCAAATTAACCAGGTTTGCGATTCCCACCACTCCGCTCTTTCCCGCGGAGTAGGTATTAGTCATATCGATTTTAAGAGCAGCGGCTTCTTTGGTTAGGCCCGGGGCGACGCCTGTCCAGATCGCCGTGTTGCCACTCCATGCGGAAGCAACCCACCCTCCTGTAATTGTAGTAAACTCGTTACCGAGTCTATACAACCATCCGAGCAGCCTCGCGAGAGGACTAAAACGCTGAAACATCCGCATATGTATAGCCTCCGTTATCCGCAAGAAAGCGAATACTCTGTGTCGCTGATTCTGAGCAGCACAGCGAGACTTCCCGCCCCCGATATAGCCACCGAGCCTTTGTCTATGTACGCCGCCAATCCGCTTTCAAAAGCAAAAGAGACCGCGTTAGCGCCTATACGCAGAAAAGTGAATGCGGAGCCCACAGGGATGGTTCCTGTCGCGTCTCTCGGCACTGTGATAACCACCGCTCCCGAGGCGCCATATACGGGGATGAATTTTTCAGCGTCGCCTGCTGCGAGAGTGAAGCTGGCAGACTTGGTCGCGCTGACCGCCACATGTGCCTGACTCGCCTTTACGATGCCGCCCACAAGATCGGCTTTGCCCGTCGTGGGGTTATCGATAGCTCGTGTTTTTTCGACTGCGGCGTCGATTTGTGCGCCCGTGTGGGAGCTGGAATAGCTAGGCATGTTTTATACCTCCTCAATTACTAAAAATGTCTCACCCGCGGAAGTAAGCAGTTCATCTGCGCCGGAAGGCGCAAACACCTGCTCCTCAATCAGTGAGTACAAATGCGCAAATATCGCGTCACACGCGCTTTCGATGCGGTTTAGATCGGCAAAGGTCGGGGTGGCAGCGTTACCTAACCAGGTTTTCTTTCCCGTATACGCGGGAGGGGAATAGACGTTCTGCGTGATCGCGTACAGATTGTCTTCCAAAAGGTTGATGTCACTGGCCCGTGGGAAAGCATTGAGTACCGCCGTCGGCATCGAAGAGATTGAAAAAACGATGCCGAGGACATTTTGTCCAAGTGTGTGGAGATGATATAGGTTTCCGGCGATGCGGTTGTAGTCAGAAAAGTTAAACCAATCGCCCTGGTAGATCCCGCCGACAAGCGGTTTAACCTCCCAGTTGGTTTTCGGGTTTTGCCATGCCATTATGTATTCTCCACCTTTCGCAGAGTCAGGGATTCTCTGAGCCCGCCTTTGAAGGTAATATCAGCGTCCATGATGACTGCCTGAACATCTTCAATTTTGTATCCGATTACGTCCCCGGGCTGCAGCTCGGGGTAACCAAGAATGTCGGCCTTCCACTCAATGTTACGCGCGAGATGTTCGGATTCGAACGCTAGATATCCGCTCTTGATGGACCCAGCGGACAGAAGCGGATTCTTGATTTCACAGTCTTCACCAACCGCGTTGATCGCAACAGTTCGTACGTCTTCAGCGCCTTGTGTCATTTTCTTGCCCGTAAGTCGTACGACCACATCGCCGGTGACCCCGCTCGCGGTAATCTTACTGGCGTAGGCATAGCATTCGGATACGAGCGTTGCGCCCGCCGTGGGGGTTGAAGCGGTCACAGCAGAATACATATCTCCGTGTTCGATCCACGTCGCAACTCCCGCGGGGATCGTAGTCTCTTTAAACTGTGCTGAAGTTCCTGCGGTACGATTGTCCAAATACACTTTGAGATTGCGACAGTTGGTCAGTCGTTCCCCTTTTGGGCGTTTCAGAACATCAGCAGTGGTGATTGTGTACCCGTTTTCCCATGAAAACGAAGCACGTTGGAGACGAGCGCGCTGTTGTTTGTCACTTCCGACGATAAAAATATACAACCAAATTACTCGATCGAAATTATCTACTAGCACGGTTCGTTTTGCGTCCATCTTCCACAGTTTCTTGTAAACCGTCGTAGTTACGCCTTCCACATTACGAACGCCCATGATTCCGACGTATGTGGGAACAAAATTTTCACCGAAATCAAGCACGAGAGAGCCAAACGAGACTGTTGCTGCGAAGTCAAACACTAGGTACGGCATAGGAGAATATTGTTCTTTCGCCTCTGAGGTCGGAACCGACGAGGTTGGAAAACTATCCCACACCAATCCATTATTTATGTATGAGCTATCATCGTCTGGAACAAGTAACATGTTTCCAGACAAAGCGAACCCATCTTGCTCAAACGAAGCGTATTCGTTTACTGTGTCTCCATACCCTACAACATCATTTGTGGACGCGCCGAGCATGTAAAGACTGTTGCTGGTAGGGGTTATATATGCTGGGGTCGGAACTGTTCTGCTTCGAAACACAATCGTGCCGTCGTTATCCGATTCAAGCGTGCACATTGCGTAATTAGCTACCAACTGCAAGCATTCGGCATGTGATAATATCGGAAGCGCGTTATAGATGGTGCTTGTGTTTTCTCCTAATTCGTAGGCGAACGCGTCATAGTTTGCATATCCAGCGTCAGACATAACGGCGTCAACAATTTGCTTGGCGCTCTTTAGTCCATAGATCCCCTTGCGGAACTGTGTTTTCGTTAGTCTCGCGAAGATATCCTCGGCTTCAAACTTTGCGATCATACCTTCGGTATACCATTTCGAGAGCCAGAATTTACCCATCGCAACCCATTCGATTTGACCTTGCCCGGTAATGTCATAGCCAAAGGACAGATTGCACTCCTGATCGTCCGCAAAAAACGACGAAAGAGAGGTTCCGCTATCAGGGTCAAATTTAGCGTTCTCGTTATGCACAGTAAATGACAATTTGTTTTGAGGCAGCTCCAAGCTCAATGGACTGGTCGATCTATGGAGCTGCACTTCAAACAACTCTGCGTTGCCGAAGGTATACCCGAGCCCAAACATGAGTTGCTGTAGCCGCAGACGTTGCCCGCCATGGGTCATTTGGGTGAACGTTATGACTATTTTTTTGCAGTAGTCCAGTGTCAACGCGCCTTCATATTTAGGAGTTGTGTTTGTTATGCTGTGGGTCTCCACGACAGCGCCGTCCGCATTATAAGTGATAACCGTAAAAGCTGACGCATACGTCTGACTAACGTCGTCAAACAAAAGTGTAAGCCCAGCCATCCGATGCAGGTTGCTGAATTCTATCGTGAGCGTAATGGGGGTGCTCAAACTGCCATTAGCCGCCGCGATTTGCTCTGATATGAATCCCTGCCGCAAAACGAGCGAGTCCGAATCAGGCAGCAAGGCTTGTACGCCGTCAAGCCGGAAAAAATCCGTTTCCCACGACGCGTAAGCTGCTGCTTGCGGGTACTCCGAATTAACATTCTCTGCTGCCGAAATGCCAACGCCAGCATCGCTGAACGACAACACAGCATCGCCACGCGCGGTAGAATCGAACTGACCTACGTATACCTGCGCATACGACGGGTTGCGAACTCCCTGCGTGCGGTGAAGCTGAATCGCTTCGCGGTAGGCATTGGATACCGATTGCATACTACACCTCTATCAGATTTGCTTTTATGTCCACCCAGAACGTCGGGCGGGAGGTCGTCTTGTTGATCAAGTACGGCCTCCCCGATCGATCACCGACGTACATCCGGAGGGTACGGAAGTCGTTTATGCGCGGGTCGAACACGATAAAATCGTTGACAAACTTCCCGCCCTGCTTTCGATCCCAGATCTTCAAGAAGCTCTGGAGCTCATCGGGCGTCATGTGCGCAAATGAGCACTCGATCTTGAATTTATCATCGCCGACCACCTGCCCTACGAAGTTGCCGCTCTCGTTTCGAGCTCCATCCACGTTTGTGGCGATCGTGAACCCGCCAGAGCCGAATGCCGGAGCGGGGATGACAATTCCTTCAGCTGTTTGTAAGTACGCCATACGTGCCTCCTACGCGAACGTTGGGCTGCCGGACAGTTGGTACCCGGCAGAGCGTTCCGCTTTGCGCATGGCTCTGAGAAGCACCTGACCATCCAAATTCACAACGAAGTCGCCCGTCTCGCCCTGCGCTGTGGAGTTCATCGCATCAACGACTGCCTGGTATACACCGTTGGAGACGGACTCGACGATCTGGTTGTTATTCATGACCGCCGTGCGACCGCCGCCGATGCCCGCGACGATCTCCGGTCCTGCTTCACGCGCGATGAAGAGCTGCCCCATAGAGAACCCGCCACCGCCGGCAGCGGCGTGGATGATGCCGCCCCGCTTGAGTTCGGGCGATCTTCCCCCAATCGGCTGAAAATTGCCTCCACCTGACGACAAGGTCATAGTTACATTGATGGATATCTGCGAGCGGATCTTATCAAGCGCCTTGTTGCACGCTTGAACCATGAATTCGATGTCACTTTGGACAGCATCCAACATAAAGTCGAAGTCGAAGTGGATCTTCTCGAACATCTTGGAAAATGAAGTATAGATTTCATCGGCCATGGTATCTACGATCGTAAGCACTTCTGTCTTTGCGTCGTTCGCAACCTGTTTCGCCGCTGAAATCGCGCTGTCTTTTCCCGCCGTAATGCTGCTGCCGAGCGCGTCCATAACCATCACGGTGTTGTCCGATATACCCTGACTGAATCCGGCCATCAGGTCAGCGCCCAATTGGGTTGCAGCATCCGCAGTCGGTGTTTCAGCAAGAGCTTTGGTGATCGCGTCGGTGGAAGCGGAAACGCCCTCCGCGTAACTGTTCGCTATTTCAGTGCCAGCGTCTTTTGCGCCCTGCTTCTTCATCGCGAACTTTTCATTGGTGAGCTCGGCAACGCCTTCAGCATTGCTCTGGGCTTGCGGAGCCCCAAGCATAATTCCTTCTCCGAACATGTTTACGGCGCCTTGGCCTATTCCAGCCCACGACTCTTTGATGTTGTTCCAGCTGGTATCAAACCCGTCAAGAAAATCGGTTTTGAATTTGCCCCATGCGTCTTTCACAGATCCACCGCTTAATACTTCTTGGATGAATGTAAACCCGGAGCTTATGGCTTGCACCAATATTCCGAACGCACTTACGAGTATGCTAATTACATCAATTCCTATGCCAAGCCAATTCACGAAAAACCCCAGTGCGTCAATGGATAGATCCATTGACGGCCCGAAGAATGTCTCCCAAATCGGCTTTAGAGCATCACGAATCGATCCCACAAGTCGCTCAACCGCTTCCCATAAATACGCAAAGGATGTTGTAATCGGAGAAAGATCGGCTGTTTCAGACCAGGTTTTAATTGCGCCAGAAATATCCTCGATAATACCGAGAAGTCCCGTGCCGATTCCAAGTAGCGCACTGAACGTTCTTTGGCCTGAATCGTCTTTCTGCCACGCTTCCTTCCAAGCTTTAGCAATATTACCGACAATCAGGAAGATATTCGACACAATAGTGGCGAGAGTAGTTAAAAGTTCGGCTTTCTTTTCGTCCCATGCTTCTTTCGCGGATTGCTTGATCGCATCCCACAGCCCCTTGATCTCTTGCAAGGCATATTGCGCGCTGGAGAAGAAAGTCTTCCAGCGTTCCGATAGCGAAATCGGAAGTCCGAAAATCGATGCAAACCCGCCCGATCCTCCGCCACCGCCGCCTGCTTCGGATTGCATGACGTTCAGCTCGTCAATTCCCATCATGTTGTTGGCCGCCGCTTTAGCCGCGCCGCCAGCACCCCCGACCGCGGAAGCATAATCTTTCGCGCCCTTAGAAGCCGCGCCCCAAGAAATCCCGAACACCCGAGACATAAGTTGGGCAATCGCGTTGGTGACTGTAACAAGCATGCTGAGCAACGCGCGGAGCGCGGGCAAGGCCGCCTGATAGATGGACTGGAAAGCAATCGATAGGTTACCTTTGATTTGCCCCAAACTGGAACTCAGCTGTGTGTCGGCTTTTGCTGTTTCGAGCATCGCCGAAATCAGTTTCCGCATCATTGCGTACAAAGAAGCAGCACCAATGACTGCGAATATCGCGTTCTTCGCGAACTTTCCCAATCCTGAGCCGAATGCACCCGACGACTTGGCACCCGAGGCGTTTGCGCTGGCTGCCTCTCGCGCCGCGCGCGCCTGCTCCTTTGCCTTCGCAGCCGCCATTCGCACTGATTCAGACTGCGCGCTCTCTGCCTGGGCGCTCTCCGCGACCCGTTGATTGAGGTACTCGATGCTCTGCCCGGCTTCCTCAGCTGCCTTTTTATACCGATCGAGCTCAGCCGTAGCGGTATCGTATTGCTGCTGTAACTCAGGCGACGGCCTTTGCATCTCAGCGACCATGCTCTGAATCTGCTCAGGGCTACGGTTCATACTTTTGTAAGCTTGAATATAAGGCTCAACGTCGTTGTCTGACATGGTGGTCGACTGAATCTGCGCGCGGATCTGGCGAACCTTCTCCTGCGCCTTCCTGACGCCATCCACGGCCTTGTTCATCTCGGACACAGCGGTTGTCCTGTACTTCGCCCAAGACTTGCTGGAGCCTTCAATTGAGCCGCTTGCGGACTGAACAATGCCCTTGGCTTTGAGAATAGCTTTTTCGGAAGAGGTGAGCTCACGACCGAGCTGCTTTGAGTCGGCCTTGATGACTACTCTGATTTCTTCACTCTTGCCCATGAACTCACCCCTTCTGTTGTCTTTTTAGCTTGGCGTTGTAGGCCGCCGCATAGGCAGCCATGCCAGCCTGCTGCCGCTTCCATAGCGGTATATCGGATTCTGCTTCAACGCCGAAAAGCTCCGGAAACGCTTTTTCGATCGACGGAGCTTTCTTTGGATCCCACACCATCGCGCTCACGAGTGCCGCGGTGCGATATAGGTAGGTCACAAGATTTTTTTGCTTGAGCTTCTGCTCTTCCGCGCGTTCTTTCTCGCGACGGTTGTAAACACGTATGCAAGCTTGTATCTCTCCGTGCGTTAGCTCCCAAAACTCACCAGGGCGAATACCGACAAACAATGCGTCGTCATATTCGCCCTGTATGATCTTTGTCGCGTTGAATGCTTCGCTCGTGTCGGTTACGCTTTGGCCATCTCCGCCAGAATCGTCGCCGACTGTTCCTTCGTAAAAAAACCAGAGATGACCATAAGTTGCGTGTAGAGCTTGGTGCGGACACCCACCGAGAAGTCCTCATAGGTTGTGCCGCCAAACTCACAGCCGCCCTTGACCATCTTGTCGATCAGATCATAGGTCTTTTCGACTGTCATGCCATGATCAAGCGCCTGCATTGCCGCCCAAAGAACAACGACGATCACGTTTGTCCGATCGACCTGCTCCATAGCCACCATGAGCGAGATCCCAAGCCTCTTTTCAGCCTCGGTGACCCACCTGGTGGGCAGCGACAATCGGTGTTCCTCTTCGCCTACTTTTAAAACAAAAGATGTTTCCATATTCCCCTCCGAAAATGATGGGGCGGTTACAATGTGCAACCGCCCCTTTTGTCGATAGTGTCTTTAGATCACGGAGAGCTGGCATACGTTGCTCTGTGCAGAGGCGTACGAACCGTTCTTCGTGTTGGTAACGACGCACTTGTATGCGCCGGCGTCTCCCGCTTCCGCGGTGGTGATCGTGATGGACGCCGCAACCTCGGCGAGTGCGATGTGGTTCTTGTACCACAGATACGTCAACGTACCGCCGTCCGGCACAGCCGCGACAATGGTCAGCGTCTTGTTTGCTCCGGTGGCGACGGTGTCGGCGCTTGCCAGATTGGTGGTGAACGTCGGGGTCGCAACGACCTCGGAGAGCGGCAGGATCTCGCCCGTCGGGAAGTGCTTGCAGGAAAACTCCAACGGGCTATTGCCGTCGCCGACTTCGCCCATGGACAACGCGACCTTGGAGTTCCACTGGAAGCCGGATCCGTCAGGGAAGATGACCTGAAAATCAGCCGCCTCATCGGCAAGCTGCAGCGCGCGCAACGTGTCCCAGTTGCTCCCCGCCTCCATGCCGGTGTATGCGTGGGTGAACTCCATGTCGCCGGGGTCGGATTGACCCGGCGCCGAAGTTTTCATGGTGTCCTCGATGCAGGTGGTGTCCACCATCTCAGCGGAGCCCATGAACGCGGGGAACTTCTTCACATCCGGTATCTGCGTAAACGACGAAGCGCCGCTCGCTTTTACCTTGAGAATCGTCCCCATGGAAACAAGTCTGTCAGGCATAGTACTACTCCTTTGCTGTTGTTATGAATTTTGGTTTTGATACACCCATCCGGTGACGGTGTCGATCCATGCGCGAAAGAGCATGTTCGAGATGTATGCAGTCGACTGGTCTTCCAACACTATTTCCGCATCGGACGGCACAAGAGCTGTAAAACCAATACTCGTCAGCGCATCCATACACGCAGCTTTCGCCGCGGCACGCGCCTCTGGCGTCGCGCTCCAGACGGAGAGTGACACATTGGTCTCAGCCGTGGCAAGACGCCGTGTGCTGGTTGTTTGGCCGGTTCCAGTTGTCACGCCCCACGCCCCCGCGGGTTTTGTTTTGATACCGGCGAGGCTTTGCGGATACGTGCCTGGCGTCCATGTGACTGACGCGATTGCATCAATCAGCTGCTTGATCAATTGCTCAATGCTCATTCCCTACCCCCGTATGGCGTCGCGAACGACAACGCCGGCAATCTCGCCTGCTTCCTGCTCGAGCGCTGCTTGCGCAGGATACATGAAAGGCCGAGCAGGTTGACCCAGCGTGTGATAGAATCGACCGTTTTTGAAGTAGACCCATCCGCGCCGCTGCTGTCCTGCATTGGGACCGGAAAGAATCGTCGTTTGGAGTGTGTAGTTGAATCCTGCGGCTTCTGGGTTTCTGGGCTGGCCGTTGGAAACTGCGCCCTGATGTCCCGGCAAACCTGTTCCGTACTCGAAGTAGGGGGCGAGCTGATGATTGATGCTAAACCCGCCTTCGGCGGCAGAATCAGTTATCTCGAGAGGATCTGCGATGATTCCTGCCGCTACATCGCTCTTCGTTGCCTGAGCAAACGGCTTCGCGATGTTCATCCCGCGCACGACAAGACGTCTTACCACCTCTGCGGCAAGGTTCTTATCCCCAATTGCCCTGAGTTTATTGATCACCTTATCGCAGTCAAATGTGACGCTCATGGCTGCCACCTCTTTGCGATCAGCTTCACATGCGAATCAGAGCGAGGGGTTTCAATCACACGAAACACAACTCCGTCGTAGGAGATGAAGGAGTCCTTCGCAATTGGAAGCGCCCCTGCGGTCACGATAAGGTCTTGCCCAACAACCAGCCCGTATTGTTCGACGAGCAACTTGTCAGCGGCATACTGGACATTGCATGCGTGTATCGAGACCACCGCCCCCGGCGATTTCGTTACGCTGCCGAGTGCGCCGGTAGTGGATACCGTAGCAAGAAGGGATATCTGTTTATCCTGGAACGCCGCCGCCTGCGCATCGAGAAAGCTCTGCGGGATGTTCATACGTTCACCACGCCCTTCGAAACTCGTTGAGCTGACGATCGTAGTCCTTAAGAACAGACTTCGCGGCTTGAGCGATTGCGGACGCGTAGGGGCTCTCGCGGTACGACACGGACTGTCCGTTATCGGACACGCTCGATACGCTCCCAACGATTTTTCCCGCATCATCACCGGCGGCAGACTTCGCCATGCGATAGGCATCAACACACATCTCTGCGACCGTGTTATAAAGCCTGATGGGAAGGAAGGGCTGACGCGTGTCGACCAGCACCTTGTCTAGTGTGCCCTCAACGACCCATGACAAAAGCGCGTCAGTGCCCGTGATACCGAGCGGACCCTTCGCTTTTTCGACGAGTGTTGCGATAGTGCTTTCTGCGCTCATTCGTCAGCCCTCCTTTCAACCGTGCTCTTTGTTCGTGTGCCGGGTAAGCACTGCCTGGCTGCCGCACTCTTTGCCGCAAATCGGGCATTTGAGTTTTTCGGTCGCGGCCGCCGCATTTGCGCCCGGCGCTCCAGATGCAGATGCACCTTCTTTGTCCGAATCGCCGGGCGCTTCATTCGATGCCGTTCCCGACTCGATCGGCACCGTGGGCACTGTGGGTGCTTCAGGGGGCGCGTCAGGAGCTTCGGACGCGCGCGCTGAAGTGGAAGGCTTCACCGGTTTCTGGGTCATGTCCTCGACTTCATAGCCGAGCGACTTCAACCGGCGAGCGAGATCCTCGCGATCTGTAAACGCAACGCCGTGTTTGAAATCGAGGCCCCACCCGATCCCGTTGACGTCGATGACCGTTTTAACCTTGTACATGCTGTTAACCTCCCGCGTTCACGACGAGCGCGTCGGATGCGATTGCGTCGACCGCGCCAGCGGCGTTGACTCTCACGGTCCCGAGCTTGTCATGGTTGGCCGCGCCGGGCGTGAACTGCGTAACACCCGCAACGAGCGTGAGCTGCGTCCACGTATCGTCCGGCACGTCACCGTAGAGCAGTGCCGGCGCATCGGTCAGCCCCGTCTTCGCGAAGTAGGTCGCTGTGCCAGGAGTGGTGATGGTGATCTTGGTGTCACCTTCCGCCGTTCCCGCTTCAGAGGCGACCGCCAGCGTTGCGATGAGCTTGGTTGACAGAAGCGTCTCGATTTTGCGCACCTTGGCATACTTTGCATCCTCACTCGAAGGGGTTCCGCCAAGGTAGACGTAAAGCTCATCCAGCTGGGTCACGGTCATGCGATCCCATAGTTCCAGCTTGTGTTTCGATCCGTCAACAGTGTAGTGACGATCGGCAACGTCAAAGTAATCTGTGCTGGCGTCGGCAGCCAAAGCCGCGACGCCAGCGATGAATTCAACGCCGCCGAAGTTAATCGCATGCGACTCGTTCTGCGCATAGATTCTCGGCATTCGTTTGTCCTCCTTACGCGATCTTGAACTTGCGAAGCACAGCTGCCGCGCGCGTTGCCTTGAGCGCCATGGCGGCGACCATTTCGACTTCGCCGGTCTTCACCGCGCCCGGGGCCTTCATGTTCGGCAGATAGGTTTCAACGACGGTATTGCCGTTCGGCGAAACACCATGCACGCCGTCAAGACCGAGGCGCGCCGCGAAGATGCTGGTCAGGCCGTTTGCATCTGTCTCGATGACAGGATTGGACGTGCCCGGTTTGTCACCCATCGGCATGACGAGGACGTTGCCCCACTGCACGGTTTCGAAACCGTAGTTCGTTTTGGAAGCGAGGTTGATGCCCGCGCGATCCATTACGCTCTGGAAGACGCCGAACGCGTCAATGTTCATCATGAGCAGCGTCGGGGCGAGATCCATGCGAGCGCGCAGCTTGCGCAGGTAATCGAGGAAGACTTTCCAGTTGCTGTCGATGTTCGCAGAGGTGGAAAGGTCGATGTTTGCCGCGGGAATGAGCTCCGTGGAGCTGCCGGTGATCGCTTTGTCGAGGCCGTCGAAGGCAATGCCGCCATCCACGGCGGAGTCGCCGTTGACGAACTGGTCGTGGAACGCGGCGATGGTCGCCTGCGTCTTCTGCTGAACCTGGAACTGGACGTGGTCGACGACCTGTTTCTGGTGGTTGGCGATGACGCGGTCAACCTGGAACGAGCCACCGAAAACCTTGAGGTTAACGGTCTGCTGCGTGGTCGCAGCTTCCTGCGGCACATACTCGGCGTTGAGCGCGCGGTTGGCTGCCGTTGCCATGGTCGTGACGCGGTTGTACACGTAAGCCAGCGTCTGACCACCCTGAGGCAGAACCGTGTTGTCGAAGGGCAGCATATCGAGGAGCGGCGACTTGCGGAACTCATCGATGACATAATTGGTCAGTTTGCTCTGAGAGAGCGCCTGAGCCTGTGCAAGGGTAATAGGCATAGAGATAACCTCCGTTATAATTTAGTTTTCGGCAGGAGGTGCTCCGAACAACGCCGCAGTGATTTCACCGTCGAGCGTGCCCGGCTTGTTGCCATCGCCGGCGGGCTTCCCGCCATCGTGCCCGTCGCCGACGTTTTTCTGGGTTTCAACCGTGAACAGATATGCATCGGACTTCTTCAGCCCTTCAATATCCACCCCCATGATGCTGCCGTCTTCCTTAAGCGTTGCTTTGGACAGATCGAGCAGTGCTTTTGCCGCCTTGACATTGCGTGCGCCTGCCTGCACCAGCATGAGGTCGACCGCGTTATCACGACGAGCAATTGCAAGATCCGCGTCAAACTTCTTTTGCGCGTCTTCGGCTGCTGTTTTCAGCTTGTCGATATCAACGCCCTCGAATTTCTTAACGGTATCTTGCAGGGTCTTGAGGTTTTTCTCGGCGGTTTTCGCTTCGTCATCCCGTCGATCGAACTTCTCTTTGTCGACGTAGCCGCCTCCTGCCAGATTGGCGAGCTTGATGCCGTCTTTGGCACTTTCCTGCCCTTTGTATGCGGTCTCAAACTCTTCGAAGGTCATGGCTTTGTCACCAAACAACTTTTTGAGGAATTCCGGCATAATGTTCCTTTACCCGCCCGTGATTTAACTTATAAGCGCGCGGCCACTCCGCGCCCGGGGCAGTCCATGTGGTTAAACGCCTGCATGGTTGGCAAATTTTGGGTATAACAAAAGGACGTCCGTTACCGAACGCCCTTGGGTTATTGAATTGGAATTTAAATTACGGCTCCCAGATCACGGATTCGACTTGATCCGGAGAAATCGTCTCGATTTCTGACGTCTCCAAACCGAGATCGACATCAAGTCTCGATCCGTCGGCGCTGGAAATCAGGACGGTAGCTTCTCTACCATCCTTCAACCGAACAACGCTATGGTCTTTGAGGTTTGTCAACATACGCTGTCACCATTCTGGGGAATACCTCCCCATCTCTGAATATCCAACCGGTGTTAATCGGTTGCTTCCCCTTCGGCCCGGTAATGAGCATCGTGACATCGAAGGTGTTACCGAATCCGTTGTTGCCCGTAGCCGCTGCTTTGTATTTTGCGAGCCCGGCCGTGATCTCATTCTCGAGCACGTCCACGTTAAATCCCGTGTACCCCAGTGCAGAGTCAAACACTCGCGCTTTATGCTTCCCGCGGGGGTGATCCATACTCAACGAGTAAGTTGTCAGCTTTTCATTGATTCCGACCGCGTCGCCCCGATTAACTAGTAACTCGGATTCGTCTGTCGCGCGGTGTTTTTTCTCAAAGCGGTAATCCCACTCCAACTGCTCAAAACCTACAGCGTCAGTATACTTCATGCGCTGAAAAGCGGCAAGGTCTTTGAGAGCATCTTTCCCAAGAACTTCACGATAACGTTGTAATTGGGCCCGATCGCCTACGGTATTCTGGATCATGCGTTCGTTGACCTTGGCTTGATCGTTTCCCTCGACGTATTCCTTATGCCACTCCTGATAGGTCATCGTGGCCGGGACTTCGATGATTTTCCCCGTAACAGGGTCTTTCGCCGGGCGGGTCATCTCCTCGAGCGTAGCCTCGTCGATATACGGGGCTTCAATCGAACGACACCAAGGGTGCAACGGCGGGAAGTTCTTTCCTGGCTTTCGATCCGCGTACGTGTATGCCTTCCCTGTGTCCGGATCAATCAATCCGTCATGTAAACGACAGATTTCAGAAGTCTTAAGATCTAGCACAGCAATGTAACGATATCGTTCCGCGCCCAGAGCGCTGCTTGCCTCAGCTGACATCTCGTTATAGACGTGCATCGTTTCAGTGCGGAGGAGCCGTGTAGCGGCGTAACGGCCGCCTTGGTCGGGCGACATCATATATTGCTGCATCTCATCGACGCAGCGCTCCCAGGGGCGACCGGTGGCAACGTTGGCGCGCACGATCTCGCCGAGCTTGTCCGCCATCAATTCTGCGTTCTGCCAGACGCGAGCTGAGTAATTCACCCCCGCCCATTTCTGCGACAACACAGCATCGATCTGGTCAATAGTGATTTGCGCGAAGGGAACTGCCGCTTTGACGCCTTGCTGAACATCAAACACTGTCCGATAGTAAGCTTCTTCGCCTACTTTACGGGCCGCTTCCTGATGAATCGCAATCTCTTTGTCAGCGATCTTCGCACATTCAGCCTGGACGTTCTCCTGCATGGCCTGAATTCGCTTCATGCGAGCTGAAATCTGTGCGCTGTTGGCCTGCGCCAGAAGCTTACGACGCACGTCAGGATCCGCAACCTCTGCTAGCTTTTGCAGAATCGCATCTGCCTGCGCGCGAGTCACGGGCTCTCTCAGGTATTGCGCCGCCTCAATCGGGGTGAGCCCACCTTGTGAAGCATAATACTCGAATAGGGCTTTCAGCTCTCCATTTAGTTCATCGAACGCTTCTTGGTACAGTCGGAATATCCTCGCCTCATAGTTGTCGGCAAGAAGTTCGGCGCGACGCATACGTTCCAACGCGCGCTTAACCCAATAGTCACTCACTTAGCATCATCCTTGTTGTCAGGATCTTTATCGTCTGGCAAACCGTAAGAGCCAAAGGCTTCGCGTACCTCTTTGGCTTTCTTTTTGCGCTGCTTCTCCATTTCCTTGAGCGCTGCATCAGGATCTTCAACAAACGGATGGCGTGCGAGCAGCATGCGCTCGGGGACAGTATCAACAGAAAGGTTGATCATGTTGATGGTTTCAAGATCATTCATGATCGCGCTCTTGTTGAACGTTATCTCGATGGCCGCGGGATCATATGTCGTCGCGGGGTCTTTGCTGATGCTCTGCGTAATAAACCAAAAGTGCTGCTCGAGCGAGGCTTTGAGCTGAGTAATCAGCGCATTTGCCTTGAGATCGAGAAGCGTATACTGGAATTTCAGAGCAACACCCGAAGGCGCAGCCCCGAAATCGGTCTTTTTGATGTCAACCGCCATGCCGAATTCATGGATGGCATCGCGAAGAATCTTGAGCCAATCAATTCTGCCGCCCATGGCAAGATCCAGCTGTTTGAGATCGATGTTTCCGCCCTGCCCATTGATGTTGACCGCCTGGTTGATACGAAGCTTGCGCACAATCGCATTCGCAGTTTCTCCGCCGTACCCCTGTAGAATGGCGAAAAACTCGTTGAAGTCAAGTGCGTTGTTACTGCCCTTCGACTGAATCAGGTCATAAGCATCTATCAGGTCCTTATAGCGCGCAAGATCGCTCAACCCTTCTTCGTTATTGAGCAGCTCAACAAACGGGAAGCGTTCCCACGTCTTCGGCTCGACTTTCTTTACCTGAGGCGTTACACCGTCGACGCCATTGACCTTGGTGATGGTTTTATAGTGCGGATTTACACCCATACGATCCGGATCAGGCTTGAACGCTTCGTTTTCGTCTGCATACCAGTACGTAACACCCCTCGCAGTCCACCACTCGGCACACGTGCGATTAATGCGTTTGTCTCGGCCCATATGGACTTCCACGGGATAGTGATAGATAAACTCGACGAGCGTCTTGTCATGCGCCGTATCATAGATGGGTATGCCGCTGCAACGAGGTATAACCGCCTGACGCAGCCGTCCATCGCGGTCATAATACTCCTTCACCCACGCCTTGCCGCCTTTCGACGCCGCTGTGGCCCAGTCGCCAAGCAGCTTCATAAATGCCGCGTCGGTCGTGTCATGCAACGCGTCCCCGTACGCCTCTGCGCCCGGCACAGTGTCCTTGACGCTGATGGAAGGCTCCCTACCGAGGACATACTGCGTCTTCTGCAGCACATGCACCCAAAAGAATGGGTTTGACGTGCGGACATCTGATTTATTCGGGTTGGTGTAGGTGGTGACCTGTTCCGTCGGCGTACCGTCTTCTGCCGTTACTGTTTCAGCGACAGATTCAGTCGTGAAGCAGTGGTTTTTGACGTCATGTTTGCCGAGATAGTAACGATCTGCGACCGCAGCCATCTTGAAAGCCTCAGTGTCTTTGTCCTCGCGGATCAAACTCGTGAGGATCTCGCCTTCGGACATCGCACCACCTTGCGCGACACGAAGCTTGTTGAGCTCCATTTGTGTAATGAACATATCGATCCTCCGTTATGAGACCTTTGTCGCGACCATGACGTCCTCAAGCGCGTACCGCAGGCCGTCCAGTAAATGGTTGTCTTTATCGACTGGCTGCGGAAGAACATTCCCGTTGCGATCTTCCCTGTACTTGTACTTGCGCAACTCTCCTGCCGTCTCGGGGCAGTTAACGTCGACAATGATTTTATACCGTTGCAGCCACTTAATGCCGAACTCAAGCGAGCCAGGCCCCTTGCGCGCCGGCACTGCTGTAATGCCCAGGTCGTTCAACTCCTGAATGCTCTTCGGCTCTGCGTTGTCGCATGTAACGACTTCTCGGCCGACAATCGGCTTGATCTCCTTCGCAAGCACGTCGTTGGTGTAGTGCGTGCCCTTGCGTTCCTTGAAGACGTATATCTCCTTTTTGCCGCGGTTGAGACCAACGCGAATAAACGCCGCAGGGTCGGGAAAGAATCCGAAGTCCTGGCCGTTGTAGAACTGATGCGTAGATTTCAGCACATCCGCAAGGTCTCTGACCTCCCAGTTGGTGTAGATCAGGTGACCGAGCACACCCCAGCGCCCGAGCGTATAGACGTCATAGTAGTATTTGTCCGTCTCGTTCTCGAGTAAGTCGATGTCCGCTTGAGTAAGGAAGCGGTTATGCTTGTACGTTGTGCGAAGAATACTGAGATCAGAGCCGTAGTAGATGCCAGTGGCATCATCAAAGCGGCCGACAAAGAACTCGGTGTAAATCCAGTGATCCTGTGTCACCGGGTTGAAGAGAAGCACCATGCGCTTAGGCACTTCGCACTGACCGCGCAGACGCTTGATCAGGCTCTTATAGTCGTTGTATTCAGCCTCGGTGGCCTCTTCGATCATGATATCGGTGATCACTCCCACAGCGGGTGTGATTGACTTGACCTTCTCAACGTCATCCAAGCCAGCGAACAGGATCTGTCTGCCGCTGGGCTTGTGCGTGATGACCATGTCCGTCTTGTTTATACTGAACTGCTCGGCGAGATCCATGCGATTGATGCACTTCGTGATCTCGTTGTAGCAGCTGTTACGTATCGTTCGAGCTGTCTTGCGTAGAATGAGATAGTTGCGCTCACCGCGCAGCATATCACGCACGGTGCGCTGACCGAGAATGCCAAACGACTTACCGCTCGAAGATCCGCCGAAATAAATCTGCGTCTGACGATCATTCGTCAAGTGTTCAGCGTATGCCGGGTTCATCAGATCGCGCCACACAGCGTCCGGGATGATCGGAGAACCAGAGCCGGTGCCCGTTGCCTCGATTTGCGCTTTGCGCCGATCGAGCTCCAACCGCGCGTTGTCGTAGTCGCGCTTGTGCGCGTCCATCGGGTTCATCACGAAGTAACGCTCAAGGAAGTCAAGGGACTTCTGACGATCAGCGAGTTTGAGCGAAACGCCTTGCTCTGTCTCTTTGACCTCAGAGATCAACTGACCATCGAGCTCGCTGCTGTCTTTCAGTTTTACGATAACCCCTTTGAACTCGAAAAAATCAGTAATGTCCGCAAACGCAATGCGCATATGCAGCTCAACCACGTCCGGCGCTCCGGCGAGCAATGATTGATTCTTTATCTCCTGCAAGCGGGCGATCTCAGCGCGGATCTCCGGCTGATGCAACTGCGTGTAGCCGTAGGAATGTGCGGTGCGCTGATCGACCTCATGCGACTTCATATACGATTGGGTGGCGTTATATGTCTTCACGTAAAGCAGACAAAACATCTTCTGCTTCTCATTCAGGATGGTGTTCTTAGCGACTGCTTTGACAACTTTCTTGTCTGTCTTTTTCTGTTGTGCTTTGGTCTTTTGTTGTATCAATTTTTTCTGTTGTACAACAGTCCAACCATCGCGCTGCTTCCAGACGGCAACCTTCTTCTCGTCGACGCCGAGGCGCGCAGCAATCTCGCGGTTTGTGATCACGCCACTGCTCTCTTGGAACAGGCGCTGAGCCTCATCGCGTAAAGGATCGCGCTGCTTCGCCACGGCCACCACCTCTCAATCCAGATTGTATAAAAAAGAGGCTCGTTCATACGAACGAACCCCAACCAGGAAAAACTAAACCTAAGCGATTATTGACTTTATTTCATTCAAATCTAGTTCCCTGAATTTGTTGCCGCCTTCTGTGATCCTTATCCAGCGTGCGAGCATTTCAACATATCTAGGCACCATAGGGGCATGAGTATTGTAGTCTTCGCGTTTGCTTTCTGCATAGCGACCCAGATCGTTAATTACAAAATTAGCATAGCATAAATATTCTGATTCATAGTTCCCGTCGAATCCGCGAAACTCTAGCTTCTTCGAATCCAATTGAACTTTATCAGCAGGAGATAATTTTTCATAAGAATTTCTTAGGCAACGGTATAGATCAAGCGCGTCAAACACAAGATCCATCTTTTCCTGACTAAGTTCTTCATCTGCAAAGAATTCAGAAAACTCGTCGTAATTTCGCGAATACCCATACTCAAGTATCGTTTGAGCATTCTCGCAAAATTCTTTGTTGCCTGCGCTTTTATCAAGCAACTTCATGATCTCATACTGGTTGTGTAGTATTAAGCGCTCGACTTTTGTAAGCTCCATTTTTTGCGTACCCCCTACAACAAATTTGTTTTATTTTACCACAAAACAAATAACATGTGTATCTGGCACGAAAAATTTAACTGAAGACCGGGGCTTTTCGGCGCGGTCTCTTAATTGCGCATAAGAACTATTTGGCCTCGACGAACCATTGGGGCCCTTCGTAGAACAGATATCTGTCTGATCGCCCGATGCGACAGGTATATCGAACGCCGTTGCCGCCAGCTTTCAAGCTTGCAGCTCTTTGTACATTCGATACGCTTGTGATCTCGAAGCGGCGACCATCTTCCCAGATAACCGCTTTCGGATGCATAGCGCCGGCTTCGTCAAACAAAACTTCAACAGAAACATTGATCTTATTCGGATTCATACGTTACCTCATACGAACTGATGTTCGTATGATAGCGCGTTTCCGTGCAGAAGTCAACGGGATAAGCGAAAAGGCCGCCAACGGGAATCCCGCTTGCGGTCTTTCGATCACTTCACAATTGCATTTTATCACAGAAAAACGTCTGGTTGGGTCTGGTCTTTTATGAATTTCGTATTAAGGTCTTTGCAATGCGACATGCAATACCCCGCACGAATCGATACCAGCCTCCATACAAGCCCTTCACAGTACCGCAAGCGCAATACCTTCTCCTGGTTCTCCGGTAGCGCCTCAAGTCCCTGATCGACCGCTTGTACTGCATGCTCAAGCGTGATCGTCTCCTGCGTAAGATGCTGCTCGAGATCATCCAGCTCGCCGACGTATTCCGCGAGACGGTCGCGTGTCGCGTCGTCCTGCCCGCGCTCGCCCAGCTGCTGCGCGGTGTACTCTGCCCGAGAGCGCAGACGGTCGATGCGCTCCTGTAGACTGATCACCCGTAGTCGCTGCCGGCGGACATTCTTCAGGTCTTCATGCGTCATGTGTCAATCTCCCTTGACATCCGCCTCCACTTCGCGCGGTTGTTCGGCTCCGCACGGTGCACCCACATCCAGCGCATTACGCGCCAGTAATACGAGAGCTTTGAAGGTTTGCGAGCTGCTGCCTTTGCCCCGTGCGCGGCTTGCGTAAAGACTTTAATCGTCGCGGCTGTATAATCGGAGGTTTCTGCGACAGCAACGAAGGCATTTGAAACAGAGTTAGTTGGCATTTGATCAATCCTCCTTGAAATATTCGAGCGCCTCGTCCCGCGCCCGTGTAAGAGCCTGGAACTGATTCGCAGTGCCGCCGCCGTCCGGGTGCAACACCTTCGACAGACGACGGTAAGCCTCATTGACCTGATCGGCGCTTTGCGGCCGCTCCGTGAACTGCAACGCCGTGAAGCACCGCGGCAGCTCCGCGGGCGCGGGCAGCGCCTTCATGCCGACAACCCACGTTTGCAGATCATAGATGCCGCGTTCGGACATCCGGGCGAGATCCTCCAACGTGAGCACGACCTGCGCAAAGACGTCAGAACCATACTGGATCTTCGCGCCGTGCGCCTGTGCGTTCGCCACAGAGTGATCGAAGCGGTAGAGCTGACCCTTGTAGAAGAACTCAACCCAGCACGCCTGCCGCGACCAATCGTAGTTGAAATTCTCCACGCCAAGCCGCGCCATGACCTTTTCAAGCTTCTCCTCGTAATTCTTCGGCTCACCGTATTGCTTAGCCATCGCTGTCCTCCTCACCCGACTAAATCGTCGGAAAATACGTAATTGTGGTTATCCAATTCAAACGGCTTTTTAACTTTGTAGTTGCATCGGTCAAGCACAGTTTGATAACTCATGTTGTTCGCTCTGGCTGCCGCTCGCGCGCTTGGGTAGAAGCTGACGACTTCCCCGTTTCTTGCTACCTTCGCGACCGTTCTGCGTTTATCGGCTTGAAGCGCGGTGCGCTTTCCAAGTTCACGTCTACTGATCCATTGCAGATTCCCCACAAAGTTATCCGACAAAACACCGTTTTTATGCCAAAGAACTTGCCCCGGCTGCTTTGGAGGAAGAAACGCAATTGCAACCAAGTGCGACACTTTATGCTCCTTGCCCTTGTAATTCTGCGACAGTTTGACAAACCAACCGCCGCGGCGGTTAAAAGCTGTCAATCGCACGAACTTGTGTTTACATACCCGACGCACTTCTCCGAATGGATTCACCTGATACCTGCCGTCATAGCCGTCAATTATTTTCCAGACCTCGGAACGCATATCAACCAACATGCTCGCTCTCTTCCTCCGGCAGCGTGCGCATACCGCATCGGCACGTGGTGCTTCGCAGATAGAAAATGCACTTGCTGTTCGCGCAGTAGACATTTCCATCCTCGGTCTCTGCAGAGAACTCGCAGCCGGGGCACACAACGGGAAGCTTTTGAGTCATTTCAACGATGATCAGCATGTGATACCTCATTTCTTGCCGCGACGATGCGCGCTTTCAAACTGTCGATTAAGGCGTCCTGCGTGGCGCTCTTATCCTGCAAAGCCGCGATCACGTCCTCGTCGCGCCCTCCGGCAGTGATCAGGTGGTGGATGATGACCTTCTGTGTCTGCCCCTGACGGTGCAGGCGCTTGTTTGCCTGCTGATACAGTTCAAGGCTCCAATTCAATCCGAACCAGATTACGTGGTTGCCGCCGTCCTGAAGGTTCAAGCCGTATGCGCAGCTAGCGGGGTGCGCAAGCAGGATATCAATCTGCCGGGCATTCCAATCCGCTTCATCCTGCGGGCCTGTCAGCCGCCGGACACGTAAGCCGGATTTCTTCAACGCCTCTTCGATACGGGCAAGATCGTGCCGGAAGTTATAGAACACCAGTGCCGGTTGCCCGTTCAGTGCTTCGATCAGTTCCGTAAATGCTTCGACTTTGCACTTGTGGATCTCAACCGGCGTTCCGTCTGTGTCATACACCGCGCCATTGCAAAGCTGTAAAAGTTTGTTGGACAGCGCGACCGCTGTGCCGACGTCAATGGTGTTCTCGTCCACCTGCAGCAGCATATCGCGCTCCAGCTGCCTATACTGGCGTTCTGCTGCAGCATCCAACACAACAGGGATATCGTCATATACGACGTCCGGCAGCTGCAGGTAATCATCCGCCTTCATGGATATGCAGATGTCGCCTATGCGCTCGTGGATCGCCCGGTCAGCGCCGTCCTTCGGTTTGAACGTGAACACCTGCTGGGCATTGCGCTTGTCAGGATTGAAATACCTCTCGCGGAATTGCCCGATGTGTTTACCGAGGCGTTCACCGAGATCCAGCAAATATACCTGCGCCCAGAGATCCATGAGACCATTCGGCGCCGGGGTGCCGGTCAGCTCGACGAGGCGTTTGATATGAGGCCGAACCCACGTCAGCGACTTGAACCGTTTCGCCTGGTGGCTCTTGAAGCTGCTGCTCTCGTCAACCGCCACCATGTCAAACGGCCACGCGTTGCGGAAATACTCCACCAGCCAGCAAACGTTCTCGCGATTGATGATGTAAACATCCGCCGGAGTGTTCAGCGCACGGACGCGCTGCTTCTCACTGCCCAACGCCAGTGAGACGCGAAGGTGCCGCAGATGATCCCACTTCGTCGCTTCCCTCGACCACGTGCCTTCTGCCACACGCTTCGGTGCGATCACCAGCATCTTTGCGATCTCAAAGCGGTCATACTTCAAGACATTAAAGGCGGTCAATGTGATCACTGTTTTCCCAAGACCCATATCCAAGAAGGCGCCGAGGTATGGATCGTCGATCATACGCTGAATGCAGTATCGTTGATACTCGTGAGGGGTAAAGATCACGACCGTCCGCCTCCTTCCATCCGAATGTATTCATCGACAGCTTCGATGCTGTCAATTACAAATGCCATTTGCCCCAATTCTTGCAAACGTCCCATTTGCCGAATCTGCAACGGCGTCGGTTTCTTGCCCGGCGCCTTTAGCTCTATGAAAGCAATTCGCCCTCCCGGTAAGCACACCAACCTGTCGGGCACACCATCGTTGCCGGGGGAAACAAACTTAAACGCCACGCCGCCAAGGCGTTTCACTTCATCCCGCAGGCGTTCCTCGATCACTTTCTCAAGCATAAGCAATCCTTTCTATATAACGCGCGCGGGCGCTATGCGCGTGCGCGCCACGCACACGGAACATTACGCATATGTGACACATTAGGCGGGCGGCTATCTGTCTAATTCTCATTTTTTATACCTCTAAGAGAATATTAGTTACTTTAGTTACATATTTAAAAAATCGCTGGACTAATGCGGGATTTTGCTGTAACCAATCTGTAACCGCTTGTCATTTATTGGTTACGTTGGTTACAATTTTTTGTAACTAGCTTTTGGTTGTAACTAGTGCTAGTTACAAAAATCACGCCTTTTTGACGAATCCTTTTTGGACCCCGTAAATGCCGAATCGTAACGCTTTGTTGCATTTTTCCCACCCCGGTATACTCGCCAGAATGCCGGTGATCTCATTCCCATCAGTGCGTTTCATGTACTTGATATCGCCGCCCAAGCATTCACACCAAATCTCTGCCGCACACACACGGTCACGGGGAATCGTCTGCACTCCACTCTGTGAAAAGGTTCCTGACCAATACAAACGGCGTTCTGCGACTTCACGTTTGTCCCAGTCAAGCGGCAGTGGGCGATCGAGGAAGTCGCGCACGAGACCTTCTTTGCTGCTGCTCTCCCGGTGCTCTTCCTGTTGTTCCATCGCGATCTTTTCCGCCTCGCCGGATAGATACAGCGGTTCACCCAGCTGCCACGCCGCGAATGCTTCTGCCCATATCTGGTCAACTTCTTCCGGCAGATCTCGGAAAACACTTTTCTTAATTGGATTGAGACCGACATCCACAGGCCAGAACCGGCGGTTGCCTGTGCGATCGCGGAGGAACTCGGCGTCATTGGTCGTGCCAAAGAACACACAGCGCCGCGGGTAAGCGTTCGTACGGCGCCCGTATGGCTCTCTGTAGATGTCCTCCTGCTGCGAAAGGAATTGCTTGATCGTGGTGATCTCCGAGCGTGTCATGCCGTTGAGCTCACCGATCTCATTGATCCAGGTGCCTTGCACCATCTCACGGGCTTCCTTTCCCTCGAAGGTGCTGAGGCTGTCCGAGTACCAGCGCATGCCGAGCGTGCGCAGCAGCGTGCTCTTACCGATGCCCTGCGGGCCTGTGAGAATTGGCATGTAGTCATACTTTGTGCCGGGCACCATAGCGCGTGCGACGGCGGCAGCGAGGGACTTGCGCGCGACCGCGCGAGTGTAGATGTTGTTCTCCGCGCCGAGGTAATCACTCAGAAGGGTATCGAGACGCTTGACGTTGTCCCACGCCAGCGTCGAGAGATAGTCCTGCACGTCGTTGATCCGGCTTTTGAACGCGCACAGCGCAGTTGCGTCGAGGAGGCGCTCTTTGCCGGTGATATCATAGACCTTCTCGATATAGTGACGGAGTCCGGCGTCATCGGTATCTGTCCATTGCCGCCGGGCAGCGCGAGTGTCCCAGGGCAATGCGCCGAGGGCGAGACCGCGATTGGCGAACTCATCGAACGCCACTTTGCCGCGGAGCATCGGATCATGCTCGAGGATGATGATCACGTTGTCAACCGTCTTTTCAGGCGCGCCGGTGATCGGGCTTGTCTTGAGCAGCCCCATCCAATTCGCGGGCTCAAGCGCGGCGTCCATGGGCATTTGCATGCCTGTGAACGCCTCCACGGCAGTCTCATAGCGCTCTGTGTTCAGCAGCGCGGCAACGCCACTGTCCGCGACCGCGAACTGGCACATGGCCGTGTACGACGGCAGACGATTGGTCGGGGTGTTGGGCTGCGCGTCATCATCCTGATCTCCGAAGCGATGCAACCGCACAAGGTCAAATGCATTGACAAGCTTCCCGCTGCACGGATCGGTCGCGTGATGCGAGAAAAGGAATTGCCCGTGATCGTAGACCACCGCGCCGCCGGTCGTGCTGCCACCTACAAAGGTGTAGCGATCGGGGATATCCGTGGGTGTGTAGGCGCCGGGGATCAGCTCGTCCATCGCGCGGTAGATGTCGTACGTGCGGCAGAACGCGCCAACCACGCCGGACTTCGTGAGCGGATCTCCCTGCTTTGCCGCGAGGCGCTGCTGCGCCTGATCCGCGCCGGGCACCTGCGGCCATTCGAGTACATTGTGCCAGTCGCGGTACATGCCGAGCACGCCGTCGACGTCAGCGAACGGTTTATCGCCGAAGGTGAAGACATACTGACTGTCTGCGCAGCAGCTGGGCCAATACATAAGTCGCGAGGCTTCAAATGTGGTCGGGTCGCAGAGATCCATACCGATCAGCGCCGCGAGCCTGCGCGCAGCGGGCTCATATTCGTCCGCCGTGCAGGCACGCGAGAGCGGCAGGAGGATGCGAAGGCGTGGGCGCGCTTCTTCGTGCTTGCGCGTGCTGTAAACGGCGTAGGCGCAGCCGAGGGAATCCACGCGGCGCAGTATGTCGCCTGTGCCGCCTGCGGGGATGTTATCGGCGTCAATCGTAACGACGTCGCGGCCGGTGATAGCTTTGGCTTTACGGCGGTTGCCCTGCAGCGTGCCAGCGACAAAGCCGCCAACGTCTTTAAGATCGTCCTGTCTGGACTTCGGCATGCTAAGGTATGCCGCAAGTGTTTCGACTCCGCGCGTGGGAACGCGCAGACGCTCTACGAGCTCCGACCACCAAAGCGTTGACGGCGGCCATTTGGTTGCGCGGCGGGTGCCCGCGGTGGAGATGGTAATCTGACGATCATGCAGCATAGCGGGCTACTCCTTTTTATAGAATGTCGCGGTGAATCCTTCGGCTTTGAGCAGAAGACCGGGCGCCCACGGAATCGGCTCTCCCATCATTGCGCAGACAGCTTCAAGCGATGTACTCGGCGGAGCGTCAATGATCGTTTCGTCGTGAACGTGCATTACAATAGGAAGACCGAGGGCATCAAGCCGCCTCATAGCCACCGCAAGACAGTCTCGCGCGGTCGCCTGGACGATGTTCTCGACCAGTTTGCCGCCGTATGTGTCAACGACCGTCCACTTCTTCGTGGTCTGATCCATGCCATAGTAATGCAGGCTATCGTTGCCCCACTGGTTGGGCGCGAGGAAGGGTTTGACGTAAAACAGCTTACGGCCACTCGGCAGCGTAATAGTGAGGAAGTCCTGCCCGGTGACGTAATCACCTTCGCGAGCGAATAAGATGCCGCGTGCGCCGCTGGGCCGCCCTGTTTGCATCGTAGTCAGCGCGGCGTTCTCGACGGCATACCACAGATCCACGATTCGTTTATTGGCTATGCGCCAGCGCTGCACAATTTCGGGCATTTCTTCGGGGTTCAGTTTCTTCGCTGTGTCCATCTTCGTGAGTGCGCCGACGCCGCCCTGATATCCGAGCGCGAGTTCTGCGACCTTGCCGCGCTGACGGAGCGGGCTGTCTTTGGTGATCTCCTCGAGCGGGACGCCGAACATCTGCGATGCGCTGGCCTCATATATTTTGCCGTGCGTTGCGAATACATCCATACGCCACTGCTCGCCGGCGAGCCAAGAGATCACGCGCGCCTCGATCGCCGAGAAGTCGGCAACCACAAATACGTTGCCGTCCGCGGGCACAAATGCCGTGCGGATGAGCTGCGAAAGCGTGTCAGGAACGCTGCCGTAAAGCAGCTGTAGCGCGGAGATGCTGCGGGATTCTACGAGCTCACGCGCGAAGTCGAGCGCGGGCAGATGGTTTTGCGGAAGGTTTTGCACTTGCACGAGCCGCCCGGCCCAGCGTCCGGTTCGGTTCGCGCCATAAAACTGCAAGAGTCCGCGCACACGGCCGTCTTCGCAGACAGCTTCGCGCATTGCAGCGTACTTCTTCGTGCTGGTCTTGCTGAGCTGTTGCCGGATCTCGAGCACACGACGTGCGGCATCGCTTTCGAGATCTCCTTTGAGCAGGTCTTTGACGGTTTCTTTACGTAGGTCCGGCAACTCCTCGTCGATCTCCTCTTCGAGCCAAGCAATGAGCTGCTGCACGCTCTTGGGGTTTGCGAGCCCGGAGAGCATGATCGCCTCGGCGGTCAGGTCTTTGGTCGATGCTTCGTCGATCGCTAGGGCGCTGTCGACAAGTCGGGTATCAACACGAACTCCGCGGGCGTTGACGCGCTGATCGAGCTGCCATAGCTGTTGCTCTTCATTGGGAACGGGGAACGCCGCAAGACGGTGCTCAATCTCCATTTCTGTGATGACGTCCTGTGCGCAATAAGTCTTGAAAAGTTGCCATTTTTCCGGCTCATGATGGGGAAGCGTTCGAACACGGTTGCCGTTGGATTTTACAGGTTTCTGCGGCACGCAGAACGTGCGAATCAGGCTCATGCCGGTGCCGAGCTTGCGCTTGTCGGTGGGGAGGCCGAGGGCCTCGCCGGTGGCACCGAGCCCCGCGGTGTAACCGCAATAAAGCCCGTGTAGCATAGTGCAATGCCATTGAGAGAGCCAATCAAGCATGATGCTTTCGCTTAGCCCGAGGTGCTTGGACAGGCAATACCATTCGAACGCGGCGTTATATGCGTGCTTGATCGCCGAAGGGTTCAGAAGCAGATTCATGATTTCCTGTGGAATGATCTCACCTTGCGCAAGATCCACAACGCGGACGGCTGCGCCGTCTACGCTATATGCAAACAGCAACACCTCGAAAGCCGGAGATTGCACGTAGCGGTATAGCCCTGCTTTTTTTATGTCGATGTCGCTGTAGGTTTCAATATCAATTGATAAATGAAGCATTTGACCCTCCCAAGTGGTTTAAGGATGCCGCCGGGCGCTTGATATTCGCCCGGCGGCGCTGATTTGAAATACTAGGCGGCTGTCTTAGATCGGTCTACCCGTGATCGGGTCGACCGCTCCGTACTGCGTCGTCTGCGGAGCACCGTACTGCGTGGGCGGCGTCCACGGGGGAGCACCGACCGCCTGCTGCTGGTAGGGCATACCATACTGCGGCTGCGCGGGCGGCGCGTACTGTTGCGGCGCAGGAGCTGAATACTGCGCGGGGGCAGCGCTGAATGCTTCTGCAGCGCTCACACGACCACCGAGGGGCTCACCATCGCGGGTCTTCTGCACGGGTCCGAGACCGCAGCCAACGCCCTTCTTGCCGCTGTTGAAGTAGGCGAAGAAGTTGAGGTTGACGTTGGCATACATACCGCTGTAGATCTGCGTCGCGTCGATGATCGGGTTCAGACCGAGATCGACAATCTCAGGGCGCTGCTTGCTGCTTGCCGTCATCACCCAGTGGCCTTTGCACTCGGGCCCGAAGGCTTCGCCGTTCGGGCGCACACCGTCACCGTCATAGAGCGGGACTGCGAGCTGCGCCGGACGCACGCCGTTCCACTTGCTCGTGACGCCCTCCTGCGCTGCGGCCTGAATTGCTGCATCGATGCGCTGTTTGGTTGCCACGTCGCTTTTCGGAATGAGCAGCGTGATGCTGTACTTCTCTTCCGCGCCGGGCGTGTTTGCAAAAGGCTTAAGCAGGTGCTCATAGCTGATGCGGGTCTCGTTGGTGGTTACCTGTGTCGGTTTGAATGCCATTTTGTTTGTTCCTCCTGTAATATTCGGTTTACTGTGAAAAAGAATGCGGTCGACTAAGTGGTCTGCGAGTTCACCCATTGGTGAATACCTCCGCGGCGGTCGGACTTTGCTTAAACGGTTCGCGTTTGTCGGTTTCGTCCGCGAGAGTCGGTTTGCCCTGCGGTTTGGTCACAAAAGAACCAAGCAGCTCTGCAAATTTTGGTTTGCCGGTTAACGTTTCGACGGCTGTCAGTGTGATCGGTTCGCGTTTGTAGAGTAGCGCTTCTTCGTATCCCGCTTCCATGAGCGCCTTGAATGCGGCATCCACGTCGGCGAATTGGCGGTTGCTCCGGCCTTCTACTGCTTTCCATCCAGGCACCGCGTCGCCATTGAGGATTGCCGCGAGCGCAAATTTCTGTAGATCTTCCACCCATGCTGCGATGGGGATTGCGCGGCGCAGGATCGCACCGAGTTCATCGTTTGTGATGAGAGGGGGGCGGGCTCCGGCAAACGCTTCGAGCGCGGTTACCGTTTCGCTGTATTCCTCGTTCCGCGCGCGGCATTTCGCTTTCGCGCGGCAGAAGCGGCACCAGTCACCGGGGCGATACTCGCCTTTGCCCGCGAATGCGAGCTGAGCAGCGGGTTCCGCGATGTTTTGCGCCCAGTCAACCAGGCTTGCAATGCCGATTTTCCACGTGCTTGGCTCACCGAGCCGAGGTTGCACGATGGACATGCGCACTTCGTCGACCGGGTACAGCATGGCGTATTCCTTGAGCGCGCCGAGCGCGTAGAGCATCATCTGCGGGTTCTCCTCCGCGCTGACTGGCACACCTTTGCCGTACTTGAGGTCGATGACGTGCAGGATGCCGCTGCCGATTACGATGCAGTCGCCGGTGCCAAAACCCTCAGGCGCGACGTGTGAGTAATCAAGCTTGCGCTCAAGCGCAACGTGCGGAGTTGCAGGGAAAGAATGAACGACACCCTGGACGAATTCGAGATACGAAGTCGTATGTTCATCCATTTCGGAAGTGTAGTACTTGTTCCCCTGTAACGTTTTGAGCTCGGCGGCGAACTTCTTGGGTCCCATCGGCGTGAAGTGCTTGCGCAGTTTCAGCTCACCGATCGCATGAGCTAGGCGGCCTTCTTCGGCGTAGTCGCTGGTGCTCTCCGGGAGTGTTTCCTCAAGTCGCGCCGAGGGCGAGCAGTGCAGCCACTTATGCGCTCCGCTTGCGGAGAGCAGGGCATGTTCTTCGGGTGCGCTCATAAACGTGCCCCCATTCCGCGCAATGCGGTGGCAAACTCGCCGTAACGCTCTTTCGGCAACTGAGTGAGAGCCTGAACGCCGAACGAGCGCAGAAGTCCCTGCAGCTCAGGCGTCTTTCCGGCGTCCATCAGCGGGGCAGCGGCGTGAGCCAGATCGTCGAACGTGTAAGACGGCGCGGCGGCAGTCGGCACGACAGCTGCAGGCGGGGCGACCGGCGGTTCCGGCGCAGGCTGCGGATTCGGTTCAACGGGAGCCACCTTGTTGAGCGGGGCGACTTCGGCAACCGGTTGCTTCGCGGGAAAGGGGATCACGTTGGACACCGCGGGTTTCGTCGATTGGTAGGTGGAAAGCAGGGCGAGCGCCTGTTCCGGGTCGAGATTGTCGAATGCAAGATTGATCATGTGGGTTTCCTCCTTAACGGTTGTAATTGTAGATTTCAGCGCGGATGCCGCGTTTTTGCATTTTTGCGACCATACGTTCCAGCTGTGCGGCTTGTTTGCCTAGACCACCGGCAGAGGGCTCAATTTCACTGCCGGATTTAAATCGTGCGCCTTTGTCAGTCCGAAAATAACCACTGCCCTTCCCATGATCGTGCCTCCATGCGTACCCGATTACGGGGGCTTTGGTTTCAGCGGCAAAATCGGCGGCGGCTTTGTTTGCGCGTTCAAACCAAGCGTCGATCTCAGAGGCGGTTTCGCTGTAATGGGACACGACTATTCCGCCTCCGCTTCAACAAACTGCCCGTCGACGAGCTTATAATTCGTGTTGGCTTTGATGATCTCGCCGTCGACGCGAACTGTCTTGACGTCCGCAGGATAGTAGTTGTTCTCCTCGTTACGCTTCCACTCTGCGAGGACGAGCCAGTTGCCGACCGCGCCGCGGGCGGTGCCATCGATGCCGATGGATGCGGAAATGGATCTGGTGCCCGAGGTGGCGGCGTTCGCTCCGTCGCCCGAGGTGGCGGCGTTCGCTCCGTCGCCCGAGGTGGCGGCGTTCGCTCTGGTGCCCGAGGTGGCGGCGTTCGCTCCGTAGCCCGAGGTGGCGGCGTTCGCTCTGGTGCCCGAGGTGGCGGCGTTCGCTCCGTCGCCCGAGGTGGCGGCGTTCGCTCCGTCGCCCGAGGTGGCGGCGTTCGCTCCGTCGCCCGAGGTGGAAGTTGTGTCGGGGGATGCTGTGGTCTTCTCAAAGATGAACGCGATACCTGCTTCGATCAGGCCTTTCAGATGCAGTTCGGCGCCGATCGTGATCTTAGAGCCGACGCGCTTGGAATCGTTGCTATCGAGCTCTTCCGATACACCATCCAGCTCAACCTCGCAATATCGGCTACCGTCTGCGGGGCCATAGTAGTTCAGAGTGTCCAGCGGGTTCTCGCAAGCGTGAAACCCTTCGCTGCAGAGATCCGCGCGTGGTTCCTCGTACGATTTTCCGAGTTCATACTGGAATGTTTTCCCGCTGGGTGTGCACTGCAGGTTCTTATTGAATCCTTTGAATGCTTTCATAACTCCTCCTGTTATTTTTGTGCGCCGCTGTCGTATACGACGTCGCCGGCGCGGTTGTAAATGATGATGTAGTCCCAACTATTCAGACGGTAGAAATCACAGCACAGGCCGTCCGCGGGTGTAAGGCGGTAGGATTTGTCGCCGGTGACCGATGCGTAGATCCACGATCGCATGGCCAAATCGGCAATCTCATTGTTTTCGCGCGAACGGTATGCATCAGGGTCGTAGCTTGGGAACTCATTTCCCTGAAGTAGTACCCAGCGGATAGAATCCTCGAAGTCGCCGCTTTCATCGTCGACGCGGTTCTGCACCAGTTCGCAGAACGCCAGCTTGGTGTTCCTTGTCGGATTCGCCGGGCAAACGCTCCACATGCCGCGGGATAGGCTGCGCGCGTCCTCTTCGGGGTACTCATACACGGGAAGCTCAGGGCGCTTTGTTGGCTCCGGTGTCGACGGAGGCGCGGGCATCGGCGTCGGTGTCGGTGTCGGCAGCAGCTCGATCGTCACAACTGCGGTCTCGTCCTCGGCCAGTGTGGGTATCGCCCACAACACCAGTGCCGCGAAGATCAGTGACAGAATCACGATGAGTAAAGTTTTTGTGCGCAGCTTTTTCACGGTCTATCTCCTTTCTGCACGCCGGGCAAACGGTGTGCCAGTGACCATTGACGCGAATGCGAGACCACCCGGTCTCGATCAGCATCATTTGCATTTCTTCGGCATTCGGAAAACGCACCAGCAGCGTGTAGCTGCACCTTGGACACTGCGCAATCATTCGAATGCCTGATTTAGTACGTCGCGGCAGATCGCCAGATGGCTGTCGGCGTAGACGTTGGCATACCGCACCCCGCCGCCGAGGAATGTGATCTTGACCGTTTCAAGCTCGTTACGCGCGTTATACTGCGGTTCGAGTGCGACAACGTCCTCGTCGCAGTGTAGTAGCAGCTGCCCGAGCATTGACACGATCTGTTCTTTTGTGGTATTGTTGCGGTGAAGATTTGCTTCTGCCGGGACTGACGGGCCAACGTCACCCGGCATTTTTGTTGCTTCAAGCGGATTGCTCATGGATTACCTCCTCTCTTGTTTGTTCTTTTGACATATCGGCCAGGAGCGCATCGATGGCAGCCTGCCCGTGAAGTCCTGTGAGAATAAAGAAAAAAGTATCTGTGGGCATCTGTTTTCGTTCGCTTTTAATATCAAGCGACATTGTCATTGCCTCCTTTGCGTGTGCGGCGAACGGTGCCGATCACAACAGAAATAGTGACTGTCAGTACGACTACTGATGCGCCGACACACAAGACGCCCACCAGGGCGTAAAATGCGTTTCTCATAAACTCGAGCATGAAATTTCTCCTTTCGTTCGACGTTTTGCGACGAGCTGGGCGGTGGAGACCTCACCGCCTACGGACTTCACCACGAATCGTGGCTGGCTTCCGTCTCTCTCACAGCCCATCGCAAAGCGCCGAAGCGCTCTGCGGGGTTACGATGGGAGGTTCGCGGCTATGCCGCTAGATGGAGAGGGTTTTCTTCATGTCGCATCCTCCTTTCGCCTTCCGGCGTTTTCCGACAGGAACGGTCGTGAGCGTAAAAAGGCCGCTTGGTCATGGCGGTGAAAAAAACGCTCACAAAGGCGGGAGGTTCCCTTTTACCGTTCCCATCGGAAAGCACCGGAGGTAGTAGGCGCTTTCCTGTCTATCTGCAAGTCGCCACAGCCATAACGATGCAGACGATCGCACCAGCGATCTCGACAAAGGTTGTAATATAAGCTGGTAGTTTCATACGCTTAATCCTTGTGTTATACTCTCCTTTGAAAGGAGGTGAAACGGATGAATATGATTCCTGTGAGCTCATCGGATATCGCGAGCATCGGGTACGAAAACAGAGTTCTTCACATTCGGTTCAATAGCGGCGGTCTGTATGCGTACTACGATGTGCCGATCAGCGTGTACCAAGGGCTGTTGCATGCTGGATCACATGGGCAATACTTTCATGCGAACATTAAAGGCGCATATCGGTACGCGCAAATTGGCTAGTCGATAACGACGAGGATTACGGCGGGGCCGTTGACGGACACACTCTCGTCCACATACGGCTCCACGTACTTAGCGGTAACGCCCTCTCGCTTTTCGAGCTCTGCGACGAGCTCACACGTTTTTGCTGTTGATAAATCCATTTCAGATTCCTCCTTCCTCACGACGCTTTGTCAGTAGTGATCGGGCGCAAGGTACGTATCACGCACCAATTTGCGCAAAAAAAATCTCGCTCGGATTCTCAATGCTTAGGATTTGAATCAGAGCATAGATTTCGTCACTATCGAAGACGCCACGCTTCATTTTGCGGTAAAAAGTCGCTTCATTTATACCGAGTTCTTTTGCCAACGCTTTTTGAGACAGGCCTTTTTCTGCAATTAGGCCGAGGAGTTTAGAAGTCTTAATCATGGTTTCACCTCCGTTTGGTGCGTATTGCGTACCATCAATATATCTTGTCACGAGGAACGTGTCAAGTACCATTTTGCAAGTTTAACATATATTTTTGTTGCATTGCGCGGAAAAATGGATATAATGGCATCAGGTGATGAATATGAATATGAGTATCGGCAAAAGAATGAAAGAAAAAAGAGAACAACGGCAAATGACGCTCGATGAGTTGTCTAAGCTCGTTGGCGTAACTCGGCAAACTTTAAGTCGGTATGAAACAGGCGTGATCAATAATATCCCATCTGACATGATCGAAAGCATATCAAATGCTTTGCGTACCACGCCCGCGCAGTTGATGGGTTGGGATGATGACGGAAAGTTCGATGTGTTTTCTTTGCCCGGTGTATTGCCTGTTCCGCGCATGGTGAAGAAGCCACTGCTTGGCGCGATCGCTTGCGGTGACCCGATACTGGCGGTTCAAAATCTTGACGGCTACGTAGATACGCCGGAGGGCATCCACTGCGATTTTGCTTTGCGCTGCAAAGGCGATAGCATGGTTGGCGCGCGGATCCACGACGGCGATGTCGTTTACATTCGTTTGCAGGACGATATCGAGAACAGTGAGATAGCCGCGGTCATCATCGACGAAGAGGAAGTCACTCTCAAACGGGTATATAAGCTCCCGCACGGCATGATCCTGCAAGCGGAGAATCCGGCCTACGCGCCGATCCAGATCAACGGCAGTCACTCGGCGCGTATCATTGGCAAAGCGGTCGGGTTCACGAGCATAATTAAATAGCGAAGGAGAACTAAAATGCGGTGTAGCGTCTGCGGTACAAACACGGAAACATCGTTTTGCCCAAATTGCGGTTCCAGTATTAACGCAAACCAAGTTGCTACAGCAAGCCCGTTAAACCGAAATTCTTCTGGCCGAGTGTGCCCAAGATGTTCAAGTAGAAACATCATGTATCAAACAGTTGCCGAGATGAAAAAGCGCAGTTGCTTAGGCGTTCTCATGATGATTCTTTTGGCAATTACTATAATTGGTCTTATCATTGTCATTCCACTTCTACGCGGGCAAAGAACCGAGACACGAACTTACGCCGTATGCCAGAACTGTGGGAACAGATGGGTTATAGGCTAGAGGAGGTATTGAGCATATGAAATGCTTGCGCTGTGGATATGAATCAGATACGAGATTTTGCCCCAAATGCGGTCAATTGATATCTATTGATGCGGCTTATGTTGAATCGCCCCAGATAGATACTCAACCCATTAAAGCCACGACAATTGAAGATAGCATGACTGATCTTTATATTGCTGCCCCAAAAATGAAAGTAAATCGCGGAACAAATACGATGGGTTTTTTCGCCATTTTGGCTTCTCTGGCAACTTTCGGTTTCGATAGCAGCGGTTATTTGGCTTTAGTTTTTTTAGCCGCATTTGTTCTTATTATTTGGGCTTTTGCCGAAGCAGTTGCGCATTACCTTCGATTTTATCCTGTAGTCATCTCTCTGCTGATTTTCGGATTGGGCATATATAGGTTGGTAGCGCTGAAATAAAAAAAAACCGCCCCGGTGCTGGAACACCGAGGCGGCGGGCGCAAAGAGAAATGTGAGCACACTTCTTTTTCTGCGCCCTCAGTATATCATTTACATGGAGGGCAACGCAAGTGAAAGCAGCCGCGTATGCGCGCTATTCATCAGACAATCAACGTGAAGAGAGCATTGACGCACAGCTACGTGCGATCAGGGCTTTTGCCGATCGATATGGTTATGATCTCGTGAGCATATACTCTGACGAAGCGCTGTCCGGCAAAACTGACGAGCGCGCCCAGTTCCGCGCAATGCTGTCCGATGCGAGCAAAGGCGCGTTCGGGGTCGTGATTGTCCACGAGTTCAGCCGCTTTGCGCGAAATGCCAGAGACAGTAGAGTTTACAAAACTGAGCTTAAACAATACGGAATTCGCGTCGTGTCAGTGCTTGAGCCGCTAGACGATAGTCCGACAGGGCGGTTCATGGAAGTGGTCATCGAAGGCAAAGACCAGATGTATTCTGAACACCTTGCCATCGAGACGATGAAGGGGCTTAAAGAAAACGCATACAACTGTAAGTTCACCGGTGGCCGCCCGCCGCTCGGGTATGACGTTGTGGATTTGAAGTATGTAATCAACGAACGCGAGGCTTTACTCGTCCGGCAGATTTTCGCCATGTATGCCACTGGGCATTCATATGAGTATATCCTCAAGCAGCTCGTAGGGCAACGCACAAAGGGCGGCAGCGCCTTCGGGAAGAATTCTCTCAACAGCTTACTTACCAACGAGCGGTATGTCGGAACATTCACCTTCAACGTGCGCTCTTATGGCGCAGGGAAGAAACGCAACCCGGATTCCGAGATTATCAGGGTGGAAGACGGAATGCCGGCCATCATCGACACGGAGACATGGAGGCTCGTGCAGGCGCGCGTAAAGGCGAACAAGCACAACGCTGCGAACAGGGCAAAGCATTCGTACCTTCTGTCGGGAAAACTCGTCTGCGGGGGCTGTGGTGCGCCGTACGTGGGCATAACATCCCGTGGCGGCCGTGCAAGCAAGATATACGCTTATTACCTATGCGGTAAGCGCTGCGGCAACAAAGGCATCAGCAAAGAATCACTCGAACAAGAGGTAGTGAATTCAATCTATGATGAGTTCTTTTGCGACCTGAACGCCGCCGCGGATCTCTTGTACTCGCAGCAAAACGCGGGAACAGAAACAGAAGCTAAAAAACGACTGCAGCAGACCCGTAGAGAGATCGAGAACATTGTCGACGCGATTGCCAAGGGAGCATATCACGAGAGGCTCACAGAACGCCTGAATGGGCTGCGCGAGGAAGAACAGCAGCTGCAGGAAGTTCGCTCCGCTACTTTTACACGGGCGGAGATCCTTGCACGGTTGGAGCAATTCGGCGATATCCGGCAAGCTTCATACGAAGTGCAACGCCGTGCAGTGCTTGCCCTGGTCGATAAGATCGTGATTTTCGACGACGGAACATACGATATCTGGTTTTGTGTACCATTGGGCGCAAGCCCCCGCAACCAATTAAACAATGACCATCCGGCAGGATGGTCATTGTTTAATTTGCTTGACATTCAGGTGGACTTGAAGCCTCGTCCGCCGTTGTGCAGTAAGCGGTAAAACGTGCGGCCTAGACGCAATAACGACGGTGTCTAGATATCAGAACACCAGCGAAAGGACTACGGCTATACTATGAGATTGAGGGCGCAAAGATAAAAAAGTGCAGCGGTGAAGTGCTCACCTTTGCAGGTGCATCTGCTGAGAAAATTCCAGAGTATACTGACCTTTTCAAGGAGTCCGATATTCCGAAGCCGCGTTCTGAATAAAGATCAGTTAAGAACGACTGTCTTTTGATTTCGTATGATAAACTGATTGAGCCGATCATTGATAATCATGGGGAAAAGTGGTATGCAGGATTTTTTGTACAAACAAATTGAGGACTACACCTTCTGTGTCATGAGATATCAAGGGGATGAGGCTGAGGTCGTGATCCCGGATAACCGCAATGTAACGGTTCTATTTGATAAACTATTTGCCAGACACAAGGAAATTACTTCTATCCATATTCCCGATACCGTAACCGATTTAGGTGAGTTCCTGTTTGAAGGATGCGAAAACCTCCGCCGCATTGAACTTCCTTCCAGTCTAACGAGCTTGTGGGGTTATACTTTTTGCCGCAGCGGATTTGAAGAAATCGTACTGCCGGACAAGCTTACTTGTCTTCCACCCTTTGCTTTCAAAGATTGCAAAAACCTGAAAAGAGTAGTTTGCGGTGCAGGAATGAAAAAAATACACGCTTGGGTTTTCGGTGGCTGCGATCAGCTTGAAGAAGTCGTATGCGGCCCTAATGTAGAGATCAGCCCAGAAGCTTATAAAACGAGAGTATTGAATACATGAACATAAAAATCCAGGCACAATTCCGTTTGCTTTATCGCTTGTCAACCCCCAATTGAACCGTAGATAATGTGTTATTATCAAACAAATTTCGAATCCTACACCAACAGTTTCCAGGATGAATGTCTGAACGCAAGCTGGCTCACGCCACTGGAAACGACATAGACAAAAAAGGAGCGCTGGCGGAGGGACTACAATGTTCCTTCCGCCCAGCGCTTTGTGATATTACGATAATGCTAAACTTCTACATTCGATTCAACTTGGTTTACATTCCTTTGAGCAGATTCCCGAGCGCCAGGATTGCAAAAGCAATCAGCGCCCACCAAATCGGCGCAAACAGCAAGGTGAACGGAATGACCACCATGAGCAGCGCAAGCACCGCAAGGATGAGTGCGATAAAGAATGTAATGTTCTTGGGTCTCGATAAATGCAACTGCATAATAGCTACCTCCTAAGATTTGAATCTTGACTTAGATAAATGATTGCTTGATTCTCCGTGTTCTGCCGGGTATTCATGGAAGCGATATGCCTCGTCAGCAATCCGGCGTTCAGCTGTTCGAACTCTGTTTTTGCTGTTCGATTTCTTGCTTTTGCTGCGCGTTTTTCAGTCTCTGTTGCTCGTTTTCCAGTTTCTGACGTTCGTTCTGCTTCTTCAGTTGCTCGTTTTCCTGCCTCTGTCGATCCGAATTCTCTTTCTTCCCCTGATCATTCTCTCTTTTCAGCTGGTCATAATCCTGTTTATGCTGGGTATTATTTGCTTTCGTCTGCTTTGCCAGATCCTTTGCTTCGCGCTCTTGCTTGCCGGTTCTGTGTGAGTAGACGCCAACGATCAGTCCCAAACCGCCAAGAATGATCTCGCCGATGTTCAAATAGGCAGGGTTGCTTTGAAACGTTGGCATCAGTCCTGTCATCCCCAGTACGCCCATTGCAACGAGCACAAGCCCCATCAACACGTTTGCTAGTTTTGTCATAAAAATAACCTCCTGATCGATCTATTTGGTTTTACGTTCTAGAGAACACTCCGACGAGCAAGCCAAAACCACCGAGTACTATTTCTCCAATATTGATGAAGCTCGGATAGTTGGTGAACATGGGAACGATATTCGTAATCCCGAATATTCCCATTGCCAGAAACACCAACCCTAAAATCACGCTTGTTGCTTTCGCCATTCAAAATTCCTCCCTTCTTTCGTTCTTATTACAAAATAAAACACCTAAAATCGGAAGATCGCCGCGAGACCTGTTTCACCCGGCATCCGATCCGTTGGAAGCACGATTACCTCTCCCTTATGCTTCCAGACAGCATTTACGATTTGATCGATTAAGTCTCCGCGTTCCGGGTTGTCTGTGCTCCCAAATTCGAGTTTGCCCGATTCGGTGTTAAATCTGCCCGGTATGCTTTTATCCGCTTCCAGAAGCAAGGTTGCGATCCTGCCTTCAAACGCGGCGCGCGCAACGTCAATCAATCTGTCGGATCCTGTATGGTTCGATTTCGCGTTCTGATACCGATCCATGCTTTCCAATTCTTTTTTCTGATAAACCGGCTCCATCAGTTCCCACGCCTTAGCTGCCAGTTCGCTTACATGAGTCGATTCATATGATACTTCTACACCATCCGGAACCAAGTAAGGATTGTTGCTTATTTTCCGAAACATACTTTGATGCTCGGTCAATGATACAAGAATCAGCGGCAGCTTCATCGGCTTTGAGTAATGTTCCAGAACAATGCGGTCGACATACCGGAAGAATTTTTCTATATCCTTATCGATCGCATCTTTTCTACCGCCGTGTCCGTGAAATGTTGCAATTCCATCACTTCCGCCGTAGCGCCCGTGGGTTAAAAATCCCTCAGGGTGTTCTTCTCCAAGCACTTCTTCCATGCTTCTGAGAATATCAGCGTCAATCTCCAGTTCTTTTATTCCGTAACGGTTTCCTTCATAGAGGGAAAAACACATGCTGCTTAATCCCAGCAGGTGATAGGGTTGTGCAGACTGAAAATAATGAATCAACGGTTTTAGGTGAAAGTTCTCGGCAACAATCGCAGCGCTTTCGACCGGGGCGTTGAGTAAATAAACGACGCAATCATCTTGGGTGACAAGAACTGCTAATCCGTCCATGGTGTTTTGCCAAAACGGGGCGTCTTCTTTCAGCGCATGCAGCGGTTCCATAGTCGATTTCACGTCTTCTTTTGACAGGTTTGGTTCAAGCGAGTCTTCTATCTGCTGAAGCAAGTGCTTGAAAACAATAACGTCCTTCTGGTTTTCCGGGGCAAAGCGATGCGTTGGTTGATATAGAGAGATGCATGTTTCTGCCGTTGAAAGAATAATATCGTCTGGAAAATCTTTTGCTATTCTATACATGACGTTGACCCTCCTGTAGTACTTTCTTGTTAATCGCGTTGGCGAGCCGCCGAACGCATCTGGATTTCTTTAAGGCATCATTGTTTCATTCATATAGCTCTAATATGATGATAGCACTTTCTAAATCATTTGTATAATTATTTT
>DATMYE010000055.1:0-68433 GCA_035561095.1 Clostridia bacterium | reverse complement strand
TCGTGCCTTTTGTAAGCGTGAAAATTCTTTTGTTTACTTTTCTTTTAAAGAAAAGTAAGAAGGCTCTGTTTAGAATACTTTTCTTTTAAGAAATGTAAGTTATCTTCTTTTCTTCAGGTTCAACACGATCAGAACGATCAGGCTGCCGGTGAGGAGGACGCTAAGTCCCGCAAAGAGGTAGAAGCCGATGCTGGCGTGAGACAGCAGCTCGGCTGGCGCTTCTTCCGCGGCGGGCGCGGGCGTGACGGCTGCGGGTTCGATGGTCGGGGTCGGCGTGGGCACCGCGTCGGTGTCCGCAACAAGATCGCCGCTAAAGAGAGCGCGCCCTTCATAGGAGCAGGAGATGGTGCCGACCACGTCGCCCGCTTTTGCGGAGGCGAGATCGTCATTCATCTCGGTGACCACTTCCATCTTGCTTGGGTCTTTTTCCAGCGCCTCCGCCATAGCCTTTGGCAAGCGGTGTACCGCGTCCTCGGCAAACTTTGCGGAGACGGGGAATGAGGTTGCAAGCCCATCGGGCGTCACATCGTCATGATATTCAAACCCCAGCGAGGCGGGCGAGACGGGCACATAGTCGTTGTTCAGGGTGTACTCGATCAAATATTTCGCGTTGGCGAAAAGCTTCGGCATGCGGCGGTGTACATCATAGCTCTGCAGATCCTCCGCGCCGATCTGTACAACGACGATGCGCGCGCCGTCCAGCTCGCCCACGGCGACGAGGCATTTTCCGCCGGTGACGGTGCTGCCGGTCTTGCCGCCGATGCAGAGGTCGGTATAGACCTCGCTTGTGGCGGGATCGTCCGAGATCAGGCGGTTGGAGTTGACGAGCGTATCCGGGCGTTTGCGGACGTCGTTGGGCTCGATCGTGTATTCCTTGGTGGCGATGAGTTCGCGGAACTTATCGTTCTTCAGCGCATAGGCGGTCAAAATCGCCATATCCCGCGCGGTGGAATATTGCCCGCCGCGGTAGGCGCCGCTCGCGTTGAGAAAATGCGAGTTGACCATGCCGAGCTCGGCGGCTTTCGCATTTGCGAGCTCCGCAAACTTCTCCACATCGCCCGCGACGTAGTTGGCCAGCAGCAGCGCGCAGTCGTTGCCGGAGACCATCATGAGTCCGTGCAGCAGCTGGTCGACGGTCAGGTGCTCGCCCGCGAACATGCCCATCAGGGAGTTGGAATCCTTGAGGGTCGCAGCCTTCTTGGTCACCTCGACAAGCTCGGTGTAGTCCTTGACGTTTTCGATCGTGAGGATGCAGGTCATGATCTTCATCGTGCTCGCGGGGATGCACTTTCCGTCGGGATCGCGCTCATAGAGCACGATGGAGGGATCGTCTGCGTCCACTACGATATAGTAAGGCGCGACGAGCTCCACGTCCGGCGGGTCGTTGCTGATTGTCGGGGTAGAGGCGGGCAGCAGCATCATCGCCGCCAGCAGCAGGGTGAGCACTTTTGTCATGATAATCGAATTCCTCAAGTATAGGATGGGTGGCAGAGACAATCGTTTTGTTCTTTGGTATCATACTATAGATTCACCCGCAGTGGCACAGGGAATGAAAACAGTTCACGGAAAATTACACTTTCGCAGGCGTTCAAGCGGAACAATGCGATCGGATTACAGAAGAAAACGCGGCGGCGACGTCAAAAAACAATGCTCGGATTTGACTTTTTTTGCGCTTGTCACTATCATAATACAGAGGGTTAAACACATGAAACGAAAACCGGATCTTCTGAAAAAGCTATTGATATTCAACGTGCTGTTTCTGGCGCTGTCGGTCATCATCACGATCAACCTGCTGGAGACGGGCGGGAAACCGCTTCCGCAGGCGACGCCCGCGGTCACGCAGACAGCCCCGTAACCGTTCTTGCGGTCTCTTCTGCGCGGCAAGTGTACGAATCGCGCATCTTTCGCAATCATCTTCTATCGTCGATCAAGCAACATCAAGGAGTTATGCACATGGCTTTCAAAAGCGTCTACGGTTCGAAATGGATGAGGAGCGCAGCCGCTTTTTTTCTGTTGTGCGCAATGCTGCTGCCCGCGGTGTTTTCCGCGCATGCGGAGGGCGGCGAGTCAGGCGATCTCACACCGGAATGCAAGATCACGCTGCCGGAACGCTCCGTTTCGTTTGAGCACCGGCTGACGGACGCGCGCTATAACTCCCGCATCTCGTTTGAGCCGGGCGAAGCGCTGGCGGTTTCGCTTGCGGACGGTGCAAAGGGGCTCTATGTCGCCTGGTATGCCGCTCCCGAAGCCGCGACATTGGAGTTTTTGGATGGCTCCGGCAAGCAGCTTGGCAGCGCGGCCGCAAGCACCGACCTGCTCAATGAATATGTTGCCCTGCCGGAGGGATGCAAGAGCGTCCGCATCTCCGGAGAAAGGGCGTTTGCAATCTCGGAGCTCGGCGTCTACGACGCGGAAACCGCGCCGGACGCGCTCTGCGTGATGCAGGCGCAGCCCAAGCAGCCGAAGGTGATGCTGATCGCGGCGATGACCTCCGACGAGTCGTTTGAATTCGGGAGTTTGCTGCCGTATCTTTCCGGCGACGATGCCGCGCTCGTGTTCCTCTCCTATGAGAACCGGCAGGCGCAGCAGGAGGCGATCCGCGCACGCTATGCGATGGGTTCCCGCACGCAGCCGATCTTCGGCAATTTTCCGTATTATCCCAGCGCGATCGACCTCAAGAGACTGTATTCCTATGTCGACAAAGGCGACGCGACCAACTGGCTCATCGGCGTGATCCGCCGCTATCAGCCGGATACGCTGATCACCCACGCAACGATTCCCGAAGGCGGCATCGGCTTTCATGCGCTCGCGGCGGTACACACGCTGCTTGCGGCAACGCAGGCCGCGGATGACGGCAAGGAGTATGTCAGCGAGCGCGCCTATGGCGTCTGGCAGGTGCGCGCGGTCTATCAGCATGTCGAGACGGGCACAAGCCCGCTGTATGATACCGCAGCTCCTCTCTCCGCGTTCGGCGGCGAGAGCGCGCTTTCGCTCGCGCAGGCGGCGTATGACAACTATTCCTCCCTGCGAGTGACGCACTATTCCGTGAACGATACGCCGTATTTCGTGCAGACCTATCCCGCGGAGCAGCCGCAGGAGCAGAGCACGAGCGAGCTTTTTGCGCTTTTGAGCGCGCTGAAAGGCCCCGCGGCAGCGCCCGACGCCGCCGCAACGCCCAAACCCTCCGAAACACCCGAACCGGAAGCGACCGCCCAGCCTGCAGACGAAGCGCCGCAGCCGGAATCCGCTTCCGCAGCAGCTATGCCCGCGATTCCGACGAGCCTGTTATTCTATATCGGCGCAGGCGTCGCTCTTCTCGGCGTAATCATCGTGATCGTCATGCTCGCGGGCGGCAAACGCAGGCGCGAGAGCGGCAAACGCGGCATTGCGGTCGCGGGCTTGCTCGTGGGCGTTCTGCTGCTGCTCGGCGGAGCGGTGCTGGTCTACCGTGAGATGGCCGCGCTGCCGGCGGTTTCCGCCGCACCCGCGCAAACCGTGGCGACGCCCGTACCGAGCGACACGCCGCAGCCGGAACCTTCCGCCGCGCTGGACGTGCCGGAGCCCGCGGACGAGAGCGAGTTTGCCTCGCATTTCCGCAAAGCAAGCGATCCCGCAGAGGTCGTGGTGTTTGACGAAGCAAACGGCATCTATGAGTACCGCAACGACGTGCTCGCCATCGAGATCCGCAGGACGGAGCAGAACGATCCGCCGCTTGCCTACTACATCGCGCACATCTACATGCGCGACATCGACTCCTATCGCTCCGGCTTCGGCTCCGTGCGCATCAACGGCAGGGACACCCAGGACGCCTGCGTGATGGCGCGGGAATATAAAGCGGTGCTCGGCATGACGGGCGACAACCTGTTGCACTCGGACTACAACCGCGGCATGATGATGCGCGACGGGCGGATTTTCCGCTCCATGACGCAGGTGTCGCTGATGGCGCTGACGGAGGATCTCTCCATGCGCATCTACAACAAGAAGGACGCGAATATGCTCAACGAGATCGAGGAGGGCACGCAGGACACGTTTGCCTTCGGGCCGCCGCTGATCCTCGACGGCGTGCTCTGCGCGGATGTCGACCTCGACCGCGTCGGCAGGATCAACCCGCGCGCGGGGCTTGGCCTCGTGGAGCCGGGGCACTATGTGGCGATTGTCGCGGACGGAAGACTCCCGCACTACAGCCACGGCATGATGCTCAGCGATTTTGCCAAGCTCTTCCTCGACGAAGGCTGCGTGATGGCGTATAACCTCGACGGCGGCGCGTCCGCCACGCTGGTCTTCATGGGCGAATACATCAACAAGCGCGCGGAGAACCACTATCGCTCCGTGCCGGATCAGCTGCTCTGGGGCTATTCCGAGCTGGTGCCCGGCGTGGACGATCCGTATACCGTGCAGGGCCTCGTGCCGCAGGACTGGCGCAAGGGCAGCTGATTTCGCTCGGATTGACAAGATTGGACGAAAGGATGCGGCAGACAGATGGAACGCGAATCAGGACTCAGGCATGCGTATCTGATCACGGCGCACAACAAAAAGGAGCAGCTGTTCACCCTGCTGGGTCTGATCAACGATCCGCAAAACGACATCTATGTCCACATCGATAAAAAAGCGCAGGACTTTCCCGAGGACGAACTGCGCGCGGCAGCTCGTGAAAGCCGGATGTTCTTTGTGCCGCGGCTGGACGCCCGCTGGGGCAGCGAGGTGTTCATCGACGCGATCGTCTCGCTCGTGGTGCTCGCAAGCCGGGAGGAGCACGCGTTTTATCATCTGCTCTCCGGCGTCGACCTGCCGCTGAAAACCCAGAAGGAGATCCGCGCTTTTTTCGACGCGCACGCGGGCTTAGAGTTTGTCTCCTTTGAGCGGGAGACCGCAAAGCCGCACGTCATCGAGGGCAGGATCGCGCGCTTTCGCTGGCAGCGTCCTGTGCATCCGCTGCTGAGAAAGCTCGACCGAAGACTCAGCCCCGCGTTTGACGCGGTGCAAAAGCTGATCGGCATCAACCGCATCAAGAACGCGCCCGTCGTGTTCCAAAAGGGCGGGGTTTGGTTTTCCATCACGCATGCGCTCGCGCGGTATGTGGCAGACAACATCGCAAGCTATCGCGCGTACTACCGCCACTCCTCCTGTGCGGACGAGATCTGGCTCCAGACGCTGGTTGCAAACTCCCCGTTTATGGAGAAGCGCGCGTTCATGGGCTTTGACGACGAGCTTGCTGCGACCATGCGCTATGTGGACTGGAGCGGAAACGCCGCATCCCCGCGGACGCTGACGAACGCGGACTACGATATGCTGATGGAGAGCGGGATGCTCTTTGCGCGAAAGTTTGACGATGCGGTGGATGCGGCGGTGATTCAGCGAATCGCCGAAACCATCCGGCAGAGACAAAAAACCGAATAAAAATATGCTTCGCCCTTGAACCGCCGGAAACGGCTGCGAAAGGGCGTTTTCTTTGAAAGGCTGCGGATTTTACACGAAGAAATGGTTGTGTTTCGTAAAGAACGAACGAAAACAAAGGGTGGACGTTTGCAACCCGCGTGGTGTACAATTATTGTACAGGCGCGGAGTGTGATCGATGATACACGCGTGTCTGGAAGGAAGATTCATGCAGACAAAATCCACCGATCCCGCAAATCTTAAACAACCCATTCTGCCGCTGCGCGAGGGAAAAGTGCTCTCGTGGCGCTATATCGCGGCCTTTACGCTCGCGGCGACCATCGTGCTGGAGGTGCTCTTTAACCTCCTGCCTGTCGACCACGACACGCTTCAGCTTTTCTGGTTCTTTCCCGCGGCACTGCTCGCGGCGTCCCAGCTGTATTTCAACCTCCGCGTCACGCGGTATGTTGAGATCAAGCTGCTGCTCGCGTTCCTCGTCTGGGGATGTGTCATCATCGTGCTCAATTACGGCCGCGCGCAGCTTGTGGACTCCTACGAGTGGTTTGCGGCGACGTTTACCGCGATTGCGCTGTGCTTCGCGCTTCCCTACGCGCTGGAGCGCGAGGGCGCAAAGCGTGTGCTGCTGATGCTATGCGCGGTGACGCTGATCGCAGCCGTCCTGCTGAGTATTGCCAGCCTGATTGCCGTGTTTTTCAAGGACATCGCGGCAAAGCTGCCTTCGATTTTTGAGGGAATCGTCATCGGCGACGGCCGGCTGAACATTGACAACCATCCCAACCGGAGCGCACCCGCGCCCGCGCTGGGCGTGATCCTTGCAGGCGTTTTGCTTGCGGGCGTTAAGAAGACATGGCAGCGCGTGCTCATCGTGCTCCTCGCGGTCGTCTGCTTCGTGCCGCTTGCGCTGACCGGCAGCCGCACGGCGATTCTCAGCGCGGCGCTCGCCATCGGTTACGAGGTGGCGCTGACGCTCCGCAACGTGCTCAAAGGCCGGATTCATACCCTGCTTCGGGTGTGCATCTCGCTTTCGGTCGCCGCGGTTTCCATGTTTGCGTTCTATCAGGCTTCGATGCTCACCGCAGGTGTGAGCAACGAAATCTTTGCGCGCCAGCAGGCGCAGACGGTTGTGCAGGCCGCGCCGGAAGCGATGGCGCTGCCGGAGGCCACGACGCTGCCAGAGGCAACGCCCGCGCTGCCGGAAGCAACGGCATCTGCCGCAGAACCCGCAGAGGAGCCGGGCAGCGACACGGTCGTCACACGCGATTTTTCGGATGCAGATAGCTTCAACGGCAGAACGGAGATCTGGAGCGGTGTGTTCCGCGGTCTTTTGGAAAACCCGAAGATTCTCCTGATCGGAACGGGACCTACGGTCGCGTCGGCTGTCATGTCGCCGTATTTCCCGCCGAACTCGCCCGTGGGCATCTTCCACAACTCCCTGCTCGGCGTGCTGGCCGCGTTCGGAATTCCGGGGCTGCTGCTCCTGCTCGCGTTTCTCATCATGTCCGCGGTTGCGTCCATCCGCGTCTCCTTCGGCAAACGGGTGCTGCAGCCGCTCGCGGTGAAGCTATTGCCCGCGGTGCTGCTCTTTACGGTGGCGGAGGGGATGATGGAGGACTTCCTGTTTGCGCTCGTCACGCTCAACATCGTCCTGGTCTGGTTCATGATCGCGTCCGGCTTCGTGCTCCGCCTGTCAAGGCCGGATGAAGCACAGACAGAACAGAAACGCGAGTGAGCTTCTCTCCGGACAACACTCCAAACAAAAAAGCCCGCGGCAGGATGCCGCGGGCTTTGTGTTTTGTTGCGTTGCGAGGGATTACTTGACCCACTCCGCGTCGCTCATCACGGGGATTGCGTCGGTCGTGCAGATATCGATGACGTAGTCCCGCGCGGTCTTGACGCGCGCCAACTCCGTCTCCGTCAGTTCCGAATAGGAGTGGATCAGGGAGGTGTCCTCCAGCGCGGGCACGACCTGATGCAGATACGTATCGCCGATTGAGCGGTAGAAGCAGAACAGCGGCATGAACTCCGCGCTCTTGAGCGCTGTCGTGCCGTCGAGCGCCTTCTCGATCGTCAGCTGCACATAGAGGCCGTACTTCAGCGGGTCGACGTCCTTTTTGTTGGACATGTTGGAGATGAAGTTGCCCATCGAGTACACAACAAGGCCCGTGTAAGGCTTTCCGTCGCGCTCGACGGTCATGTATTCAATGCTCTGCACCACGTGCGGATGGGAGCCTAAGATCACGTCCACGCCGGACTCAAACAGCAGCTTTGCCGCAGCCCGCGTGCGGGAGTTTGCGGCCTTCTTGTGCTCCTTGTCCCAGTGCGGATAGGCGACGATGAAGTCCGCGCCGGCAGCGCGCAACGCCTTGATCTCGGAGACGAGACGCTCCTGCTGATCGTAGAGGCGGGTGACGGCATACTGCGTCTCCTCGTCGTTCATGTAGCGGTCGTGCTTGTTGATGATCTCGGTCGGCGCGATGAACCCGATCTTGACGCCCTTGACGTCAATGATCAGTGGCGTGTCGCGCTCCGCGTTGGAGCGCGCGGTGCCGGTGTGGTAGATGCCCTTGTCATCCAGCACGTCGAGCGTGCGCAGAAGCCCCGGCATCTGCCGGTCAAGGCAATGGTTGTTGCCTGTGCTCAAAAAGTCGAACCCGATGTCCTTGAGATTGTCGATGATCACGTCCGGCGCGTTGAAGGTGTCCGCGGGCTCGTCGTCCCGCTTCTTGACGGAATAGCCCGCCTCCTCTCCGGCGAGGGTGCTCTCAAAATTGCCGCACATGAGGTCGACCGAGCGGAACTGGTTCGCGACGCCCTGAAAGCTGCGCGAGAAATCGTAGGTCTTCGTCTCTGCGTTGTATGCGCCGTTGACCTGCGCCGCCATCATCATGATGTCCCCGATGGCGCCGAGGGTGATCACCGTGGGCGTGGGTTCGGGCGTGGGCGTGGGTTCCGGCGTGGGTTCGGGCGTGGGTTCCGGCGTCGCGCTCGCGGTCGGCGCGGCGGTTGCCGCCGGCTCCTCTGCGGGCGCCTGCGCAGGCGCGCAGCCCGCGAGCACGGAGAGGCTCATCATGAGCGCGAGAAGACCTAAGATGATGCGATGTTTCATGCGTTCTCCTGTCGTTGGTCAAAAAGGGGAAATCCGGCAGTCCGGTATGCCGCTAAAAAGCGGGCTTGCGATTGTTATTCGGAATACGGGAGGTTGAAGAGATCCTGCATCTCGCGGTAGAGGGCGTTGTCCCGCCAGCCGTCGGAGGTCGAGTGCGTGCCGATGTTGTTGATCACCGCGTTCGGCAGCGCCGCGCGGAGCTCCGCCATCTCGCTTTCGCCGAGGCCGCTGCGAATGATCCAGACGCGCTGGAGCTGCGTCATCTGCTTGAGCACCGTCCAGTCGGGATAGGTGCGGTCTCCGTTTTCGCCCTTGCCATAGTTGGTGCTGCAGTTGAGGTGCGTGAGTTTTTTGAGCGAGAGCAGCGGAGACCAGTCCGAGATGTAGTTCTGGAAGATTTCGACATACTCCAGATCCGGGCAATAGGTCAGCGCGGAGATATCGGTGATGCGGTTCATCGCGAGGATTAAGAAGCGCAGCTTCGGCAGATATTGCAGCACGCTCAGGTCGGTGATGCGGCTGCCGTGGCCGAGGTCGAGCGCGATGAGGTCAGTGCAGTATTTCAGCGGTGAGATGTCCTCGCTCGTGAAGTTGGTCTTGCCTTTGCCAAGATATTCGCCGCCCTCAAACGTCTTTCGGTTGCCCTTGGAGAAGGCTTTCACGTCTGTGCGCATCTCCCAGCCGCCGACTTTGATCAGCCAGACGAACTTCACACTGGGGTGCGCCGCAATCAGCTGCTCCATCTGCTCGTTAGAAAGCCCGCAGTTGCACATCACGAGCTTCGTTAGATTCGGCAGCAGCGCAACCTTCTGGGAGACCGCCTCGACGCTCTCCACCGGAATGTCGCTGATGTCCGCTTCGGTTGCGGTTGAGTCCACCGTCACGCCGAAGAGATCGACGCTCCAGATGAACTGCGTCTCCGGCAGCGCTGCAATCAGTGCCGTCATGGTCTCGGGCGCGAGCTGCTGTCCGGTTAAGTCGACCGACTCCAGGTGCGGAAACGCAAGCAAGGCATCGCTCAGCGCGGCGGGGTCGGAGATGGACGCTGTTGTCAGGTCGAGCGCGGTGGTGTCGGAAGGATAGCTCTGACCCAGCACGTCGATATTCCAGCGGAAGGAGACGTTCGTGAGTTCCCCGGCGAGCGTCTTGATCGCGGCTGCGTCGGAAAACGCGCTTGCGTCCACATTCGTCAGCTGCGGAAAGAGCGAAAGGTTCTTGAGTTCATCCGCGGTCATGTCCGCGGGCAGCACGAGCTCTGTGCTGCTGCTGTCGAAGGATGCGCTTCCGAGCGGGATGCTCCAGAGGATATTGCAGTTTGGCAGCGCGGCTTGCAGCGCGGTGACGGCATCGACCGAAAGCGCGTTTCCGCGCAGGTCGAGCGAAACCAACTGTGTCTGTGCGTACAGCGCTGTCAAGTCCGTGTCGGCGAGGTTCTGGTTGCTCCGATCCAGCGTCGTGGCGGCTGCGGTCGCCTCCGGCGCTGCGGCGGTCTCCGGCTGGAGCAGGGAGCAGCCTGCGGCAAAGACAAGGGCAAACACGGTCAGCAGAGCTGCGAGCACTTTTTTGGCGGACATGGACAGTCTCCTTTCCGGCGAAGCGCCGGGGGCTGAAATAGGAACTTTTCTCAGTTATAATTCTTTATTATAGTGGAAAACGTCGGATTTTTCAATCGATCCGCCGCATTGCGCGGCAAGTCTTGCCTAGCTGATACGCCGGCATTCGCTTCCGCTTGCCGTGCGCATCGGCGCCGCTGCGGCTATCATATCAGTACGCACGGCGAAACAACAGCAAACGCGGGCAGATGTCGTTCAATCGTCACATGAATTTCACCCGTGAGTTACAATCACTTTGACTTTGCGTGCCTGTGTTGTGTATACTAAACCCATGTATACGCAGATGAGTAAAACGAGAATTTTGAGCCGGATGGCGGCCGCAGCAATGGTATTGCTGATGCTTGTTTCGGGGTTTGTTCCCTTGTCCGGCGCGCGCGCGGAATCCGCCGATATCCAGACCGCTCAGGTCGGAACGGTGACCGCGGACTGTACCTTTACCATGCCGGAAGAGCTGGCGGGCAAAGAGCATCGCATCACCGACGGACTGGTGGAGAGCTATCAAACCTTCTCCTCCGGCGATGCGCTTGAGGTCGATCTGCCGGACGGCGTGCAGGGTGTGTATCTGGAGTGGTACTCGCCTACGGGGTTCTACTCCGTCAAGCAGCTGGACGCGAGCGGCGCCACGCTCTCGGAAGACGCGGCCTCGCCCTATCTCAACGCCTACTATCCGCTGAACGAGGCGACAAAGCACATTTCCATCGTCTTTACGGGCAAGGGTTCGCTTTCGACCTTCGCGGCATACGGCGCGGGCGAGCTTCCCGCGACGGTTCAGCGCTGGAACACGCCCGCTTCCGCGGATCTGATGGTTGTGGCCAGCAGCAGCGTCACAGCTCTGGACGAGTTCTTCGGCGTGATGACGACCTATGCAAGCAACCACGATATCCCGACCGCGCTCGTGGTCATGTCCCCGAACACGCGCAGCGCGCAGCAGGAGCTGCTCTCCGCGCTCTGGTATACGGGTTATGATCAGTATCCGTTCTTTGGCGCGTTTACGAGCGTCAACGACGCGATCTACGGCTTTGCCAAGAACGACTGGGGCAGAAAACCCACGCTCACGTTTGTCACCGACCTGATTGCGCAGATGCAGCCCAAGGTGCTCGTCACCCATATGGACGACGAGACCGCACCTACGGGCTCCGCGCAGTTTACGGCGGAATATACCCTCCGCGCCGCAGAGGACGCGGGTGTACAGAAGATCTATCTTGCGTCCGAAACGGGAGCAACGAAGCTGGACTATACAGCTCCGCTCAACGGCGTTTCCGGCAAGAGCGTCACAGAGCTCTCCGCGGACGTGTTTGCGTTCTGCACCTCGCGCCATTCTTACGAAAGCGCGCTGGTGCCCGCCTCGGCATTCCTGCTGGAGGACAGCGCGGTCGGCGACGATGTTGCGCTGAACAATCTTTTTGAGAATATCGATACTGCAACGCTGTCGGGCTATGTCGACCCGACGCCGACGCCGGCGCCGACACCCGAACCCACGCCGGAGCCCACGCCGGAGCCCGCGGCGGAAGCGCCGCAGGACGCGGCAGCCGCTCCGGAGCAGAGCGCGGCACCGCAGAGCAGCTCGCTTCTGACCTCTCTGGGGTCCTCGCCGCTCGTACTCATCGGCATTGAGGGCGCAGGCGCGCTTGTCACGATCATCGTGCTCGCGACCTACGGCCTCAAGCGCAGGCGCGGCAAGGTGCGCGGCGGAAGAGTGTTTGCCTCGTTCCTGCCGCTGATTCTGTGCCTGCTGGCGTCCGGCGCGCTGTATTTTCTCGCGAACCAGGCGGCTGCCGCGGCGGTGCCCGCGGAGTCGCCCGCGCCGACAGCGACCGCAACGCCAGAGGTGATCCTCACCCCTGAACCGACTGCGGAACCCGAAGCGCAGGCGGAGCCGGAAAACGAGGCAACAGAGGCTGCAGCCTCCGCAAGCGACGAGTTTTACCGTCAGGAGGGCGACCCTGCCGAGGTCGTCGTTGTGGACGAGGAGAAGGGTCACTGGGAATACCGCACGGACACGCTGTCCATCATGATCGACCGCGTGAACACGGACTACACGAACTATGGCGGAAAGACATTCCCGCTGGTCTACTTTGTGGCGCATATCCGCATGCGCGAGATCAACGCCTTCCGCACCGTGCAGTCCGCGGACAACCGCAACGGCGCGGGTGCGATCAAGCCCTGGATTCTCGCGCGCCGCAACAAGGCCGTGCTGATGATCACGGGAGACAACCTCACCGAGAGTGATACGCAGTATAAGAGCATCCTCATCCGCGACGGAAACGTCTTCCTCGACAGCGCGAAGTGCGACATCATGGCGATGTATCCCGACATGACGATGAAGATCTATTCGCCGGGCGAGGTCAACGCCTCCGAACTGCTGATGGACGGCGTACGGGAAGCCTTCTCGTTTGCGCCGAGCTTCATCCGCGACGGCGCGTTCACCACCGAGGACGTCGACCACACCGCGCGCATCGGCAACGAGACCAACCCGCGCACGGGACTTGGCATGGTGGAACCCGGACACTTTGTGGCGATCGTCGTCGACGGACGACAGAAGGAATACAGCTACGGCATGCGCCTTTCCGCTTTTGGCGAGCTGTTCGTCAAGGAAGGCTGCGTGGAGGCGTATAACCTCGACGGCGGCGTCTCCGCCTGCATGCTCTTCATGGGAGAGCAGCTCAACCGCCACGGCAACAAGCGCGTCGGCACAGTGGAGGACAGCTATCAGCGCCGCATTCCCGATGGCCTCGTCTGGGGCTATTCGGACACGGTGCCGAGTGAAGACGATCCCATCTATCACAGAGGCGAGGGCTAAGTTCAGACCAAACCAAAACGGCTTGCAGGTTTTGCAGGCCGTTTTTTTGTCCGGAACCGTTTGTCAAAATAACGTCGCGATCCGCAGTTGCGGATGCTTGGCGTCTCTTGCCTAAGTCCGTCCTGTTTGCACCGTATGCTTGCATCGACGCATATGCCGAGGTATAATATGTACGGAACAAATCAGACAATTCCGTCTGCTTCCGGCAGTCCCGCCGGAGCAAAACAGCAGCGAAATTCGCGCGCAGCACCGTCTGCTCTGCGGGCGGCGTTCGGGAGGAAAGAGCATGGAGCGTAAACCCGTCTATCAGATCGCGACGATTGCGAGCGGTCAGCCGCTCACGGGCCAGGTGTTCACGATTTCGCACGACCGTCCGGAGGGCGCGCCCTCGCCGGAGATGCACGGGCAGGTGGTCTATCTGCCGGGCGAAGGGTTGGAGGTTTCGCTCTGGTGCCGCGAGGAGCATCCCCGCGCGGTCTATACTCGTCCCAACGAACCTGTGCACACGGACAGCTGCGTGGAAGCGTTTCTCAACTGTTTCCCCGACCTACCGCAGTATGGCTATGTTGGGCTGGAGATGAACGCAAACGGCGCCGCGCACTGTTCCTTTGGCACCGACCGCCACAACAGGCGGTATGTGCTCGACCTGGGGCTGCCGCATCCACAGGTGCAGATCGACCGGTTCACGCAGGACGGTGCCGCTTGGTGGCGGGCGACTTGCCTGCTCAAGCTTTCGCTGCTGGAATCGCTCTATGAGCGCACCTGCGACTTTCCCGCGGGTCACCGCATGCGCGGCAACTTCTATAAGTGCGGAGATCTGACCGACGCGCCGCACTGGGGCAGCTGGGCGCCAGTGGAGCGCGTGGACTTCCATGTGCCGCACCTCTTTGGAGAGATCATCGTCACCGCGGCGGACAAATAACAAACAGAGGGTCAATATGAACGTCATCATCACCGACAACTTTCAGGAGTCCTGCCGGATCGCGGCGGAGCGGATCGCGGACGTGATCCGCGAAAAGCCGGATGCACGCCTTGGCCTGGCCACGGGCAGCACAGCGCAGGGCGTCTATCCCTTTCTCGTCGCGTCGTACCGCGCGGGCACACTGGATTTTTCGCGCGTGAACACAATCAATCTCGACGAATACGTCGGGCTTGCGCCGGATCATCCGCAAAGCTACCGCAGGTTCATGGACGAGAACCTGTTTGATCAGATCAATATCGACAAGGTGAACACGATCGTAGCAAGGGGCACCGGGGACATCGAAGCAAACGTGAAATCGTTCCGCGAGGCGCTGGCGGCAACGCCGATCGACGTGCAGCTGCTGGGCATCGGCGTGGACGGGCACGTTGGGTTCAACGAACCGGGGGAAGTGCTCTACGACGGCGCGCATGTCGAGGAACTCGACGAGAGCACCATCGACGCGAACGCGCGGTTTTTTGCAACGCGGGATGAGGTGCCGACGAGAGCCATCTCGATGGGCATGGGGGACATCCTGCGCGCAAAGAAACTCATCCTCCTCGCAACGGGGGAGAGCAAAGCCGCCGCGATGCGGGGGCTGCTGCTCAACGAGGAGCTGGACGTGCAAAACCCCGCGACGCTCGTGAAAACCCACCCCGACGCAACGGTGATCATCGACCGCGCGCTGGCGGAGGAGATCGGATACCGACCATAAACTGCATGCTAACGCATGCTCGTAATACACAAAATAAAAAGAGCACCCCGGCTTCGCCGGGGTGCTCTTGTGCTTCTTTCGTTTACACCGACCAGATTTTCGGGCTGGAGGCGGAGACGGCGAGCGCGCCCGCCTGGAGCGCAGCGATGACGTCCTCTTTTTCGTGGATGAACCCGCCCGCGATGATCGGAGCCGTGATGCGCTCCTTCAGCTGCGCGATCACCTTTGGCAGAAGCCCCGGCAGCACCTCCACAAAGTCGGGCTTGCTGATGGCAATCTGCTGCTCAAAGCTGTTGAGCGAGCGGGAGTCGAGCATAAACCCGCGCTGCACGGCGGCGAGACCCAGTTGCTTCGCGCGCTTGATGAGCGCGCCGCGCGTGCTGATGATGCCGTCCGCGTTCGTCGCCTTCTGGATCGCGTCCACGGCGATCTCTTTGCTCGAAAACCCCTCGATGAGGTCGAGGTGAATTACGCAGAGCTTGCCGCTTGCGTGTACGCGAGCGGTGAGCCCGCCGATGTCCATCACGTTGCCCATCAAAAGAAACACCACGCGGCAGTCGGAATCGAGCGCAAGCTTGAGCTCGTCCTCGTTGCAGACGGCGGCGATGACGGGATTGATCTGTATCTGCTCCAGCAGTTGGGCTGCGTGTTCCAAGGCATACCTCGCGAAAAAAAGATTTGCTATAAGCATATGGGAAACGCGCGAAAAGCGCAAGAAAACCCGCGTAAAAATTCCGGTAAAAAACGCGAAAAATCCGCAAGGATTCAACGAAAACGGGTTTGACAGGCACCCTCTTTCAGGATATGATAATCATGTACACAAGTTCCACTTGAGATTTGGAGTTCGGAGCGGCGCACGATCTGTTTGCGTATGCTCCTTTTTTCATGTCCGCGCAGAGAAAAGAGCAGCGAAGGCACCGTCGCGGTACAGTCGTTTTTTCAACATGACAATTTCAAAAAATCGTACAGGAGGAATTGACTTATGGCAGAGACCAGACCGTATATCCCGTGGGATATGATCGAAGGATTCATGATCGACACGTTTGTTTCCTACGGCGTGCCGCTTGAGGACGCGAAAATCTGCACCGACGTGCTCTTGGAGAGCGACCGCCGCGGCATCGAAAGTCACGGCTGCAACCGCTTCAAACCCATCTATCTCGACCGCATCGATCAGGGCATTCTGTATCCCGTGACCGAGTACGAAGTCGTCCGCGAAACGCCCACCACGCTGGTGGTGGACGCGCACGACGGCATGGGTATGGTCGCGAGCTACAAGGCCATGAAGACCATCATCGAAAAGGCCAAGAAGTACGGCATGGCGATGGCCGCCATCCGCAACAGCTCGCACTACGGCATCGCGGGCTACTGGACGAGCATGGCAGTCAACGAAGGCATGATCGGCATCTCCGGCACCAACGCGCGTCCTTCCATCGCGCCGACGTTCGGCGTGGAGAACATGCTTGGTACCAACCCGCTGACCTTCGGACTTCCGACGGACGAGGATTTCCCCTTCACGCTGGACTGCGCCACGAGCATCAGCCAGCGCGGCAAGATTGAATACTACGCGAGGAGCGGCAAGGACACGCCCGCGGGCATGGTCATCGGCCGTGACGGCAGCGCCATGACGGACAGCAACGCGATCCTCAAGGGTCTCACGGACGGCAGCGCGGCACTGGCGCCTCTGGGCGGCATCGGCGAAGACCTCGCGGGCTACAAGGGCTACGGCTATGCAACGGTCGTGGAGATCCTCTCCGCGGCGCTGCAGGCGGGGAGCTTTCTCAAGATGTGCATCGACCGCGACGAGAATGGCAACAAGAAGCCGTATCACCTCGGCCACTTCTTCATCGTCATCGATCCAGAAGCGTTCTGCGGCCTTGAGACGTTCAAGAAGATCGCGGGCGAGATCCTGCGCGAGCTGCGCGCCTCCGAAAAAGCGCCGGGCGCAAGCCGCATCTACACCGCGGGCGAAAAAGAGCACGACGTGTGGCTGGAGCGCAAGGACAAGGGCGTTCCCGTCGGCGAAGCGGTGCAGAAGGAGTTTATCTCCATCCGCGACAAGAAGAACCTGCCCTACAAATTCCCGTTTGAACAGTAAGCTAACCAGCTAGGCATAAGGAGAAAGCACTATGGATTACGCAAAAGAGTCCCTCCGCCTCCACGGCGAATGGAAGGGCAAGATCGAGGTCAAAGCGACCGTACCCGTCGCCACGCGCGAAGACCTTTCGCTCGCGTATACGCCGGGCGTTGCGCAGCCCTGCCTTGAGATCGAAAAAGACGTCAACCTCAGCTATGCATACACCCGCCGCTGGAACCTCTGCGCCGTCGTCACCGACGGCACCGCGGTGCTGGGCCTTGGTGATATCGGCCCGGAGGCCGGCATGCCGGTCATGGAGGGCAAGTGCGTGCTCTTCAAGTCCTTTGGCGACGTGGACGCCTTCCCGCTCTGCGTCAAGAGCAAGGAAGTCGACGACATCGTCAACGTGGTCTATCTCATCAGCGGCAGCTTTGGCGGCATCAACCTCGAGGATATCTCCGCGCCCCGCTGCTTTGAGATTGAGCGCAAGCTCAAGGAAAAGTGCGACATCCCGATCTTCCACGACGACCAGCACGGCACCGCCGTGGTCACCCTCGCGGGCCTGATCAACGCCCTGCGCGTGGTCGGCAAGAAGAAGGAGACCGTCAAGATCGTCATCAACGGCGCGGGCGCTGCCGCCATCAGCGTCACCAAGCTCCTGCTTTCGGACGGCTTTACCGATGTGACCCTGTGCGACCGCGCGGGCATCATCTACGAAGGCCGCAAAGAGGGCATGAACTGGATCAAAGAAGAGATGGCGCTGATCACCAACCGCGAAAAACGGCAAGGTTCGCTTGCTGACGCGATGGTGGGTGCCGATGTGTTCATCGGCGTCTCCGCGCCCAAGATGGTCTCGACCGACATGGTCAAGAGCATGGCGAAGGACGCGATCGTGTTCGCCTGCGCGAACCCCACGCCGGAGATCTTCCCGGACGAAGCAAAAGCGGGCGGTGCCGCCGTCATCGCGACCGGCAGAAGCGATTTCCCCAACCAGATCAACAACGTGCTTGCGTTCCCGGGCATCTTCCGCGGCACGTTTGACGTCCGCGCGAGCGACATCAACGACGAGATGAAGATCGCCGCTGCCTACGCGCTTGCGGGCTTGATCCCGAAGGAAGAGCTCAGCGCAGACTATGTCATCCCCAAGGCGTTTGACCCGCGCGTCGGCAAGGCGGTTGCGGCTGCGGTTGCAGAGGCTGCCCGCAAGAGCGGCGTCGCGCGCATCTAAACACAGACCGGAACACAACAGAATGAGGCGGCGGCTGTCTGCTTGCGCGGGCGGTCGCCGTTTTTTTTCTGTGGACAGGCCAGAAAAACCGAATCATTGACGGATCGTTATATTTTGAACAGGAATACCCCCAAAACATGTAAAGAGATGACAAACGTTCCGTTTCCCGATATAATTCTGTCAAGTAAGTACAACAGAACATCGTCGGCCGACCTACACAACGCAACACGAAAGGTAGCGTACCGTGCAGAAGACAACCTCCAAGCGCGCCTACTGGAAAGAGATATTGCGCTATTTCGGCTATCCGCTCGCAGCCGCGGGCGTGATGCTGCTTGCTTTTTTTACGCTCCAGAGCCAGATCGTGAAGGAGATCCATAAGGGCACAAACGAAGTACTGGTCGATTCCGCACGGCAGCAGACGATTTCACTGGAACGCTACCTCGACCTGTTGTCCACGCGCGTCGAGCTCATCGCAAACTATGATGCGGACACAGGCCCGAATACGCTCGTGGAGTCGCTCCGCACCGTGCTGAAAGAAAACGCGGTTGACGTAGAGATCGGTTACGCGAACCCCATGGGCGATCTGCTCTACAGCGACCAGAAAGAGCTCAACGTCGCGGGCACGGACTGGTTTCAACAGAGCCTCAAGGGCGACACCGTACTCACCACCGGCTCGCAGAACAGGGACGACGGCCTGACGGATGTTCGCGTTTCGACGAATGTCAACACGAAGTCCGGCGTACACGGGGTGCTCTTCGCGACGCTGAGCAACCGCAATTTCGCCTCACAGCTGAAAACACTCGCCTATGAAAGCAAAGCATATACGTTCGTTTCGGACAACAAGGGCGTGATTTTGTTTGTTGAGGACGGGTTCGGCATGGTGCAATCCGGCGAACTCGTGAAGAACTATATCAACGACAAGGCGCTCAGCAGCGGCAGCAGCATCGCAGGCCTCAAAGAGCGCGTCAAACAGGATCAGATCGTCGCGTTCCGCTTCACGTATGAACGGGAAACGTACTATACCGTCTGCGAATGGATACCGAAGTATGATTGGTATGTGTTCACCGTTGTGCCCAGCAGTGTGGCGGATGTGATCACGCGGCAGGTGAGCATGTATCATATGGCGATGCTGCTCATCATTCTGCTGGTCGGCACATCGATGGCTGCGCAATCCTACCGCCATGAACGGGAGACGGTCAAGAAGCTGGAAGCAGACAAAGACCTGCTGCGGCAGAGCGCGCAGAGATATCAGCTGATCACTCAGCTTTCCAACGAGGTGTTCTTCCAGATCACGCTGGATACGGGAGAAATTTCGTTCAACGATACGTTCGAGGCGATGTTCGGCTTCCCGCCGCCCGTCTGTACAGTGGAAAACCTCGACAACTGCACACAGCTCTTCTTTGAAGAGGATCGCAAGATCTTCATCAGCCTCGTCAATCAGCTGCGCGCGGGGGACAACGCGGCACGCGCAGAGCTCAGGATGGTCGGCGCCCGCGAAATCGTACGCTGGAAGCGTGTGGAGATCTATTCCGTGTTCGATCAGGAGGGACTTGCGGTGCAGCTCGTCGGCAAGATCGTCGATATCCACCGCCAGAAGCAGAGCATGCAGCGCCTCATCCGGCAGGCGGACAGTGAGCCGCTGACGGGGCTACTCAACCGCGGCGCAATGGAGCGCAACATCAAGGCATTCCTCGCGGGGGAAGGCCTCGGCGGCAGACACGCGCTGATCATGCTCGACTTTGACAACTTCAAGGCAGTCAACGATACCCTCGGCCACGCCAGGGGGGATCATCTACTGGTGTCGTTTGCAAACGGCATGCGTCATCTGTTCCGCTCAGGCGACTACCTCAGCCGCATCGGCGGAGACGAGTACATGATCTTCATTAAGCATACGATGGACGACATCGTCGCGCTCGACAAAGCGGAAGCGCTGCGCGAAGTGATGGCGGAGCTCAGCCGCAAGATCGGCATCCCGGTTTCCATCAGTGTCGGCATCGCCATGTATGACCGCGACGGCGAAACGTTTGAAAAACTCTACAAGGCCGCGGACGAGGCGCTGTATCAGGTCAAGCGCGCCGGAAAGAACGCGATTGTATTTTTCTCCTCTCCTTCGAGCCTGGAAGAGCGGATTGGCTTGACAAATAAACCAACGGAAGGGCAGGATTTACTTGACATAAACGGCATTTATGATGAAGATATAGACAACGAGTAATCGACGGGAGGACAAGACCATTCCGAACCAAGAATTCGACGCGCCCAAAGAGGGTGCAGCCACATATGTGAAGCTAACCAAGAAGCAGAACATTCTGCAGGCGCTCAAGTATCTGATGTTCACAGCTTCGGCGGGCGTTATCCAATTTGTCACCTTTGCGCTGCTCAACGAGACCATCCACTGGGCATACTGGCCGAGCTATCTGATCGCGCTGGTGCTGTCGGTGGTGTATAATTTCACGATCAACCGGAAATTTACGTTCAAGTCCGCGAAGAACATTCCGCTTGCCATGACGCAGATCTTCCTCTACTACCTTGTGTTCACGCCGCTTTCCACATGGTGGGGTGAAGCGCTGGCGCTGGCGAATTGGAACTATTACGTCGTTCTGATCGGCACGATGGTGATCAACTTCCTCACCGAGTTCAGCGTGTATCGCTTCATCGTCTTCCGCAAGCACATGTACACCAACAAAGAAGGACAGGAAGAGCTCGCAAAAATGCAGGCGGAAGAATCCTGATTTTTCGCTCCGGTAAAACAGAAACGACCTCCCGCGGGAGGCCGTTTTTTTTGTTGATTTGCTTTTTTCGCGGTACAGTTGCCCGCTGCAACACGTCTCCTGTGCGTCTGCCGTTTCCGGCGGATCAGAGTGTCATCAGGTCGATGATGCGTCCCGCGATGATATTGACTATCGCAATGGCGGCAAGCAGCGAGAGCGAGCGCTCCCAGCTCTTGATGCGGTTTTCGACCGGGATCAGCGAGAGGGTCAGATAAGACAGCGCGACGACCGGCAGCACATAACGGTTCTGCATACCGTTGACAAACGCCGCGCCGACCGGCGTAAAGCTCACATACAGCGCAGCCGCGCTGACCAGCACGGAAAAGACCGCGATAAACATCCAGAGCGCTGCCCAGTTGACCGCCTGCCTGGACTCCAGCGCGGGCTTGTCCTTGGCGAGGATTGCTCCCGCAATGGGCAGCAGCGCGAGGGGCTCCGCGATAAAGTTGAGAGACATGTTTCCGGTCTCAATGAAGAAATGCAGGCGGGTGATGATGTTTGGCATAAAGTCAAGCGCCAGCGTTTTCAGAAACGAAGCCGGATGCGCCAGAATGAATTGAAGCTGCTCCTGCACGTTTGCGCCCTTGACCGGCGCGTCATCCAGACTGCCGCGATAGGCAAGGATCGCCCAGAGCTGCGCGCCGAGCACGAGTACGATCGTCAACAGCATTGCGGCGACCACCTCGCGTTTGTTGGAGAGCCGCTGCTTGGGCAGGAAAAACGCAAGCAGCAGCAGCGCGGCATAGCCGAGATATTTGGCGGAGAGAAGGAACGCCGCGGAGACGACCAGCAGCACCAGATCGGAAGTCTTTATGCGTCCTTCCGTCTCGTCAAAGCAATAGTGCAGGCAGATCGACAAAAACAGCAGGGAACTGCCGATCAGCATGCCGTCGATATTGATCGTACCCGCGAGTTCCAGAGAGGTCGGAATCAGTGCGGTGAGAAACAGCACGGTTTGGAACCGCTTGACCCGCTTGATTGCAAGCCAGCAGACAAACACATACGCAAGATAACCCATGAGTCTGCCGAGGGCGATATCGGCCGCGAGAGGGAGCTGCAAGACCCTGCCGATGACGAGGCCGACCGCGTTGGGCAGATAGCAGAGCGGGAGATAGGAGGCTGCGCGCACGCGCGGGAGAAAAACAAGCTTACCGACGGGAGCGGAGAGCTCCCCGCTTTGAAAGACGTTTGCCAGCGACCAAGCCTCCTGCTGCCCGTAGTGATCATATCCTTTCGGAACGTGCAGCCCAACCTTGCCGTCCAGCATCTGCGGCATGAATTCGCCGTTTACGATGCCAAACGCACGCTGGAAATGATATCCCTCGTCCGTGCAGTAGGCAAACTTTGTAACAACAACATAGAATACGCCGACCAGCAACGCAATCACCAGAAAGTTTCGCGGCAGCGAATCGCCGAGCAGAAGCGCGCTGAGGACCGAGCAGATCAAAAGCAGCACAAATGCAATCGAAAGATACGTATCGCCGGCGTCGCCTCCGGCGGGGAACACGCGCAGAAGCCCCGCGCGCGAAACCGCGAGCAGCAGCCAAAACGATGTGGTGACAAACACAAAACGGAGTTTCGGGGGAATCGGTCTATTCCGCACGGCGGGTCTTGCCTCCTATCACGGGATTGATCAAAAAAGAGGCAGACAAGCCCGCCTCTTTCACAAAAGCGTTGGGTTCAGAGAATGGCTGAGCGCGCGTCTAGCAGAGAATTACTCCATCGGCTTAAACCCTTCTCCGTGCACCTCCGTTGCATCTGTGACGAAGATAAAGGCTTCCTTGTCGATCTGCTTGACGGTTTTGAGCGTCTGCGCAAAGGAATTGCGGCGCACGACGAGAACGAGCATGTGCTTGTCCCGCCGCGTGTAGCCGCCGCGCCCTTGCAGAACGGTCACGCCGTGGCCGAGCTCCTCCGCAAGCAGCGCAAGGATATCGTCCCCCCGCTCGGTGACGATATAGATCACCTTCGCGTGGTCAACGCCCTGCATGATGGCGTCGATGGTGCGCGAGGTAACGAAGATCGTCACGATGGAATAGAGCGCGACCTCGATGTTGCGGAAGACGAACACCGCAAACACGACCACCGTCGCGTCCACGATCAGCAGCAGCGAGCCCACAGAGAGGTTCGGAAACGCGCGGTTTAACAGCAGGCTGATCAGATCCGTTCCGCCTGTGGTCGCCCCGCGCACAAAGATGGCTCCCATGCCGACGCCGCACATGACGCCGCCGAGCACGGAGGCCAGCAGGATATTGTTGCTGTAGGGCGGGAGAATCCGCGAGAACAGCTCGATAAAGCCGGAGAGCAGCAGCGTGGTCAGGATCGTCTTCGCCAGCGGGCGAAAGCCGAGCTTCCACCAGGAGAGCGCGATCAGGGGGATATTGAGAATCAGCGTCCAGATTCCGACCGATATCGGCGAGATATACGCCAGCGCGGTCGCAAGGCCGGAAACGCCGCCGGGCGCAATGTCGTTCGGGATGGTGAAGAGCACCAGTCCCGCCGCGACCATCGCGCTGCCGACGACGAACGCAAAGATATCGAATATCCAACTGCGTAAGGTTTCTTTCATGCAATCACGTCCTTCTTGTTCGGCAATTCCGCCGTGATTCCGGCAGAACAGGCACCGGTTTGCTTACGGGTTGAGCCCCTTGAGCGCGTCGACGGTGAAGATGCCGTCCTTACGGATCAGCTTGCCGTCAAACCAGATCTCGCCGCCGCCGAACGCCGCCGTCTGGATGCAGACGATGTCGAGGTGCAGCTGGCTCTTGTTGCCGTTGAAGGCGTCCGCATAAGCGCAGCCAGGCGTGAGGTGGAACGAGCCGCCAATCTTCTCGTCGTAGAGCGTGTTGCCGATGGATTTCGTGACCGCGTTGTTGACGCCGATGGCGAACTCACCGAGATAGCGCGCGCCTTCGTCCGCGTCCAGCATCTCGTTGAAGCCTGCGATGTCGCCGTCGCAGGTGGCTTCGTCGATGTGCCCGTTTTTGAAGACGAGGCGCGGGTTGTCAAAGCGCTTGCCGTAGCGCATCGCGGGCGTGTTGTATTGCACAACGCCGTTTGCGCTGTCGCGCACGGGGGCTGTGTAGACCTCGCCGTCGGGGATATTCAGCTCGCCGTTGCAGGGAACGACGGGGATGTCCTTGATCGAGAACGTGAGATCGGTGCCGGGGCCTGTGATATGTACCATGTCGGTCTTTTCCATGAGCTCGATCAGCGGGCGCATGTCGCGACCCATCTGCTCGTAGTCCACAAGAGCTGCGGAGAGGAAGAAATCGAAAAAGTCGTCATAGCACATGCCGGCCTTCTGCGCGTCCGCCATGGTCGGCCAATGAAGATAGACCCAGCGGCGCTCGTCGATGATCTTATCGCGCAGGGGCCTTCTGATATTGCGGTAGTAGGTCATGGCGGTGGTGTCCACGGCGGAGAGCTCCGCGTCGTTTTCGTCCACGCCGATGTCCACATGCGCTACGAGGTGATCCCAGTATTTGGTTTCCCATTCGAGCTGCGCGTTAATCGCAGGGCGGGAGGCTTCGAGGTTTTTCGGGTCGATGAAGCCGAAGGAAAGCCGGCTGATCTCGTCGTCCGTGAGCTTCACAAACGGGACCGCGCCGATGGCATGGGCACGTTTTTGCAGGGCTTTGATGAGGGGCTTGGCGGGAAGTCCGCCGTTGATTTCGAAGAGCTCGCCTTTTTGGAGCTTGAGGGAATAGGTCAGGAGCAGATCGGCGAGCCGATCAAGCCGTTCATCACGCATACTGGTTCCTCCTTATGCACGCTACGCTCTATTTTATAGTAAAAACTCCCGCTCGGCAACACCCGAACGGTGCATAAAATCTGTTGTTCGGGAATGAGGGTTGTGGTTTGTGTTTTTTCATGCGGGCGGATGATATCCGCGACTACAAAGATATGTTGGGTATAGAAATTTCGTTAAAGAGGTTCAAAGATTGAAAGAGCCTAATTGAATATTCGACCGCGCAACCCAAAGGTTTGAGTATTTATGTCGAAATTTTCAGATTACACTTTTGCAACAAGCTCAATATACTTATTGTAAAAACTCAAGAAATCTCCAGTCTTCGAAAACAGCATGAATACTTCTCGCCAGTTATCAACAAATTGTTTTAAAGCCTCAGCTTGTTTATCACCTTCGTATAGACGAAACTCGGCAAAGTTTACATGACATTTTGAATAGGATTGCAGTGCTTCAAAACAGCAAACTACCATTTGTGCTTCGGTTAAGGCAAGCGAGGATTTGTGTATTTTTAGAATCCTAGTTAGTTTTGTTGTACTCGGCCAGGCTATTCGCTCGCTGCCGATATAGTTTTTTAAACTGCGAATCTGAGACATGAGCAAGGAATCAAACACTTGCATTGGATTGGAGGATACATTTGAATTCGAGCTAGATTTCACTTCAACAACAAGCATCTCCAATTCTGCATGTTTCTCCAATATTTCACTCAAAAGCTGAATAGAGGTGTTTGCGCATGCTTTCCTCAGTACAGGGTAAGCAACTAGTGAGTTTGCAAGCATTATTAGTGAACTTGCGAAAACACCTATAGTAAGCGAAATTAAGAAAGTAAACCAACTAAGCAAAAAGTACTTTTCAAAACATGTTAATAGAATAGCCAATACTAACGTGGCAAAACATATAGTCGATGTGCAAATAATACTCTTTCTGTGTACTTGCATGTTACCTCCAAATTCTGTTCAATAAACAACCGAACGAAAAACGTACATATATGTTAAAAAAGCGAAGGACTTACCCTTCGCATTTTATTGCCAAGTAATTATATTTATGTTTCTTGCCTTCGCGTCCGCCGGATACCAAGAAAACGATCAATCTTGTCATGATAGGCGCGAATCGCCTGCATCATGTCGCTATTTACCTGAAGCGCGACATACACCAGCGAAAGATGCCGCAGGAACTCCTCCTGTTTGGCGGCTTTCTCCTGCTCGTCCTTGAGATAGGGCAGGATGCTGTGTGCGTGGAATGCCGCGTTGCAGCTCTCCGCAAACGGCACAAACGCGCGGTCGAACGCGAGCTCCGACTTTGCGTTTTTGGAGGCAAACCTGCCGCGCTTCTCGATCGTCGTGCCCTTCAGCGGAGAGAGGCGTTCACCGCGGATGATCTTGCCCGCGCTGTCGTCGAGCCGCGCGAGCGCGCGCTCCAGCTCCGGCTGGAGCTGTTCGGGAATGGAGAACGCGCCGCTGCCTTCGCGGAGCGGCTCAATCATTCGATAGAAAGCCTCTGCCTCCGCGGCAAACGCGTCGAGCAGCGCTTTGCGCTCCTGCGCATGGTCGCTCAGCGCATGGTGATAGTTCACGAGCGAGATGATAAACGTCAGCAGCAGGCCGGAAAGAAAGCCGATGACCACGGAGCGGTCGAGGAAAAACCAGCTCTCGATATACATCTTTTTCATCGCGGAGAGCAGGAAATACGCGATCACGCAGACGATCGTGATAAACATCAAAATGACCAGTCCCCGAAACAGCCGCTTCATCCAATCACCCTCCTGATTGTGCTATCTGCATAGTATCACCCGATTACAGTATTGGCAAACCCAAATCAAAAAAAGAGCAAGGGTCAACTCCTTGCTCATTCTCAATACTGAATCTGTTGGGGTTTGGGGCGAAGCCCCAAGCAATCTTCCCCTTAATTTCTCCTTGACCGGTTCGCCATCGCAAGCAGGCGCAGGAAGCTGATGAGCGAGGCGACCGCAGCCCAGACGTAGGTCATCGCGGCAGCGTTGAGTACCTTCTTCGCGCCGTCGCTCTCGTCATAGGTGATGTAGTTGCCCTCCTCAAGCATCCTTAGCGCGCGGGAGGATGCGTTGAACTCCACCGGCAGCGTGACCACCTGAAACACCAGCATTGCGCCAAAGAGCACCACGCCGACCATTGCGAGATTGAAGCTGCCCATCATAAGCCCCAGGATGACGATCCAGGGAGCTGCATATGAGCCGATATTGGCGACGGGCAGAATCGCGTTGCGAAGGCGAATTGGGGCATACCCCTCCTGATACTGCATCACGTGGCCGATCTCGTGCGCCGCGACCGCGATAGCCGCGATGCTGCTCTGCCCGTAGACCTGCGTGCTGAGGCCAACGATGCCGCTTCTGGGGTCGTAGTGATCCGTCAGCGAGCCCTGAACGGGCTGAATCTGCACGGGGCTGTTCGCGCGGTTTAAAAGCTGCTGCGCGATCTCCTCCGCGCGCATGCCGGACGAGACAAAGCTCTCGGAATACTTTGTAAACGTGCGCTGCACCTTGCTCTGGGCGTAGAGGCTGATGCCCATGACCGCGAGCAGGAGAATGATATAGATGCCGTCGCCCGATCCATAACCAAAATACATAATGATCCCTCCTGAGATACTAAGGCAAGTATAACATATCTGCCCGCGCTAGAAAGAGGATTTCAAGATCGTTTGCAATTCGACCAAATTTTGATCAAAATGGCGCGCGCAAAGGACAAAAATCCGCTGGTTTTCATGTAAAAAAGCGTAGAAACAGGCTTTTCTGGGCGGTAAAATGTGGTATACTATCCCTTAACCTTATTTCCCAAATTTAAACATAGAGAGGTAACTTCTTATGGCGCTCAAACTGTCTCAAATTCAAAAGTCGCCGGAAACGTATGCCGGCGCAATCGAGGTCTGCGGCTGGGTACGCACCGTGCGCGAGGGCAAGACCCTCGGCTTTGTCGAACTCACCGACGGAACATGCTTTACACCCGTTCAGGTCGTCTTTGAGCGCGACGACCGAAATTTGGGCAACGGGCTTTCCACGGGCTGTGCCATCGCGGTTTCCGGCGAACTGGTCATCACGCCGGACGCGCCCCAGCCGTTTGAAATCCGCGCAAGCGAGATCGTGCTGGAGGGCGCATGCCCAAGCGACTATCCGCTGCAGAAAAAACGCCACACGCTGGAGTATCTGCGCACGATTCAGCACCTGCGTCCGCGCACCAACACCTTCCAGGCGACGTTCCGCGTGCGCTCGGTGGTGGCAGCCGCGATCCACGAGTTCTTCCAGCAGAACGGCTTTGTCTATGTGCACACCCCGCTGATCACGGGTTCGGACTGCGAAGGCGCGGGCGAGATGTTTCAGGTGACGACCCTGCCGCTCAAGGACATGCCCAAGGGTGAGGACGGCAACGTCGATTTCTCGGGCGATTTCTTCGGCAAGCCCGCGAACCTGACCGTCTCCGGCCAGCTCTATGGCGAAGCGTTTGCGATGGCGTTCCGGGATATCTACACCTTCGGGCCTACGTTCCGCGCGGAATACAGCTTCACGGCGCGCCACGCTGCGGAGTTCTGGATGATCGAGCCGGAGATGGCGTTCTGTGATCTCGCGGGGGATATGGACGTCGCGGAAGCGATGATCAAGTACATCATCAAGACTACGCTGGAGCGGTGCCCCGCGGAGATGGATTTCTTCAACAAGTTCATCGATCCGGGTCTTCTGGAGCGGCTGGACGTCGTGCTCAAAAACGACTTTGTGAGACTTAGCTATACCAAGGCGGTGGAGCTACTCTTGGAGAGCGGCGCGGAGTTCAAGTATCCCGTCGGCTGGGGGCAGGAACTGCAGACCGAGCATGAGCGGTACCTCACCGAGCAGATATTCAAGTGTCCCGTGTTTGTGACGGATTACCCGAAGGACTTCAAGGCGTTCTATATGCGCCTCAACGACGACGGAAAGACCGTCGCGGCGGCGGATCTTCTGGTGCCGGGCGTGGGCGAGATCATCGGCGGCAGCCAGCGTGAGGAGCGTCTGGATATGCTCGAAAAGCGCATCGAGGAGCTCAAGATGGAGCTTGGCCAGTATGACTGGTACCTCGAGCTGCGCAAGTACGGCGGCGTCAAGCACGCGGGCTTCGGCCTCGGCTTCGAGCGGATCATCATGTACCTCACGGGCATGCAGAACATCCGCGACGTGCTGCCATTCCCCAGAACGACCGCGAACATGGAGATGTAATCTTAGCAACAAAAAAGCTGCCGTGAGGCAGCTTTTTTTGTTTGAAAAGTTTTCGATTATTTCTGCGGAGGTCTCTGATTATTATTACTGATCCTCTTCCATCTTGCAGCCTCTTCCGCGCGCTGATGCATGTGCTTGGCATAGCGGCGGTTGTCCATGATGGTCGCGACCGCGAGGGCAACCACCGAGAGGCAGAAGAGGAAGATGAACACCGTGCTGATGGTGCTCGTCAGAAATCCCATGCCGGGGTTGTACTGGTTCAGAATCGTCAGCGTGATGAACACGCCGGAAAAGATGATCGAAAGATGCGAAAATACATTGCGAAACGTTCTCATACGTGATTCCTCCGGGTAGTTTGTGTTGCGTTTCCCTGTGCCGCTGCACGCGGGGGGAAACGCGCGGTGTTTACGCCTTGGGGTCGTCTCCGCCAAAGTAGATGATGTCGCTGATCTCGCGCCCGCCTTTGTAAGGCTGGCCGATGACCTCTCCCTGGAATGTCATCATGGAGGACTGTCCGCCGTCGAGGTTGTACGCATCCACGCAGCCGAGGTCGATCATGACCTGCGAAAGCTCTTCCAGCGTAAGACCCTTGGAATAGTCGGGTTGGCGTCCGTCCACATAGACGAGGCAGTAGTGTCCCGGCGCATAGTAGCCGATTGCAGCGCGCGGATTGTGCGCGATGATCGCGTCCGAGGTGTTGAAGCCGGACGGAATCTGCCCGTTGTCGATCAGCTTCGGCCCGAACGACCAGGACTGATAGGCGCCGCGCGCAACGGCTGCGTCAAGGTCGAATTGGGACTCGTAGTAGCTTTCCATCGTGCCGTCGGCGTAGAGGATGCAGACGTCGCCCGCCACGGTGTCGCGGTAGAGCACGCCGTTGCGGATCACGATGCCCTCCTGACGCGCGCGGTAGCAGTCTCCGCTGAGCGCGAGGATTGCGTTGTAGCGGCTTGCTGTATCGCTCGGCAGTTCATAGCCGCTGCCGTACTTATCGCCCGCAAACGCGGTCTTAAAGCCCTGTATGTTGCGAATCCAGACATCGGCGACGAAGTAGACCGCGTCGTCGGTGCGGTGCTCGGTGATGGAGACGCGGAGGTTGTCGTCGGCATAGGTGCCGATGGCCGATTCGTCGTCAAACTCGCCCGTGGGGAACGTTGCGGAAAAGTCGCCGGGCGCGGGCGTTGCCGTCGGTGCCGGGGTCGATTCCGGCGTTGCCTGCGCGGGGTCGATGCTCTGCACGGGCTCGGGGGTAACCTCCGCGGTCGCGGTCGGCGTTGCGCCGAACAGCACGATATTCTGCCTCGTGTTTCCGCCGTTGGGGATGACAAAAAGAAAGAGAGCTACGATGCCGAGCGCGGCACCGACGCCCAGCAAATCCAGCAGGACGACAAGGATACCGGGCAGCGGTTTTTTGTGGCGCATAAGGAGTCCTTTCGGTATGCAACGGGGATATTTCCCCAGATTAATCGACACTAATAATCTTTATGATGATAGTCTTGCATGAACTGAAAATCAACAATCCGGAAGAAAAGCAACAGGAAGTTCACAAGCGCGGGTTCTTCCTGCCATAAAGCGGAGGAAGGAGGAATGAAGAGAGGTTCGCCGGACTTCGTCCGGCGAACCTCTTTGTTTGCTGACGGCGGAATCTTATTCTGCGATAGTCAGAGCAACTTGCATCATTCCCGATTATATTTCTAAAAATATAATCAAAAAAACTTTATTCCGCGATTGTCAGAGCGACTTGCATCATGTCGTGGAACGCGGTCTGGCGTTCTTCGGACGTGGTCACGGCGCCGCCGATCAGAAGATCGGAGATCGTGCAGATGGCAAGCGCTTTCTTGCCCGCACGTGCGGCGTTCATATAGAGTGCGGCTGCTTCCATCTCGACCGCGAGCACGCCGAGCTTTGCCCACTCCATCGTGCCGTCGATCCCTTTTTCGGAATAGAACATGTCGCTGGAGAGGATGTTGCCCACCTTGTAGTTGAGTCCGCGCTTTTCGCACTCGTCAACTGCTCTGCGGAGCGTTGCAAAGTCCGCGATGGGCGCGAAATTGCCGCTGATGCCGTATTGCGAAAAATAGGCCGAGTTGGTGCAGGCGCCCTGACCCAGCACGATGTCGAAGAGCTTCAGGTCGGGATGCATGCCGCCCGCGGAGCCGATGCGGATGATGGTCTCCACGCCAAAGAAATTGTAGAGCTCGAAGGAGTAGATGCCCATGCTCGGCATACCCATGCCGCTGGCCATCACGGAGACGCGCTTGCCCTCAAAATATCCCGTATAGCCCTGGATGCCGCGGACGTTGTTGACGAGCTCGTAGTCCGTCAGATACGTCTCCGCGATATGCTTGGCGCGCAGCGGGTCGCCGGGCATGAGGACGGTCTTGGCAAAGTCGTCCGGACTGCAGCTGATGTGCGGGGTTAAATTGGCGGTTTTCATATGACACCTCCGAAGTAACAATCGATGAGAATACAACACCAGTATAGCACAAACTACAAGCTGAACGATGGAAAATCGCGCGAAAAATTAAGCATTCCGATCGCAGGACTCGATGTGTCCGCGCCAGCCGGACGTTGGGCGCAGATAGCAGACGGGGTCAAAGGAGAACTTCTCAAACTGCGTGCGGGTTTGGTTCGCATCCACGACGTCAAAGGCACCGTCGGTGTCCGTCTGATCAGGCAGAGACCCGAGATAGCGGATCGCTGTTTCGGAGAAGCCTGCGAGGCGGCAAATGAATCGATCGGCGGTCCAGATCTGATCGCTCATCACGATAGCGCCCATCGGCTTGGGAGAGGGCTTGAGCGGTCCTTCGCCTTCGCCCGCGATGACGAGGTCGGCGACGTTGAACACGCGCCGCTGCGGCTCGTTCGTGAGCTTGCCGGTTTTGTCTGCAAATCTCAATATACGGTTGAGGTCGACGATCGTGCGCCAGATGGTATCGTTGCCGTACCAGCTGCCTTCCATGAAGTCGCGCGCTTCCGCACCGGATAGCTTCTGCACCACACGGACGATCTTATAGAGCCATTTGTAAAGTATGAATCGCTTCTGGCCAGCGTAGTCGCTGTCATTTTTTTTATCCAGCAGACGGCTCTGGAAGGCGTGCAGCGCGCTTTTGTCACGGTATTCGTCGCCGTTTTCCGCGCGTGAGCCCGTGGTGTGGTGCGGGAGGTCTTCTTTCCGCATGCACGTTCCGACGAAGTTCTTGGCGCAGGCCGTTAATCCCGCCTTGCGGTGCGACTTCGGTTTGGCGAGGTTGAGAACCACATCCGCCTCCAGCACGCACGGATGGATCATGTACTCATGCTTCTCAATGGAATGGTGTTGCTGCATGAGGGTAGTGGCATAGTTGGTCACGCGCATTCGCGCGACCTTCTCGCTCGACCAGCCTGTGAAAAGCGATTGGTCAGCGAGATCGACGACGATGCCGCTGCTCTGGTTGCGCAGTACGTTCATACCGGCAGACGTCTCCTGCGCGACCAACCCGCGGAAGTCCATGATCTCAAGATGGATACCCTTCTCACGATAGAATGACCAGAGACGGTCATATCCCATCGTTTTATGCAATGCGTCAAAGTCGCAAATCTGAATTGGTGCGTCGCCGACGATCACGCGGCCCGTGCCTTTGAGCGCGAGGAGCACATAGTCCAGCACCGCACGGATGATGCTCGGATGGGTGACGACGCAGTTCATATCGTGCGTGGAATCGTCATTCTTGTGCAGCACCCAGTTGGGCTTTACGAGCACGGTCATACCCGGACGGATGATCTCGCCCAACGGATTCCATGCGGGGGTTCCGTAGTGCGACTTGTCATACCCCAACGACGAGAATCCGCTTCGAATCAAACGATAGACATCATTATCCTCTGCGGAGAGTTCTTCAAAGCCATATTCAGGGTAACGTTCGGAAGGCGACCAGCATGCCGCTCCGTCGGGATAGACCGCATGCTGCAGCCGACCGAAATAGACCTGCTCCATCTTCTTGCAAACTCCTTATTTCATTCGAAATCCGGGTTAAAACATGTCTGGGAAGAACCGCCTGAGCTCCAGCCAGTCCCCGAGCCTGTCATCCCACTCCTCCGGCTGGAAGGTCTCCAGCCCGCTGCCGGGGTAGAGCGTGAGTTCGCCGCAATAGACGCGCCCTTCGACCTCGTAGAGATCGACGCGCAGGAACGGAAGCCCCTCGCTCAGCTGCTTTGCCACGCGGATCATCTCGCCGTAGCATGCGGGCTTAGGGAGCGCCTGCGGGTCCGCGTGATAATACCGCTCAAACGGCATCCGGTTCCATTCGGGATCAAAGAACGTCACATTCAGCTTGTTTCCCAGAAACCGGTTGGTGCAGACGAACGCGCAGCGGTGCTCTCCGCCGAACATCATGAACTTATAGTCCGGGAGTTCGCCGCAGGATGCGTCCTCCATATATGCTTCCGCGATGATGCGCGGCTTGATGTCGCGATACGGCCACTCGCGTCCGCCCCAGTAGTAGTTTCTCGCGAGGCTCTTTTCGAGCTTTTCCCGCGCGGCTTGCATGTCGAATGTAACCTTGTCGCGGCAGATGACGACGCCGCCGCTGTCGTGCGTGGTCTTGAGCACGAACCGCTCCGGCAGGGCGGAGAAGTCGATTTCGTCAAAGCACTTCCAAGGGCCGCCGACGAGCGGGATCAGATATTCTTCGCCGACCGCCTGCTGGATGAACGCGCGCGCGGCGAATTTATCGGCAAGCGCGGGGTAGAGCGGGTTTCTGTCGTAGACCTTCAGCCACTGAATCTTCTCGTTGAACGAACGCGGGTTCTTCCAGTCCAGTTTCCTGTGAAAATACGCCCGCCAGAGCGCGGAGAGATACATCCGCGCGGGCATCCAGCGCAGGAGCCCGTGGTTGGAGAGCGCAAAAAAGAAGGCCGCGGATGCGTGCCGAATGGGTTTTTGCTGATTCTTCTCCACCTTGATCTCCTGCCTCAGCTCTTGCTTTCGGTTGAGGAGGCGTCCCCCTCGTCTGGGTAAGAATATATCCTTGTACCGCGTGGTTGTCAATGCCGCGCGGCACCGGAACGCACGCCATCGTCCAATGAGATTCGGTTTTTATATATAATTTCCTTGACAACCATTTTTCAGCAAGGCTAAACTAATTTTGGAACCCGCACAGGGATCAAAGGAGGAGAAAGCATGTCCAAGTCGTTCATTCCGCAGGGCTACCGCTCCAAGCTGGGGCTCTACGACACGCAGAACGCCATCGAAATCATCAAGAGCACGTTTTTAGAATCACTCTCCGCGGTGCTGCGCCTCAAGCGCGTCTCCGCGCCGCTCTTCGTCAACCCGGCGGAAGGCTTAAACGACAATCTCAACGGCGTGGAACGCCCGGTCTCTTTTGACATCCCCGCAACCGGCGGGCATGGCGAGGTGGTGCAGTCCCTCGCAAAATGGAAACGCTATGCCCTTGGCCGCTACGGCTTCCGCTCCGGCAAGGGTCTCGTGACGGACATGAACGCCATCCGCCGCGACGAGGCGCTGGATAACCTGCACTCGGTCTATGTCGACCAATGGGATTGGGAGAAGGTCATTACGCCGGAGGAGCGTACGGAAGAGACGCTGAAGCAGGCAGTGCTGAACATCGTAGACGCGATCTATTATACCCAGCAGATCATCTGCGCGAAGTATGATGTGCTCACGCCGTTTGTCAGCCGCGACGTATCCTTCGTTACGGCACAGCAATTGCTCGATCTGTATCCCGAATGTGACCCGAAAGAGCGCGAATATCGCTATGTCAAGCAACATCCGACCACGTTTATCATCGGCATCGGCGGCAAGCTCTCCGACGGAAAACCGCACGACGGAAGAGCACCGGACTATGACGACTGGCAGATCAACGGCGACATTCTCTTCTACAATCCGTTGCTTGACTGCGCGTTTGAGATCTCCAGCATGGGCGTCCGCGTGGACGCTGTAACACTCGATGAGCAGCTCAAGCTGGCGGGCTGCGACAGCAGGCGATCACTGCCATTCCACAAGATGTTGTTGGAGAGCAAATTGCCGCAGACGATCGGTGGTGGTATCGGACAGTCGAGGCTTTGCATGCTGCTGCTGAATAAAGCACACATCGGAGAGGTGCAGAGCTCCCTCTGGGATGCCGAGACCATGGCCATGTGCGAGCATGCCGGCGTAACGCTTTTGTAACAAAATACGCATCCGCAAACCGCCGCCCGAACCGGGCGGCGGTTCTTGTTTTTGGCGGCAATTTAGCGGATGGATGTTACATTCCGGCAAGCAGGGCAGAATGACTTGTATATATAATGAAGTCTTTTGTTTCCATGTAACAGAAGCCACAGAGAGGAGAGCGTTTTTTAATGCAACGCCGATGTAACAACAACTCCGGATGTGTCATGAAACGCCGAAAATATGTTGTGAAATTTACAAAAACGATGCATAGAAAAAAGCACAAAGCAACGATTATGTAATGCCGTTTTCATACAATATGCTACAGTGCAAAAAATATATTCACATTCGATGGTATTACACCGATAAAACACTCTGACCCAAGAGATTTCAGGAGGCAGAATTTATGAAATGGTCGCAGATCAAACGAGTCATCAGCCTGACGCTTTGCGTGCTGATGGTGCTTGCGCTGCTTCCGACCAGCACGCTGGCGGAAGACACCGCACCCGCGGAGACAAGCGCTCCCGCACAGACCGCGGCTGCGGAAGCAACGCCCGCAACGGAGACGACGGCACCCGCCGAAGAGGCGACGCCGACGCCCGCACCCGAGACCACGGACGAGGCAACGCCCGTTCCCTCGGAGACGCCCGCGACGGACGTCATCCCGGAGGGACCGACGACGTATCTCGTCAACTTCGTGATCGACGGCGAGACGATCTGGGGCCTACAGCAGACGGTTGCCGAGGGGGAGACGGCCAAAGCGCCGAGTATTCCCGCGGTGCCGGACAGCGAAGCATATGTGGGACAGGTGTTCCTCTACTGGTATGAACGTGCAGACGTGGCATACGACTTCGGTACGCCGGTCACCGCGAACCTGACCCTTACCGCAAAATTCGGCACGCCGGATGAAACGGCCACCGGTGAGGAAACCACGATCATCGACGACGGCACACAGTTTGCCGCGTTCTCGGTGGCGGGCGGCATCCTGCCGGAGAGCACGCCGCTCTGGACGTACACGTTCGTCGTCAGCGGATCGACGGTATCCACCAAGATCGTTGCAAACGGCGACACCCTGGACGCGCCGGAAGTGCCCGCAGCACCGCTGGGACAAAAGTTCTCCGGCTGGTATACCGACATAAATGTACTCTTCGACACCTTTGGCACCCAGACGGTTACGGTAGACGGCGCGACCACGTTGACCGCAAAGTTTGAGGCTGCTTATTCTGTCTTCTTCTATAACCAGTTCGGTTCCGTCTATAAGACGGTTACGCCCGATGCAAGCAATATCGTCACCATGCCAAACAGCGCGGAGCTCACCGTTGCGGCGGATGAAGCGCTGGTCGGTTGGTCCCTCACGCCCGGCGGCACGACCGATGTCGGCTCCTCCGTCACGGTCAACGGGGCAAACATCAACCTCTATCCGATCATTCAGAAGGTCGTTTGGATTACGTTCAATTCAGCCGGCGGCACCTATATCGCGCCGATGTACATCCAGCCCGCCTCTAAGCTGACGCAGGCGGCGGTGGAAGCATACATCGCCACCCAGAACGGCGGATCCAGCACGATCACCAAGGTCGGCTATACCTTCGCCGGTTGGACGGGCTTCAACTTCGGCCAGAAGCCCAGCGGTAACGTTACCCTGACCGCGACATGGACGGCGCAGAGCGTCGGCTATACCGTGCTGTTCTGGCAGCAGGCGGTCGTCGGGGACACGTACGCGGTTGTTGCCGCGGACACGGTGAGCTCGCGCACGGCGCTCTCCGGCTCCTCCGTTTCGCCCGCAACCGCGGACACGACAAAGAGCTATAAGGGCTTTAACTACAACGCAACGAAATCGGTTGCGGTCACGGTCAACGGCGACGGCAGCACGGTGCTCAATGTGTATTACGACCGCCAGACCTGGACGGTCAACTGGCAGATGCGCACCAAAACCGCAACCAATACTTACAACAACAACAACTCCTTCTACGTTTGGACGACGAGAAGCGGGCGATACGGCTCCAAGATCAGCTATTGGCCGGTTGCATCCGAGATCACGGGCTACTATTCCGGCGGTATGAGCGGATATACGCACACCGGCTGGTTCCAGAACTCGGAAAACAGCGGCACGAAGCTGAGCTATCTGGAAATCTACGACGACGGCGGCACGCAGCTCTTCTACAGCGGCGTGCTGAACCTCTATGCCCAATATACCAACACAGGCGTGACGACGGATACCTTCAACCATATCCGCCAGAACCTCGACCTGAGCTGGCCTTCGACGCCGTATATCACGGCGTATGGCTACAACGTCTCTAACTTCGGCATCAACAACCGCTTTGAAGGCTTCACGGCAGCCTACTACAACACCAACACCAACAGCACATGGCAGACGGCGGTTCCCGGCACGACCAGCGTTCCGCTCGGCTCGATCGATACCCTGAATATCCGCCATACGCGCAACAGCTATACCCTGAGCGTGTTCAACTACAACGTCTCGCTCAGCTCTTCGACGGTGCTGTATGAAAAATCGCTCTCGACCTACGTTCCGGCGACACCCAGCGCTCCGCCGAGCGGCGTACCGTCCGACTATGTCTGGGCGGGCTGGTATACCACGCAGGCAGGCTATGCGGGCAGCGAAATGAACTGGGCGGGCACCATGCCCGCGCATGATTTGATCGTGTACGGCGTTTGGAAACAACCGTCGTTCACGGGCGTTGCGCACTCGGTCTCTTTCGGAACGGGCGGCGGCACGACCGTTGACCTTGGCAATATCGCCTACGGCGGCACGATCAGCGCGAGTGCGCTTGCCGCGGCGCAGACGGCAGCCGAAGCCAGCAAGCCAAACCCGACGGATACGTTCGGCGGCTGGATGATCCTCAAAAACGGCTCGCTGATCCTGTTTAACTCCAGTATGCAGATCTACGAAAACGTGGTCCTGTACCCCGTTTGGATCAGCACTGCGAACTTCTCGGTCACCTACAACCTTGGCGAGGCCACGGGAACCGCACCTGCGGACACAATCACGTATGCGGCCGGAAGCCAGGCGCAGGTGAAATCGTATGTTCCCGCCTCGGTCACTCCGCCGACGGACAAGGTGTTCATCGGCTGGCGTTCCAGCGTGGACAGCAAGATCTACTATCCCAACAGCATGATCACGATCTCCGGAAATACAACCTTGACTGCGGTCTGGGTCTATTCCTCCGTAAACGTGACGATCACCTACAACGGCAACGGCGGCGCGACGAGCGGGGGAGCGACGACCTTCACGGGCGGCGCGGTGAACAACACCTACCACACCGTGCAGAGCAACTCCTTCCTCTACACCGGCAAGAACTTCGTCGGCTGGAATACGGCGGCGGACGGCAGCGGCAGCTATTATTATCCGGGCGACAGCGTGCTGCTCGGCGTCAGCGTGCCTTCTGCACCGGGAACCCTCTATGCCATCTGGCAGGATATCACCTATAACGTAACCGTGACCGCGAACCCGACGTCGGGCGTCTCCGCAAAGAGCGGCGCGGGCATCTATATCTACAACGCGACCGCGACCGTCACCTGGACGGTGGCAGCGGGCTATGAGATTACGAGCGTGACCGACAACGGCGCGACCGTCCCTGCGGCAAGCTATACCGGCAACAGCTACAAGCTCACCGGCCTTCTCGCGGATCACGCCATCGTGATCAACACGCAAAAGACGCTCTTTACGCTGACCTACAACGGCAACGGCGGCACGGCGGGCGGCAACGCGAGCTACAGCTCCAACAAGACCATGGGCACGAGCTTCACGGTGGACGCAAACACGTTCACGCGCGCGGGCTACTATTTCCTCGGCTGGAGCACGGCTTCCAATGCAACCACGGCGGATCCGGCTTATGCGCCGGGCACCAGTGTGGTGATGCCCTCCGCGAACCTGACGCTCTATGCTGTCTGGGCGGCAAAGACCGCGCTGACGCTGACCGCGAACAGCGCGACGCAGAACTATGACGGAACGACGAAGAGCGTCTCCGGCATTACGTCCAGTGTTGCGGGCCTTACGATTCAGAACACAACCGCGGGAGCCAGCGGCACTAACCCGGGCGTCTATGCGACGACCTTTACCAATCAGGCAGGGCTTGTGCTCAAGAGCGGCACCGTGGATGTCACCGAGCGCTATACCGTCACTTGGGTGAATGGCTCGCTGACCATCAACCCGCAGGTGACCTATCGCGCCAGCGCGAACGGCGCGCTCATCGGCACGGAATGGGTAGCCTACGGCACAGGCGACGCGACCTATAACGTCACCCCGCCGCAGAGCATCTCCGTCAGCGGAACGAACTTCTACTGGCTCGGCACCTACAGCCCTGCGACAGCCAATGACCTGACCGCGAACACGACGATCTACGCCAGCTACACGCAGAACAAGACCCTCGTGATCACTGCGGACAGCGCAAGCTATGTCTACAACGGCGCGCTGCGCTCTGTCACCACGGCAACGGTCAACGTGTCCGGCGTAACGGTGACAGGCTACACCGTCTCCGGCAGCGGCACCAACGCCGGAACCTACACCACCAGCGTCACGCTCGGCACGGTGAAGATCATGAGCGGCGCAACGGACGTGACGTATCAATATGATGTGTCCACCGTCAACGGGCTTTTGACCATCACCCCGGCGAGCACCACCGCGAACTCCGACGGCTACGTCGGCACGTACGACAACCTCCCGCACGGAATTACGGTCGATCCGACGATCTCCGGCTCGACGGTGAAGTACAGCCTCACCAACAGCACGAACCCCGCTGACTACACGCTGACGAGCAGCCCGACGGCGACGGATTATACACCCGGCACCACGGTCTACTTCGTGGTGACGAACCCGAACTACAATCCGGTGTTCGGCAACGAGCAGATTGTCATTAATAAGAGAGTAGTCGCTCTCACGACGTCTGACGCAAGCCAGATGTACAACGGCAATCCGCTGACGAGCCCCGCGTGGAGCTACAACTCCACGGGGAATCAGGGCTTTGTCGAAGGTCAGGGCTTCGCGACCGCGACCGCCAACGGCACGATCACGAACGTCGGTACGGCGGACAACACGTTTGCCTACACGCTGACCCCGGCGACCTCTGCCAGCAACTACACGATCAACGTCACAGTGGGCAAGCTCACCGTCACCGCGTCCAACGCGCTGACCGTGAATGCCACGGATGTTTCGCACAAGTATGACGGCACTGCTTATGGCGTGTCTGCTTCCGCAAACGTGCCGGGTGGAACAACCATCCGCTACAGCGAGACCTACAGCACGAACCCGGCGGACTACACCCTGACCACCAGCCCGACCGCGACGCATGTCGACGACAGCAAGACGGTCTACTTCGTCGCGACGAACGCGAACTACGCACCTGCGTTCGGCAACGCGAAGGTAAACATCACGCCGCGCGAAATCACGTTGACGGCTGGCACGCATAGCCGCGCCTACGACGGCAACGCGCTCACCGACGCGACCGTGACGCAGACCGGCGACGGCTTCCTCGGCAGCGAGGGCTTCGCAGTCGCACCGACGACCAGCGGATCGATCACGAATGTCGGCTCCGTTGTGAATAACGTTGTCGCTGGCACGCTGAACGCCGCGACTGATCCCAACGACTACACGATCACGCCTGTCGCAGGCAGCCTGAGCATCACGCCGCGCACCCTCACGGTACGCGCCGACGACCAGCAGATCGCCTACCCGGCAGACCGTCCGGCGAACTCGGCTCTAACCTACACGCTGGTCAGCGGCAGCGTCTCCGGCGAGACACCCGCGTACATGGGCGCACTCGGCTACGACGCAACGAAGCTCCCGGCGAGCCAGCCGTACACACCCGGCACCTACACCGCCGCAATCGTCGACGGCACGCTCGCGTTGACCAACAGCGGCGCGTTCAAGGCATCCAACTACTCGCTGACCGTCCTGCCCGGTGCCCTGAAGGTCGTCAACGGCGGCTTCACGGTCGACCTGACGGGCGGCAGCTGGACGTATGACGGCGACCCGCACGGCCCGACGCTGACCGGAACCACCACCGGCGACACGGTCGAATACTTCGTGCCCAACGGCACGGGCGGCTGGACAAGCACCGGCACGACGCCGCCGACGGTGACCAACGTCTCCGACGGCCCGCTGACGGTCAAAGTCGTCGTTACCCGCCCGGGTTACGATCCGGCGGAGGACACCACGACGTTGGCGATCACGCCCGCCGACACCACCGCGAACTCCGACGGCTACGTCGGCACGTACGACAACCTCCCGCACGGCATTACGGTCACGCCGACCATCTCCGGCTCCGAGGTCAAGTACAGCCTGAGCAACAGCACGAACCCGGCGGATTACACGCTGACGAGCAGCCCGACGGAAACGGACGCAACCGCAGGCACAACCGTCTACTTCGTGGTCACGAACCCGAACTACAACCCGGTGTTCGGCAGCGAAGTCGTTACAATTAATAAGAGAGTCGTGGCGCTCACCACGTCTAGCGCAAGCCAGATGTACAACGGCAGCGCACTGACGAGCCCCGCTTGGAGCTACAATTCCACGGGTAATCAGGGCTTTGTTGAAGGTCAGGGCTTCGCAACGGCGACCGCCGACGGCACGATCACCAACGTCGGCACCGCGGACAACACGTTTGCGTACACGCTGACCCCGGCAACGAGTGCCAGCAACTACACGATCAACGTCACAGAGGGCAAGCTGACGGTCACGCCGTCCAACACGCTGAACGTGTCTGCCACCGACGTGGCCAAGAAATACGACGGCACTGCCTACGGCGTGTCTGCTTCGGCGAGTGTGCCCGCTGGTACGACGATCCGCTACAGTGAGACCTACAGCACGAACCCGGCGGACTACACCCTGACCACCAGCCCGACCGCGACGCATGTCGACGACAGCAAGACGGTCTACTTCGTCGCGACGAACGCGAACTACGCACCTGCGTTCGGCAACGCGAAAGTGACGATCACTCCGCGCGAGATCACGCTGACGGCGGGCACGCAGAGCCGCGCCTACGACGGCACCGCGCTCACGGACGCGACGGTCACGCAGACCGGCGACAGCTTCCTCGGCAGCGAGGGCTTCGCAGTCGCACCGACGACCAGCGGCACGATTACCAACGTTGGCATGGTCAACAACCCCGTTGTCGCGGGCACGTTGAATGCGGCCACCAACGCGCATGACTACACGATCACGCCGGTCTCCGGCACGTTGACCGTGACCGCCAGAGAACTGACCGTTCGGGCGGACGACCAGCAGATCGCCTACCCGGCGAACCGCCCGGCGAATGCCGACCTGACCTACACGCTGGTCAGCGGCAGCGTCTCCGGCGAGACACCCGCGTATATGGGCGCGCTGGGTTACGACGCGGCGAAGCTCCCGGCGAGCCAGCCGTACACACCCGGCACCTATGCCGACTCGATCGTAGACGGCACGCTCGCGCTGACCAACAGCGGCGCGTTCAATGCATCCAACTACTCTCTCACCGTGTTGCCCGGCGACCTCAAGGTCGTCAACGGCGGATTCACGGTCGACCTCACGGGCGGCAGTTGGACCTACGACGGCGACCCGCACGGCCCGACGCTCACCGGAACCAATTCCGGCGATACGATCGAGTACTTCGTGCCCAACGGCACGGGCGGCTGGACAAGCACCGGCACGACGCCGCCGAAGGTGACGAACGTCTCCGACGGCCCGCTGACGGTGAAAGTCGTCGTCACCCGCCCGGGATATGATCCGGCGGAAGACACGACCACCATCGCGATCACCCCGGCGAGCACCACCGCGAACTCCGACGGCTACACAGGCACCTACGACAACCTCCCGCACGGAATTACGGTCGATCCGACGATCTCCGGCTCGACGGTGAAGTACAGCCTCACCAACAGCACGAACCCAGCGGACTACACACTCACGACCAGCCCGACGGCGACGGATGCCACCGCAGGCACGACGGTCTACTTCGTGGTCACGAACCCGAACTACAATCCGGTGTTCGGTAACAAGCAGATTGTAATCAATAAGAGAGTTGTGGCGCTGACGACCGAAAATGCATCCAAGATGTACGACGGTGCGGCGCTGACCAACCCCGCTTGGAGCTACGATTCCACCGGCAACGACGGCTTCGTCGCAGGTCAGGGCTTTGCGACGGCGACCGCCGACGGCACGATCACCAACGTCGGCACGACGGACAACACGTTCAGCTACACGCTGACGCCCGCGACGGCGGCCAGCAACTACACGATCAACGTCACAGAGGGCAAGCTCACCGTCACCGCGTCCAACGCGCTGACCGTGAATGCCACTGATGTTTCGCACAAGTACGACGGCACTGGCTACGGCGTGTCTGCAAGCGCGAACGTGCCCTCCGGTACGACGATCCGCTACAGCGACACCTACAGCAGCAATCCGGCGGACTACACCCTGACCACCAGCCCGACCGCGACGCATGTCGACGACAGCAAGACGGTCTACTTCGTCGCGACCAACGCAAATTACGATCCGGCATTCGGCAGCGCGAAAGTGACGATCACTCCGCGGGTGATCACGCTCACGGCGGGCACGCAGAGCCGCGCTTACAACGGCAACGCGCTCACAGACGCGACGGTGACGCAGACCGGCGACAGCTTCCTCGGCAGCGAGGGCTTCGCAGTTGCGCCGACGGCGAGCGGATCGATCGTCAACGTCGGTTCGATCAACAACCTCGTTGTGGCGGGAACTTTGAACGCCGCGACTGATCCCAACGACTACACGATCACGCCGGTTTCCGGCACGCTGACCGTCACGCCGCGCACCCTGACGGTGCAGGCCGACGACCAGCAGATCGCTTATCCGGCAAGCCGTCCGGCGAACTCTGCTCTGACCTACACCTTGGTCAGCGGCAGCGTCTCCGGCGAGACGCCCGCGTATATGGGCAGCCTCGGCTACGACGCGGCGAAGCTCCCGGCGAGCCAACCGTACACGCCCGGCACCTACACCGCCGCAATCGTCGACGGCACGCTCTCGCTGACCAACAGCGGCGCGTTCAAGGCGGCGAACTACGCGCTCACCGTTCTGCCCGGCACGCTCGAGGTCGTCAACGGCGGCTTCACGGTCGACCTGACGGGCGGCAGCTGGACGTACGACGGCGACCCGCATGGCCCGACGCTGACCGGAACGAACTCCGGCGACACGGTCGAGTACTTCGTGCCCAACGGCACAGGCGGTTGGACTTCGACTGGCACGACGCCTCCGACGGTGACCAACGTCTCCGACGGCCCGCTGACGGTCAAGGTCGTCGTCACCCGCCCGGGATATGACCCGGCGGAGGACACCACCACGCTGGCGATCACGCCTGCCGACACGACCGCGAACTCCGACGGCTACGTCGGCACGTACGACAACCTCCCGCACGGCATTACGGTCACGCCGACCATCTCCGGCTCCGAGGTCAAGTACAGCCTGACCAACAGCACGAACCCGGCGGACTACACGCTGACCAGCAGTCCGACGGCGACGGATTACACGCCCGGCACGACGGTCTATTTCGTGGTCACGAACCCGAACTACAATCCGGTGTTCGGCAACGAGCAGATTGTAATTAATAAGAGAGTTGTCGCTCTCACGACGTCCGACGCGAGCCAGATGTACAACGGCAATCCGCTGACGAGTCCGGCGTGGAGCTACAACTCCACGGGGAATCAGGGCTTTGTCGAAGGACAGGGCTTCGCGACGGCGACCGCCGATGGCACGATCACCAACGTCGGCACGACGGACAACACGTTCAGCTACGCGCTGACGCCCGCGACCGCTGCCAGCAACTACACGATCAACGTCACAGTGGGCAAGCTCACCGTCACCGCGTCCAACGCGCTGAACGTGTCTGCCACCGACGTGGCCAAGAAATACGACGGCACTGCTTACGGCGTGTCTGCTTCGGCGAACGTGCCGAGTGGCACGACGATCCGCTACAGCGAGACCTACAGCACGAACCCGGCGGACTACACGCTCACCACGAGCCCGACTGCGACGCATGTCGACGACAGCAAGACGGTCTACTTCGTCGCGACGAACAGCAACTACGCACCTGCGTTTGGTAATGCTGACGTGACGATCACGCCGCGGGCAATCACGCTCACGGCTGGAACCCAGAGCCGCGCTTATGACGGCACCGCGCTCACGGACGCAACGGTCACGCAGACCGGCGACGGCTTCCTCGGAAGCGAGGGCTTCGCAGTTGCGCCGACGACAAGCGGCACGATCACCAACGTCGGTTCGATCAACAACCTCGTCGTGGCGGGAACTTTGAACGCCGCGACTGATCCCAACGACTACACGATCACGCCTGTCGCAGGCAGCCTGAGCATCACGCCGCGCACCCTCACGGTACGCGCCGACGACCAGCAGATCGCCTACCCGGCAGACCGCCCGGCGAATGCTTCTCTCACGTATACACTCGTGAGCGGCAGCGTCTCCGGCGAGACGCCTGCCTACATGGGCGCGCTCGGCTACGACGCGGCGAAACTCCCGGCGAGCCAGCCGTACACACCCGGCACCTACACCGCCGCAATCGTCGACGGCACGCTCGCGCTAACCAACAGCGGCGACTTCAAGGCATCCAACTACTCGCTGACGGTACTGCCCGGCACGCTCGAAGTCGTCAACGGCGGCTTCACCGTTGATCTCACCGGCGGCAGCTGGACGTACGACGGCGACCCGCACGGCCCGACACTCACCGGAACCAATTCCGGCGACACGGTCGAATACTTCATTCCCAACGGCACGGGCGGCTGGACAAGCACCGGCACAACGCCGCCGACGGTGACCAACGTCTCCGACGGCCCGCTGACGGTCAAAGTCGTCGTCACCCGCCCGGGATATGATCCGGCGGAAGACACGACCACCATCGCGATCACCCCGGCGAGCACCACCGCGAACTCCGACGGCTACACCGGCACCTACGACAACCTGCCGCACGGAATTACGGTCGATCCGACGGTCTCCGGTTCGACAGTCAAGTACAGCCTGACCAACAGCACGAACCCGGCGGACTACACCCTCACGAGCAGCCCGACGGAAACCAACGCGACCACCGGCACCACGGTCTACTTCGTGGTCACGAACCCGAACTACAATCCGGTGTTCGGCAGCGAGCAGATTGTCATTAATAAGAGAGTTGTCGCTCTCACGACGTCTGACGCAAGCCAGATGTATAACGGCAATCCGCTGACGAGCCCCGCGTGGAGCTACAACTCCACGGGGAATCAGGGCTTTGTCGAAGGTCAGGGCTTTGCGACGGCGACCGCTGACGGCACGATCACCAACGTCGGCACGACGGCGAACACGTTCACCTACACGCTGACCCCGGCGACCTCTGCCAGCAACTACACGATCAACGTCACAGAGGGCAAGCTCACCGTCACCGCGTCCAACGCGCTGAACGTGTCTGCCACCGACGTGGCCAAGAAATACGACAGCACTGCCTACGGTGTCTCCGCGAGCGCGAACGTTCCGTCCGGCACGACGATCCGCTACAGTGAGACCTACAGCACGAACCCGGCGGACTACACCCTGACCACCAGCCCGACCGCGACGCACGTCGACGACAGCAAAACGGTCTACTTCGTCGCGACCAACGCGAATTACGATCCGGCGTTCGGCAACGCGAAAGTGACGATCACGCCGCGGGCGATCACGCTGACGGCGGGCACGCAGAGCCGTGCCTACGACGGCACGGCGCTCGCCGACGCGACCGTGACGCAGACTGGCGACAGCTTCCTCGGCAGCGAGGGCTTCGCAGTTGCGCCGACGGCGAGCGGATCGATCGTCAACGTCGGTTCGATCAACAATCTCGTCGTGGCGGGCACGCTCAATGCCGCGACCAACGCGCATGACTACACGATCACGCCGGTCTCCGGCACGTTGACCGTGACCGCCAGAGAACTGACGGTACGAGCGGACGATCAGCAGATCGCCTACCCGGCAGACCGCCCGGCGAATGCTTCTCTCACGTATACTCTCGTGAGCGGCAGCGTCTCCGGCGAGACGCCCGCGTACATGGGCGCGCTCGGCTACGACGCAACTAAGCTCCCGGCGAGCCAGCCGTACATACCCGGCACCTACACCGCCGCGATCATCGACGGCACGCTCGCGCTGACCAACAGCGGCGCGTTCAAAGCCTCCAATTACTCTCTCACCGTGCTGCCCGGCGACCTCAAGGTCGTCAACGGCGGATTCACCGTCGACCTCACGGGCGGCAGCTGGACCTACGACGGCGACCCGCACGGCCCGACACTCACCGGAACCACCACCGGCGACACGGTCGAATACTTCGTGCCCAACGGCACCGGCGGCTGGACAAGCACCGGTACAACGCCGCCGACGGTGACCAATGTCTCCGACGGCCCGCTGACGGTGCAAGTCGTCGTCACCCGCCCGGGATATGATCCGGCGGAAGACACGACCACCCTCGCGATCACGCCCGCGGACACCACCGCGAACTCCGACGGCTACACCGGCACCTACGACGCGCTCCCGCACGGGATCACGGTCGATCCAACGGTCTCCGGCTCGACAGTCAAGTACAGCCTGACCAACAGCACGAACCCGGCGAACTATACCCTCACGAGCAGCCCGACGGAAACCAACGCGACGACTGGCACGACGGTCTACTTCGTGGTCACGAACCCGAACTACAATCCGGTGTTCGGCAGCGAAGTCGTTACCATTAATAAGAGAGTAGTCGCTCTCACGACGTCTGACGCAAGCCAGATGTACAACGGCAATCCGCTGACGAGCCCGGCGTGGAGCTACAACTCCACCGGCAACGACGGCTTCGTCGCAGGTCAGGGCTTTGCGACGGCGACCGCCAACGGCACGATCACCAACGTCGGCTCGACGGCGAACACGTTCACCTACACGCTGACGCCCGCGACGAGTGCCTCCAACTACACGATCGATGTCACCAAGGGCACACTGACGGTCACGCCGTCCAACGCGCTCACGGTTGACGCAACCGACGTCACCGAGAAGTACGACGGCACTGCCTACGGTGTCTCCGCTTCCGCGAACGTGCCCGCTGGCACGACCATCCGCTACAGCGAGACCTACAGCACAGACCCGGCGGACTACACCCTGACCACCAGCCCGACCGCAACGCATGTTGACGACAGCAAGACGGTCTACTTCGTCGCGACGAACGCGAACTACGCGCCTGCGTTTGGTAATGCTGACGTGACGATCACGCCGCGCAGCATCGTGGTCAACACCGCGAGCGCAACCCGCGTCTATAACGGGCTCACGCTCGTAGCCGCAGGTTGGAGCCTCGACAGCGCGTTTGACAGCTTCGTCGGAACCGAAGGCTTTGCAACCTCGGCAACCACGGGCATTCTCACCAATGTCGGCACCGCCAGCAACGGCTTTGCCTACACGCTCAAGAGCAGCACCCGCGCTGCGGACTACAGCATCAGCATTGAGCCGGGCGTGCTCACGGTGACCCCGCGTACGGTGCTCATCGCGGCAGCCGACGCGGACAAGAACTTCGGCAGCGCCGATCCGGCATTCGGCTACACGGTGCCTTTGGGCAACATCGGCGGTACGATGTACTACTCCATCCTGCCGGCGGATCTTGCGGGCGTTACGGTGACGGTCAACCGTACGGGCAGCGACAGCGACGTCGGCACCTATGCCGGTGTGCTGGTGCCGGACGTCAACGCAACGGCGGGGGTCAGCGCGAACTATGCGTTCACCACCCAGAGCGCGGATCTCACGATCAATCCGCAGGTCGTCTACGACCTCAACACCACGGACGCGGTCACGGGATTCCCGCAGACGCAGTGGTTTGACCTCGGTACGGATGCCGCCGTCGCAAATGCGGCGGGTGTCAAGCGCGCGGGCTACCGCCTGACCGGATGGGAAGACGCGACGACCGGCGACCCGATCGCCCTCGGTGGAACCATTCCGGCGATCAGCCGGAACCACACGCTCAACGCCGTCTGGGAGATCGCGCTCTACGACGTGATCTACGAAAGCGGCACGACGGAGCAGGTGGATCGCATGCCAGCGAACGTCACCGGAAAGACCTACAACACCGCGCTCGCGGTTGCGGACAACATCCCGTATCTCTCCGGCTACGGCTTCCTCTATTGGGTGACGACCGGAATCGATGGCACGGAGACGCAACTGGTGCCCGGCGCGGCATTCAAGATGCCGGACAACGATCTGGTACTTACGGCGGTGTTTGAGCCGCGCACCTCGCCGATCTACTACCACGCCAATGGCGCGAGCGGCGGCACGGTGGAAGGCGGACGCTTCTTCACCGATTCGCTCGTTACGGTCGACGGCAACATGTTCTCGCGTCCCGGCTATCGTTTCCTCGGCTGGAGCATCGGCTCCGCTACGGCGGGCGTATCCCAGCAGCCGGGCGACACGATTGTGATGCCGCCGCGCCAGGTGAACTACTACGCCCAGTGGGAGAAGGTCTCCTACACGGTGACCTACATCGTCTCGGGCGGCACGGGCGAGCTTGACGGCACGACGCCGTACGCCGTGTATACGGATCTAAGCTTCGGCGACGCCATGCCGATCCCGTCGAACCCGGCACTCAACGGCTATACCTTCGAAGGCTGGACGACCGCGATTCCGAACACCGTGCCGGACGGAAACCTCACGATCTACGGCACGATGAAGATCGCGGGGACGAACGACGATCCTGAGAAGGTCGTCGATGAGCAGACCCCATTGGCGGGCGGCCCGGTCTGGGCGCTGCTGAACCTGATTCTGACCATCGCGACCGCGTTGGCATCGATCCTGATGCTGATCGGCCTCTTCGGAAAGAAGAAGGAAGAGCGCGAAGGCGAAGTCATCCGCGAGACGGAGAAGCACCCGATGACCCGCATCCTGACGCTCGTTCCGGGTATCGGCGCGATCATCGCCTTCATCCTGACAGAGAACATGCGTAACCCGATGGTCTTCATCGACCGCTGGACGCTGCTGATGGTCATCATCGCGCTCGTGCAGCTGGTGCTCGTGGTCTTCGGCGCGAAAAAGGACAAAGACCCGGATGAGCGGAACGCAAAGAATCCGCAGAGCGCGGAGTAACATCCGCCTGTAATCCGGCAACACCAAACTGACAAAAAGAACATCCGGCCAATCGCCGGATGTTCTTTTTTGTCACGCCGATACACGGCGGCGCGCGGGGTGATCCGCCTCGTCACACGGCCTCTGGATTTGTAACAAAAGCCACGGCGACCAACAAATGTTCTGTAACAATCGCATCAAACCGTTTGAAAACGAAAGCCTGTGTAACACGAAAAGGGTTAAATATCGCCACAAATTCGATGCTTCTAACGTGTCGAAGTAACAATTTGTTGCATTTGCGTGATTTGTAGCGTTATAATCAAAACATGAAACGTGCGTCGGTGGCCGAACGGTTGCAAAAAGGGATTGCGTGGCTGCTTTTTTTCGGCTTCTTCTGCCTGACGGCCTGTGCGGCGAGCGACTCCGCGCAACCGAATGCGGCTGATACCGACTCTAAAACTGCGCAAACTTCCGCCTCGGGAGCCGAAGAAGCAAAGCCGTTGCTGCTGCCGGAAGCTTCCGGCACCGTCACTTACGCGGGCGCGGGCGTGACCATAGACGCCTCGCACACCGATCAGGGCTATGTGATGATCCGCTGCGAGCTAAGCGAAAAGCGCCTCAAGGCGCGGATTGCGACCAGCGCGCAGACGTACTATTACGATCTGCCGGGCGGAGAGGCCTACAGTGTCTATCCGCTCCAGATGGGAGACGGCGCATATACCATCCGCGTGATGGAACAGGTGGAGGACGATCTGTACGCTCTGCGCTACGGCGTGGAGATCGACGTCAAGCTCGCCGACGAGACGATTCCGTTTCTGTACCCGAGTCAATACGTCTGGTATGATGCAAACAGCGCAACCGTGCAGAAAGCGCGGGAGCTTGCCCGCGGTATGACCGACCAGTCGGAGATTGCAAAAGCGTTCTACAAATTTGTGGTCAAGAATATGACCTACGACAACGAGCTGGCAAGAACGGTCGAGAAGGGCTATCTGCCGAGCGCGGACGCCTCTCTCGCGAGCGGCAAGGGTATCTGCTTTGACTACGCCGCGCTGCTTGCGGTGATGCTCCGCTCCGAGGGGATTCCTACGCGGGTGCTGATCGGCACCGTCACGCCGGAGAATCTCTACCATGCATGGAACAGCGTGTTTCTGGAGGGCAAGTGGGTCTGGATGGACCCGACACTGGACGGAACGTTCCACCGGGAGAGCGACTACATCACCGAACGCGTATATTAATGTATATAACGCAGGAGATGCTTTCCGTGGGAATACACGATTTATCTGTACAAATTGCGAAAACCTGTTACTATGTAATCAATTTTCATTCGAGAGAAATTGCTTGATGCAAGAAGTATCCGATTGTAGAATCTTTTATTTTTGCAATCAAATTTCAACTCAGAGAAGTCGCACGATACGATAAGAATCCGAGAAGAAGGGGAACCGGAATGCAGCAGAAATCGACGCAAAAAACGCTTCCGCCGGACGAGATTGCGCTCTTTTGCGAACAGGTCGCCATGGTGCTCAAGGCGGGCATCCCGCTGGGCGACGGCATGGAGACCCTCGCGCACAGCTATGCGGACAGCCGCTATGGCGCGCGCTTTGAAAGCATGCGCGCGGCGCTGGATCGCCGGGGCACGCTCTCGGAGGCGCTGGAGGAGGCGGGCATTTTTCCCGGTTACCTGCTCGCCATGACGCGCATCGGCGAGCGCTCCGGCAAGCTCGACGAGGTGATGAGCTCGCTCGCGAACTACTATCAATGGGAAGCGCAGATCAAAACCTCCGTCAAAAACGCGATTCTATACCCGAGCGTACTTGTGATGATGCTCGCGGTGGTCATCGCAATCCTCGTCATCAGCGTCATCCCCGTGTTTCAGCGGGTGTTCGATAGCCTCGGCCTGACCGCAGGCAGCCCGGCTTCCGCCGCGATGCGCGTCGGCGTCGGCGTCGGCAAAGGCATGCTGATCGTAGTGGGCGTCTTCGCGGTTGCGCTGATCGTGTTCGGTATTCTCCTTCGCACCGGCAAGCGCGAGTCCGTTCTCGCGCTGCTCGCGCGGATGATTCCCGCGGTGCGCCGCGTCAACGCGCGGCTCTCGACCGCGCGGTATGCCTCCGCGTTGTCGATGATGCTCTCCGCGGGCTATCCCGTTGAGGACGCGATGCAGCTTGCGCCTTCGGTCGTGACGGATGAAAAACACAAGCGGCAGGCAGAGCGCGCGCGGGAGAAGCTGCTCTCTGGCGGGAGCTTTGCGGACGCCGCGGAGAAGAGCGGCCTGTTTGAACCCATGCACGAGAAGATGATCCGCTTCGGCACAGCCGCAGGCAAGCTCGACGCCGTGATGGACAAGCTCAGCGGCATCTACATGAGCGAGGCGGACGACGCGATCCACAACGTGATCGCCATGATCGAGCCCACGCTGGTTGCGGTGCTTTCGATCGTGATCGGCGGCATTCTGCTCTCCGTGATGCTGCCGCTGCTGTCGGTGCTCTCCGCGGTCGGCTGACGCAAAGAGCGAAAACACGGTCAGATTCACTGAATTTTACTGAAAAAACGCAGTTGGCAACAGAAAACCGCCGTTTTGTTACAACGGCGCGATTCCAAAGCCGACCGGCTGATAGGATAGTATTACGGAAAGGAGAATCCGGCATGCATCTATATGAGAGACCGCGCGGACAAAACCGCGGGCTGCTCTTTGCACTCGCGGCGTTTGCGCTGCTTGCCGCGGTTTTCCTCATCGCGCTGGTTTCCACCTCCCAGCGCAGCGCGGCACGCGAAACGGAGATGGTCTCCGCCGCGATTTCCCGCGCGATTGTGACCTGTTACGCGGTGGAGGGAAAGTATCCGCCGAGTCTCGACTACCTATATCAAAACTACGGCGTCTCGGTGGACGAAAGCCGCTATGCCGTCTATTACGACGTGGTTGCGGCAAACCTGATGCCGAGCGTACAGGTGACGCGCATCGGAGGCGGCTCATGAGCGCGCGTCCGGCCGCGTCACAGCGCGGCGAAATGCGCGGCGCGTTTATCTTCGCGCTGATGGCTGCGTTTGCGCTGCTCTCGCTGATCGTGGTTGTCGTCGGTGCAAAGTCCTATCGCATGATCAACGCAACCGCCGAGCAGGCGTTTGTCTCCCGCACGGGCATGAGCTATCTCGTAGGCAAGGTGCGCGGCGCGGACGCGGCGAATCAGGTCGAGGTGCAAGATGAGCAGGGCATGTCCGTGCTCACGCTGGGGCAGACCATCGACGGCGAGGCGTATCACACCTATATCTATTGCGACGGAAATGCCGTGCTGGAATATTTCGCGCGGGCGGAGCTGCCGTTTTCGCCGGACTACGGCGAGAAAATCTTTGACGCGGGCAGCCTGACCTTCACACTGGAAGGCGGATTATTGCAGATTTCAATCGTCGACGCGGGCGGTAAAACGCACGACGGCGCGGTCTATCTGCACGCGGAACAGGAGGGCGGCGCATGACAGAGCAGATGCTGCTTCCGCCTAGGAAACGAGGCGTGTTCAGCCCGGTGCTGATCGAACTGACCATCGTCATCCTGTTTTTCGCGCTTTCGGCGAGCGTGATCGTCCGCCTCATCGCGGCGGCGGACACGACCGCGCGATTGAGCGCATATGAATCCCGCGCGATCCTCGCGATGGAAACCGTAGCCGAGCAGGTCAAGGCGGACCCGATTGGGGACAACACCTGCAACGAATGCGGCGCGCGCGTGTTCTCCGTCGCGGTCGATCCCGACCTCACGGTGGACTGCGTGGTCACGAGCGACGATTCCCCGCTGCAGGGTACGCTCTATGACATCGAGCTGACCGTGACCTCGCCGCAGGGCAAGGTCTACGCGCTCGATTCTGCGCGGTACCTGCCGGATGCGGAGGTGGCGCCATGAAGCAGTATCCATCCCGCATGGGCGTCGGCGCCTCCAGCATTTTGCTGATTCTGGTGATCGTGAGTTTGACGCTGTTCGCGTCGCTATCGCTGATTCAGGCGCGCGCGGACGCATCGCTGACGCAAAAGACCGCTGTGAGCACCGCAGCCTATTATGAAGCGGACGCACAGGCGCAGCAAACATTGGCCCTGATCGACGACGCTCTTATGCAGGGCGCATCGCCGGAGACGGTCGAAGGGGTGCTCGTGCAGGCGGATCAAACCGTCGCGTTTTCGGTGACGGCGAGCGACGGGCATGTGCTCCAGGTCACGGCCGACGTTACATCCGGCAGATGCGCAATTCTTTCGTATCGGTATGAGAGCGCGGAAGGCTGGGCGCAGGAGAGCGTAGGCACGCTCTGGCAGGGAGGCTGAAGCATGTCGGAAATTCATGATATTTTACAGTCTGCCATCGAGCGCGGCGGGTCGGATGTGTTCATCATTCCCGGCTCCTGCGTGCGGCTGAAGGTTTCGGGCGAGGTGCGCCCGCTGCTGGACACGGTGCTTCGTCCGGACGACACGCGGCGGCTGATTAAGCAGGTCTATGAGCTCGATAACCGCGACATGGACCGGCTGACGCAGCACGGCGACGACGACTTTTCCTTCTCGGTCAGCGGCGTGGGCAGGTTCCGCTGCAACGCCTATCAGCAGCGCAACTCGCTTGCGATGGTGCTGCGCGTGGTGTCCCTTGTGCTGCCGAACCCCGAGAAGATGCACATTCCGGACGAGATTCTGTGCCTTGCGGACGTCAAAAAGGGACTTGTGCTGGTCACAGGCCCCGCGGCGAGCGGAAAATCGACCACGCTTGCCTGCATCATCGACCGCATCAACACCAATCGCCACGGACACATCATCACGATTGAGGACCCGATCGAGTTCATCCACGCGCACAAATCGAGCGTGCTGAGCCAGCGCGAGATTGAGCACGACACACAGAGCTATAAAACAGCCCTGCGCGCCGCGCTCCGGCAGGCACCGGATGTGATTCTGCTGGGTGAAATGCGCGATTTTGAGACCATTCAGACCGCGCTGACCGCGGCGGAGACGGGACAGCTCGTGCTCAGCACGCTGCATACCGTGGGCGCCGCGAAGACCATCGACCGCATCATCGACGTGTTTCCCGCGAACCAGCAGCAGCAGATTCGCGTCCAGCTCTCCATGGTGCTCCGCGCGGTGGTTAGCCAGCAGCTGCTGCCCGCGGTGGACGGGGGTCTCGAGCCCGCGTTTGAGATCATGCTGGTCAACAGCGCGATTCAGAACATGATCCGCGACGCAAAGGCACACCAGATGGACAACGTGATCTTCTCCGGTCAGGCGGAAGGCATGCGCACGATGGACGGCGACATCTACCGTCTGTATGCGCAGAAACGCATCACCAAGGAGACCGCGCTGCTGTTTGCGGCGAATCCCGAGCAGCTCAAGAAGAAGCTGGAATCATAAACCCTGCGGACTGCATCCGCATGATAAACATCACGGCAGAACCTGGCGGCGCGCTCCAATGCGCCGACACCAGCCAGAACACAAGGAGGAGACGGCATGCCTAACGCTAAGATCAAAATCAAGATGTTTGGCAACTTTGAGATCGTGGTCAACGGGAACGTTGTGCTCACGCAGCTTCGCCAGGCAAAGAAGACGAGCCAGTTTCTCGAATACCTGATCCTGAAAAAGGATCGGGCGGTTCCGCACGAGGAACTGCTGGAGATGCTCTGGTCGGATAAAGAAAACCGCAATCCGGCCACGGCGCTGCGTACGCTCTTGCACCGCTACCGTTCTCTGGTGGATCAAAGCAACCTGCCGGAACTCGCGGATTCCATCCTGACCGCGCGCGGCGCGTATCAGTGGAACCCGAACCTTGATTGCGAGATCGACGTGTTTGAGTTTGAGCGGCTCTGTCAGGAGGCGCGCACGCCCGGCATGAGCAACCGCGAGTGCATCGAGCGGTATCTTCAGATGCTGCAGATCTACACGGGGCCCTTGCTCACCAACTCCGCCGAGGAGATGTGGGTCGTGCCCAAGAGCGTGTATTATCACGACCTGTTTTTGGAGAGCGTGTTTACGCTGCTCGATCTTCTCAAGGTCGAGGAGGAATACGACGTCATCGTCCAGGTCTGCCGCAAGGCGATGGATGTGGATATGTTCGACGAGCGCCTGCATCTGGAGCTGATGATGGCGCTGGTCAAAACGGGCAAAAAGCGCGAAGCCCTCTCGCAGTACTATTTTGCGACCGACCTGCACTATAAGCAGCTCGGCATCCAGCCCTCCGGCGAAATCCGCGCGGTGTACAAGCTCATCGTGCAGGCGGATCAGGAGATGGAGGCCGACATCGAGAAGGTGCAGAACATGCTCGAGGAGGACACCGAAGGGCACGGCGCGTTCGTCTGCGAATATGAGATCTTTAAGGAAATCTACCAGCTGCAGCGCCGCATGCTGGAGCGCTATAACGGCACGATGTTTTTAGCTCTCCTGACCATCAGCAACACCTACGAGCAGAGATTTGACAATCTCGTGCTGGACAACATCATGAAGCAGCTGCTGCATGTATCCCAGACGAACCTTCGCCGCGGGGACACGATCTCTCGCTACAGCGTGATGCAATACGTCGTATTGCTGCCCTCCGTCACATATGAGACGGGCAGGCTCGTTATGGACCGCATCAAGAAGGCGTTCTACAACGAATACGTCAAATCCAGCGTGGTGCTGACGTATAAGCTTAGACCCTTGTGCATCAACAAATATGAGACGAACACGAAAAAGCCCGTCCCGAACTATAAGGACGAGGACTAAACCACAGGCATAGTTGAGCGGGGAAACGCAGTTTCCCCGCTCTTTTTATTTGGGCTATCTGTAAAATAGTCTCGGAATTTAAGATGTCTATTCCAACAATCGACTTAACTGACGATAAATTCGATTTGATCCATGCCGGGTTGCTGAAGGATGAGCTCTTTTTGTTTAGCGTCACAATAGATCGTTTTCAGCGACTGGATCTGCGAAACAAAGCCATAGTCTCCCAATTCCATACCGGAGATATTCAAAGCCCGCAGACGGGGGGCGCTGACCAACGGCGTGAAGTCGTTGACGGGATTACCCGTTAAGCATAGATAGTCAAGATTGGTGAATTGAGCAATTCCGGAGATGCTCTGAACGCCGTCTTTGCTCAAATCCAGGAAAGAGAGATTGGTAAGGCCGGATAAAGGGGCAAGATCTGTCAAACCGGGGGTTTCAATCATTGTCAGCTTAACGAGTTGAGTCAATTGCGAGCAAATGGAAACGCCCTTGTCATTCAAACGATCCAACGCGAGCTCTTCGAGCTGCGGCATTTCTAGCAGTGGTGAATACTCTGAAATCGGCGTATCCAGGAAACGCAGTGATCGGAGCCTGCTATTGCAGAAGGGCGAAAGGTCAGATACGTTTGTTTCGCTGATATCCAGCGTTGTCAGCGTCGGTACCGTGCTGAGGATCGATACATCGGAGATTGGGTTACCATTCAGGTAGACCTCCCGAAGACAGGGCATCTTTGACAAAGCGGTGATATCGACTACCAGATTATGGCTCAGAACAAGCTTCTCAACAGACGATTGCTCGAGTGAAGAGAGATCAACGAGTTTTTGATCTGCAATTCCGAGAATATTCAGATGTTTGAATTTAGAAATGTCTTCCAAAGAGGATAGAGTCCCATCTCCCTGCGGTTGAAAGTAGATCGCATGGAACAGGAACGAATCCCAATCCGTGTATACGGAGTTGCCTAGAATCAGCAACTGTGTGATCTGATCCAAATCACTTTCATAGATCGCGGTATTCGCATCGATGTCGAGGGTCTCCCGAACAGCACGTTCGATGAAAGCGGATGAGAAAACGACAGGTTGTTTGGCGGGCGATACAGTGGCAGATGCAGCAACGGGTGCCGTGTTCAGCGCGATTGCCTGCGGCCGGAGCGAAAGGAAACGAGTGAGTGAAAAGCTCAAAATGATACCCAGTATCAATCCGAGGAGAATGCCGTTGTAAAACGACTGGAAGTGAAGCCGCTGCGCGGGGAGGATTCGGCTCAGTCGAATTTGTAGACGGTGGACGGAAGAATAGCGGTCATCGGGATCAAACCGCGTGCAGCGCCGAATGATTCCAGCGAGATGTTTGTTTTTTATCCCGCCGCATCGCGCAAGATCGTATGATCCGGTGCAGAGATAAAGCATCAGAATACCCAGCGCGTAGATATCGGAACGGACATCGGTCTGCTGGTAGCCGAACTGTTCCGGCGCTGCAACGATTGCAGAACCAAGACATACCGTGTCTTTCTCCAGTTGCTTGTCATAATACCGCGCTGCGCCAAGGTCGATCAGAATACAATTATGCTGAGGCGTATAGATGATGTTCTGCGGCTTGATATCGCGGTGAATCACCGGTTTATTCAGCGAGTGCAGGCGCAGGACGATGCTGCAAAGTTCGTACGCAATATGGACGGTTTCTTCTTCCGAAAACACTCCGTGCTGCGCAAGATAGGCTTCAAGCGTGTCGCCTTCCACATATTCACGGATCAGATAGCGGAGTGAATCGTCCTGCATATATGCGATTGCGTGCGGGAAACCGTTGCCTTTGAGCAGATGGAGCAGCGTATATTCTGTTTCGATGTTCTCCGCGCAGCTTTGATCGGCGGTTTTTACGATATAACGCGTGCCGCTTTCCTTGGCGGCAACAAGGTAGGTTGTCTTCCCGTTGCCCTCTGAAAGCACGGTGCAAATATCGTAAGCAGCTTCTATTTGCGCAGGCAATGCGACAAGCTGTCCCCAAAAGGTTTCAAACTCTGCTTTATATGATTCAATCGCATCCTTCATCAGCCAAGATTCCTGTTCAAGCAGGGTTCTCCAATGCTGTCCAATAACAACTCCGCTTCGATCAAGTCGAGTTTGCGAAAGATACAGAACAGGATTGCAGCATCCCTTCGATTTTTGGGGTATAGCTCTCCGCGCAGCGCAATTTTGAGTAAACGTTGTGTTTCAGGCAACGACAAATGCATCCCCAAAGCAATGCTGAGCAAAGCATTGCGGCTTGGGTTGCGGGAACCGTTGAATATCTGGTAGAAAAGCGAACGATCCAGATTGGACGTGGCATAGACTTCCTGCTTCGTAAGATGGTGCTCTTCCAGCAACAGATTCAAATATTGAGGAAGAGTGATATTAATTAAATCTGTTTCATGGATATCAAGAAAATGCTGCAAAGAGCTGGTGTCTTGCAGCATTTCGAGTAATTGTGCTGTGTTTGTGTTTTGGTTCGAATCGCTCATCGCCAACTCGTATATACCTGCTTACTGGTTTAGAGAATTTTATCACTGCACAATTTCCTGTGTCAACAAGATTCCTACATCAGTACACAAAATGCATACCAAATCAAAAATCACCAGCAGTACGATGGTGAAAGTGCAACGATTCAATATGGGACTTGTTGAGTGACCTGCGAGAATTCAATGGTGGAGGGACAAAAGTGAACAAAGTAATCATCATTATTTTAAGCATACTGCTGTTGATCAGCGTCGTATGCTGCACAGCGCTGGCTGTGCAAACCAACCCGGTAAGCAATTCATCAGCCAGCACAATGGAGCCGGCTAAGGCCCTGGAAGCAACAGAACCGCCCGCGACGGAACCGACCGAGGTACCGGTAACAACAGAACCACCCGCGGATGAATCGTCCGGAAGGCTGGCCGCAATCTATGATTCACTTACCCAGAGCGGTTATCATGTTTTAAAGGAAGATGTGGGCAGCGGGTCCACTGCGTTTGACGTATTTGTTGTTTCAAAAAACAGTATGACTGCCATGCATATACGCGTCAGCACCAATGAAGATACATTGCTTGCCGCTTTGCTGAAAGAAAATCTAATATCCGGGGAGAATGCGTCCTGGGGATACTACATCACCACTGTGGATGGATTTACCGCGGATTATGATGGCAAATCGGAATACTGGAACATCTTCGAGTTTGATTCGAACACGCAACAGTTCAGCAGCCTTGCAGAGGCCGTTGAAGCGACGCAGGTCACAACGGATAGCGTGTTCATGTTTATGATGACTTCGGACTGATGGTGGTTTGAACAGCGTTTTCATACCCGCTGATAAGGACCATTCAGCCGACAAATCTGTGCGAAAACAAGAGCCGGGGGAAGTAATTCTCCCGGTTTCTTTGACCTCAACGTCCCTCGACAGTGCCAGAGCGTTTGATTGACACCCACGCTCTTGCATGGTAAAATTTGCGCTATAAGCGGGGGAAAAGACCCGTTTGGTTGGCACACCGCAAATGGTGTGATCCGGCGGGAAAACGGCACCGATCCGGCATAGCGCCGCCATCGGGCGAGAGGGGCTTACGGGATGGAAGAGCAACTGCATATCGCGCTGATTTCGACGCATTTCGCGCCGGAAGTCACGCCGTTTACCCATCTGTATGCCGATCTTGCAGAGGATCTCTGCCGCTATGGCGCGCGCGTCAGCGTGATTACCAAGCTCCCCGGCCACGATATGACCGAGGAGGAGCGCGCAGCGTTCTACACCCGGCGGGACGAGATGTCCCCGCAGGGCTACCGCATCCAGCGCGTGGGCAAGAAAGCGCGGCGCGGGGCGAAACTGCCCGAGCGCGCACTGCGCGCGCTGACCAACACGCTTGCGATCTATCGCGCGGCAAAGAAACTCAAGGCGGATGTCTACATCTTCTGCAGCAAGCCCGCTTACCTAGGCCTCGTCGGCGCGCGGCTCAGCCGCAGAGCGCGGACGATCGATATCTTGCAGGAGATATTCCCGGACAACCTCGTCGCAGCGGGCAGATATACCGAATGGCACCCGTTTGTGCGCTTCTGCCGCAGGCTGGAGCAGCACATCTACCGCAAAAATCATGCGTTCATCACGCTTTCGGACGAGATGAAGCGCACGCTGGTTGCGCGCGGCGTGGAGGAGGAGAAGATCGTGGTGATCCCCAACTGGGCGGACACCAACGCGATCCAGCCCATCGGGCGCGAAGAAAACGGGATGTTTGACGAGTGCGGCCTCCCGCGTGAAGGGTTCTACGCTGTCTATGCGGGCACACTTGGCTTCCTGCAGGAGCCGGATGTGATCCTCGACGCGGCGAAGCTATTAAAAAACGAACCGGATATCCGGATTCTGGTCTTTGGCGACGGGTCTCTGAGGGAGCATGTGGAAAACCGCATCGAGCGGGAGCAGATTGAAAACGTGCTTCTCTTTCCGCTGCGCTCCGCGGCGCAGACCGCGCAGATCTATTCTCTGGCGGATGTGGTGCTCGTGCCGCTCAAAAAAGGCATGACGCGCATCGCAGTGCCGAGCGAGACGCAGCTTGCGCTCGCGGCGGGCAGACCCTTGATCGTCTGCGCGGAAGCGGGTAGCGAGTGGGCGCGGTCGATCGAGCACGAGAGCTTCGGGCTGTGCATCATGCCCGGCGAAGCGCAGGAGATGGCGGATGCGATCCTGCGGCTGCACGCGAGCACGCTGCCGTTGAGTGAGCTCGGCGCGCGGGCAAGGAGCTATGCCTGCGAGCACGCCTCCCGCGAACAGGCGACCAAAGCCTATTTCGATTGGATTAAGGGGTAAGTTTTTTGCGCCTGCGGCGCAGGCTAAAATTGAATAACGCGTTTGATTTGAAGAGTTGTTGGGCACGTACAGACTGGACGGTTTACGAGGATTGTTGAGATGAAGATCCTGATCACGGGAGCCGAGGGATTTATCGGCAAAAACCTGATCATCGCACTGCGTTCGCGGGGCTATGTGGACCTGCTGACGTTTGACGCGGACTCGCCCGTGGATCTGCTCGACCGCTACTGCGGCGAGTGCGGATTTGTCTATCATCTCGCCGGCGCGAACCGCCCGCGGCAGCAGGACGAATACATGCAGGCCGACTTCAGCTTCACCGATACCCTCCTGCGCCAGCTCAACAAACACAAAAACCGCTGCCCCGTGATGTTCGCAAGCTCCACACAGGCCTCGCTGCCGAGCCTCTACGGCCGCAGCAAGAAGGCGGTCGAGGAGCTGCTCGACCTCTACGCCCACGAGACCGGAGCCAAGGTGTATATCTACCGCTTTCCGCATGTGTTCGGCAAATGGGCAAAGCCCAACCACAACAGCGTGATCGCGACGTTTTGCTACAATGTTTCGCACGATCTGCCGATCGTCATCCATGACGAGAACACGAGCATGCACCTTGCCTACATCGACGATGTCGCGGAATCGCTCTGCGACCTTCTGGAAGGCAAGACGACCAAGGAGGGCGCGTATTGCACGGTGCCGCTGTCGTATCACGCGACGCTGGGCGATATCGCAAAGCGCATCCGCTCGTTCCGAAGCATCCGCGAGAGCAACCTGCTTCCGGAGATGACCGACCCGCTGACGCGGAAGCTCTACGCGACCTACCTGAGCTTCGTTCCGGTGATGGAGTTTGCCTATCCGCTGGAGATGCAGGAGGACGCAGAAGGCAGCGTCACCGAGTTTTTGCGCCTCAGCTCCGGAGGTCAGATCACCGTCAATGTCTGCAAGCCGGGCATGACGCGCGGCAACCACTGGCACCACACGCGCGCGGAGAAGATTCTCGTGGTCTCCGGCACGGGCGTGATCAAATTCCGCAGGATCGACATGGACGACGTGATCGAATACCCCGTCAGCGCGAAGAAGCACGTCGCGGTGGATGTTCCGGTCGGCTATGCGCACAGCGTCGAAAACACCGGCAAGACCGATCTCGTGCTTGTGATGTGGTCGAGCGAGGATGCAGGCGCGGACGGCATACCCACGGAGGTCGTGATTCCGTATCCGTAAGGATGCACGTGAGCATGCGCGCACGGACGCCGGACGCAGCAACCAAAGCCTATCAGGCGCGGGGAAATCCTCCGCGCTGTTTTTCCGAAGCGGGATCAGTAAGAAGAGCAGACCGCAGCGCGCTGCGGATAGAGGAACATGATGGAATCAGCTTTGATCAAACAAGAGGATGCGGGCATCACGCCCGAAACGCAGCAGGAGCAGCAGGAGGATCTGGCGCGTCTGCTGATTCTCGGCGGGGTGGAAGCCTCCGCAGATCCGTTTGCGGCAAGCGACGCGCTGCTAGAAGCGTGGCTAACGCAAGATCTGAAGTTGGCGGCGCTGCAGCAGGGCAGCGCATCCGCCGTGGAATGGCTCAAAGGCGCGGGCGTCGAGCTCGTCGCGCTGGCAGGTACGCAGGGCGAAGCGCCCTCTTTGCCGGAAGGCGTCACCGTAATCGGCGCGGGAGAAACGGAAGCCATGGCAAATCGTCCGTTTGTGCGCTGCGTCAACGGCATCCGCTTTGGCGTCGTCTCGTTTGCGGAGCAGCCCGCGGGCGGATTTGCAGACCGCGCGGATATCCTGAGCCTGATGGCATACGACCGCGTGCGGATGCTGCTCAACCAGTGCGATCATGTGATCGTGCTTGTGCAGAGCGGGCTAATGGAGGCGGAGCTGCCGCTTCCGGAATGGCGCGCGCGCTACCGCCGCTTTGTCGACGCGGGCGCGAGTCTCGTCGTCGACACCGGCAGAGCCAGAGGCTGGGAAGCCTATAAGCACGGGCTGGTGTTCTACGGCCTCGGTGCGCCGACGGGTGCCGATGAGCTGGGTCTTTTTGTCACACTCCGCCGCAACGGAAAGCTGACATACGAATCCCGCGCGCTGCAAAACACCGCGGGCAGGCTCGACTTTTCGCAAAACGACGCGTTTCGCGCGCAGATCGACGCGCAGAACACGCTGCTTGCGGACGAAAAAGCGTATCTTAGCGCCGCGGACGAGATGTGTACGCGGCTGTATTGCGCGGCTGAAGCCGTGCAGAAGCGCGGCGTACTCGGCATTTTTTCCCCGCACGCGGACGAGAATGAAAAGCTGTTTTCTCTGCTGGGGCATGAGTCCGCCCGGCTGGTTGCGCTCCGCGCGCTGCGCCTACGGGCGGCAGGCGGGCAAAGCAAGCGGTAGAATGCGAAAAAAGCGTGAAACAGGCGGGTTTTCCGGCGGGATTGTACACCATCCTTAGTGTTTCATGACGGGGTTTGCCGCTAGGTCTAGGCCTCGAAAACGGAACCATGACGAAAATACGAACAATTATGAAACAATGCGCTTGGGTTGCGCCATTTTCCCGCGCTGTGATATAATATCGCAGTGTATGTTGCAAAGTAAGCGGAGGAGACCGCATTGAAGCCGGCTGCGGTACTGGACATCGGAAGTTCCAAAATCGTCTGTCTGTGCGGCAGTTTTGTCAATCGCGATGGCATAACCGTGCACGGCGTTTCCGTCTGCCCGTATAACGGCTATCAGAACGGCGCATTCTCCGACCACCGCTCGCTGCACAACGCCATCGTGGAGTCGGTCTCCAAGGCGGAGCAGGAGGCGCGCATGCGCATCCGCGAAGCCGCCATCAGCGTACCGGCACCATTTACCAAGATCGTCCTCACAGAAGCCACGCTGCCCATCGGAAGCCGGAGCAAGCGCGTGATGGCAGAGGATATTGACGACGTCATCTCACTCTCCTTGAAGAAAGTCAAGCTGAGCGGATATGTCCTCATGCACAGCACGCCCGTCTCCTTCACGGTCGGCGGGGTGGTGTCTTCCGCTCTCCCGACAGGCGCAAAGACCGAAGAGCTCGGCGCGCTCGTTTCGCACATGTATGTGCAGGAAGAGTTTGTCCGCGCTATGGAGCAGGCGCTTTCCCCGCTGGATATCGAGATCTCCATGAGTGTCTCCGCGCAGCTTTGCGCGGCGCTTGCGGTCATTCCCGAAAAGGAGCGCGTACGTCCGGCGATCCTGATCGACGTTGGCTATACGCACACGGATGTGTCCATCGTGGAAAACGCGGCGCTCACCGATATGCGCGTCATTGACGTCGGCGGCAAGCATCTCACAAGCGATCTCGCCTTCGGGCTGGATATCCCGTCGGAAACGGCGGAGCAGGTCAAACGGCGGTTTGTGTTTTTGCAGGAACCGCTGAGCAGCACGGAGATCGTGCGCATGCCAAACGGCGCAAAACGTGTCGATCATGCCGCGATTGAACTGATTCTCGAAGCGCGCGCAGGCGAACTCGTTTCGCTGATTCGCGCGGCACTCAAGGAGATGGGCATCTCGCCGGAGGCGAGCCCCGTCACCTATCTCACCGGCGGCGGCATCGCCATGATGAAAGGCGGTATCGACTACCTCAAGCGCGGCTTGCAGCTGAACATTCAGCGGGACACGCCGTGGGTTGCGGATATGGATACGCCGAACTACACGAGCTGTTTTTCAGCGCTCGATTTTGTTTTACGGGCCACGAGCGACGATGTGGTAACCAATACGTCGCCCGGTACGCTTGTGGATAGGCTTCGTAACCTGTTTACCAAATAAGGGGGACAAACAATGTTTGAACCGGAATTCGAAAACACCTCTTTTGCGCAGATAAAAGTCATCGGCGTCGGAGGAGCGGGCTGTAATGCAATCAACCGTATGGTGCAGTACGGCTTGCGCGGCGTGGAATTTATCGCCATCAACACCGATAAGCAGGCGCTGTTTCTTGCAAAAGCGCCGCTGAAGATTCAAATCGGTGAGAAACTGACCAAAGGTCTCGGCGCGGGCGCGGACCCCGAAGTGGGCAGAAAAGCTGCGGACGAGAGCCGCGAGCAGATTCTTGAAGCCCTGCGCGGCACCGATATGGCGTTTATCACCGCCGGCATGGGCGGCGGCACCGGAACGGGCGCTACCTCCATCGTCGCGGAATGCGCCAAGGAGCTCGGCATCCTGACCATCGCGGTGGTCACCAAGCCCTTCACGTTTGAAGGCAAGGTGCGTATGCGCAACGCCGAAATCGGCATCGCATCGCTCAAGCCCGCAGTGGATACGCTCATCACGATCCCCAACGACAAACTCATCGATCTCGTCGGCCGCGCGAGCCTGCCGGACGCGCTGCGCGTCGCGGACGACGTGCTCCGCCAGGGTATTCAGGGCATCTCGGATCTGATCGCAGTTCCGGCGATGATCAACCTCGACTTCGCGGACGTCAAGACCATCATGCGCGAAAAGGGCCTTGCGCACATGGGCATCGGCAACGCCAGCGGCGAAAAGCGCGCGGCGGAAGCAGCCCGTCAGGCGATTGAGAGCCCGCTGCTCGAGACCAGCATCAACGGCGCGCGCGGCGTGCTGATGAACATCACGGGCGGCCCGGACCTGAGCCTGCTCGAGGTCAACGAAGCCGCGGAACTCATCAGCGAAAACGTCGATCCCGAAGCGAACATCATCTTCGGTGCGGATATCGACGAAGCCATGGGCGATGCACTGCGCATAACCGTCATCGCAACCGGGTTTGACCGCCCGGATCGCATCAACAGCATCCAGGGTGTGCCGGGCTTTGGCGCCTTCAGCACCTTCCGCTCGCCCTACGGCAGCACGAATCCGAACATGAACCAGCAGCAGCCCCAGCCCCAGCCGATGGCACAGCCGCAGCTGCAGCCGTATCCCACGCAGAACCAGCCTCAGCCGCAGCCGTATCCCACGCAGCCGCAGTATCAGCAGCAGCCGATGCGTCAGCAGCAGCCGATGCAGCCGCAGTACTCCTCGGCCTCCTATGCGCCGCGTCGCCCGATCACCACGGACGAGCCGGTGGCGGCACCCGTGCCGCAGCCGCGTCAGGAGCAGGTGTTCGGCGAGAACGACATCCGCCGCGATTATCAGGAAAAGCCCAAGAGCAAGCTGGATGTCCCCGCGTTCCTGCGCAACAGATAATCCAACTGAGCTACACAAAGCGCCACTCGATGAGTGGCGCTTTTTTGCGGTAAATTTATTCGATTCGTAATTTTGTGAAGATGCCGTCGGGCAACATTTATCCGTCCGTCGCGCTGGCGTCGCCCGTGATGGGAATCACGTCGCCGAGATAGGTCGGCAGCGGCTGGAAGATGGAGTAGACGAAATCCTTGCACCGTGCGAATATCTCCCGTACGCTGAAGAGGATATACGGGTTATAATCCCGCCGGTCGGCGGAGACACCGTATGCGTTAAGTCCGAGCGCGCGGGCGACGAAGAGCGCGCGATAGAGATGGTATTTCTGGGTTACGATCACGACGGTCTTGATCTGGAAGATATCTCGCGCGCGATAGACGCTCTCGTAGGTGGAGAACCCCGCGTGATCCATAAAGATCACTTCCGGCGCAACGCCGGATTCTATCGCGTAGTCCTTCATCGCGTTGACCTCGTCATAATCGTCCTGCCCGTGGTCGCCGCTCATCAGGATGCGGTCGGAAGCGCCGGCTTCGTAGAGCACGATGCCCGCGTTGATGCGGTCTTTGAGGATGCCGCTGGGCTGTCCGTTGTCCCAAACGCGCGCGCCGAGCACGAGGATCGCATCCGCGTCGAGCTTCGCCGCCTCTTCTGGGGTGAGGATCATATTCTCCGTCGACGCCATCACATAATAGCTTGTGCCAAGCGGCAGCAGCACCGCAAGCGCAATCAGAATCGCAAGCGTACGCAGCACGCGCTTCTTTTGAGGGGGTCTTTCATTCTTCTCTGTTTTCATGCGGATATGATATCGAATGGTTGTGGAGCGAGTGCGACGAAACGCGGAACAATGTGTTAATAGTTTAATTGCACACAAGTAAAAAGGAGAGGTGCTTTCGAACATGAAACCATGACGTATATTTGTCATGTTCTGTCTGCTATACTGGAGAAAACGCGGAAGGAGAGGGAAAGCATGCACTATGCCGACTACAAGACCATCCTCTCGCCGCAGAACGGCATGAACCTCTACCGCGGCTGCACCCACGGCTGCATCTACTGCGACAGCCGGAGCAAATGTTATCAGTTTGACCACGACTTCGAGGACATCGAGGTCAAGCGCGACGCGGTGAAGCTGCTGGAGCAGCAGCTGCGAAAAAAACGCCAGCCGTGCATGATCGGCACGGGTTCGATGTGCGATCCGTACATCCCGCTCGAACTGGATTTGCAGATCACGCGGCAGAGCATCGAGGTTATCGAACGATACGGCTTCGGGCTCGCGATTCTGACCAAGTCCGCACGTCTTCTGCGCGATCTCGATCTGCTCAAGAAGATCAATGTGCGCACAAAATGCGTCGTCCAGACCACGCTGACCACGTTTGACGAGGCGCTTTGCAAAAAGATCGAGCCGCACGTCTCCTCCACGCGGGAGCGCTTTGAGATGCTGATGACGCTCAAGGAGGCGGGCATCCCGACGGTGGTTTGGATGACGCCGATTCTGCCGTTCATCAACGACACGGAGGAGAACATCCGCGGATTGCTGGACTACTGCGTGCAGGCGGGGGTCATGGGCATCCTCGGTTTCGGTTTCGGCGTGACGCTGCGCGAGGGGGATCGGGAGTACTTCTACGCTGCGCTGGATCGCGATTTTCCCGGCGTGAAGGAGCGGTATATCCGCACGTTCGGCAACGCCTACAGCTGTATGAGCCCGAACAACGGAAAGCTCATGGAGCTCTTCCGCAAAACATGCAAGCAACACGGCATCCTCTACCAAACAAACGACGTCTTCCGCTATCTTTGGACGTTCGAGCAGAAAGAGAAGCAAATCAGTCTGTTCGACGCGTAATTCGTATCTGCGGACGAAATCCGGAACGATTCTCTACACAAAAAAATCCCGCAAAGCACTGGTATGCTTTGCGGGATCTTTTGTCTTCCCCCGCGCGCCAATCGTCCGGGGGGGTGGGCAAGTGGCGCGCATGGTTTCTTGGGGGTGCACCGC
>DATMYE010000054.1:0-110454 GCA_035561095.1 Clostridia bacterium | reverse complement strand
CCTTTATAAGGAATTTTACAGAACAATTTTCCGAAAGAGAAACGGAGTAAACACCATGCAGGAAAGCTATTATACCGTGGAGCAGATCGCGCAGATGCTGCAGATGCACCCAAAGACCGTACAGCGGTACATCCGCGAAGGCAAGCTGCGCGCGGTAAAGGTCGGCAAAGGCTGGCGCGTCAGCGGGCACGACCTGAGCGTGTTCACCGAGAGTGTGCCGCAGGCAGGCGAAACGCCGACGGCGGTCGTCTCCTGCGTCGCGGACGTCTACGCCGCGGACAAGGCCGCAGCCATCCGCCTCGTCAACACGCTGACCGCGGGGCTGAACAGCAAGCCCGCAAACTACGGCAAGAGCAGTATGCAGTCGCAGTACATCCCGGAGGAACAGAAGCTCCGCATCACGCTCTACGGCGGCGCGCGCATCGTTGCCGCCATGCTGGACGCCATCGCCATGCTGACGGACGAAGAACCCGAAGCGTAAATCGATTTGAGAGGATAAAGAGAAATGAATAACAGCGTCTATATCAGCCCGGAGAAACGGGACGTTTTCCGTACTGTGTACAATGGCTTTCTCGCCGGAATGCCGTTTGCAAAGCGCGTGATCGACACGCCCTTTGGAGAAACCTTTCTGCTGGAGGCGGGCGACCCCGCAAACCCCGCGGTCGTACTGCTCCACGGCAGCTGCTCCAACAGCGCGTTCTGGTTCAACGACATCCTAGCGCTGAAGGACATCTATCACGTCTTTGCCGCGGATATCCCCGGCGAGGCGGGCAACAGCAGTGAGTACCGCCTCAGCCTCGACAGCTCCGATTACGCCGACTGGATGGCCGCTGTGCTCGACGCGCTGAATCTACCGCGCGCAAGCATCGCGGGCAACTCCCTCGGCGGCTGGATGGCGCTGAAGTTCGCGACGACGTATCCCGCGCGGGTTGAAAAGCTCATGCTGTTTGCAAGCGGCGGGCTTGCACCCATCCGCGCGGACTTTCTGGAGCGCGCGCAGGCAGCAGAGGAGGCGGAAGAAACGCTTACAATGGAGGAGGATGTCGCGGGCGGCGCCGCGCTGCCGAAGGAGATTCTCGATTTCATCAATCTGATTCTTGAGTGCTACCGCCCGCTGAGCATCCCCATGCCGCTGTTTTCACGGGAGCGGCTGAACAAGCTCACCATGCCGGTGCTGTATGTTGCGGGTCTGGCGGACGATCTGCTGGATTCCCCCGCTGGTGAAGCCGCGCTCCGCGCGGGTGTCCCGCATGCCGAAATCCATATGCTGCCGGATGCGGGGCACATGATCACAACCCCGTTTGTGTGGATGTTGCCATTTCTTGCGCAATGATTGTGCCGTTGTCACTTGACAATTTCCCTCCGCAACATATCATAAAGACAAACCAAGCGGAGGCATAACGTGAAACATCGACTGAGCGTACACAAACAAACGCTGATCCTGATCGCCGGCATCGTCTGGGCGATCGCGGGATTCAACATCGTCCGCATCGGGCTGATCGCCTATCAGGGCAATTTCACCTGGTGGCGCGGACTGCTCTCCATCGCGGTCTTCACAGTGTTTCAGGTGTTTATCTTCGGCAAGATGGTCAAAAAGCACACCGCGCGGATTTTGCAATATGAAGACGAGCGGCAGAACTTCTTCCGCTTTTTCGACACGAAGAGCTACCTGATCATGGCGTTTATGATGACGCTTGGCATCGGACTCCGGGTATCCGGACTTGTGCCGACCGGCTTTATTGCGTATTTCTATACCGGCCTCGGGGCCTCGCTGCTCACCGCGGGCGTGCTGTTTTTGATCAGCTACTTCCGCGTCAGGAGTCAGAAGCAGTAGATTACTCTTATAAGTAAATAGAATCTTTTCTCTGTTCAAGCACGCATCGGCGTGCTTTTTTTGCGCAAACAAGGTTTGAAACTTTTGTCAAACGCTCAAGAACCCATCACGAATTCATCACAACTGCGATTTAACATGAAAAAAGCCGCACCCAAAGGTGCGGCATGGCGCAAAACATCGTTCCTTGAGCTATACGCGGTTTCTGCGCGCAAACATGTAGAGATAGATCGGCACGATGCACACGACCACGGCGATGCCGCTCGCGATAAATCCCATCCGCGCGCCGAAGTCGTTGTCCATCCAGCCGACGAAGAGGTTGCCGATGGGCGACGAGCCCGCGAGTACAAGCGAATAGACGCTCATCACCCGCCCGCGGAAGCGATCCTCCGTGTGAATCTGGAGGTTGGAGTTTGCCGAGGAAAGATAGGTGACGAATAGGAATCCGCCGACCGCGATGGAAAGCGCCGACGAAAGAAAGCTGCCCGTGTTGCCGATCAAAACCAGAATCAATCCGGTAAAAAGCGGCAGGACGTAGAGGATAAACCGCCTCGGCCCGTTCTTGCTCAGCGCCGCAATCAGCAGCGCGCCCAGCAGCGCGCCCGCGCCCAGCGCGGACATCAAAAATCCGTAGCCAGTCTCCTTAAGCCCCAGAATCTGCTGCGCAAAGACCGGAATTGTCACGCCGTAGTTGAGCGCGAAGGTGGAGATCACGGCCATGATCAACAGCGTCGTAAACAGCGTTTCGTTATGGAAGATATACTTCAGCCCCTCGCCGATGCTCTCAAACACGCCCTTCTTCTCCTTCTCCTCCGGCACGGCGCACGCGACGGGATGGATGAAGAACATACTGATCAGCACCGCGCCAAAGCTCAGGGAATTCACGAGAAAGCACGCGGAGACGCCGAGCGTTCCCATCAGGATTCCCGCAACCGAAGGCCCGATCATGCGCGCGATGTTGAAGGTCAGTGAGTTGAGCGCAATCGCGTTCATCAGATCGTCGTGACCCACCATCTCGACCACGAATGACTGCCGAAGCGGCATATCCAGCGTGTTGACGAGCCCCAGCAGCGACGCGGAGACCAGCAGGTGCCAGTATTGCACGCGACCCGACTGAACCAGCAGCCACAGCACAAACGTGATTACGAGCGAGAGTGATTGGGTGACGATCAGCATCTGCTTTTTCGGCAGCCGGTCGATCAAAACCCCCGCAAACAGCGAAAAGAGCAGCGCGGGCAGGAACTGCAGCGCGCTGACCACGCTGAGTAGCAGCGCGGACTTCGTCAGCGAATAGGCAAGCCACGGCTGCGCGGTGTTCTGCATCCATGTGCCAATGGTCGAGACACACATGCCCGCAAAATAGTAACGGTAATTCGGGTGTCTGAGCGAAACAAACGGGTTATTCAGCCCCGCCTTCCGCGGTTGAAGGGTTTCCAAAACGCGCCTTTCCCGCCCCGCTCGGTCACGCGCAGATTTCCGGATTGCGCGGCAGGGCAAGCCTGATTATAACACCGGATTCGTTCGAAATAAATCGCAAGTGATAATATACTAAGACTGTTTCCAGGGGCGCGCCTTGCCGAGCCAGCCCTGACTTTGCCAATATTCCTTCTCGATCGGGGATGCGTTGAAGTTCGCCTTCTGCACGCGGGACATGATAAAGAACATGAATCGCGTCTTGATGCCCACGCGCGGCGGCTTGCCGTTGCCGAGCTTTTTCGCGAGCTTTGCGGTGTCTTTTTCGATCTTTGCTTTGGTCCTGGGCTTGACGCCTTCCCAGTTCATTGCCTGTACGCTCTTCCCGTAGCGATAGACTTCCGGCACGCCCCAGAAGAAGAGGTTTTTGGCAACACCCTTGGTCGCGCCCGCGGTCGAGCTGCCAGCAGAGGTGGAGATGACGACCGCTTTTTTGCGGAACATTGTGCCGCGCGGACGGTGCGACATCCACATTGTAAACAGCAGGTCGAGGAGCGATTTGATCGGCGCGGAAGGTGCCATGCAGTACGTCGGCGTGGTAAAGACGAGTAAGTCCGCCGCCTCCATTGCGTCCGTGATCGCCCGCTTCTGTTCATACCACGGGCAGTCTGCGTCGTTTTCGATGCAACGATAGCAGCCCGTGCAAAAGTGATTCAAATCGCGCGGCAGAAAGAACTCCGCGATCTCGTGCTCACCGGGAATTTGATCGACGAGCAGCCTGCCGGTGTGATAGGAACTGCCCTTGTGGTTCTGGCCGTGAATGACCGTGATGTTCATATTGTATCCCCCCAAATCGGCGCTTTCATGGACGTCTGGTGCAATTATATCGAACACGCGCCCGCGTAACAACGAGCCGAACGACAATTTCCTAAAGAACGCATCCAAAATCCCGTCAGGATGTTTCATTTTTGTATACATTCTTGCTATACTCTTGCCCTTCTCTGGCAGTAGACTGCATAATGTGTATGTTACCGCGTGATCGCGGATTTTTGTGATGTGACGAGGAATACGATTTTGATGCAGCAAGTGCAGGAGATCATCAGTCAGGTTCGAAAGGTCGTCGTGGGCAAGGACCCCGTCATCGCCAGCATTTTGATGGCGATGCTCGCGCAGGGGCATGTGCTCCTCGAGGATGTGCCGGGCGTGGGCAAGACCACGCTCGCGCTCGCGTTCTCGCGAACCATGGACCTTTGCTATAAACGCATGCAGTTTACGCCGGACGTGATGCCCTCGGACATCACGGGCTACACCACGATTCAGATGGGCGACTCCGGCGGCAACTATGTGCCGGGCGCTGCGATGTGCAACCTCTTCCTCGCGGACGAGATCAACCGCGCGTCGAGCAAGACCCAGTCCGCGCTGCTGGAGGTTATGGAGGAAAACAGCATCACGGTCGACGGCGTCACCCGTGCGGTGCCGCAGCCGTTTCTCGTCATCGCAACCCAGAACCCCGCGGGTTCCTCCGGCACACAGCCGCTGCCGGAATCCCAGCTCGACCGATTTATGGTGCGGCTTTCGATGGGCTATCCCGACCGCAGGAGCGAGGTGGAGATGCTCCGCCGCCACCAGAACGCGGTTTCGCTCGACTCCGTCAACCGCGTGATCTCGCCGCAGGATTTAACATTGATGCAGCGCGAGGTCGAGAGCATCTATGCCTCCGACGCGCTGTTTGCCTATATCACCGAGCTTGCAGGCTGGACGCGCGCGCAGCCCGCCATCCGTATCGGCGTCAGCCCGCGCGGTACGATCTCGCTCTTGCGCATGAGCAAGGCCGCGGCGTATCTCTCCGGCCGCGACTATCTGATCCCGCAGGACGTCCAACTGGTGTTTGAGAGCGTCGCCGCGCACCGCATTCTGCTCAGCCCCCGCGCGCTGGTCAGCGGCGTCACCGAGCAGCAGCTCGCCAAGCGTGCGCTCACGCAGGTGCAGGCGCCCGTCGCGGTATAATTCCATGGCCGGAAACCGGATTCTATATACCTACGCGCTGTTTTTTGCGTTTATTTTGTTTGTCCTGTTCGATCTGTATCTGTTCCATATGTTACTGATCTTCCTCGTGCTGCTGCCGCTGGTTTCGCTGCTGGCAGCGCTTCCTATGCGCAAAAATCTGCGCTACGCGCTGGAGATTGAGGACGACATCATGCCAAAGGGCGTCTGCGGCATCCGCCTCTCCGCGCGCAACAACACCCCGTTTCCCTGCGCGGGCGTGCGCTTCACGCTGGAGCGGCACAACGCGCTGGGTCGTGTCAACGGGCGCTACACCGAGTCCGCCGAGGATATCGTGCAGTTTCCGCTTGGGCCCATGCGCGCGCACACGATGGAGCCATCGGTCAAGATGGCGCACTGCGGCAGGGTCGATCTGACCGTGCGGCGTGTGCAGGTGCTCGATACGCTCGGCCTCTTTGCGCTGAACGTTTCCCCGAAAAACGGCGCGAACCCTGCGGGCAGCGTCTATGTGCTGCCGGAATTGCAGCAGCGCAGCATCCAGACCGACGAAGCCGCCGACCTGGGGCTCGACAGCGCCCACTATTCCACGCAGAAGGCGGGCGGAGATCCTTCTGAAATCTTCCAGCTACGCGACTACCGCGAGGGCGACCCGCGCCACAGCGTACACTGGAAGCTCAGCAGCCGCATGAACCGCCTGATTGTCCGTGAATTCGGGCTGCCGCTCAACCCCTCTCTCCACTTTTTGCTGGAACTGCGCGAGGATTCCACGCCGGACGCGGCGGAGGCCATGATCGGCACCATGCTCGCGTTTTCGGAATATCTCATGGCGCGTGAGATCACGCACTCCATCAGCTGGATCAGCGAGGAGGGCGGACTCTGCACCATGCCGGTGACAGGCCCTGAAGCGCTCGCGAGTGTGCTGCACGATCTGCTCGCGCTGCCGGGACAGCAGCGCTGGAGCACGCTGGAGCGCTTTGCCTCGGAAGGCGGCGCAAGGGAGGACGCGCACCTCATCTACCTCGTCGCGGGCAGCATCTACCGCGCGGCAGAGGACGAAGCGGGCGCAAGGCTGCTCGCCACGATGACCACCATCGGCGCCTGCCGAAGACTCACGCTCATGCCCGAAGCCTGCGACGACGAGACCGCAACCGCGCTGCGCGACCTCGGCTGCGAGGTTCAGCTGTTGGACGGCCGCGTGCCCGGCGCGGAAGCGGAGGCGGAGCTATGAGCGAAAAAGCGAAGAAGCCCGCGCGCAATTCCGCCCGCGAAACCGCGCCCGCAATCCTCGTGCGGCTGATGCAGCAGCTCGTCGTGGTGCTGCTTGCGGTGATGGGCTTCCTCTTTTGCCTGATTTCAAGCTATACCTTCGATTTGCCGACCGCGAAACTCGTCTGGACGGCGGTCGCGTTTTCGTTGCTGTTTCTCGCGGTGTTCACGCTGCCGAAGAGCGGTCTCTTCGCGCTCGTCTGCTTCATCGGCGGCGCGGTCTATATCGCGCTCAACGCAACAGACCTCTTGCAGGGCGTTCTGCTGCTCATCGAGCGGGTGACCACGCAGCTGGAGCTGCGGATGCCGGACGTGATGCAGCTGCTTTTGCAGCCCGCGATGGCGGACGAAGCGACGCTGCTGATGACCCGCGCGATGCAGATGATCCTGTATTTTGTGTCGTTTTTTGCGACGTTCTTCATCGTCAGCCAGCCGAGCGTGCCGGGGCTCGCGCTCGCGACGCTGCCGCTGCTCGTGCCCGCGCCATTCTATCTGCTCTCCCCTGCGCGGCTGCCGTTTTTCATGCTGTTTGCAGCGCATCTGATGGTGTTTGCGTTCAACAATGCCCGCCGCGCGCAGTCCACGTTCCGCGCGGGCGTCTATGTGCCGCAGAGCAGGCGCAAGGCAAACCAGCAGGCGCAACGCGCGGCGCAGTATTCCCTGTCCCTTCTCGCGCTGCCGATCATCGCCCTTGCGGCGCTGCTTTCCGGCGTCGTGCTCCCGCAAAAGAACTATGAGCGGCCCGAGGCGATCGAATCGCTTCAGCAGAAGATCTTCTCGCTCGATATCGGCAAGGACGCGTTCTGGCGCAGCAACGACGGACTCACGCGCGGCGACCTGACGAGCCTGAGCTCCATCCGCTTCACGGGCGCAACCGCGCTCAAGGTGCGCGTTTCTCAGCAGGCTTCGCTGTATCTACGGGACTATGCCGGAACGGTCTTCACCGAGAACGGCTGGGAGAGTATTTCGAATTCCGAATTTTCAAAGCTTGCGGGGAGCATCGGCATCGCGCCGCAAAACCTCCACACCGCGGCCCTGGAAGCGAGCGGAACCCTGCCCGACACCTTCACGCTCACCGTGCGCAACGTCTCCGCGACCGCACTCTCGATCTGGTCGCCGCCGGGTCTTGTCACCAAGGCGGATGCGATCACGAACGCGGGCTACGTGCAGGACACCGCACTGGCGTTTGCCTCCGCCGACTCCTCCACGGAATACACGTTGGAGGCGATTCCGGTCGATATGGCGCTCTACTCCGTCGCCCACGCGGACAAGGGGTTTGAGAGCGCTTATCAAAAGGCGGTCGGCAAAGCCGACAGCCTCTACAACGCGGAAAACGATGCAGCGGACGCCGTGCGCGATGCCGCGGACAGCTACATCGGATATGTCTTCGACGTCTACACCCAGCTGCCGGACAGCACGATGGCTGCGGCGCAGACGCTGCTCTCCTCTTACGGCATCCAGCCGATCTACGACGGAAACGAGCTGAATCTGGCCGCGACGTGCCAGCAGGTGCGCGCGCTGCTGGCGCAGCAATGTTCCTATGATTATTCCCCGCCGGAGATGCCGGAGGGCGCAGATTTCGCAACCTGGTTTTTGCAGGAAGCAAAGCGCGGCTACTGTGTGCATTTCGCGACGACGGGCACCGTGCTTCTGCGCGCGCTCGGCATCCCCGCGCGCTACGCGGAGGGATATATCGTCATCCAGAAGGACTACGAAAAAGAGCCGGATGCGGAAGGCTTCATCGACATCGAGGATACGCACGCCCACGCATGGGTCGAGGTGTTCGATCCTTCGCTTTTAGAGTGGGTGCCGGTCGAGATGACCAAGACCTCAACCCAGAGCAGCAATCCTTCGCCGGACGCTTCCGGCGAACTCAGCGATATGACCACGCCGTCGTTCAGCACGAATTCGCCTGAACCCACCGCGACGCCTACCCCGACACCCACGCCCACACCGGAACCCACGCCGGAGCCCACGCTCCCGCAGGACGGCAGCACGCCCGACCCGAACACCACCCCGGAGAGCACGGACGGAGGCGCAGCGATGATCACGCCGACGCCCGCGCCGAGTGACGGCGGCACGGAGGACGGCAGTCCCACGCCGGAAGGCGAGGACGCAACCGCAGACACGGGCGGAGGCGCGAAACCGCCGCTTTGGCCGCTGGCAGCGCTGATTGCTGCGGTCGGTCTGCCGCTGGGTGCATTCGGCTATCGTAAATTCCGCCACGAGCGGCTGCTCCGCACCTTCCAGCAGAAGGACGCAAACGCAGCGGTGCTCGCCGGCATCCGGTTCGCGCTTAAGATGCTGCGCTCCGCGGGCGCGCCCGCCATGCAGCACCTTGAGTCTCCGGAGCAGTACGCCTACACAATCGCGCGGCAGATGCCCGCGGTCGACCGGACGCAGCTGGAGTCGGCGCTGTTGATCGCGCAGCGCGCAACCTTCTCCAGCAGAACCTGCAGCAAGAAGGAGCGCGAAGATGTGCTCGCGTTTGCGAACGCGCTCGTCTCCACGCTGCCCGCGCGGATGAAGGGCATCCGCCGGATTCTCTTCCTCTGGCGCTTCCCGCCGATCTATCCGTTTTAGGCGGGGATTGGGTGCATACGTGTAAAACCCGCAGAAAGTCGTGCAAAAGAACGTGAGATCCGGTTTTCGTTGCGCATTACGGAACAATCGTTGCGCATCACCAAAATAAACGAGAATCGCTCCCGTTTTCCCCGATTTTGCGCTATGATAGCGGACGCGGCAACAGCCCATGCGAAATGCACCATTTTCCTCCTACGAAATCATCCATTCCAAAGGGTTTTGCGCGCTTCAGGGCAGCGCGCGCCGCATATAAAAGCTCCCGATCCTTAGCGGAGGATCGGGAGTTTTTGTTATACATACTGTTGTTTCCGCTCAGCCGTGCCAGCCGAGCTCGGTGGAGATCGCCTCCGCCGTGTTCTTCAGCGCCTGCAGTGTCTCTTCCGACACCGCCGTCTTCCGGTCACCCGAGTGGAGGAAGCAGACGATGCCGACCGCGGCGGTGCAGACGCCCTCATAGTCGAAAATCGGCGACGCAAACGAGCACATGCCGTTGTGATATTCCTCGTATTCGGAGGCGATGCCCTCCTGCTGCACAAGCTTCAGCTGCTCGAGATATGCTTCCGGCGACTTGATCGTATCAAGCGTGTAGCTCTTCATGCCGGCGCGCTTGAGGATGCGACGCACGCTGTTTGCGTCCTGATGTGCGAGGATTGCCTTGCCCTGCGAGGTGCAGTGCACGGGCAGGCGGTTGCCGACCGTGGACGCCACGCGGAAGACGTTGTTCGGCTCCGCGCTGTCCACGATGAGCAGTGTGTCCGCGTTCATCTGCGCGAGATAGGCCGACTCGCCCGATTTCGCGACCAGCGCGTTGAGGTGCGGGCGCGCGAGCTTGACGACATTCCAGTGCTCGGAGATCGCGCAGCCGTATTCAAACAGGTGCAGCCCCAGGCGGTATTTCCCGTCCGCGGGGCTTTGCTCCACCACGGCGGAGTCAATCATGGACGAAAGTAGGTTATGCACTGTGCTCTTGGGCCAGCCGGTCGCGCGGCTGAGCTCGGTCAGAGAAAGCGGGCGCATCTCGCGCCAGAAGCAGTCCAGTAGCGCGATGGCTTTCCCCACCGCCTGCACCTTGTGTCCGTTGTCCGGCATCGTCTTTCCCTCCTAATTGGTTTAAAGCATGCAATTTTCAGCCATCGAGCCATTCGCGCCGTGATCCCGTTGCGCGATGCTGATCGGTTGTTTGTCTTTTTGATTGTATCATATTATAATGAATCCATCAGCCTGCTGTTCGTATGATTTGTTGCACATGGCTGAAAGAGCATCCAGCCAGACCGAACAAAAAATTCAGGGGTTTCTCCGCGACGCGTTCCGTCGTATACTCTTACGAAACGCGAACAACCCGTTTCGTTCCCACGATCCGCAACTCCGACCGAAAGGAACCGCCATGGCATATTTTTTTGACGAACCTTCACATACGTTTTCCGAATATCTGCTGGTGCCGAGCTATTCCTCTTCCGACTGCACACCGCAGAATGTTTCGCTGAAAACGCCGATCTGCAAGCACCGCGTCGGGGAGCAGAGCCCGCTGAGCATGAGTATCCCGCTCGTATCCGCGGTGATGCAGTCCGTCTCCGGCGAGAAGCTCGCCTCGGCGCTCGCGCGCGAAGGCGGCATCTCGTTCCTGTTTGTTTCGCAGCCCATCGACGCGCAGGCAAACATGGTGCGCGCGGTGAAGAAGTCCAAGTCGGGCTTTGTCAAAAGCGACAGCAACGTCACTCCCTCGCACACCATGGCGGACATCATGGCGCTCAAGGCAAGCACGGGACATTCCACCGTTGCGGTCACAGAGGACGGCACGCCCTACGGCAAACTGCTCGGCATCGTGACCAGCCGCGACTACCGACCGAGCCGCATGGAGCCCAATACGCCCGTGAAGGATTTTATGACGCCCATCGACCGCCTTGTCTACGGCAAAGAGGGCATCTCGCTGACCGAAGCCAACGACATCATCTGGGAGCACAAGCTCAACGCGCTGCCGATCGTCTCGAAGGACGGCACGATGGTCTGCTTTGTCTTCCGCAAGGACTACGACTCCCATAAGGAGAATCCCGGCGAGCTTCTGGACAGCCAGAAGCGCTATATCGTCGGCGCGGGCATCAACACAAAGGATTACGAGGAGCGCGTACCAGCGCTCGTCGAAGCGGGCGCGGACGTGCTCTGCATCGACTCCTCGGAAGGCTTTACCGAGTGGCAGGCGCGCACGATCGCGTTCATCCGCTCCCGCTATGGCGACAAGGTCAAGGTCGGCGCGGGCAACGTCGTCGACGCGGACGGCTTCCGCTATCTGGCGGACGCAGGCGCGGACTTCGTCAAGGTCGGCATCGGCGGCGGCAGCATCTGCATCACGCGCGAGGCAAAGGGCATCGGTAGAGGACAGGCGACCGCCGTGCAGGATGTGGCAGCCGCGCGCGATCAATACGCCAGGGAGACCGGCATCTACGTGCCCGTCTGTTCCGACGGCGGCATCGTGCTGGACTATCATGTCACGCTCGCGCTCGCGATGGGCGCAGACTTCTGCATGCTGGGCCGCTATTTCGCCCGCTGCGATGAGAGCCCGACGAGCAAGGTCTTCATCAACGGCAGCTACATGAAGGAATACTGGGGCGAGGGCAGCGCCCGCGCGCGCAACTGGCAGCGCTATGACAGCGGCGGCGAGGCGAAGCTCACCTTCGAAGAGGGTGTGGACAGCTATGTGCCCTACGCGGGCACGCTGCACCACAATGTCGAGCAGACGCTGAGCAAGGTGCGTTCCACGATGGCAAACTGCGGCGCGCTCTCGATCCCCGAACTGCGCGAAAAAGCGCGCTTAACGCTCGTCTCCGCGGCGACGCTCGCCGAAGGCGGCGCGCACGACGTCATGCTCAAGGACAGAACGTATTTCCGTTCGTTTGAATAAATTGGTTCGGGAGAGATCGATGAAAAAACGATCCGTATGCTCCAGGATTCTGCGCGCCGCAGCATTCGTGCTTGCGGCGCTTGCGCTGCTTGCGCTCGTCAACTTCGTCCCGACATTCTCGCTCAAAACGGCAGGTATGCGGGAGCTTTCCGGCACGCATGTAACCGTGTTTTACGAACACGAGCAAGCTGCGGCGAAGGATGTCTTCGCGCTTGCAGAAGCGCGCGGCGGCGAACTCGCAGATCTACTTGGATTGCAGCAGACGAAATCCGTGGAGATTTTCGTCTACGACCAGCAGAGCGTGATGCAGACGAAGAAATACGGCCTGATCGCGCCACTGTTGCACCTCGACTGGTACATCGGTGACAACATCGGCGCAAAGGTTCTTCTGACCTCGCCCGCGAATCCCGGTCCAGCTCACACATATGATGACAACCGCACCGCCGCACTCCACGAGCTTGTGCACGCCTACAACAGCCTGCTCAATCCGGATATGACCTACTGGGTGGACAACGGACTTGCGGGCTATCTCTCCGGTCAAAAGCCGAGCTATCCGGTCGCGTCGTATTCTCCCCTGCCCACACTGGAGCAGACGCGGGTCTCCGGCCCGCTTGCGCCCGTAACCTTTGCAAACTTCGGCGGATACGAGTATTCCTATACCTATATCGAATATCTCGCAGACACCTACGGCTGGGACGCAGTCAAGGCGCTTGCAAAGAACGGCGACTATCCTGCCGCGTTCGGCGCGGATGAAGCTGCGGTCTACGCTGCGTGGACTGTCTTCGTCAAAGACACGTATTCGGAATAAGTTCCAACGCAAAAAAAACACCCGCCGGACATTCCGGCGGGCATGAGGCACACAGTTGTGTGCCTTTTTTCTATATTGTGCTGGTTACCGTTTCTTTTCCGGGATGATCTCGATCCAGTATCCGTCCGGGTCCGCGATGAAATAGATGCCCATGTTCTCGTTGACAAACACAACGCAGCCCATCTCCTCATGCAGCTTGCGGGCGGCTGTCATATCTCCCGCCGTCAGCGCAAGGTGAAACTCCGCCTCGCCGATATCGTACGCTTCCGTGCGTGCCTTGAGGTAGGTCAGCTCGAGCGAAAACGTGCCGCTGCCGTCGCCCAGAAACACGAGCGTGAAGTCGTCGTTGTCCACCGTGCGCAGCGGGACGAGACCAAGCGCCCTTTTGTAGAAGTCGAGACTCACATTGAGATCTTTGACGTTGAAGTTGAAGTGATTGAATCGAAACATGGTGTTTTCTCCTTTTTACACAGCGGGTTTCTTGCTGCATCCGGTATTGCTTCATTATAACAGAAGAATCTATCGGAAGTTTCTTTTTCTCTTGCCATATCTTTGTCCGGAAGCGTATGAAGTTGTTCGGAATGGTTATTTATACTATCGGTCGCATTTTATGCAGTCTTCTTTCACGAAAAACCACGGCCTAATCTTGTTTCAGCGCAACAAAAAAGCACTATTTTGCGTGCCGCTTTTCTCAATGGCATAGATGCGGCATCTCACTTTTATTTTATCCGATGTAACTTTTGAACGCATATTCGTGCTGTTTTTCTGTTTTTATACAATCGTTTACCGATCTGTTGTCAAAAGGCGCCGGATATCCGAAAAAACATGGTATATTATATAAAATTAAACATATATAATATATTGACAATGCATCCGCCGTTCTTTATAATCATGCATAACACATTGGCGTGTGATTATTAACAGGATAGTCATAGCCATTTTTGTTTATTATCGAAGGAGGAATTCAAAATGAGGAAACTTCTCAGTTTGCTGCTCGTCCTGGCCCTCGCGTTCAGCGTGGTCGCCTGCGCAGCACCCGCCCCGGCAGCCACCGAGGCAACCGAAGCCCCCGCAGCTGAAGCCACCGAAGCCCCCGCGGCTGACGCCACGGAAGCTCCCGCAGCCCTCAGCGAACCGATCAACCTCGGCGTCATCTCGCCGAACACCGGTGCCCTCGCGGTCTACGGCGCAGCCGTGACCAACGCGGTTGATCTCGCGGTCAGCGAAATCAACGCGGCGGGCGGTATCCTCGGCCAGCAGATCAACGTCATCAAGACCGATGACCAGTTCGACCCGGCAGAAACGCTCAACGCGTTCAACTCGCTGGTCGCGCAGGGCGTTGGCCTCATCGTCGGCTCCGTCACCTCGGGCTGCACCTCCGCGATCACCGGAGCTGCCAACGAGGAAGGCGTCGTCCTGCTCACGCCGTCCGCAACGGCCGACAGCATCACCACCGAAGATGACTACGTGTTCCGTGCCTGCTATGCAGACAGCTTCCAGGGCGCCATCGCAGCCTACTACGCCAAGAGCGCGGGCTACACCGATGTCGGCGTGGTCTACTGCGCGGCTGACACCTACTCCAAGGGTCTGTATGACTCCTTCGCGGCTGCCGCTGCGACCTATGGTCTCAACATCAAAGCCGTTGAATCCACCGCTTCTCTGGATGTTCAGGATTACACCAACCAGTTTGCCGCCATGGCGAGCTCCGGTGTGCAGTTCGTCTATGCGCCGTATTACTACGACGTCATCGGACCCTACATCGTCACCCAGGCTCGTGCGGCTGGCTACACCGGCATCATCATGGGCGCTGACGGTTACGACGGCACCCCCGGCTACGTGGTCGAAGGCGCTGACCTGACCGCCTTCAACGATGTCTACTGGACCAACCACTATGATCCCACCGACACGGACCCCGCCGTTCAGGCGTTTGTTGCAGCCTACACCGCAATGTGGGGCGAAACGCCGAACGCGATCTCCGCGCTGGCATATGACGCCGTCTATATGTACAAGCTCGCGATCGAAAACGCGAAATCCGCCGACCCGGCAGCCGTCCGTGACGCGCTTGCCAACCCGGATACCACCTTCAGCGGCGTCACCGGCACGTTCAACTTCAACAACGTGACCGGCACCCCGTCCAAGGGCGCGGTCATCCTGTCCTTCGCGTCTGACGGCACCTCCGTCACCACGAAGCTCGTTGACGTTATCAAAGAGCTCAAATAACGAAGCATTCGCAAACAGCATCTAGGCCAAAGGAGGCGAGGCTCACGCCGCGCCTCCTTTGCCGTTAATTTCGAAAGGCGGAACGAACAAGTGAGCACATTTTTGCAAACACTGTTTGTCGGGCTTCGACTCGGGAGCATCTATGCACTCGTCGCACTCGGCTACACCATGGTCTACGGCATCATCCGTTTGATCAACTTTGCCCACGGCGACTTCATCATGGTCGGCGGCTATACGATGATCTTCACCATTCCGGTGATGGTTGCGCTTGGTTTGCCGATTTGGGTCTCCGTATTCCTCGCAATTCTGGTTTGCGCGCTCGTCGGTATGTCCACAGAACTCATCGCCTATCGCCCCGTCCGCAAAAAAGGCACCTCGATGACGGCGCTCATTACGGCCATCGCGGTCAGCCTCTTGCTGGAAAACCTTGCGCAGGCGATCCCCCAGATCGGACCGAACCCGAAGGTCGCGAATCAAATTTTTGCAGCCGGCGGCATCCGCATTGCGGACGTTACGCTCGACTGGACGACGATGATGACCATCTGCATAAGCGTCGTGGTTATGGTAGTGCTCTACCAGTTCACGCAGAAGACGAAGATCGGCCGCGCGATGCGCTGCGTGTCCGAGGATAAGCCCGCTTCCATCCTGATGGGCATCAACGTCAACCGCACGATCGTCGTGACGTTTGCCATCGGTTCCGGCCTCGCTGCGATCGCAGCTTTGATGTATATCGCCCAGTATCCCAAGGTCTACACGACCATGGGTTCCATGCTGGGTCTCAAGGCCTTCGTCTCCGCCGTTCTCGGCGGCATCGGCATCATTCCCGGCGCGATGCTCGGCGGCTTTGTCATCGGCCTTGTCGAATCCTTCACCACCAGCTACGTCAGCTCGAGCATGGCGGACGCGTTCGTGTTCCTCATCCTCATCATCGTGCTGATCATCAAACCTGCCGGTATCCTCGGAAAGAATATGGGTGAGAAAGTATGATCAAGAATAGAACCACTCAAGGGTATCTCCTCAATACGCTGGTCATCGCCATCCTGCTCATCGGGTTCTCCTTCATCAAGGAGAGCTTCGGCAAAGCGGGTGATTTCAAGCTCATCATCGCGCCCAGTATCTGGCAGTGCTGCTATCTGATCATCCTCGCGGCGTCGCTCAACATGACGCTTGGCTTTCTGGGTCAGCTGTCCCTCGGCCACTGCGGATTCATGGCAATCGGCGCCTACGCTGCAGCGCTTCTCTCGCTCGCCGCGGAGCGTGCAGGCGTGTTTGAAGAAAAGAGCGGCACGGCGTTCCTGCTCGTGCTCGCGGGCTGCATCATTATCGCGGGCGTGCTCGCCGCCATTGTGGGTCTCGTCGTCGGTATTCCGGCGCTGCGCCTCAAGGGCGACTATCTCGCGATCATCACGCTGGGCTTTGGCATGATCATCGTCAACATCATCAACAACCTGCCCTTTGCGGGTCAGGAAGGCCTCGCGAACGGTTCCGCCTCCGCGTCGCTTTACAAAAACGGTCTTGGCTTCGGCACCGCGCTGAAGGTCACCTATATCTGGGTCGCCGTGATCGTCACGCTTGTGTGCGTGATGATGATGTTCATGTTTGTCCGCTCGAAGTACGGCAGAGCCATCCGCGCCATCCGCGACGATGAGATTGCGGCCTCCGCCTCCGGCATCAACACCTCCTACTACAAAGTGTTCACGTTCGCCTACTCCGCGTTCTTCGCGGGCGTTGCCGGCGCGCTCTATGCCTGTGCCAACGCGACACTCTCCACCGCGTCTTTCGCGTTCTCCAACGGCGGCATTCTGAACTCCACGTTCATCGTCGTCATGGTCGTGCTCGGCGGCATGGGTTCGCTGACCGGCTCTATCGTCGCCGCGATCATCATGTTCTTCGTCAACTACGAGATCAAGAACGGCCTCTGGGTCAAGGCGCTGCCGCTGTGGCTGCAGAACGTGTTCGCGTTCCCGATGCTCGTGTACGCCGTTGTGCTCATCATCGTGATCATGTTCCGCCCGAAAGGCATCTTCGGCACCTACGAGCTTTCGCTTCGCAACTTCTTCTCCGATATGAAGAAGCAGCGTGAAGCCCGCCTGCTGCAGAAACAGAACAACAAGGAGGCGATGAGCCATGAGTGACGAACGTACACCCATCCTCGAAACCCGAAAGCTCGGCATTACGTTCGGAGGCCTCGTTGCCGTTTCGGACTTCAACATCAAGGTCTTTAGCGGCGAGCTCGTCGGCCTCATCGGCCCCAACGGCGCGGGCAAGACGACAGTGTTCAACATGCTCACCGGCGTGTACAAGCCCACGGAAGGTTCCGTCCTGCTCGAAGGCCACGTGCTCAACGGTAAAAAGACGCATCAGTTCGTCGCGGCGGGCGTTGCGCGCACCTTCCAGAACATCCGCCTCTTTAAGCAGATGACGGTGCTGGAAAACGTGCTCGTCGCGTTCACCAAGGACGTCAAGTACAACATGCTCGATTCGCTCTTCCGCACCCCGCGCTACTGGAAGACGGAAAGCGAGCTCAAGGCCAGGGCGCTGGATCTGCTTGCGATCTTCCATCTGGAGGACAAGGCGGACTACATCGCGGCAAACCTGCCCTACGGTCAGCAGCGCAAGCTGGAGATCGCCCGCGCGCTCGCGACGGACATGAAGCTGCTGCTGCTGGACGAACCCGCAGCCGGCATGAACCCGACGGAGACCGCGGAGCTGCTGGACTGCATCAACGCGATCCGCAACCGCTTCGGCATCGCGATTCTGCTCATCGAGCACGATATGTCGCTCGTGATGAACATCTGCGAGCGCATTCAGGTCATCGACTACGGCGTCACCATTGCCGAAGGATTGCCCGAAGAGATCGCGAAGAATCCCAAGGTCATCGCGGCCTATCTGGGACAGTAGGAGGCAGAGCATGTTAGAGATCAAAGACATCCACGTATTTTACGGCGCAATCCACGCCATCAAGGGCATCACCATCACCGTCAACGACGGCGAGCTGGTCTCCCTCGTCGGCGCGAACGGCGCGGGCAAGACGACGATTCTGCATACGATTTCGGGGCTTCTGCGCGCGACCTCCGGCGATATCCTGCTGGACGGCAAAAGTCTGCAAAAGGTGCCTGCCAACAACATCATCAACCTGGGTCTTGCCCACGTTCCCGAAGGACGGCATATATTTTCCCGCATGACCGTAGAGGAAAACCTGCGCATGGGGGCGTATATTATTAATGACGCAAAACGCATCAACGATAATATGGAAAAGGTGTTCCACCATTTCCCGCGGCTCAAGGAACGCTGCCGCCAACTCGGCGGTACGCTCTCCGGCGGCGAGCAGCAGATGCTTGCAACCGGCCGCGCGCTGATGACAGACCCCAAGATTCTCCTGATGGACGAGCCCTCGATGGGTCTTTCGCCGATCCTCGTCAACGAGATTTTCACCATCATCGAGCAGCTGCACAACAGCGGAATCACGATTCTCCTGGTTGAGCAGAACGCGAAAAAGGCGCTTGCCGTCGCAGACCGCGCCTACGTGCTGGAAACGGGTAAAATCTCCATGAGCGGATCTGCAAAAGAACTGGCAGAGGACGACAGGGTTCGCAAGGCATACCTCGGCGCGTAACGCGCAATACGGAAAGGAGACTGGATTTCGATGGCACACTATGTGATCACGATCGCACGCGAAAAAGGCAGCGGCGGATACGACATCGCGAGAAAACTCTCCGACAAGCTGAACATTCCGTTCTATGACCGGAAGCTCTTACGCATCGCATCCGATGTCAGCGGCATCAACGAGCGGCTCTTTGGAGAGGTGGACGAGCGCCTCGGCAAGCACGAGATGATGCGTGCCGCCCAGAAGGTCTACACGGGCGAGGTGTTGCCGCCGGACAGCGACAACTACACAAGCCAGCAGAACCTCTTCCAGTTTCAGGCAAAGATCATCACCGAGCTTGCCGAAATCAGCAGCTGCATCATCCTCGGCCGCTGTGCGGACCAAATCCTCAAAGGGAAGCCGTATCTGATGCGCACGTTCATCCACGCGCCGATGGAGGCGAGAATCGCGCGCGTCGCGAGCTACTCGCTGGCGATGACGGAGGCGGAGGTCAGGAAGTATATCTGCGACCAGGACGAGAACCGCGCGGAATACTACCGTTTCTACACCGGCGAAAGCTGGCGCGATGCGAGCCACTTCGACATCAGCCTCGACTCCGCAGCTCTTGGCGAGGACGGCTGCGTCGAGCGCATCATCAAAGCGTTGCCGGTCTTCACAAAAGGCTGACGCAAGTAACAACCGACTCACAACGCCCGCGGCTGCGCCGCGGGCGATTTCGTTTCCCATTGCTTGGCTGCAAGGAGTTTCTTATGAATTTGAAGGTGCTTCCGCAGGCGTTTACGGTCTGCCAAATTTCCGACGTTACAACAGTCGATTTCTCGCGCGAGTTCGTCTTCTTCTCCCGAACCGATGAGGAGCTATCGCTCGTCTGCGAGACGGCGTTTGTACCCCAAAACACCCTCGCACGCGAGGACGGCTGGCGCGGGTTTCGCGTCTCCGGTGTGCTGGAGTTCTCCCTCGTCGGCGTGCTCGCAGAGCTCTCCGGCATTCTATGCAAAGCCGGCGTCAGCATATTCGCCGTCTCCACCTACAACACGGACTATCTCTTCACGAAAGCGGATGTGTTTGATCGCGCGATCGCCGCGCTTGGCGAGGCGGGGTATGCTATTTTGGAATAATGCATGGTTTTGACTGTTTTTTCACACTTACGCTCTTGCATCGCGGCACCGCGGCACATAAGATGAAAGAGTACAAGTCTTTTGCGCAGCTCTGCGCGCTGTATAAGGAGAAACGCCAGCAATGACAACTGACGAACGCTTTATGAAAGAGGCAATCCGCCTCTCCGCGCAGGCGGTAGCCCACGGCAACGAGCCCTTCGGCGCGGTGCTGGTCAAGGACGGCGAGATCGTGTTCACGAACGAGAACCAGATCTACACCTGCTCCGACCCGACGTACCACGCGGAAGCTGGGCTTTTGCGCAACTTCTGCGCCGCGGAGCGCATCACGGATTTGACCGACTACACGCTGTATTCCAGCTGCGAACCGTGCTTCATGTGCTGCGGATCTATGGTCTGGACAAAGCTCGGCAGGCTGGTGTTCGGCGCGAGCGACGTCGATCTATGCGAAATTCTCGGTGAAACCGGCAGCGACTGCTGCGGCATCGTCTTTTCCCACTCCGCACACAGGCCGCAGGTCACGGGCGGCGTGCTGCGGGACGAGAGCCTCGCAATCCTGCAAAGCTATTTTTCGAAAAACAATAAGGGCTGACAAGCCAAATCCGACAGCACAAACACCGCCTTCCGGCGGTGTTTTTTGCTTGACTCTACAACCCGTAGGTACCCGAATGCGCAAACCTGTTGCAAAATAATCGTAAACGGGGTACAATATTGCTTGGTACCGAGTAACTTGGTACAAAGTGATTTTATCCAGCGGCAACGCAAAGGAGGCAGGCTAGTGATGCACCAGCAGGAGCACATCATCGCCATCCGGCTCAAGGCCTGCGGGCGGTTCTTATACTATCAGATCGGCGGCAAGGCGGGTCAGCAGCGCATTTTGATGCGCCTGAACACGCACGGCAAGACGACGCAAAAGGAGCTCCAGGACGTGCTGGAGATCAGCTCGGGAGCGACCAGCGAGATCCTGCAAAAAATGGAGGACGCGGGGCTGATCCTGCGCGCCAAGAGCACGGAGGACAAGCGGCAGGTCGATCTTTCCCTCACGCCGGAAGGCAGGGAGAAAGCGATCCTCGTCGAGGAGCACTATCACCGCACGCTCACACGCATGTTTGAGTGCCTGAGCGCGGAGCAAAAGGATCAGCTGGAGGCGACTCTCGGCATCCTCAACGCGCATCTCGACGAGATCAGGATCGATCCTGATTTTTCGCAGAACCTCGAAGGCTGCTGCTTCAAATAAGATTGCCAAACGGCGATTGACCCTATCGACCCCGCCCGCAGGACAACGCGCGGGCAGCAAGGAGAACACCATTCCATGTGGAAAAAACTGATTCAAAGCATTCGAGAATATCAAAAAGCCACCATTCTGGCGCCTATCTATGTGTCGCTGGAGGTCGTCATCGAGTGCATCATCCCGTTTATTACGGCGCTGCTCGTCAACCAGATCAAGGCCGGCTGCACATTTGACGTTGTGCTGCGCTACGGTCTGGTTCTGATCGTGCTCGCGAGCCTGTCGCTGACGTTCGGCAGGCTTTCCGGGAAAGCCGCGGCTACCGCAGCCAGCGGGTTTGCGCGCAACCTGCGCAAAGACCTCTTCTACCGCATCCAGTCCTTTTCGTTTGAAAACATCGACCGATTCTCGTCCTCTTCGCTTGTGACCCGGCTGACGACGGACGTGAGCAATGTGCAAAACGCGTTCATGATGCTCATCCGCGTCGCCATCCGCAGCCCGCTCATGCTCATATTTGCAATCGTGATGTCGTTCATCATGGGCGGAAAACTCGCGCTGATCTTTGTGGTGGTGATTCCGATGCTGGGCATCGGTCTCTTCTTCATCATCCGCGCCGCGTTCCCGATCTTCCGCCGCGTGTTCCGCAAATATGACGCGCTCAACAGCTCGATTCAGGAGAACGTGCAGGGCATCCGCGTGGTGAAATCGTTCGTACGCGAGGCATATGAAAAGCAGAAATTCGGCGCCGCCGCGGAGGAACTCCGACAGGAATTCACCAAGGCGGAGAAGATCCTTGCGTTCAACGGGCCCATGATGCAGTTTTGTCTGTATATCAACATGGTTTTTATCCTGACCTTCGGCGCGTACACGATCGCGACCACGGGCGGACTCCATTTCAACGTCGGCCAGCTTTCGTCGCTGATGATCTACAGCTTCCAGACACTGATGAGCCTGATGATGCTCTCGATGGTGTTTGTGATGGTCACCATTGCGGACGAATCCGGCCGCAGAATCGTGGAAGTGCTCTCCGAGGACAGCTCGCTCACGAGCCCGGATCACGCGCTGCGTGATGTCGCGGACGGCTCTGTGGACTTCGACAACGTGAGCTTCCGCTATTCGGAAAAGGCGGAGCGCATGGCGCTTTCCAACATCGACCTGCACATCCGCTCCGGCGAGACCATCGGCATCCTCGGCACCACGGGCTCTTCCAAGACCTCGCTCGTGCAGCTGATTCCGCGGCTCTATGACGCGACCAGCGGCACCGTGCGCGTCGGCGGACGAAACGTGAAGGACTACGACCTGGATTCGCTTCGCAATCAGGTCTCGGTCGTGCTGCAGAATAACCTCCTCTTCTCCGGTACCATCGCGGATAATCTCCGCTGGGGTAACCCTGAAGCGACGGATGAACAGCTAGTGGAGGCCTGCAAACTCGCGCAGGCGGATGAGTTCATCAGTTCCTTCCCGCAGGGCTACGAAACCAAGATCGAGCAGGGCGGCACTAACGTCTCCGGCGGACAGAAGCAGCGCCTCTGCATTGCCCGCGCGCTGCTGAAAAAGCCGCGCATCCTGATCCTCGACGACTCTACGAGCGCCGTGGATACGCACACGGACGCGAAGATCCGCGCGGCACTGAAGGAATTCCTTCCGGATACCACCAAGATCATCATCGCGCAGCGCGTCGCCTCCGTGATGGATGCCGACCGCATCGTGCTGCTCGACAACGGCGGCATCTCCGCCGCCGGCACACACAAAGAGCTGCTGAAGACGGACGCGGTCTACCGCGAAGTCTACGAATCCCAGAACAAGGCAGGTGAAGAAGCATGAAGCCAAAAAAAATCTATCAAAAGGGAACGCTGAAGCGCCTGTTTCGCATGCTGTTTACGTTCTATCCCGTGGCGCTGCCCGCAGTGATCGTCTGCATCATCCTCTCCTCCATCGTCTCCGCGATTCCCGCGGTGTTTACGCAGAACATCATCGCCGTGCTGGAGAAAAACGCGGGCGCAGGCTGGAGCGTGATCGGCCCGCAGGTCATCCGGCTGACGATGATGCTCGCGGTGCTCTACGTGATCTCCCTCATCCTCTCGTTTGCCTATGCGCGCGCGGGGGCGATTCTCTCGCAGGGCGCGCTGAAGAAGCTGCGCGAGCAGCTGTTCGGGCACATGCAGGATCTGCCCGTGCAGTATTTTGACACGCATGAGCGCGGCGACATCATGAGCCACTACACCAACGACATCGACACCCTGCGCCAGCTGATTTCCCAGAGCCTGCCGCAGTTTCTCTCCTCCGGCGTGATGGTGCTCACGCTGTTCTCCATCATGCTCTACTACAGCGTCTGGATGGCGCTGGTGGTGCTCTTCGGCGTGAGCTTCATGCTGCTTGTGGTTAAGAAGATCGGCGGCAACTCCGCGAAGTATTTCCAGCGGCAGCAGAAGGCAATCGGCAAGACCGAGGGCTTCATTGAGGAGATGATGGCGGGCCAGAAGGTCATCAAGGTGTTCTGCCACGAGGAGGAGGCGAAGGCGGGCTTTGACGCGGTCAACGACGAGCTGTTCCGCGACTCCGAGCAGGCGAACATGTTTGCCAATATCCTGCCTCCCGTGATCATGAACATCGGAAACCTGATCTATGTGCTGGTTGCGATGGCGGGCGGCGCATTCCTGCTCACGAAAGCACATAACCTGAGCATCTCCGGCCTCGCGTTCAGCATCAGCATCGTGGTACCGTTTCTGAACATGACGCGCCAGTTCTCCGGCAATATCAATCAGGTGTCCCAGCAGCTCAACGCCGTCATCATGGGACTAGCGGGCGCAAGCCGGATGTTCGCGCTGCTCGACGAGCAGTCCGAGGCGGACGAAGGCACGGTCACGCTCGTCAACGCGACGGAACAGGACGGCGAGCTTGTCGAGAGCAGCGATCGCACAGGAATCTGGGCTTGGAAGCAGCCGCTTCCCGACGGCAGCGTGCGCTATACGCGCCTCTCCGGCGACGTGCGGCTGCAGGATGTCGACTTCGGCTACGACGCGGAGAAGCCCGTGCTGCACGACGTCACGCTCTTTGCAGAGCCCGGGCAGAAGGTCGCCTTTGTCGGCGCGACAGGCGCGGGCAAGACGACGATTACGAACCTGCTCAACCGCTTTTACGACATTGCGGACGGCAAGATCCGTTACGACGGCATCAACATCAACCGCATCCGCAAGTCCGACCTCCGGCGCGCGATCGGCATGGTGCTGCAGGACACAAACCTGTTCACGGGTTCGGTGCTGGAAAACATCCGCTACGGGCGGCTGGACGCGACGGACGAGGCCTGCGTCGCGGCGGCAAAGCTCGCGGGCGCGGACGACTTCATCACGCGCCTGCCGGAGGGGTATCACACGAATCTGACCGCGAACGGCACCAATCTCTCGCAGGGACAGCGGCAGCTGATCGCGATTGCGCGCGCGGCGGTCGCCGACCCGCCGGTGATGATTCTCGACGAGGCGACGTCCTCCATCGACACGCGCACGGAGGCGATCGTCCAGCGCGGCATGGACGCGCTGATGAAGGGCAGAACGGTCTTTGTCATCGCGCACCGGCTTTCGACCGTGCAGAATTCCGACGTGATCCTCGTGCTCGAAAACGGCCGCATCATCGAGCGCGGCAGCCACGCGAACCTGATCGCCGAAGGCGGAAAATACTACCAGCTCTATACCGGCGCATTTGAGCTCGAATAAACGCAGGAAACACACAAGAACCCCGCCGATGGCGGGGTTCTTTGCTTTCCTGAATGTGTTTGTTACAGATGCAGCACCTGCTTGACGAACGCGCTTGCGATGGCCGGATCAAACTGGGTTCCAGCGCAGCGCAGGATCTCCTCTGCGGCCGCCTCGTGGCTTCTGGGCTTGCTGTAGATGCGTTCGTTGGTCATCGCGTCAAACGCGTCTACGACCGCGAGAATGCGCGCAAGAACCGGTATCTCCTCGCCGCGCAGCCCGCGCGGATAGCCCTTGCCGTCCCAGCGCTCATGGTGCGAGAGGATGTATTCCGAAATCGGCGCGAGGTCGACGTTGTTCTGCGCGATGCGGAAACCGATCTCCGGGTGCTTTCTCATCTCCAGCCACTCCGCTTCCGTGAGCGCGCCGGGCTTTTGCAGCACCGCGTCGTTGATGCCTACCTTGCCGATATCGTGCAGCATCGCAAAGAGCGACATCTCGTCAAGTTCCTTGTTGGAGATGCCGATGATTCGCCCAAGCGTGCCGCAGTAGTGCTGCAGCCGCTCCGCGTGCTCCTCCGTCTCCTCACTCTTGGCGTTGAGCGTCGAGAGCAGCGCGTTGATGACGCTGTTGCGGAAGCTCTTCTCGATCATCAGCTTCCGGCGGTAGGTCAGCTGCTCCGCCGCGCGCAGCACCTCCTGAATGCCCTCTTCGGGGCCTGTCTTGAGCGCATAACCGAGGGCAATGCTGAGCTGGAGCTTGTCGTCGCTCTCGCGTTTGCATTTTTCCAGCACGCGCTCGATGAGCCCTTCCGCGTCCTTGACGCCCGCGTCCGGCATCAGGATCAAAAACTCGTCTCCGCCCCAGCGGGAGACCACGTCCCTTCCTCCGCTGCTGGCCTTGAGGATCGCCGCGATCTTGCGGATAAACCGGTCTCCCTCATAATGCCCGAACGCGTCGTTGACGAGCTTGAGGCCGTTGAGATCGCCCATGATCAGCGCGCAGGTGTTGTATTCCCGCTGCTCATAGCGGTTGAGCAGCTCCTCCATGTACCAGCGGTTAAACAGTCCCGTCATGGGATCGTGAGACATGATGTATTCGATCTCCTCGCGCTGCTGCTTCTCCTGCGTCACGTCGCGGAAGACCATGACCACGCCGTAAATTTGTCCGTTCGCGTCGCGAATCGGCGCCGCACCGTCCGCAATCGGGGTCTTTGCGCCCTGCCGGTTGATCAGCGCGGTGTGGTTTGCAAGACCCACGATCTCGCCCGTTTCAAGCACCTTTTCGATCGGGGAGCTCACCGGCTCCTCCGTTTCTTCGTTGATGAGCTTGAGCACGGTGGTAAACTTTTCGCCCAGCGCGTCATCGTCCCAGCCGGACATGCGCCGTGCCGTTGGGTTGATGAGCGTGATCGATCCGTCGACATTCGTCGCAACCACGCCGTCGCCGATGGACTGCAAGGTGATATTCAGCAGCTCCTTCTCGCGCACGAGCTCCTCCGTCTTGCGCCTGACTTCTTTACGCAGGCGCTGGTTCCAGAGCGAAACCCAGAGGATCACCGCGCCGATTACCACCACGGCGATCAGCACATTTTCCAGATAGTATCTCAGGTAGAGCTGCGTGCCTTCGCGGCCAAACCATTTATCGTCGATTTTATGCAGCGCGTCTGTCGAAATCTTCGAAAATCCGTCGTTGACGAGCGCGAGCATACTCGTGTCGCCCTCCTTCACCGCGCGGTGAAACTGGCCGGAATAGAGGGTCTGGCTCCTGCTGAACTCGTCCGCGATGCCCTTTTGATAGAGATAATACAGCGCCGCGGGTTCATCCACGACAAAGACATCGACGTCTCCGCTCTTTGCAGCGTCGATGATCGCCTCATAGCTCGGATATTCCTCAATGCTCGTCACGCCCGCGTCGCGCAGAATCGGAATGCACGCATCGCCTGCCTTGACCGCGACCGTGAAGCCGGCGAGAGAGGCGGCATCCGTAATGCCCGCAATCTTGTTCCGGTGGAAGATCGGCACGTCGATGGTCACGTTCGGCTTGGTGAAATCGAGCCAAACATCGCGCTCCTCGTTGAAAAACACCGTGTCGATCACGTCGTATTTACCCGCGCGCATGCCCTCCAGCGCGTCCGCCCAGTCCATGGCAAACAGCTCGGCGCGAACACCTGTTTTCTCGCTCCAGAGTGCCCACTGATCAACCAGAATCCCCTGCAGCCTGCCCTCCGCGTCCCGGAAGATATACGGCGGGTAGTTATCGTCGAGCACGACGGAGATCGACTCTACGCCTGCAGGAGGCGCTTTGGGCGTATTCAGCAGGCGCAGTAACACAAACCCCGCCGCAGCCATCAGCGTGATGCAAAGTATGATCAGCAAAAACAAAGCCGGTCTCTTTTTCAACCGTTCTCCACCACCTTTGCCGCCTGTATGATGTGTCATTCCGGTTCCCTTTTTTCGTCGGTTCGATCGCTGAATGGAGGTTTGGTAGGAATACTGTTGCTTTCATTGTATGCGGTTGCGAATAACGCGTCAATGCCTTCTTTCCTGTTGTATGATCAACGCTTCACCATCGCCTGTTTCGGAATAAAAGAAGAAAAGCCACCCGCGTACGGATGGCTTCTCTGTATGAATCTGCTGCGTCAGCGGTCGAAAAACCGGGAGAGAAACTCCTTCGTCTCCGCGCGCGTGGGCGTGCCGAAAATCTGAGCAGGCGCGCCGTCCTCCCAGATGACGCCGTCCTTCATGAAGACGGTTCTGCTCGAAACATCCCGCGCAAACGCCATCTCATGGGTGACCACCAGCATAGTCAACCCTTCTTTGACGAGCGTCTTCATGACATCCAGCACCTCGCCCACCATCTGCGGGTCGAGCGCGGACGTCGGCTCGTCAAAGAGCAGAACCTCCGGCTCCATCGCGAGCGCGCGGGCGATGGCCACACGCTGCTTCTGCCCGCCGGAGATCTGGCGCGGCTTCGCGTGGATATACGGCAGCATGCCCACCTTGTCGAGGTAAAACCGTGCGGTCTGCTCCGCCGATGCACGATCTTTGTGCATGACGCGGGTCAATCCCACCATGCAGTTGTCGAGCACGGTCATGTTGTTGAAGAGGTTGAAATTCTGAAACACCATGCCGACCTTCGCGCGGTAGGCGGGCACGTTATACCCCCGGCGCGTGATGTCCTCCTCATGGAAGAGGATCTGTCCCGCAGTTGGCGTTTCGAGCAGGTTGATGCAGCGCAAGAGCGTGCTCTTGCCTGAGCCGGACGCGCCGATGATGCTCGTGACATCTCCTTTTTCCACCGAAAAATCGATGTCCCGCAGCACGACATTCGCGCCGAAGGCCTTACTCAGATGATTGACGGATAAAATCTGTTCCCCCATGCTCAACGCCCCCTCTCATCCTGCAACGCATCGTTCTTCTGCGGAAAGCGAACCATGCCGCTCGTGTGCGCCAGGGTATCGGTCGTCGCGAGATCATAGCTCGCGTCTCCGTCCATCCGCTTTTCCCACCAGCGCAACAGAACCGAGCTGACCAGCGTCATGAACAGATAGCCTGCCATCTCGATGCTCGCGGAGGGGAAATAGAGGAACGTAGCGCCCACGACCGCCTTGTGCGTGGCAAAAAAGTCCGTGTATCCGATGATAAACATCACGGACGTATCCTTTAGGTTGATGATGAAGTTGTTGCCGATCTGCGGAAGGATGCTGCGGAGCGCCTGCGGCAAAATCACGCTCGTCATAGTCTGCCAGTGCGTCATGCCGATGGCCTTTGCGCCCTCCGTCTGTCCCGGATCGACCGAGAGGATGCCGCCGCGGACGGTCTCCGCCATGTAGGCGCCCGTGTTGACTGCGACGACGACGAACGCCGCGAGCCAAACGCTCTTCCACTGCACCGCGTTGTTCGTAAAATACGGCAGCCCATAATAGACGAACACCGCCTGCAGGATCATGGGGGTCCCTCGGAACACTTCAACATATGCGCGGATGATGCCGCGTAACACGGCGAGAAACCCCTTCTTGAGGGGGTTATCCTTCTTCGCGACGGGGATGGTCTGCAAGACGCCGCACAGAAAGCCGATCAGGCAGCCGACCAGCGTGCAGACGACCGCGAGCGACACCGTCTTCCACATGCCGGTGAGATAGATGCTCGCATAGGTGTTCCAGAGCTTGACGATATCGCTGCCAAGCTGCGCGAGAATGCTCATGGGCGCTCACTCCTTACCAAAATACAAACTGCTGGTAAACGACAAGGCAAGGCGAACCGAACTTTGCGGCGCGCCTTGACCCTGTGTCTGTCGAAAATAGTTCGTTACGCCGATCAGCCGATGGGCTGCACGGCAATGGCATCCGCCATGATCGCGTTGAAGTCATCCGCCGTCATGCCGGAGAGAACCTTGTTGAGCGCGTCCAGCAGCACGGTGTTGCCCTTGCGCACGGAGATGCCGATATTCACATCGCTGTCGGAGACGGCGAAATCATCACCGCTGTTTGCGAAGTTGAGGATCGTCATGTCGGGATAGGCAGCCAGCGCGCCCTGAGCGGTCGGCATATCGGTGCAGACGAAATCGACCGTGCCGGTCTCCAGTGCCATCAGCATCGCGGGCGCGGTTTCGGCGGCGGGCTGGATTTTGGCGTCTTTGATCTGCGGCAGGCACGTGTCATACCAAATGGTACCGAGCTGGCTCGTGCAGGTGCCGCCCGCGAGGTCGGAGATGCCCTTTGCGGACGCAAAGCTGCTGGTGTTCAGCGTAACGCAGACGATCGAGGCGTAGAGGTACGGGCCTGCGAAGTCGACGACCTCCATACGCTCCGGCGTCATGCTCTGTCCCGCGATGACCGCATCGATCTGGCTGGTCTGCACGGCGGGAATCAGCGAATCCCAGTCGAGGCGGACGACTTCGAGCTGCCAGCCGTTGGCTTCTGCAAGCTTTTTCGCCATCATGACATCGTAGCCGTTGGCAAACTCGTTGGAGTCCTTGATCGGCACCGCGCCGTTTGCATCGGTCGGCTGCGTCCAGTTGTAGGGCGCGTAGGCGCACTCCATCGCGACGGTCAGAATGCCGTCCTCCACACCGGAAACGGCGCTGGTCACGGCGGGCTTTGCGGTGCACGCAACGCTCGACACGGCGAGCATCAGCGCAAACACGAGGGCAATGATCTTCTTCATAAAACTTGGTTTCCTCTCTTACTTTTGTCTATTGGGCTTCTACAATTTCAGAGTGATGAGCAAATAAAAAAACGCGCTTTCCGGTGCTTTCTCCGGTGTTGCGCGCCTATTTTGGTAAATAAAAACGCGCGTTCCGGTCAAATGGAAAACGCGCGGTCGTGCATGCGATGATGCGAGCGGACGCTACTGTCCGCTCCTGACCGATGACAGCGCTCCACTTTCGTGACAGTCTGCGACATATTCTCCCGCAGCCCAGCACCCTCTCCTCCGCTTGTACGATGGTTTGGATGCTTCGGCGGCAGCCCCTTTCGCGCTTTCGCGCTACTCTTGACAACCGCGCCTCTCTCATCAGACCTATGAAATTGTAGCGTTAGTTTATCATATATGATTTGTTTGTCAAGGGAACAATGCCGAAAACGGGCATACTTCCACAAAAAAGACGGCTGCGTTCATCGCAGCCGCCGTTTTGTGTTGTTTGCCGGAATCAGGTACCCAGGTATGCCGCCTTAACGGCCTCGTTGGTAAGCAGTTCCTTGCCCGGGCCGGACATCGTGATGCGTCCTGTTTCCATGACATAGCCCGTGTGCGCCGTCGAGAGCGCCATGTTTGCGTTCTGCTCGATGAGAAGAATCGTCACGCCGCGCTTGTTGATCTCCTTGATGATCGAGAAGATATCCCGAACAATCAGCGGAGCCAACCCCAGCGAAGGCTCGTCCATCATCATCAGCTTCGGGCGGCTCATGAGCGCGCGCCCGACCGCGAGCATCTGCTGCTCTCCGCCGGAGAGCGTGCCCCCCGCCTGCCAGCAGCGTTCCTTGAGCCGCGGAAACAGCTCGTAGACCCAGTTGATGTCCGGCGTGATGTCGTCTTTGCGCATATATGCGCCGACGCGGAGGTTTTCCAGCACCGTCAGGTCGGGGAAAATCCGCCGTCCTTCGGGAACAAGCGTGATGCCGCGGCTGACGATGGTCGTCGTATCCTTGCCGGCAAGGCTGTCGCCCTCAAACTCGATCGTACCGCTCTTGAGCTTAACGAGTCCCGCAATTGCGCGCAGGGTCGAGCTCTTGCCCGCACCGTTTGCGCCGATAAGCGTCACGATGTCGCCCTTGGGTACGTCAAAGCTGATGCCCTTGACGGCTTCGATACCGCCATAGTTGACCTTAAGGTCCTTGATGCTCAAAATGATGTCGCTCATTCCGCCACCCCCAGATACGCGTTGATGACCTTCGGGTCCGCCTGCACGACTGCGGGCGTACCGCTGCTGATAAGGCGGCCGAAGTCGATGACATAGATGCGATCAGAAAACTGCATGACCAGATCCATGTGGTGCTCGATCATGAAGACCGTCAGGTCGTATTTGTTCTTGATCTGCACGATGAACTCGCCCAGCTCCTGCGTCTCCTGCGGGTTCATGCCCGCGGCGGGTTCGTCGAGCAGGAGGAGCTTCGGTTCGGTCGCGAGCGCGCGGGCGATCTCCAGACGGCGCTGCAGGCCGTAAGGCAGGCTCACCGCGAGGTCGTTTGCGTACTGCATCAGGTTCTGCTCTTCCAAGAGCGCCGCCGTCTCCTCGCGCATGCGCTTCTCTTCCTTGTAGGAGAGGCGCAGCGTCGCGGTAAACACGTTCTGCTTTGCACGCATGTGCTTGGCGGTCAACACGTTATCGAACACCGTCATGCTCTTCCAGAGCCGGATGTTCTGGAACGTACGCGCGATGCCGAGTTTGGTCACCATATCCGGCGTGGGATCGACCGTGCGCGAACTCACGTAAAGCTTCGCGTTTTCGCCCGCGTAGAGCTTCTTCATCTTGCCGCGCGGATGGTTTTCCACGATGGTTTTTCCGTTGAACGAGATCTTGCCGTTGGAGGGATCGTAGATGCCCGTGACGCAGTTGAACGCCGTGGTTTTGCCCGCGCCGTTTGGTCCGATAAGCGCCACGATCTCGCCCTTGTTGACCTCCAGCGAGAGGTTATTGACGGCGACGACGCCGCCGAACTGCATGGTTACGTTTTCAAGTTTCAGCACGTTCTCAGCCATCGATACCGCCTCCTTTCGCCGCCTTGGCGCGTTTGTTGAATCGCCGGATCAGTCCCGCGAACGAGATCTCCCGATCTCCCATGAGTCCTCTCGAGAAGAACAGCACGATCAGCATGATGATGATGGAGAACACGAACCGCCTAAAGCCGGAGCGGAAGAGGTTCGGGGCTTCGATGCCGAGGAACTTGCCCATGTCGAGGCCGCGGAGCCACCACTCGGACGCCGCGATATAGAGAAAGCTTGCAATCACGCTGCCGGAAACGGAGCCGATGCCGCCGATGACCACGATCAGGAGGATTTCATACGTCATCGCGCTCTTGAACTGCGCGGCCTGCACGGTGTACTGATACATCGCAAGGAGAGCTCCCGAGACACCCGCGAAGAACGAGCTGATGACAAAGCTCATCTCCTTGTGCTTGAAGAGGTTGATGCCCATGGCCTCCGCTGCGACCTCGTCGTCACGGATCGCCTTGAACGCGCGCCCGTAGGAGCTGTTGATCAAGAGCACGATCAGCCCGATGCAGACGCCGGAAGCGAGAAAGACATACAGCGTCGGCGGGAACGGAATATCCGTAAACGGAACTTTCACATCGGTCAGATCGAGATAATTGCGCATGACGTTTGCGCCGTTTGTGACAGGGCCCAGCACATCCCACTGGAAGATCGCGCGGATGATCTCCGCAAAACCGATCGTGGCGATGGCGAGGTAGTCCGACTTAAGGCGCAGCACGGGTAGCCCGATCAGCGACGCAAACAGCGCCGCGGCAAGACCCGCGCAGATGAGACCCACGAAGATGCCCGTGTCAAACTTGATCGCGGCTTCGTAGTATTTATAGACCGACTCGGTGAGCTTGACCGCCGTCGGCATGGTGAAGATCGAATAGGTGTACGCGCCGATGAGCATGAAGCCCGCCTGTCCCAGCGAGAAGAGGCCGGTAAAGCCGTTGAGCAGGTTCATGCTGACTGCGACGAGTGAGTAGATCGCGCCCTTTTTGAGCACCGTGAAGATGATGTTGTTCGGGTCCATCGTCTGCTCCAGCACCGTGACGACCACATAGATCAGCGCGATTGCCGCAAACGCGAGCCAAAGTTCCGCTTTGCTTTTCTTTTTCATGCAATCATCCTCCTTACGCCTTGTCTGTGGCTTTTTCGCCAAACAGACCGGTGGGCTTCACCACGAGGATGATGATCAGGAGCGCAAAGGTGAACGCATCCGAGAACGTCGTCCAGCCGCTGCCGCCGAAGCCGAAGATCGACGTGCCGCCTTTGATGATGTTCTCCGCGATGCCGATGATAAACGCGCCGATGACCGCGCCCGGGATGCTGCCGATTCCGCCGAACACGGCCGCGACGAAGCACTTGAGCCCCGGCATGCCGCCGGAGACGGGCGTGACGGACGCGTAGTTTGTGAAGTAGAGGATTGAACCCACCGCGGCGAGGAAGGAACCGATCACGAATGTCACCGAGATGACGGTGTTGATGCGGATGCCCATCAGACGGCTGGTTTCAAAATCCTTCGAGACGGCGCGCATCGCCATACCGACCTTCGTGTACTTGATGAGCAGCGTCAGAAGCACCACCAGCACGATGGTCAGAATGGGCGTGACCACTGTCACCATCTTCGTGGTGGAGCCCCAGATCGTCACCGACTGGCTCAGCCACGGGATGGCGGGATAGACCTTGGCAAGACCGCCGGTAAAATACAGCGCGGCGTTCTGCAATAGGTAGGAAATGCCGATCGCGCTGATCATGACGGACATGCGCGGTGCCGTGCGCAGGGGCTTATAGGCCGCGCGTTCGATCAAAAAGCCGAGCGCCACGGTCATCACAAGAACCAACGGGATCGCGACGGTGACGGGCAGCGCGGTCGAGAGGTATACCATCATCAGACCCGCAACCATGAACACATCACCGTGGGCAAAGTTGATCAGGCGCAGTATGCCGTAGACCATCGTGTAGCCGATGGCGATGAGCGCATACTGCCCGCCGACCGATATGCCCGAAAGGATGTACGATAGGTTGGCGTGTAAAAAATCGAGCATTGATTAGCCTCCATCCATGCCGCAGCCTAAGACGGTGCGGCGCGTGTTTCAGAACAATCTGAATCGATTTGTCAAAAATTTCATCCCGTGATCTGCGAAATCGTCCGGTTTCCCGCGGTAGAATACCGGGAGAGCAAGTAGGGAGCAGACGGTTTCCGCTTCTACGAAGTGCGGCGGGGGTATGAGCCCCCGCCGCATCTTAGCGTGCGTTGATTAGCCGATCGTAACCGGGGGCAGGGCATCCCACGCGCCGGTTTCAGTGTTCGCGTGCTTGACGTACGCGGTGTTGCGGATGGCATCGCCGTTGACCTGATCGAGCGCGATCGGGCCGGAAACGCCTTCATAGGTGGTGCCCCAGAGGGCTGCCATGATGTCGGCGGGAGCGACGCTGCCGGCCTTCTTCATCGCTTCGAGGGCGAAGAAGTAGGCATCGTAACCCATCGCGGTGACCGCGGCAACGGTGTCGTCGCCGCCGTTGTTGGCGAGCTGGGTGGCGTCCGCGTTGACCCAGGCTTTGAAGCCCGCGTCGAACTCGGCATTCGCGCCTTCGGGATAGAATGTGGTGACGGTGACGTCAACGCTCTTGCCCTTCGCGGCCTGGAGGATGACGTTGGAATCCCACGTGTCGCCCGCGAGAATCGGCATGCCGAGCGCCTGAGACTGCGCCTGGTCGATGATCAGCTGAGCGGCTTCGGTGGACACCGGCGAGAAGAAGACTGCAGATCCGCTGTTCTTGGCGTTGTTGATGTAGCTCGTGAAGTCGCTGTTGCCATCCGGGAAGGTATCCTGCACGCAGGTGCCGCCGAGGGCTTCAAACGCCTTGACGAAGTAGTTCACAAGACCGCCGGAGTAGTCGTCGCCGAGCTTGGAGAGGCAGTAGGCAGTCTTCACGCCGAGCGTGGAGAACGCATAGTTTGCCAGAACCGTGCCCTGGAAGGGATCAAGGAAGCAAATGCGGAAATAGTGCTTGTTACCTTCGGTGACCTGCGGGTTGGTGCAGGTGATGCCGATGGCCGGAATGCCGGCTGCTTCAAACGTCGGAGAAGCTGCGATGGACACGCCCGAGCCGTAGGAGCCGAGCACAACCGACACGCCCGCCGAAACCAGCGTGGCCGCGGCGGAGGCCGCTTTGTCGTTGGAGCTTTCGTTGTCGACCTTGACGAGTTCGACATCATACGTCTTTCCGTTGATTTCAACGGTCGGGCTGACGGAGTGCGCGTACTCGATGCCAAGGGTCTCCTGCTTGCCGCCCGCGCCGTTATCGCCGGATGCGGGTTCGTAGATACCGATCTTCACGACAGGATTGCCGGAAGCGGGTTCTGCCGCAGCAGCGGTGTCGGTGGTCGCGGCGGGCGCTGCGCAGGCAGCAACAGACGCGACGAGAACGAGCGCCAGTAGAATCGCTACTAACTTCTTCATTGACTCTTTCCTCCATTTTTTCTTTCAGCTTGTGAATGCCAATCGATGCCGGAGCTTTGGCCGACATCTAGCAAAAATTATAAACTCGAATGACAGGTAGCGCAACCCTATCTATTCACTCCGTATGCAATATATAATTTTCGCGGCACCGAATATGTTCCATTGCCGGAGATTCTGCAGGAAGAGCTTCAAATCGCGCAATGATTGCGTTTTCGTATGGTACATTTGGTCTCTTTGGCGGAATTGTGCAGGTTGTCCTGCGGCAGAAAAAATGTTTGTTTGCATGAATATATATGGAACAAATGACTGTGTTTTACATTTGTACCTAGCGTTCAGTATGTATAAAATTTCTTCTTGCGGGAATCTGAAATCTTACTTGACAAGTGAGGTTGCATCTTATATACTGCTCAAAATGAGTAAAATCTGAAGGAAAGGCAGGAGCAAGGATGAGCCCGCGGGTGCAAGCAGACAAAGTTCAAAAACGCCTCCGCACTCCCCGTATTCCTTCTCTTCTTTTCCAATTTGAATTGTTCGATAAGGCCTTGATGAAAAGTGTTTCCCTTTTCATTCAAGGCTTTTTTATTGCCAGAAACGGGTCCCCTATTTCGGCTTTGATCGGGAAAAGAGATTTTCTTTTTGATCAAGGCTTTTTTATTAGACTTTTCCAATTGAAGCATTTGCTTCTGAGAATTGTTTCCCCTCAATTCTATATTTGTTTTCCAACATCGGTTTTTTAACCGGTGTTTTTTTATGACCCGCCCCGCCCGCGCGCGGAGGAGCGAAAAAGGAGAGAACAAAGAAATGCTGACAAACAAAAGCCTGATTGCCCCGAGCGACTTTACCCTTGAGGAGATCGAAGAACTGCTCATGCTCGCGGAGCGCATCATCCAGACCCCCGAACGCTACGCCGACTGCTGCCGCGGAAAACTCATGGCGAGCCTGTTCTACGAGCCTTCCACCCGCACCAAATTTTCCTTCGACGCGGCGATGACCCGCCTCGGGGGCAGCACGCTGGGCTTTTCCGACCCGAACACCAGCAGTGCGGCAAAGGGCGAGACCATCGCGGACAGCGCGCGGACGATCGGCAAATACACCGACCTGATCGTGGTGCGGCACCCGAAGGAGGGCACGGCCAAGCTCATGAGCCGCTACGCCGGAATCCCGGTGATCAACGCGGGCGACGGCGGTCACCACCACCCGACGCAGACGCTCACCGACCTCTTGACCATCCGCCATTACAAAGGCGATTTCAACGGCCTGACGGTCGGGGTTTGCGGAGACCTTAAGTTCGGGCGCACGATCCACTCGCTTGTCACCTGCCTTGCGCGGTATGAAAACGTGAGCTTCCGCTTTATCTCGCCGGAGGAGCTGACCATGCCCGCCTTCGTGAAGGAGGAGCTGAACGCCAAAGGCGTGCCCTACACCGAGACCACCGACCTCGAGGGCACGATCAAGGACCTCGACGTGCTCTATATGTCCCGCGTGCAGCGCGAGCGATTCATCAGCGAGGAGGAATACCTGCGGCTCAAGGACTTCTTCGTCCTCACCGCGGACAAGATGGCGCTCGCCAAAGCGGACATGATCGTCATGCATCCGCTGCCGCGCATCAACGAAATCGCCACCGAGGTGGACGATGACCCGCGCGCGGCTTACTTTGAGCAGGTGCGCTACGGCATGTTCGTGCGCATGGCGCTCATCCTAAAACTGCTCGGCGCACAGGAACCCGCGTAAAAAATCGACGGAAGCTTCGAGAATCATCCGGCATGTTCAAACCCGATCAATAGAAGACGGAGGAAAATAAAATGGTCAACGTATCCAAAATCAAAGAAGGCATCGTGATCGACCACATCCGGGCAGGTCACGGATATAAAATCTTTCAGCAGTTGGGCCTCGACCGCCTCGACGACGTGGTCGTGCTGATGCGCAACGTAGACAGCGAAAAGATGGGGCATAAGGACCTGATCAAGGTCGAATCCAACCTCGATATCAACCTCGACGTGCTCGGCCTCATCGACCCGGGCGCAACCATCTCCTACATCAAGGACGGCGAGCGGGTCAAAAAAGTCAGCCTCACGCCGCCGCAGACGGTCACGGGCATACTCACCTGCAGAAACCCGCGCTGCATCACGAACCAGGAGCACATTAACGACGTGAAGTTCCACCTTGTGGACACCGCTACCAACCAGTACGCCTGCGAATACTGCGACGCGCGCACGCGCCTGTAAGGACAGCGAACACGACCCCCTGAACGCGAAAGGAGCACCGGTATGATCACGCTTTATCGAAACGCAAGACTCATCGACGCAAACGGCGAACGCTACGGAGACCTCTGCACGGAGGACGGCGTCATCACCGCCTGCGCGCCGCTCTGCTGGCAAAAGGCGGATCGCGTCATCGACATGCGGCGAAACGCGCTCATGCCGGCGTTCATCGACCTGCACTGCCACCTGCGCGATCCCGGCTATCCGGAAAAAGAGACCATGGAGACGGGCATGCGCGCGGCGCTCAAGGGCGGCTATGCACACCTGATCGCGATGGCGAACACCAATCCCGTGATGGCGACGACGGAACTGGTCAAGGCAAATCACGAGAAGGCGAATCACCTGCGCCTCTGTCGCCTCACGCAGGCAGCCGCCGCGGGCGAAGCCCTCGGCGACGAGCAGGCAACGGACCGCGCGAACCTCAGCCGCGTGACAAAGGTGCTCTCTAACGACGGAAAGACGATCTTCTCCGACGAGTTTATGAAAAAGCTCCTGCTGGATTCAAGCAAATACGGCTTCTTGATCAGCACGCACTGCCAGCCGGAGCGCAAGATCGTCGAACGCGACCTCGACCTACTGCGTGAGGTCGGCGGCAACCTGCACATCGGCCACATCAGCAGAGCAGAGACGGTGGAGATGGTGCGCCGCGCAAAGGCCGAGGGATTGCAGCTCACCTGCGAGGTCACGCCGCACCACCTCTTCGGCTGGGACAGCGACTACAAGGTGAATCCCCCGCTGCGCACACGCGCGGATGTGGATGCGTTGATCGCGGGAATCAAGGACGGCACGATCGACTGCCTCGCCACCGACCACGCGCCGCACACGCCCGCCGACAAGGCAAGCGGCATGGCGGGCATCTCCAACATCGAGCACGCCTTCCAGATCTACCTGAAGGTGTTTCAGGAGAACGGGATTCCGCTGACAAGGCTCTCGGAGATGCTCTCGCACAACCCCGCAAAGAGACTCGGGATCAAGGCTGGCCTCTTCCTGCCGGGTTACGCCGCGGACGTCACCGCGCTCTCGGTCGAGGAGGAGAGCGAAATCGACACGATGAGCATGATCTCCCGCTCGCACAACACGCCCTTCCACGGACGCAAGGTGATGGGACGGGTGCTCCGCACGGTGATCGACGGCGAAACCAGATACGAATACAGCACAGCGATCTAACAAATTTAGTGCAACGAAAGAACACCAGTTCAGCATCAGTTTAATAGAAAGACTAGGAGAGAGAAATGCAGAAATTAGTTGAAGCTGTACAGAAAAAAGGCCCCGTCTGCGTGGGCCTGGACACACAATATTCCTTCCTGCCGGACTACATCAAGCAAAAGAGCGGTACGGAAGGCGAAAAAATACTCGAATACAACCGCGCGATCATCGACGCGACGGAGGACATCGCGGGCTGCTTCAAGCTCCAGATCGCCTGCTATGAGGCGCTCGGACTCGACGGCATGCAGGCCTTTGCAAAGACACTGCAATACGCGAGACACCGCGGCAACGTGACCATCACCGACGCAAAGCGCGGGGACATCTCCTCCACCGCGGCGCAGTACGCTCTCGCGCACTTCTCCGGCGACTTTGAGACCGACGTGATGACCATCAACGTCTTTATGGGCGAGGACGCGGTCTCTCCCTACTATCCCTTCCTCGAAGCGGGCAAGGGCGTCTTCGCTCTGGTCAAGACCAGCAACCCCAGCGGCAAGGACTTTCAGGATTTGATCGTGGACGGCGAAACGCTCTACGAGCGCACGGCGCGCAAGGTCTCCGCGTGGGGTGAACAGTTCATCGGCGCGAGCGGCTTCTCCGCCATCGGCGCGGTGACAGGGCTCACCTACCCCGAAGAATTCGAGCACATCCGCCCGCTGCTGCCGCACACCTTTCTGCTGATCCCCGGCTACGGCGCGCAGGGCGGCACGGGCAAGGACATCGCGGGCTTTTTCCGCGATGGAGTGCGCGGAGTCGTCAACAACTCCCGCGGCATCCTGACCGCACACAAGGGCAAGAGCGAGGACGCGCGCTTCACCGACCACACGAGAAAAGCGGTGCTCGACATGAAACAGGATATCCTGCAATGGCTGTAATCATCCGAAACGAACCCATCGCAAGCGGCATCTGCCGCATGACCGTTTCCGGCGCGCCGCTTGGCCGCGCGGGGCAGTTTTTCATGCTGCGCGTGCCGGGCGCGCTCGATCCTCTGCTCGGCAGACCCATCAGCATCTGCGAGATCGACGAGAGCAGGGACACGACCACGTTTGTGTATCAGACCGTCGGACGCGGAACCGCACAGTTTGCCAAGCTCCTGCCCGGTCAGCGGATCGACGCGCAAGGGCCTTACGGCAACGGCTTCCCGCTGAAGGAAGGCCGCGCCGTGCTCATCGGCGGCGGCATCGGAACGGCGCCCATGCTCCAGCTCGCAAATGAGCTGCGCGCAAGCGATCCTACGCGGAAGATCGACGTGTATCTCGGCTTCCGCGAGGAAGCATATCTGGTGAAGGAATTCGAACGGTACGCCGACAGCGTCACGCTGAACATCGGCGGTTATGTCGTCAACGATGTGGATTTCTCGCTGGATGCGGCCTACTATGCCTGCGGGCCTGCACCGATGCTCCGCGCGGCGGCAGCTGCTGCGGACACCGCGAACGCAAGCCTGTTTGTCTCGCTCGAAAAACACATGGCGTGCGGCGTGGGCGCGTGCCTCGGCTGCACCTGCCAGACCGAGCACGGCAGAAAGCGCGTCTGCAAAGACGGACCCGTGTTCGACTATCGGGAGGTGCTCCATGCAATCTAACCCGCTCGAACTTACCCTGTGTGGTGTTTCGTTAAAGAACCCTGTAATCGCGGCCAGCGGCACGTTCGGCTTCGGGCACGAATACGCGGAGCACATGGACGTCTCCCGCCTCGGCGGCATCAGCGGAAAAGGGCTGACGCTCAACGGCAGCGCGGGCAATAAGGGTATGCGCGTCTACGAAACCCCGTCCGGCATGCTCAACAGCATCGGTCTGGAGAATCCCGGTGTACTGCACTTTGTGGAAAGCGAAGCAGCATATATGCGCACGCTTGGTCCCGCGGTGATCGCGAACCTCGGCGGACATTGCGAGGAGGATTATCTCGAAGGCGCGCGCCTGCTCAACAGCGCAGACATCGACATCCTCGAACTCAACATCTCCTGCCCGAACGTCAAGGCGGGCGGAATGGCGTTCGGCATGCTGCCCGACACGGCGGCGGACATTACGCGAAAGATCAAGGCAGTCTCGCAGCATCCCGTGATGGTAAAGCTCTCGCCCAACGCGCCGGAGCTCGTCGCCGTCGCGCGCGCCTGTGAAGACGCGGGCGCGGATGCGCTGAGCCTCGTGAACACGTTCCTCGGCATGGCGATCGACATAAAAAAGAAGCGTCCGGTGTTTGAAAACGTCTACGCGGGGCTTTCGGGCCCTGCGATCCTGCCTATCGCACTCAGGATGGTGCATCAGGTCGCGCACGCGGTGAACATCCCCGTGATCGGCATGGGCGGCATCACCTCCGCGGAGGACGCGCTTAAGTTTCTGATGGCGGGTGCGGTCGCCATACAGGTCGGTACCATGACGTTTGCCGATCCCGGCGCGATGCTCGCCATCATCACAGGTCTCAACGACTATTGCGAAAGCGAAGGCTTAAGCAACCTGCAGGAAATCGTCGGTATCATTTAAATAGAAAATATTGTTAGGAGCGACTATATGAAAGACAATCTTTCCATCATGAAAAGCTGCGAAGCATTTTTAGAAGGGCACTTCCTCCTCTCCTCCGGGCGGCACAGCGGCGGCTATTGCCAGTGCGCAAAGCTGCTCCGCTTCCCTGAGCTTTCGGCGGAGGTTCTCTCCACCGTCACCGAGCAGGTCAAGAACCTGCCGATCACGAAGGTCTGCGGGCCTGCGATGGGCGGCATCATCGTCTCCTACGAGCTCGCGCGGCAGCTGGGCGTCGAGAGCATCTTCACCGAGCGTAAGGACGGCGAGATGCAGCTGCGCCGCGGCTTCACCGTCGGCAAAGGCGACAAAATCCTGATCGCGGAGGACGTGATCACCACCGGAAAATCCACGATGGAAACAGTCAAAGCACTGGAGGACATGGGCGCGGAGGTGATCGGCGCCGCGTGCATCGCGGATCGCCGCGCGGACGATTGCGACTTTGCGCTGCCGGTCTACGCCGCGCTGAAGCTCGCCATCGACTCCTACGAGCCGGACGAATGCCCGATCTGTAAAGAGGGTAAGATCAAATTGGAAAAGCCGGGCAGCAGAGAGCTGCCGGTTGTGAAATAACCGATTTCAAATCATCAAATTCAAACAAGCAATCAACCGTGCAAAAGCACGGTTTTTTGTTTTCGCGTGCTTTCCAACGGATATTCGTCGTATTTCTTTTGTGTTTGTTGTTATTACAACATATTAACTTGCTCTCATCCCCTATACTCACATCAGAAAGGCTACTAAAACACTTGTGATTAAAAATCCAAGCGGGCAGCCAACCATTGCACCAAAAGGAGGAGAACAATCATGGACATGATCCGGATTGACCTCAACGAAACCGTCTACACGCTGTGTACCAAGTACCCCGACCTGATCGACGTTCTCAGCGGCCTCGGCTTTACGGATATCACCAAGCCCGGCATGCTGCAGACCGCGGGCAGGTTTATGACTCCCGTCAAGGGTGCGTCGCTCAAGCACATCCCGCTTGAACAGATCGTGCAAACCCTCGCAGAGCACGGATACACGGCAGAAGTATAACAAACATCGACAAGCCAACAGGAGGCAAGCATATGAGTCAGGAAATCAACAACCGCGAAAAACGCAAACAGGCGATCAAGGACACGCTGCGCCTTCTGCACGAAGGAAAGAGCGTCGAGGAAGTGCAGAGCATCTTCCGGGACGCATTTGACGGCGTCGAAGCCAGCGAAATCTCCGCGGCGGAGCAGGCGCTCATCAACGAAGGACTGCCGGTTTCCGAGGTGCAGCGGCTGTGCGATGTGCACTCCGCCGTGTTCAAGGGCAGCATCGAGGAGATTCACGCACCTTCGGACGTGAGCAAAATCCCCGGTCACCCCGCACACACGATCAAGGCGGAAAACGCCGCGATCACAGCGCACATAAACAAACGCATCCGCCCGCTGCTATCCCGCGTTGCGGAGGGCAAGCTCGCCAGTCAGGCGATGCTGCCGGAGATCGGCGCGCTTCTCGCCATTGACCAGCACTACTCCCGCAAGGAGAACCTGCTGTTCCCCTACCTCGAGCAGCACGGCATTACCGCGCCACCGAAGGTCATGTGGGGCGTGGACGACGAAATCCGCGCGCTGCTGAAGGATTCCGCGAAGCTCGCGGCGCAGGGCAGCGATCAAACCGCCGATAAACTCACCGAAGGCCTCACCCGCGTGGAGGAGATGATCTTCAAGGAAGAGAACATCCTCATCCCGATGCTGATCGACACGCTCTCCGCCGAGGAATGGTCGGCTGTCGCGGAAGAAAGCGGCGAGATTGGCTACTGCATGATCGAGACCCCGCCTGTCTGGCGCGCGAAAGCCGCGCCCGCGGCAGAGGCGACCCCTGCCGCAGCGCTCGTCAACGGTTCCATCCTGCTCCCGACCGGGTTTCTCTCCGTGCCGGAGCTCTCCCGCTTGCTCGACACCCTGCCGCTCGACATCACGTTCGTCGGCGCGGACGACACCGTACGCTACTTTTCGCAGGGCAGCGAGCGCGTGTTCCCCCGCACCAAGGCGATCATCGGGCGCAACGTGAAAAACTGCCATCCGCCGGCCAGCGTGCACATCGTCGAGGGCATCGTCGCGGACTTTAAGAGCGGCAAGAAGGATCACGAGGATTTCTGGATTATGCTCGGAGATAAGTTCGTCTACATCCGCTATTTCGCGGTGCGGGACGAAGCGGGCACGTATCTCGGCGTTCTCGAAGTCACGCAGGACATCAAGCCCATCCAGGCCATCGAGGGCGAGAAACGGCTGGTGTCGCTCGCATGAAGAAACCAGTTGGATTGACGAGTATCACCCTTAACAAAGCAAAACCGACCGCAAAACAGGAGGATCAAACTGTGGCGAATCAAATTATGAAGAATATTGACAAGGCAAACCCGCTTTCGCTGACCGCACTGGTCACCTATCAGACAGGCCAGATCGTGAGTCGCACGCTGGTGCAGAACCACGGCGTGAGCCTGACGCTGTTTGCCTTTGACACGGGCGAAGAGATCAGCTCCCACGAATCCAAGGGCGACGCGATGGTGCAGATTCTCGACGGCAAGGCGAAGATCACGATCGGCGACGGAACCTATTTCCTCTCCGCGGGCGAAACCGTGGTCATGCCCGCGGGCGTGCCGCACGCGTTGGAGGCGGTGGAACCGTTTAAGATGCTGCTGACGGTGGTTTTCCCCGGGTAAGGGGAAGGATTTTTTGCCCCTGCGGGGCAGGCTGGAAATAAATATAAAACCAAAACCGCCCTCTACCAGGAGGGCGGTTTTGATTAGGGGGATCGACATGGAGGAGGAAAACAGGTATCTCAAAAGCAACTGCTGTTGAGCCAAAAAAGTCAGACCACCGCGTTTCTGCCCGCGTGCTTGGCCTGATAGAGCTTCTCATCCGCGCGGTGCAGCAGCATCAGCGCGGAAAGCTGAAAATCGCTCTGCTCCACGCTCTGCACGCCGAAACTGCACGTCAGCCGGATGGTGCCGTTTCCCATCGGGAACCGCTCGCTCATGATCGCGAGGCGCAGCTGGTTTGCAATCCGCTTAGCCGCTGCGTTCTGTACGCCCGGCAGGCAGATGATGAACTCATCCCCGCCGTAGCGCGCAACCCAGCTGTTCGCGCGGCGAATCTTCTTTTGCAGCAGCTGCGCGATGTGCTGCAGCACGAGATCCCCCGCGAGATGGCCGTGCTCGTCGTTGACCTGCTTGAAGCGGTCGATATCCGCAAAGATCAGCGACAGCGGCAGGCCGCGATCACAAGCCGCGCTCAATGCAGCCGGCAGCGTCTCGTCAATGTATCGCCGGTTGTAAAGCCCCGTCAGCGCGTCCTTGCAGATCAGGCTGCCGACTGCGCCGGAGACACTCTGCGTGGTATCGTCACCGCTCGGTTCCCCGAGTACTTCGGAGATCGCGCGGCGGTTTGGTTGGATGATCTCGAGCATACAGCCTTCGCCGCAGACCTTCATCGGCACACGGGAGACATCCCGCAGTGCTTGCGCCGTGAAGTTCGGCGCAGACGTGTGCAGCACCGCGCCGTCTGAAAGCCGGATGATGCGCACGCCGGAGCAAAACTCCAGAAAAAGCGCGGTCTTGAGCACCGCTTCTTCCAGATGTTCAAACTGCAGCATCACGTTTCCTCCGGAGCAATCACACCCGCAGCGGTTTCGCGGCAGGCGGACAGCGTTTCTCTGTCTCTTGGCGTATCATATCCTGTGCGGCTTACGCTTTGCGCGCGCATGTCATAAAACTCCGGTAAAATGATGCGAAAGCTGCACGGATGTTCACGCAAACCCGGCCAAGCCCCTTGCCGAGCCGCGTGTGATTTCCCCTCCCGCCGTCCGATTTTTTCCGTAAATTGTTCAAACTTCCATCGTCTGCCATGTATAATAGAATCAAACGATGCGACGCAACGTTAAAAAACGGGTCGCGCGGGCGCGAGATTGCCCCTGCGCAATCCTGCGTTCTTGACATCAAAACCGCATTTTATGACATGCGCCCGCAGACGGGTGCAAAAAGAGGTATCATGCAGACAGGGGTAATCGAACCAATGAGGGCGAAAGGCAGCACAACGCAATCCTGCACAAAAACGGAAGGGATGGCGTTGAGGAAACGATGAATATCTTCATCTGCGACGACAGCGCGGAGCATATCTCGCTCTGCAAAAAGACGCTGGCGCAACTGGCAAACCGGCACGGCATCCACGCATCGATCAAAACGTTTCCTTCGGGAGAAGCGCTGTTGTTTGAGGCGGAGGACGCTTATGTAACGCTGGATCTGATCTATCTGGATATCCGTATGCCGGGTCTGGATGGAATTGCGACCGCCAAGCGACTCCGCGAGATCGGCTACCTCGGCGACATCGTGTTTTTCACCTACACGCCGGACTTCGCCATCGACGGCTACGACGTGAGTGCCCTTCACTACGTGGTCAAGGACAAGACGACGCCGGAAAAGTTTGAGGAGATCTTCCTCCGCGCCTGCGAGCGGAAGACCCGGCGTGAGAGCGAGGTGCTGGTGCTCTCCTGCGCGGGCGAGAGCCGCTGCGTGCCGGTCGAGAACATCCGCTATTTTGAGATTCAGCAGCGCATCGTCACCGTGTACTACGGCGGCGAATCGTTTGAGTTTTACTCCACCATGATGCGGCTGGAGGAGCAGCTCTTCGACAAGGGTTTTGTGCGCACGCACAAATCCTTCCTCGTCGGCAAGCGCTATATCCGCAGCATCGACAGCACGCGCGTACTGCTCGACTCAGGCGAGGAGCTGCCCGTCGGCAAGCGATATTATGCCGACAGCCTCGCGAGCATCGGCGCCGCGAGCTAAACACCCCGCAACCACACGAACGGAACACAACGCGAGGAACGCGAGCATGAAACAGAAACGATCCCTCTTGTTCACACTTGCCCTGCCGGCAATCCTGCTGGTCTGCTTTCTGCTGCCCTCCTCCGCCTTTGCCGCAAGCGGCACCTCCAACGACAACCACACCGACACCGCGGACTATTGCCTCCGCGCGCACGACGTCACAATCGGCCTCAGCGAATTTCAGAGCAAGTCCCGCGCGGAGCTGGAGAGCGACATCGTCTCCGCCTCCGCGTTTACATTTTTAATCCGCGATACCGCGAACGAGACCGGAACTTTTGTCCCCGTGTCCTCCGGCTTCTCGGTCGATTTTTCCAACCTGACGGAGGCTGCCAGCAGCAGCGGCTACACGGTCACCGTGACCCTTCCCGCGATCACGCTTTCGGAACCTTCTCGCATCCATTTCCGGGTGTTCGTCACGGACGATCTGCCGCAACCGAGAGTCATACGCTACGAGTTTGTCAGCGGCACAGCAGACCACGTGTTACCTGCGGACGTCACAGCACAGCTACCCGCGGAGGAAAGCATGCTCTCCGGCACGACGGTCACACCCGCTGGTGCGTTTTCGCCCGCTCGGGACGGCGTCGGCCAATGGACGTTTTCCGGCTGGACGCCGGGCAGCGTCACGCTGTCGGATTCCGATGTTTTGTTCACTGGAACATGGGTCTGGACGGCATTGCCCGTCTACCACGTCAGCTACACGTTCGTCAGCGGAAGCCCCGGACGCGCGCTGCCGGACGGCGTGCTCGCGAAGCTGCCCGCGCCGACCATTGCACTGCAGGGAGACACCGTCACCGCACCCGCCAACTTCCGCGCGTTCCACATGACGCAGGGCACCTGGCGCTTCTCCGGCTGGGACAGCGTCAGCAGGACGGTCGCTGGCGGCGATGTGCTGTTCACGGGCGTGTGGCGCTGGCACGAAAAAAGTGACCCGGCACCGACCGCGAATGCAACCGCAACGCCGAACGTGACCCCAACCCCGACCGATACACCGGCGGCAGCCGCACTTGTAACCAGCCCGCCGAATCCGCCGCCCGCAGCGCCGGAGGAGCAGGTCTCCGCCGCGCAGACACCGGCAGCCAACACCGCAGAAGGAGGAAGTGCAAAGATGGTAGTCGCAACTGTTTTAACCGCGCTGATCGCCACGCAGGTGTTTGCCGTCGCCTCCGACCTCAAGGTGCTCAAGTGGTACAACGCGAAGAAGGCGGCAAGGAGGGCGCGCGTATGAGCTGGGTACTCAATATCTTGATCGGCGTGCTCGCGCTGATCCTGATCGCGCTGGTCGTCGTCCGCCTCCGGCTGAAGAAGCGCCTGCAGAGTATCGACGGCATCGTCGGCATCACGACCCACGGCGCGTACACCGGAAAGGTCATCGGCGGAGAATTCACGAAGGTCTACCAAAACAAGAAAGAAAAATAGTTGCGGACTTGCGTCCGCGTCTGTGCCCCGCCTCCGGCGGGGTGTTTGTTTTGGGATTTGTCTGCGATAGGCAATTTTGGACACTGAATTTACCTTGCATGGTAAATCGTGTTTTACAGAAAAACAGCCAGAAAAGTCAGACTTTTTAGATTCAGAAATTACCACTTGTGGTAACTTATTAATTCTGTCCATCATTTCTTATATTATTTCGAATCGGAAGCTCGCAATTGTCCGTATGCTATAATGAAGTCGCACTCTCTTTTTTGAAAGGAGTTTGTTATGGACGATTCTTCCCCGATTCTCGTCAGCGCGTGCCTGCTCGGCGTGCCCTGCCGGTATGACGGCACGGGAAAAGCAGACGAGCGCATCCTCGCGCTCGCAAAAAAGTATCATCTCATCCCCGTCTGCCCGGAGCAGATCGGCGGCTTGCCCACGCCGCGCCCGCCTGCGGAGCGGCACGACACGCGCGTGCTCTCGCGGGACGAGCGGGACTTCACCGCGGCGTTTGTCCGCGGCGCAGAGGAGACGCTCCGGCTTGCGAAGCTCTTCTCCTGCCGGATCGCGATTCTCAAGGCAAACAGCCCCTCCTGCGGCAGCGGACAGATCTACGACGGCTGCTTTCGCGGCAGGCTCATCCCCGGCGACGGCATGACCGCGGCGCTGCTCAAGCAGGCGGGACTGACCGTGCTCAGCGAGAAGGATGATCTTTCCTCGTTGCTGTAATCCGCTCTTTTTCTGCTGCGCTGTCCGCGCTTTTGTAAACTTTTTTCCGCTCATGGGTCAGGAAAGTTTACCCTAATTGCAAGATGTTCCAAACAGCCCGACAACGTGGCTGTTTTTCTTTGTTCCTCGGATGCGCACCCGATTTTTTTGGTCAGGCGGGCGGCATTGCGGGAGACCATATATTGTGCTAGTATGAATTTGATACACAACCTGTTGCGATCTTGCATGTTCACAACATCACAATACACGCTGAAATATCCGCAAAAAGTACCGCGGCTATTCTCACTGACCAACCAGATAAGGGGCAAGAAATATGATGGAGATCATCAAGCGAAGCGGATTTGCCGAGGCATATGACCGCGACAAGATCACCAACGCCGTACGAAAAGCGTTTCTCAGCACGCAGACGGAGATTTCCGAGGCGGCGCTGGAGGCGATTACACAGGCGGTCGAGGCGCGGATTCCCCTGCTGCCTCCGCCCGTTTCGGTGGAGCAGATTCAGGATCTCGTGGAAGAGACGCTGATGCTCAAGGGCTATTTTGCCCAGAGCAAGAGCTACATCCTCTACCGGAGTGAGCGCACGCGCATGCGCGCACAGAGAAAGAGCATCGCCTCTCTGTTTGCCGACGGCAGCGCGCTGGAGAAGATCCTCGACAAGGCGCAGAATGATTTCCCGCAGGAGATGTATGAGCTCTCCCGACTGGACGAGAAGTTCCGCAGCTTCCTCAAGCCCGAGATGGGCGAGAGCGCGAAGCGCGCGGCGCTGACACGCGCCGCAGCCGAGCTCACCACGCAGGAAGCACCGCACTGGGAGTTCATCGCGGCGCGCATCCTCATGCACGATTTTGCCGCCGATCTGAGCCGTGCGCTGGACGAGCTATCGCTGCACAGCTATTACGAAAAAGTTCGTTATCTCTGCGATCGCGGACTCTACGGCTCCTACATCCTCGAAGGCTATACAAAAGAAGAGCTCGACGAGGCGGAGACCTTCCTGTGCCCCGCGCACGACGAGCTGCTCACCTATTCGGGTCTGGAGCTGCTGCTGCGCCGCTACGTGATCCGCAGCCACAAGGGTCAGCCGCTGGAGACCCCGCAGGAGATGTACCTCGGCATCGCGCTGCATCTCGCCCTGCCGGAAAAACAGGGCCGTCTCACGTGGGTCAAACATTTTTACGATATGCTCAGCTCGCTGAAGGTCACGATGGCGACGCCCACGCTTGCAAACGCGAGAAAGCCGTTCCATCAACTCTCCAGCTGCTTCATCGACACCGTGCCGGACAGCCTCACGGGCATCTACCGCAGCATCAACAACTTTGCGCAGGTCAGCAAATACGGCGGCGGTATGGGCCTTTATTTCGGCAAAGTACGCAGCAAGGGCGGTAGCATCCGCGGCTTTGAAGGCGCGGCGGGCGGCGTCATCCGCTGGATCCGTCTCGCGAACGACACTGCGGTCGCGGTCGATCAGCTCGGCGTGCGGCAGGGTGCGGTCGCGGTCTACCTCGACGTCTGGCACAAGGATTTGCCGGAGTTTTTACAGATTCGCACCAACAACGGAGATGACCGCATGAAGGCGCACGACGTCTTCCCCGCGGTGTGCTATCCCGATCTCTTCTGGAAAACCGTGCGCGACAACATCGAGGCCAACTGGTACCTCATGTGCCCGCACGATATCCTCGCCGCCAAGGGCTACAGTCTCGAGGACTTCTGGGGAGACGAGTGGGAGGAAAAATACCGCGACTGCGTTGCGGACAACCGCATCGAAAAGCGCGTAATCCCGATCAAGGAGCTGGTGCGCATGATCCTTAAGAGCGCGGTGGAGACGGGCACACCGTTTGTCTTCAACCGCGACGCGGTCAATCGCGCAAACCCGAACCACCACAAGGGCATGATCTATTGCAGCAACCTCTGCACGGAGATTGCGCAGAACATGAGCGGCATCTCCGACGTCAGCCAGGAGATCGTAGAACAAAACGGCGAGACCGTCATCGTGAATATCACCAAGCCCGGCGACTTCGTGGTCTGCAACCTCGCGAGCCTGTCGCTGGGGCATATCAATCTGGAAGGCGACGAGCTGGAGAACATCACGAGGTATGTCGTTCGCGCGCTAGACAACGTCATCGACCTCAACTTCTTCCCCGTGCCGTACGCAAAGGTGAATAACCTACGCTATCGCCCGATCGGCCTCGGCGTCAGCGGATACCACCACATGCTGGCGAAAAACCATATAGGCTGGGAGACGGAAGATCACCTGAAGTTCGTGGACAAGCTCTTTGAGCGGATCAACTATGCCGCGATCTCGGCAAGCTGCGATGTTGCCGCCGACAAGGGAACATATGAGTTCTTCGAGGGCAGCGACTGGCAGACGGGCGCGTACTTCACCAAGCGCGGCTACACGAGCGAGCGCTGGAAACAGCTGTCCAAACGCGTGGCCTCCACAGGCCTTCGCAACGGCTGGCTGCTCGCGATTGCGCCCACCAGCAGCACGAGCATCATCGCGGGAACCACCGCGGGCATCGATCCCGTGATGAATCGCTATTTCTTAGAAGAAAAGAAGAACGGGCTGATCCCGCGCGTCGCGCCCGATCTTTCGCCGGAGACGTTCTGGTATTACAAGAGCGCGCACCTGATCGACCAGACGTGGTCGATCCGCGCTGCGGGCGTCCGGCAGCGGCACATTGACCAGAGCCAGAGCATGAACTTCTACATCACCAACGAGTTCACGTTCCGAAAGGTGCTGGGGCTTTACATTCTCGCCTTTGAGCAGGGCGTCAAGACCATCTACTATGTCCGCAGCAAGAGTCTTGAAGTAGAGGACTGCTCTGCCTGTTCGTCCTGATATCAATTTGATGACTGATCGCAAGATGGGAGCACATATATATGGAAGTATTGAAACAAAAGCCGCTGTTTAACCCCGACGGAAGTCTCGATTTGGCCGACCGCCGCATGATCGCGGGCGAAACCACGAACCTCAACGACTTCAACAACCTCAAATACGGCTGGTCACACGACTGGTACCGGCAGGCGATGAACAACTTCTGGGTGCCGGAGGAGGTCAATCTCTCCACGGATGTGAAGGATTACCCGAACCTTCCCGCAGCGGAACGCCGCGCCTATGATAAGATTCTTTCGTTCTTAATCTTTTTAGACAGCATCCAGACCGCGAACCTGCCCGCCGTCGGCGAGTACATCACGGCAAACGAGGTCAACCTCTGCCTCGCGATTCAGACCTATCAGGAGGCCATCCACAGCCAGAGCTACAGCTATATGCTGGACACGATCTGCGATCCGCACGGTCGCGACGAGGTGCTCTATCAATGGAAGAACGACGAGTATCTCCTCAAACGCAACACCTTCATCGGCGACGCGTACAATCATTTTTACAAAGAGCGCACGGCAGAAAACCTCATGCGCACCATCGTCGCGAACTATATTCTGGAAGGCGTGTACTTCTACAGCGGGTTTATGTTCTTCTATAACCTCGGCCGTAACAACCTCATGCCCGGTTCGGTGCAGGTCATCCGCTATATCAACCGCGACGAGAACACGCACCTCTGGCTGTTTCGGAGCATCCTTCTCGAGCTCAAGCAGGAGAACCCGGAGCTGTTCACCTCGGAGAAGGTGGAGCTCTACCGCGACATGATCCGCGAGGGCTGCGAACAGGAGATCGCCTGGGGGCACTATGCCATCGGCGACGGCGTCGCGGGGCTCACGCGCGAGATGATCACGGACTATGTGCAGTATCTGGGGAACCTCCGCTGCACGAACCTCGGCTTCGAGAAGCTCTACGAAGGACACGACGCGGAGCCGGAAAACCTCAGCTGGGTGAGCCAGTACAGCAACGCAAATACGATCAAGACGGACTTCTTCGAGGCACGCAGCACCGCCTATGCCAAGAGCGGCGCGCTGGTGGACGACCTGTAAGAATCTCTCCGCACACAAAAAACCGCATGCCATCCGGCATGCGGTTTTGTTTTTTCATTGTGTTATCTCTTTTTCACGGTGTTGATGCAGCCCGCGCCGCCGACGCAGCCGCCGACGCAAGCCATGCCCTCAACAAAGTTGCCGACGTCCAGGCCTTTTGAGAGCTTCAAGAGCGCCACGCGGCACTCCTCGAGGCCGTTGCACTTGGTTGCGACAAGCTTGAAGGTGTCGTTGCCGCGCTCCTTCACTGCCTGCTTGATGGCTTCCGTCACGCCGCCGGAGCGCGCAAACCCGCGCCCGAAGCTCGTCGCCTCGTCGACTTCCTCAATCGGGAGAGACGAGATATCGATCCTGCGGCTGTCGAATAGCGCCTGCAGCTCCTCGAATGTGATCACGCAATCGATATACGGCGAAACGCGCTCCTTGTGGGACTCCGCCTTCTTCGCGGTGCAGGGACCGACAAAGATAATCTTTGCTTCCGGCTCCCGCTCCTTGATCCATTTGCCGAGGGTCGCCATCGGCGAGAGGCAGTGCGAGAGGTGGTGTGTGAGCTTCGGGAAATTCTGCTCGACATAGCTGACAAACGCGGGACAGCAGGAGCTCATCACAAAGCCTTTTTCCAGCAGCTCGCCGCTCTCCTCCTTTGCGACCATATCCGCGCCGCGCGCGGCCTCCGTGGCCGCGTCAAAGCCCAGCGCACGAAGACCCGCGTTGACCTGACCCGGCCAGGCGTAGGTAAACTGCGTCGTGATCGCGGGCGCGACCATCGCGTAGAGCTTCGTTCCAGGCTGCTTGTTTTTCAGCAGAGAAACAGCCTTCAGGATTTCGGATTTATCCATGATCGCGCCGAACGGGCACTGCGTGACGCAGGCGCCGCAGGCGGTGCACTTGTTTTCGTGGATCAGAGCTGCCTTGTGTTCGTCCATCGTGATGGCGCGCGGCAGGCAGGCGCTCTCGCACGGACGCTTGGTCTGTATGATCGCGTGGTACGGGCAGGCCTTTGCGCAGAGGCCGCATTCGATGCACTTGTCCTGATCGATGTGCGCTTTTTGGTGCGAATCCAGATAGATCGCGTCGCTTTTGCAGGCCTCCTTGCAGCGGTGCGCAATGCAGCCGCGGCAGACGGCGGTCACGTCGTAGCCGGAGACGGGGCACTCGTCGCACGCGATATCGAGCGTTTCGATGATGTTCGCGTTCTTGCGGTTGCCGCCCATCGCGAGCTTGACGCGCTCGCCGAGGATTGCGCGCTCCTTATAGACGCAGCAGCGCATGGTGGGGTTCCTGCCGGGGACGATGGTCTTCGGGATATCCAGCAGGGTCTCGTGCAGCGAGTCGTCAAAGGCTCTGCGTGCAACCTCGCAAAGGGTGCGATATTTCAGGTATTGTACCTGGCTGTCAAATTCTCTGTTAAAATCTCGTTCCAATTCTCTTCGGTATTCCTTCTGTTGCGCGATTCCGTCTGGTCGATTCCATTCGATCTTTTTTTCACAAACCTAGTGATTGTAAGGTATTTGGCGCAATTTTTCAAGTGGCGCACAATATAAAGTGCCGTTTTTTGCCGCCATCATACCACGTTTTTCCGGTAAGTTTCGCCTGATCGATCCACGCAGAGCGGTTCATTTTTTAACGCCGCACGCGCTGCCTGTCGTCCGCCGAAACGCGGCATGATTCCGATTTGGCATAGCTCGACGCGAAAATAAGCATCCCCCATGCGCTTGACATTTCCGCAAAAACGTATATAACAATAATGGCTTATCGATACAATGCCGTTGACGGCACATCCGCAGAGCGGAACCCGGCGCGTGAAAGCCTTTACAACCAGACACCAAAGTTGTAAAATGTTGTTATTAATATCCTGTCCTTGGCGTCGCAGCCGAATTCGCGCAGCAGTTCGCGGATCACGGGCGCACCTTCGCTGAGCAGGATTTTTATCATGATTGGGGGACGTTGAATCAAACGTCCCGGAACGATTGCGGGAGGTACGGGCGGATGACCGGGTTGTTGATTGGCCTTGCGTGCGGCGCGGGAGAGCTCTTCCTGCTCACGCGGCTGACAAAGGCGCTGCTGGGCGGCGACACATTCAAAACCCTCATGTTCGTCACGGGAAAGATCGTTCTGCTTGCCGCAGGTTTGGTCGTCGTCACGCTGTTCTTCCGTCATGATCTGGTCTGGTTCGGCACGGGGGTTGCCTCCGTACTCGTGATCGGCGCCTTCATCATCAATATCGTTGCGCGGAAACGCGTGAAAGGAGATCGCTGATGCAGTTCGTCATGCCGAGCGTGGGCAAATGGATCGCGATCGTATTGTCGCTGGCCATCGGGATAGCGGCGTTTTTGCTGCGCAAGCGGATCCCGGAGCCGGTAAAAGGCACAGAGAATTTTAAATCCACCAAGAGAAAACGCACATACCTGATGGTTGCGGGCGTGCTCGCGCTCTGGTTCTTCCTGGGTCTCGTGTTTGGCAGCGTCCATCTCGGAACCCGCTCGTTTGAGGTAGCCATCAGCCCGACGCGCATGAACGTGCTCGGGTTTACGGTCAGCTCCACGGTGTTCTCGGCGTGGATCGTCGTGGCCGTGCTGTCGCTGACGGCGATCGTGCTGCGCTATACCGTGATCCCGCGCTTTACCGAGGTTCCGCACGGCATACAGCTCATGCTGGAGACTGCGGTCGGCTCTATCGACAAGTTGACAAAGGAGAAATACGGGCGCGATAACCCCGGGCTTTCCTCCTATTTCTTCTCGCTGGCGGCGCTTTTGCTGGGGTCTGCGTTTGTGGAGCTGTTCGGCGTCCGTCCTCCGACGACGGATCTGAGCATGACGTTTTCGTATGCGTTGGTCACGTTTGTTCTGATCAACTACTACGGCATCCGCAGAAAGGGCATCTACGGAAGATTGCAGAGCCTTGTGACGCCGAATCCGATCATCGCGCCGTTCAAGCTGCTCTCGGATCTCGCGGTTCCGATTTCGCTCGCCTGCCGACTCTTTGGCAACATGCTCGGCGGCATGATCGTAGTCGAGCTGATCTACTACGCACTCGGGGCATTTTCGGTCGGCGTTCCGGCACTGCTGGGCATCTACTTCAACGCCTTCCACCCGCTGATTCAGTACTTTATCTTCATCAACCTCTCGCTGACGTTTATCGGCGAAGCGGTCGAGGTTGTTGAAGACACGGAGTAACAAGCCGCGCAAACCATCCATACACACCGGCAGGCCGGAAAATATTTTAAACCTGTATTACGACTAGGAGGGTTCTTACCATGACGGATATCGGATTGATCGCAATCGGAGCAGGCATCGCTGTTCTCACCGGCGCTGGAGCAGGCCTTGGCATGGGCATCGCAACCGGCAAAGCCGTGGAAGCGGTCGCACGCCAGCCGGAAGCGAACAGCAAAATCAATGGACTTCTGATCCTCGGCCTTGCTCTGACGGAGTCGACCGCCATCTATGGCTTTGTTACCGCATTGATCATGATCTTCACGATGAAATAATTTCCGCGCGGATCCGTTCATCGCGAAGAAACAAACACGCGCCAAAGAGGGGTACCCATGGATTTTCAACTGATCGATTTCATAGAGCATTTGCTCAACATACTCGTTCTGTTTCTCGTGCTGCGTTACTTCCTGTATAAGCCGGTGCGCAAGTACATGAAGGAACGCGAGACCGCGTTTGAAAACGAGCGTCAGCAGATCGACGAGATTCGCAACGAGGCAAACATCCTGAAGGCGCAGTATGATACCGCGATGAAAAACGCGCGTCTCGACGCAGAGCATATCGCCGAGGAGCGCCGCCTCTCCGCGGAGCGCGAGGCGGAAGAACTCCGCAAAAAAGCCAGACAGGATGCGCAGAATATCCTCACGGATGCGATGAATCAGGCGACCGCGGAGCGCGAAGGAATGCTCAGCGAGATGAAGGAGCAAACCGCCGAGCTCGCGCTGAGCATTGCGGGAAAAATTCTCGAGCGCGAGGTTACCCGGGTGGATCATCAGCGCATCATCGACAGCTTCTTCGATAAGATCGGTTAAGATCGGTCAAGCGCGCTCCTTATCCGCGCTTGTTTCGTGCCGCAATCGGCATTTTACAGAGTTAGACTTCAGGAAAGTGAGCTCAGCATGGCTCTGAAAGGCGAACTATACATCACCGATTCCTTCGGTGAAGATCAGATCGAATCCGTCAAGCAGCATTTTAAAACGCTGCTTGGTCAGGATGTCGTCTTCGATATCAAGCACAATGACGCGCTGATCGGTGGCTTCTTAGCCATCATCAACGGGAAGATCTACGACGCGAGCGTTTCCTACCGCATCAAAGAGGCGCAGAAGTTTCTGGTCTCAAACGATACGTCCGGCGGCGCGGAGATCACGGCAAGCAACCTCAAGCAAGCCGACGTTTCACCCCGTCTTTTCAGCACCACGGCGCACGATATCGGACTGACGCTGAGAAAGCAGCTCCGATCTCTGGAGAGCAAATCCGCCGTCTATGAATACGGCGTGGTCACCAGCGTGGGCGACGGTGTGGTGCGCATTGAAGGTCTTTCGCATACCCGCTACGGCGAGCAGATCGCGTTTGACAACGACGTGTTCGGCATGACCATGGACCTTGAGCTAGACGGCGTCGGCGCCGTGCTGCTCAACGGTCAGGACGAGGTCCACGTCGGCGAGCGCGTCTACGGCACAGGCCGCGTGGTCGAGGTGCCCGTAGGCGACGAGCTGCTGGGCCGCGTCATCAACCCCATCGGTATGCCGATCGACGAAAAACCGCTCAACGCCTCGCGTTACCGTCCGGTGGAATCCCCGGCGCCGCGGATCATCGACCGTCAGGCGGTCAACGAACCGCTGATGACTGGTCTTCTCGCGGTGGACAGCATTATCCCGATCGGCCGCGGCCAGCGCGAGCTGATCATCGGCGACCGGCAGACGGGCAAGACCACCATCGCAGTAGATACGATCATCAACCAGCGCGGCAAGCACGTCAACTGCGTCTATGTCGCCATCGGTCAAAAGCTCTCCACCATCGCGCAGATCTACGATACGCTCCAGAAAGCCGGCGCGATGGACTATACCGTCATCGTCGTGGCAAGCGCCAGCGACTGCGCTGCGATGCAATATCTCGCGCCCTACGCGGGCTGCGCCATTGCCGAACAGTTCATGTATGACGGCAAGGACGCACTTGTCATCTACGACGATTTGAGTAAGCACGCCGTGGCCTACCGTGCCATGTCGCTGCTGCTGCACCGTCCGCCGGGACGCGAAGCATATCCCGGAGACGTGTTCTATCTGCATTCGAGGCTGCTCGAGCGCGCAGGCCATCTTTCCGAGGAGCGCGGCGGCGGATCGCTCACAGCGCTGCCCATCATCGAGACCATGGCAAGCGATATCTCCGCCTATATTCCCACCAACGTGATCTCGATCACGGACGGCCAGATCTATCTCGAGCCGGAACTGTTCCACGCGGGCGTACGCCCTGCCGTCAACGTCGGCCTGTCTGTCTCCCGCGTCGGCAGCGCCGCGCAGAAGAAGGCCATGCGAAAGGTTGTCAAGACCCTGCGACTCACGCTCGCGCAATACCGCGAACTGCAGATCTTCGCGCAGTTCGGCTCCGATATCGACAGCGTCACCAAGGGCATTCTCGACAACGGAGACCGCCTGAGCGAAACGCTCAAGCAAAACCAGCACGAGCCGTTACAGATGAGCGAGCAGGTGCTGCTCCTTTACGCCGTCATGAACGGCTTCCTCAAGGAGGTGCCCGCGCCGCACGCACGCGCCTTCCAGAAGGGGCTTTTGCAGTATGTGCGCCGTAACTACGGCACCATGCTCGATATGATCGAGGAGACCGGAGACCTCACGGATGAACTGATCGCCGAGATGCGCTCCAGCATCGAAAACTATCACCTGACCTGTCAGGCATAAAAAATTTCCCGCGCTGAGCCGCCCAATCGCGGCAAACGCGCAATGCTTTCCGAAAGGAGACCCCGCCGCATGGCAAATGTCAGCGATATTCGCTTTCACATCAAGAGCGTCAAGCAGACGCGCCAGATCACCAATGCCATGTACATGGTCTCCGCGTCGCGCATGCGCAAAGCGCTCGACGGCATCGCGAAGAACCGCTCGTATTTTTATCACGCGCTGGATATCATCGTAGACATCCTCAAGCACACGGGCGACATCACGCACAACTATCTTCGGCACCATGAGGGGAACAAGGTGGCCTACATCATCGTCTCCGGTGAAAAAGGGCTTTCCGGCAACTACAACCACGCCATTCTTTCGCTGGCTGACAGCGTGATGGCAAAGAAGAACGTCGTGGAAGTCTATACCATCGGCAGCGTCGGTACCTCGTACTACCTCAGGCGCGGCGTCACGCCGGACCGGCACTTCGAGCGCCTCGCGGAGAAGCCCAAGCTTGACCAGGTGCGAAGGCTGATGACTATTCTCATCGAGCAATACGACCGCGGCGAAATCGACGAGCTGCGCATCGTATATACCCGCTTTATCAACACCCTCTCGCGTGAGCCCGTGGAGCAGAAGCTCCTGCCCGTCGAGCTCAACGACTTCAAGCGCGGCAGACCCGAGAGCCCGGAGGATCTGAAGTACGACCGCTCGTTCATCCTCTACGATCCCTCGCCCAAAGAGGTGCTCAACGCGCTGATTCCGCAGCTCTTGATCGGCTATGTCTACGGCGCGATCGTCCACGCCTACGCGAGCGAAAACTGCGCGCGAATGGCCGCGATGGAAAACGCTACCCGCAGCGCCGACAAGATGATCGACAAGCTCACGCAGCAGTATCACGCCGTGCGCCAGCTGAGCATCACCAACGAACTCGCCGATATCATCGGCGCCGCCAACGCGGCCAACGCGTCGAGATCTGCTGACGCCGCTTATTATCCGGAGGAAGAAGACGAATGACGGAAAAAGATCGTACCGGAAGCCTGATCCGCATCATCGGGCCCGTACTGGACGTGCGCTTCAAAGAGGGCACCGAGCCGCAGCTCAAGACGCTGCTCGTGACCAAGACAGATCCGCCCGTCCATGTTGAGGTTGTACAGCACCATTCTCCCGGCGTGGTGCGCACCATCGCGCTGGAGCCCACAGAGGGTCTCTCCTGCGGCATGGAGGTGCTCAACACCGGCGGCGGCATCCGCGTCCCAGTCGGCGAAAACGTACTTGGCCGCGTCATCGACTGTCTCGGCCGTCCCATCGACGGTCTTGGCCCGATCGAAGCGCCGCTGCGCGAGGTGCATCAGGCGCCGCCGTCGTTTATGCTCCAGCGTCCTTCGACCACGCTGTTTGAAACCGGAATCAAGGTCATCGACCTTCTCGCGCCCTACCCCGTCGGCGGCAAGATCGGCCTCTTCGGCGGCGCGGGCGTCGGCAAGACGGTGCTGATTCTGGAGCTCATCCACAACATCGCGAAAAACCGCGGCGGTTACTCCGTCTTCACAGGCGTTGGCGAACGCAGCCGCGAGGGCACAGACCTGATCACCGACATGCGCGAAAGCGGCGTCATCGCCCGCACATCGCTCGCGTTCGGGCAGATGAACGAGCCGCCGGGATCGCGCATGCGCGTGGCACTCGCGGGGCTCTCGATGGCGGAATATATCCGCGACGAGATGCATCAGGACGTGCTCTTATTCATCGACAACATCTTCCGTTTTGTGCAGGCGGGCAACGAGGTCTCCGCGCTCCTGGGTCGCATGCCCAGCGCGGTCGGCTACCAGCCCACGCTTGCCAATGAGCTCGGCGAACTGGAAGAGCGCATCGCGAGCACACCGCACGGCTCCATCACCTCCGTGCAGGCGGTGTATGTGCCCGCGGACGACCTAACCGACCCCGCGCCGGCGACGATCTTCTCGCACTTGGACGCGACGACGGTGCTCTCCCGCGCGATTGCCGAAATCGGCATCTATCCCGCGGTCGATCCGCTCGCCTCGTCCTCGCGCGTGCTCGAGCCCGCAATCGTCGGCGAACGGCATTATGCCGTCGCACGGCGCGTGCAGGAGACTCTGCAGCGCTATCACGAGCTGCAGGACATCATCGCCATCCTCGGCATGGACGAGCTCTCGGACGACGACCGGCAGACCGTTTACCGCGCGAGAAAGATTCAAAACTTCCTCAGCCAGCCGATGCACGTCGCGGAGGTCTACAGCGGGCAGCCGGGCTGCTCGGTCTCGCTTGCGGACACCATTTCGAGCTTTGAGGAGATCGTGGACGGCAAGGCGGACGCAATTCCCGAATCGCTGTTCCTGCTCGCGGGCGGCATCAGCGAGGTATACGAGAGATATGAAGAGATGAAGAAGAACGGCCAGAGCAACGAGTAAACCGTTGCGCCCGACCGCTTTGGAAAGGAGCAGACCATGGCAAAGCCTTTTTACCTGATGGTAGTCACGCCGGAGCGCGAGTTCTACAACGGCGAGGCGATCTATGTCAGCGTGCAGTCCATCGCGGGCTCACTCGGTGTAATGGCAGGCCATGTGCCGATGGTCTCTGCGCTGGATGTCGGCGCGCTCGTCATCCAGACGGACGAACACACGAGCCGCACGGCGTTTCACTCCGAAGGATTCATCGAGGTGCGTCCCGAGTGCGTCTATATCCTCTCGCAGGCCTGTGAATGGCCGGAGGAGATCGACGAAAAGCGAGCGCTGGAGGCGGAACTCCGCGCACAGGAGCGCCTTGCGCAGGAACGCGGCGAAGACCTCGGCACCATGGGACACACCAAGGTTGCGCTCATGCGCGCCATGACGCGGCGCAAGATCAAGTCCATGTCCTCGAAATAACGATGTTTCCGACACAAGCGCGCTCCGTTGATGCGGGGCGCGGTTTTGTTTTGGATTGCGCCGCGCCGCAGCTTTTCATATAATAAAACCAGTCGGCAACGCGATTGACAAAGCATTTGAGGAAAGCGAGGCAGCGTGCATGAAAAAGCGGCCTATCACAAAGACCGTCGTCGCGGCGTTTTTCGCGGCGCTGATTCTCTGCCTGGCGCTCTCTGCCTATATCGAATACGGCAGGCGGCAGCGCGAGGACGACCAGATGAAGTTCATCGCGGGCACCGTCAGCGCGCAGACCTATGAGGTGCTCTCCGCGCAGCTCAACAAGGCAAAGACGCTGGAGGCCTTCGTCGTGCAAAACGACGGCGGTACGGAGGGCTTTGAGCGCGTGGCAAGGCTGTTGGTCACCGACAGCACGGTGCGAAACGTGCTGTTGGCTCCCGGCGGCATCGTCAGCGACGTCTACCCGCTCAAGGGCAACGAGAGCGTGCTGGGGCACGACCTCACCGGAGAGAAAGCGGGAGACAAGGAGGCGCAGGCCGCCATCGACCGCGGGGATATGATCATGGCGGGTCCGTTCACGCTCGTGCAGGGCGGCCTCGGCATCGCGGGCAGGCTGCCCGTCTATCTGGGCGGCTCGTTCTGGGGCATCGTCTCCGTGACGCTGAACTACCCCGAAGCCATCGGCGGGCTCACCGCGCCCGGTTCCGTTGCGGCGCAGGGCTTTGCCTGCCGCATCTGGCGCATCAACCCCGACACGGGCATTGAGCAGACCATCTTTGAGAGCGGCAGCGGCATACAAAGCCGCGCGTTTGACTACGCGTTTCCAATCTATAACTCCGAGTGGCACGTAACCGTTTCGCCCGTGCTGCCCTGGTATACAAACGACAGCGTGATCTATTCCGCGCTCGTGAGCGTGCTGCTCAGCCTCTCGGTTGCGACCGCGGTCGCAAGCCGCGGCACCATCCGCCGCATGGAGCAGGAGGCGGCGCAAAACCGCATCACCTCGCTGCAACGGCAGCTGGAATTCGACCGCACCAACGTGCTGCTCGCGCAGATCAGCTCGCATTTTTTCTATCACACGCTCAACGCGATTCAGGCGCTGATCGTGCTCGATCCCGATGCCGCCTACAAGATGACCGAGGATTTCTCGCGGTTCCTGCGCTTTAAGGTAGACAGCGTCAGCGCGACCGACGGGCTTGTGCCGTTCCGAGAGGAACTGCGCACCGTGCGCGCCTACGCGGAGATCAACAAGGTCCAACTGCAAGGGCGCCTCAACGTGGAATACGACGTGTTTGACGCGGACTTTCTCATCCCCGTGCTGACGATTCAGCCCGTGGTCGAAAACGCGATCATACACGGCATCAAGCCCAAGGTTGGCGGCGGCACGGTTCGCGTCACCCTCAGTCGCGGGTACGGAAAATATGTGGTACGCGTGGAGGACGACGGCGTGGGCTACACGCCCGGCGAAGAAGCAAGCGTTCATTCTGTGGGCATACAGAACATCCGCATACGCATGGAGCAGTTCCCCGGGTGTTCGATGGAGGTCACAAGCTGGCCCGGGCGCGGCACCACGGTCGATCTGATCTATGACGCCAACCTGACCCACAAGCCTGCATAGCGCGGCGCAAGGAGGACACATGAAAACGATACTGGTCGACGATATGGCGCTGGATATGCAGCTGCTGGAGCTGAAATGCGCGGATATGCCGGAGATTGAGATCGTCGGCAAATTCACGCGGCCGGAGGATGCCATCGCCTATGCAAATGCGCACGAAGTCGAGTTTGCGATGCTGGATATCGACATGCCGGGCATGAACGGCATCGAGCTTGCAATGCGGCTTCGCGAGATCCGGCGGGATATCATCATCGTCTTCATCACCGCGCACCCGCGCTTTGCGGTCGAAGCATTCCAGATGAAGGCGGACTACATGGTCTTCAAGCCCTTTGACCGCGACGATATTCAAGACGTTTTGGAACGCGCGCGCCTGCTGCACACCCGCCAGAAAAAGCGCGTGGAGTTCCACACGTTCGGCAATTTTGAGATGCTGGTGGATGGCAAACCCGTGCGCTTCGTCTCCGCCAAGGCAAAGGAGCTCATGGCGCTCTGCGTGTTTTACGAGGGGCGCAATGTCGGCATCTACGACATCATCGAGCACCTCTGCGAGGGCAGCGAGAACAAGACCGCCGAGAACACCGGCTATCGCAGGACGATCAAGGAGCTCACGGACACGCTCAAAAACTGCAATGCCGAGGAGATCTTCGTGCGCGAGCGCGGCAGCTGCCGCATCCGCCGCGAGCTCGTCTCCTGCGACTATTACGACTTCTGGGCGGGCAAGGCGGATGCCCTCTCCCGCTTTGACGGCAGGTTCATGAGCGACTACGCCTGGGCGGAGTCCGCCATCTACCGCATGTGCGAGAAGAAGGGATTGTCGTAACCTCCCGCTTTGTTTGCAAAAAAAAGAGAGCCTTTCGGCTCTCTTTTTGTGTGCATTCTTGCTTTACACGTTAATCCGAAACAGCGTCACGTCGCCGTCCTGCATGACATACTCCTTGCCCTCGCTGCGGACGAGGCCTTTTTCCTTGCAGGCGGTCATGGAACCCAGCTCCTGCAGCGTGGTAAACGGCACGATCTCCGCGCGGATGAAGCCGCGCTCAAAGTCCGTGTGGATCTTGCCCGCCGCCTGTGGCGCCTTCGTGCCGCGGGTGATCGTCCACGCGCGAACCTCTTTGGGTCCAGCGGTGAGATAGCTGATCAGCCCAAGCAGGCGATAGCACGCCTTGACGAGCTGGTCGAGACCCGATTCCTTGATGCCGAGTTCAGCCAAGAACGCGCCCTTTTCGGCGGGATCGAGCTCCGCAATTTCCTCCTCGAGCTTACAGCAGATGGTCAGCGCTTCGGCTTTTTCGCTCTTTGCGATCTCGTACAGTGCTTTGACATGCGCGTTCGGCTCCGCACCGACCTCGTCCTCGCTGACGTTGGCGACGTAGATGATGGGCTTGCTGGTGAGCAGGAAGAAGCCGCGCATGAGCTCCGCTTCCTCGTCGGTTGTGTCGACGCTGCGCGCGGGCTTGCCGCTCTCCAGCGCCTTCTGGATGCGCTCTAAGAGCTCTGTCTCCGCGAGCGTCTTCTTGTCCCCCGCCTTCTGCTGCTTGCGTGTGCGGTCGAGGCGTTTTTCCACCGTCTCCATGTCTGCAAAGATCAGCTCCAGCGAGATTGTCTCCACGTCCCGCGCGGGGTTGACGGAGCCATCGACATGCACGATGTTCTCGTCCTCAAAGCAGCGCACGACGTGCACGACCGCGTCCACCTCGCGGATATGCGAGAGGAACTTGTTGCCGAGGCCTTCGCCACGGCTCGCGCCGCGTACAAGCCCCGCGATATCGACGAACTCGATCGTCGTGGGCGTGTATTTTTCGGGATTGTACATCTTGGCCAGCACGTCCAGCCGCTCATCCGGCACCGCCACGACGCCGACATTCGGCTCGATGGTGCAGAACGGATAGTTCGCGGCCTGTGCGCCCGCCTGTGTGATTGCGTTAAAGAGCGTGCTCTTGCCGACATTCGGCAGGCCGATCACTCCAAGTTTCATAAAAGGGTACCTCCTTTTTCTTTTCTTTCAAAAGAAAAGAAACAAAAGAAATTATATCTTACTTCTTCCAAAATTCAATCTTCTCAAAGACTCTTCTCTGCCGAGCAGAGCCGCGATCTCGATGGCGCCGCCCGGGGTCACAAGTTTTCCAGCAAGCGAGATGCGCACCGGCCAGAGCAGCGTTCCGTTCTTCATGCCGCGCGCTTCCGCCATGCCGAGCAGAGTTTCGTGCAGCGCTGCTTCCGTCCATTCCGGCAGCGCGGTCAGCGCGGGAATCACAAAATCCAGCACCTCGGCGGACACGACGGAATCCGTCTTGCTCTTTTTGTTGGTGAAGAGCTCCGCGTCGTATTCCGGCAACGCTGCTAAGAAATCCACGACCTCCGGAATCTGCGAGAAGATCTCCGTGCGCGGCTGGAGGATGCGGCAGAGGATGTCCTTGTCCATCGCTGCTACGCCCGCATGCTCATAGTACGGCAGGGCATGGCGCGTGAACTGCTCCGGCGAGAGCCTCCGAACGTATTCCGCGTTCATCCACGTAAGCTTGTTCACGTCGAAGATCGCGGGAGATTTGGACATTCCCGTGACGTCGAACGCTTCCTTGAGCTCATCCAGCGTGAAAAACTCGCGCTCGTCGCCGGGATTCCAGCCAAGCAGCGAAACGTAGTTGACAATCGCTTCCTTGAGGTAGCCCTTCTTCAGATAATCCTCAAAATACGCGTCGCCGTCGCGCTTGCTGAGCTTGTGGCTCGCGTCGCGCATGATCGGCGTCATGTGGATATAGACAGGCTTCTCCCAGCCAAACGCGTCATACAAGAGGTTGTATTTCGGCGTGCTGGAAAGATATTCGTTGCCGCGCATGACGTGCGTGATCGCCATCGTGTGGTCGTCGATGACGTTTGCGAAGTTATACGTCGGCATGCCGTCCGCCTTGATGAGCACCATGTCGTCGAGCTCCGCGCAGTCCACGCTGATGTGCCCGTAGAGCACGTCGTCAAATGACGCCTCGCCCGTGAGCGGCACGTTCTGGCGGATCACGTAGGGTTCGCCCGCGGCAAGGCGTTTCTGCACCTCGTCGGGTGAAAGATGGAGGCAATGCTTGTCATATTTCCAGACTTCGCCCTGTGCGGAGGCCTTCTCTCTGCGCTCGTCCAACTCCTCGTTGGTGCAGAAGCAATAGTACGCCTTGCCGGATTTCACCAGCTGCTCGGCATACGGCAGATACATACTCTTGCGCTCGCTCTGGACATACGGGCCGTAGTCGCCGCCGACATCCGGGCCTTCGTCCCAGTGCATGCCGATGTCGCGCAGGGTATTGTAGATGACGTCCACCGCACCCTCGACATAACGGCTCTGGTCGGTGTCCTCGATGCGAAGGATGAACGTGCCGTTGTGCTTTTTTGCATAGAGATAGGTATACAGCGCACTGCGCAGATTGCCCAGATGCATGTAGCCCGTCGGAGACGGGGCAAATCGGGTTCGAACCATGTTGGGTTACTCCTTTATTCCCCGAAGGGAACATATCGTAAAAAATTCTTTTGATTCTTTTCTTTTAAGAAAAGAATTATGCTTTGTAGCTGTCTTTGAGGCCAACCGTGCGGTTGAAGACCGGAGCTTCGGGCGTGCTCGTCAGATCCGCGCAGAAATACCCTTCGCGCAGGAACTGATAGTGCTCGCCAGCCGGGGCATTTTTCAGCGCAGGTTCGACAAAGCCGCGCAGGATCACGAGCGAGTCGGGGTTGAGCTTGTCGACAAAATCCTTCTCGACCGCTTCTTCCTCATCCTCCGCGTCGTCCGCCGCCACTTCGCTCTTCATGAGCGTGTCATAAAGCCGGAATTCGGCCGCGACCGCGTCGTCCGCATTGACCCAGTGCAGCGTGCCCTTGACCTTGCGCGCTTCTTCGCCGCTGTGGCTCATGGGATCGTAGCTGCAGATGATCTTCGTGATGTTGCCCGCTTCGTCCTTTTCCCAGCGCACGCACTTGATGATGTACGCGCTCTTGAGGCGCACTTCGCCATCCGGCTTGAGGCGGAAGAACTTGTTCGGCGGCACCTCGGCAAAATCGTCGCGCTCGATATAGACGCGCTTGCCGAGCTGCACCTTGCGCGTGCCCATCTCGGGATGGTTCGGGTGGTTCTCCAGCTCGATCTCCTCGATTTTGCCTTCGTCCCAGTTCTCAATTTCCACGAGCACCGGATCGAGCACAGCCATCCTGCGGGCGGCGTGGTCGTTGAGATCTTCGCGCACGCAGTGCTCCAGCATGGCGGCGTCCACGACGCTGTCCGCCTTGGAGACGCCGATGCGATCGAGGAAGTCGCGAATTGCTAGCGCGGTGTAGCCGCGGCGGCGCATACCGCAGAGCGTCGGCATCCGCGGGTCGTCCCAACCGGAGACGAACCCTTCCTCCACGAGGCGGCGGAGGTACCGCTTGCTCATGATCGTGTCCGTGATGTTCAGGCGCGCAAACTCGATCTGGCGGGGCTTGGGCGAAAACTCACACTGGTCGATCACCCAGTCGTACAACGGTCGGTGCGCCTCGTATTCCAGCGAGCAGAGCGAGTGCGTCACGCCCTCGATGGCGTCCTGAATCGGGTGCGCGTAGTCGTACATTGGATAGATGCACCACTTATCGCCCGTCTGATGATGGCTCACATGCTTGATGCGGTACAGCGCGGGATCGCGCATGTTGATGTTCGGCGACGCCATATCGATCTTCGCGCGGAGAGTTTTTGTTCCGTCTTCGAACTCGCCCGCGCGCATCCGCTCGAAGAGATCAAGGCTCTCGGCCACAGGGCGGTCGCGGTACGGGCTGTTTTTGCCCGGCTGCGTCAGCGTGCCGCGATAGGCACGCATTTCGTCCTTTGTCAGTTCGTCCACATAGGCGACGCCTTTTTTGATGAGCTTGACGGCGAGGTCGTAGCACTGGTCAAAGTAAGAGGAGCCAAACAGGATCTCGTTCCAGCGGAAACCAAGCCACTGGATATCCGCCTGAATTGCGTCGACGTATTCCACGTCCTCCTTTGCGGGATTCGTGTCGTCGTAGCGCAGGTTGCAGATGCCGCCGAAGCGCTCCGCCATGCCAAAATCAATCGCGAGGGCTTTCGCGTGGCCGATGTGCAGGTATCCGTTCGGTTCGGGCGGGAACCGGGTCTGCACGCGCGGCTCTTTCGTGCGCATATCCTCTTCGATGAACTCCTCGATGAAGTTCTTTGGGCGTTTTACCTCTTCCATTGCCGTTTGCCTCCAAATTTACTTCATACATTATCGGGTAACCGCCCGAAAATGTCAATTAAAGGGAGATGGCTACTCTACTTTTCTTAAAAGAAAAGTAGCAAAAGAATTTTTACGCTATCTCTTTTTCGCCAGCTGTGTCAGCCGCGCCAAATTATTATCCTGCGGATGCTTCACGCAGTGGAGAAAGAGCTTTTTCTTGAGTTCGCCGAGTTCTTTGCCTTCGGGGAGGCCTGAGGCCTCCATCAGCTGCTGTCCCGTGATGGCAAGCTCGCGTTCGGAAAACGGCGTGCCGTCGTGCAGCATGGTGTCATACAGCGCGCGCCAATCCTCGGCCACATAGTCCACATCGTACCCGCAGCCGCGGACATCCGCCTCTCGCAGGAGAATCTGATCCCACGTGCGCTCCCTGCCCCACGTCGCAAACTTCACGCGGAGTGTATCCGTCTTCGCCATGTGCTGAATGTCGTACATGTGCCCTTCGACGAGCTGGCTCACCTCGGTGATGGTCTTCGTCGGGAAGCGCAGGTCTCCCAGCACGCGCTTTGATATCCGCTCGCCGTATTTGTCGTGCGCGTACTGCACGCCCGTCTCACGCTTGCAGTCGGGCTTGCCGACGTCGTGCAGCAGACCCGCAAGCCGCAGCTTCTCCGTGGCCGGTGCCGCCGCCGCAACGCGAAAGCTGTGCTCCAGCACATCATAGCGGTGGTGATCCGGCCGCTGCGCCATGCCGCGCGCAAGATCAAACTCCGGCACGAGGAACGCCCAAACGTCCAGTTCGTCCAGCAAGCGCAACCCGCGCATGGGTGAACGCAGCTCGTCTCTGCCCAGTTCGGGGTAGCGCGCGTCAGTGAGCAGAATCTTTACAAACTCCTGCCGCCTGCGCTCCGCTGCGATATCCGCAAGCTTCGGCGCGTTTCGTTTCGCGGCCTGCCATGTGTTTTCGTCGATTGCAAACCCCAGCTCACAGGCAAAGCGAACCAGCCGCAGCACACGTAAGGCGTCGGAACGCAGGATGTCGTCCGGATCGGCACTGGTCGTGCGGATGATGCGTTGTTGCAGATCGGGGATGCCGTCCGTGGGGTCGCTGACCTCGCCTGTGTGCAGATTTGCATACAGCGCGTTGACGGAGAAGTCCCGCCGCCACGCGTCGTCCGTAAGGCTCTCGCCGAACGCAACCATGCGCGGGCGGTGCTCGCCGCCGTCTGCATACGCCTCCCGCCGGAAGGTCGTGTGCTCGACGATCACGCCGTCAAAATGCAGTTCCACGGTGCCCATCTCGGCGGCTTTCTCGATCACGCGGATACCGTGCCGCGGCATACGTTCCACAATCTCCTGCGGACTGAGCTGCGAGCAGACGTCGATATCCGACGGCGGCAGGTTTAATAGCGCGTTGCGCACCAACCCGCCGACGGCAAATGCTTCTGTATGTTCTTTTGCAAACGCCTCCGCCAAGGGCAGAAGGTTTTCGGGGATTGAGATTTTCATAAAATACTTTTCTTTTCTTCTTTTTCTTTGAAAAGAAAAAGAAACAAAAAGAAACTCCTCTGTTATACGCTTTATTGTACAACAAAGGAGAATTCTTTTGCTTCTTTTTTTTTTTAGAAAAGAAGATTATGCCTTACTCAGTTCCTCATGGATTGCGGCTGCGGCGGTTTTTCCTGCGCCCATCGCGAGGATGACAGTCGCGGCTCCCGTAACCGTGTCGCCGCCCGCGTAGACGTGGTCGCGGCTGGTCTTGCCCGTGCATTCGTCCACGATGATGCCGCCCCACTTTTCGGTGGCGAGACCCGGCGTGGTGTTCTTGATCAGCGGGTTCGGGCTGTTTCCGATCGCGATCACGACGGTGTCGACATCGATCGTGTGCTCGCTGCCCGGCTTGACGACGGGACGCCTGCGTCCGGAGGAGTCGGGTTCGCCCAATTCCATCTCCACGCAGGTCATGCCCTTGACGTAGCCATTCTCGTCGCCGAGAATCTCGGTGGGATTGGTCAGCATCTTGAAGATGATGCCCTCTTCCTTCGCGTGGTGCACTTCCTCGACACGCGCGGGCATCTCCGCCTCGCCGCGTCGATAGACGATGTAGACGTTCTCCGCGCCCAGACGCTTTGCGCTTCTCGCCGCGTCCATCGCGACGTTTCCGCCGCCGACGACCGCCGCGTTTTTGCCGACCTGCACGGGCGTGTCCGAATTCGGGAAGCTGTACGCCTTCATGAGGTTGATGCGCGTCAAGAATTCGTTGGCGGAATACACGCCGTTGAGGTTTTCGCCGGGGATTCCCTGGAAGCGCGGCAAGCCCGCGCCACTGCCGACGAAGACCGCGCTGTAGCCTTCTTCGTTTAAAAGCTCGTCGAGCGTGATGCTGCGACCGACGACCATGTTGGTCTCGATCTTCACACCCATGTCTTCGAGGATTTTGATCTCGTCCCGCACCAGCTGCTTGGGCAGGCGAAATTCGGGGATGCCATATACGAGAACGCCGCCAGGGGTATGGAGCGCCTCAAAGATAGTGACTTCGTATCCAAGCTTGCGGAGGTCTCCCGCGCAGGTCAGTCCCGCAGGGCCGCTGCCGACGATGGCGACCTTCTTGCCGTTGTCGGGCAGGGGTACAGGCGTCTCCATGCCGTGCGTCATCGCGTAGTCCGCGACGAAGCGCTCAAGACGACCGATGCCGACTGGCTCGCCCTTGATGCCGCGCACGCACTTCTCCTCGCACTGGGTCTCCTGCGGGCAGACACGTCCGCAGACGGCGGGCAAGGCGTTTGTGGAGCGGATGACGTCGTTGGCTTCCATGAACTTGCCCGCAATCACCAGCTGAATGAATTCCGGGATACGGACGTTGACGGGGCAGCCAGCCACGCATGGCTTATGCTTGCAGTTGAGGCAGCGCGTCGCTTCTTCGATGGCCATCGCCTCGTCGTAGCCCTGCGAAACCTCTTCGAAGTTACAGTTGCGGATATCCGGTTCCTGCTCGCGTGCGGGCAGTTTGGTCAAACTCATATTCGGCATGGCTCAGTTCCCTCCCCGCTTGGTCTGCAATTCCAGATTGGTCAGGTTGCAGGCCTTGCATTCGAGGCTCTGCGCCTCTTCTTTGCGATACATCCTGCCGCGGGCGATGGCCTCGTCCCAGTCGATCAAAAAGCCGTCGAAATCGGGTCCGTCCACACAGGCAAACTTCATCTCGCCGCCGACGGTGACGCGGCAGCAGCCGCACATGCCCGTGCCGTCGATCATGATGGGGTTCATCGAGATCACGGTGGGGATATTGCGGGGCTTGGTGATATTCACAACCGCGCGCATCATGACCAAGGGGCCGATGGCGATCACGTGGTCGTATTCTTTACCCGAATTGAGCAGTTCCTCCAGCGCGGAGGTCACGAAACCCTTGTGTCCGTTTGATCCGTCGTCCGTCATGACATACAGGTTCGTGCTCGCCTCTTTCAGCTCGTCCATGAGGATCATGAGGTCGGTATTGCGGAACCCCACGATGACGTCCACTTCCGCGCCCATATCGTGCAGCGCTTTCGCCTGCGGATATGCGATGGCGACGCCCAAGCCGCCGCCGATGACCGCGACCTTCTTCATGCCGCCCAAGTGACTCGCCACGCCCAGGGGACCTACGAAGTCCAGAATGCTGTCGCCTTCGTTCAGCACGTCCAGCCTTTTGGTCGTGTAGCCGACCTTCTGGTAGATGATGGTCACCGTGCCGCGCACGGGGTCCGTCCCCGCGACGGTCAGCGGAACGCGCTCTCCGTTGTCGTCCACGCGCAGGATGATGAACTGCCCCGGCTTCGCTTTCTTCGCGATGTAGGGCGCCTCCACCTCCATGAGCGTGACCGTTTCATGCAGCGGGCGTTTGGTTACGATTCGGTACATAGGGTCTCCTTTCGATGCTGCTACCAGGTTGCGATGAAAGATGTTTTGAGTGGCTCTTTCAAATTACGTTGCCTATTATACTGCGGTCATCCGCAAAAGAAAAGCTATCAGTATCATAATATCGATATTAATTTTATATACCTGCGATCGAAGTAATTCAGAAATGCAGTCTGGAGCGAGGCTTAAAAAATTCGTTTTGCTCCATCTATTTTTTTCAGACGGATTTATTCTACCACGCCGCGAACTCTTTCCTCAACCAAAACCAAGAAAAAAACGCGCAAATTCAGCCGAACTGCGCGCTTTTTTACATCATTTGCCTGGTTCGTCGCACTGCGGAAGAAGATTTCTTCCGCAACGCGTTCCGCCCGCGTGTTGTTTTACTCCCAGTCGATCAGCCCGAGGCTGTCAAGGTAGCGCTCGTTGTAGTCCATGTAGTCCTCGACGAGGCGGAGCATGTACATCTTGAGATCGGCAAACTGCTCGCTCATCTTCTCGTGCATGTAGTCGTAGGCCGCGTCGTCGTCATAGACCTCGCCCTCGTCCGCGCCGCTCTGTTTCATATATGCGGCGTCGTGCGCCATCACGGCGGTCACCATCGCATCCAGCGTCTTCTCGTCCGTGATCTCGGCAAAATCGCCCTGCTCGCGGAAGCAGTTGAGGATATACGCTTTCGCGTCCTGCTCGTTATATTCCTTGCTCTCCATAAAAAAGCTCTCCTTATTTCTAAATTACTTGGTTTTTCGTAAATGCTTATTGCATCAGGGCGTCCAGCTCGTCCACATACTGCGCGAACACGCGGAGGGACGCAAGGATGCTCTCCTTCTTGGTCAGGTCGACGCCGGCAGCCTTCAGCTCCTCGATCGGATAATCGCTGCCGCCGCTCTTGAGGAAGTTGATGTAGCGCTCCACCGCGCCGCCGTGGAGGATGTCGTCCGCGAGCTTGACCGCGGAGCAGAGTCCTGTCGCGTACTGGTAGACATAGAACGCATTGTAAAAATGCGGGATGCGCATCCACTCAAGAGCAATGTTGTCGTCCACATGCGCGCCATCATAATACAGCTCGTTGAGCGCGCGGTACATCGCCGACAGGCTGTCGACGGTCAGCGGCTCGCCGCTCTCCGCCATGCGGTGCGCCTTCATCTCAAACTCCGCGAACATGGTCTGCCTAAAGCACGTCGTGCGGAAGGATTCGAGGAATTGCGTGATATAGTAGGCGCGCTTGACGCGGTCCGTCTCGCCTTTGAGCAGGTGGTGCGTCATCAGCGTTTCGTTGACAGTGGAGGCAACCTCCGCCGCAAGGATGCGGTAGTGCGAGGTTTCAAACGGCTGCGCTTCTGCGGAATAGTGCGAATGCATCGCGTGGCCGAGCTCGTGGCCAAGGGTGAAGGCGTCGTCCGTCTTGCCCTGGAAGTTTAGCAGCACATAGGGATGCACGCCGTAGGTCTCCGCGCAGAACGCGCCGCTGGTCTTGCCCGGCGTTTCGTATACGTCGATCCAGCCTTCGGTATAGGACTTGTCTAACAGCTGCTGATACTCCTCGCCGAGGGGCTTGAGCGCCTCCTTGACGAGCGCCTTCGCCGCTTCATAAGGCATGTCGTCATCCGCGTCCGGCGTGATGGGCACATACAGATCGTACATCTCCAGCTGATCGACCTTCATCACGCGCTTGCGGATGCCGAGGTATTTCTTCAGCACCGGCAACATCTCGTGCACGGCTTCGATGAGCTGCTCGTACACCGCGACCGGCACGCCGTTGCTGTCCAGCGCGGCTTCCATCGCTCCCTCAAACTTATGCGCACGCGCCTGGAACACATCTCCCTTGACCGAGGTGGAGTAGGTTGCGTTGAGGGTGTTCTTCATGCTGCGGTAGGCTTTGTAGAACGTCTCGTACGCATCCCGGCGCACGCGGCGGTCGGGGCTGACGATAAACATATTATAGCTGCCGTGGGTGAGCTTGACCGTCTCGCCGGTTTCGTTGACCACGGTGCCGTAGTCGAGGTCGACGTCCGAAAGCATCGTGAAGATGTTATCCGCGCCGGAGAGCGGCTCTTGCGCCATCGCCATGAGGCGCTCCTCTTCGGTGGAGAGCGTGTGCGCGCGGCGGCGGTCGATATCCGCGATGCGGAAGCGGAAGCGCGCGAAGCGCTCCTCAGCCGCCCACGAAAGCAGGGTGTCTTCGGGAATCGTCAAAATCTCCGGCTCGAGGAAGGAGGACGCCGCCTGCGCGGAGACATAGAGCTGCATCGCGCGGTCGGTCATGCCCTGATACTTCGTGTTGCCGTTGTCCTCGTCCTTGTGCAGATGGGCGTAGGTGTAGACGCGCTCGACCAGCAGCCAGACGCTGCTGTCGTCGCAAAGCGCCGCATACAAAGCGTCCGCGCTCGCCGAAAGTTTGCCCGCGTGCGACGGAAAATCCGCGACCAGCGCCTGCGCCGCGGAAAAGTCCGTCTCCCAAAGCGCTTCGGTGGCGTAGATATCGTTCAGGTTCCATTTCAGCGAATCTGCGATCTGATCTCTGGTGTTCATGGCGGTTCTTCCCTTTCATTGCTTGATTCTATCGTGCGCGCGGCAGGCTCGCTCCCTGTTTGCCGCAAACACGCGCAGTTGTTGCATATACCTGTTCAGTATAACATATCGCATTGCATAAAATCGACCGTTGCCGCGAAACTTCGGCTCCTATTGCCCCGCTTTTTTACGCGTTTGTACGCGCAGCGCCTCACTTGACAACCCGAAAATACGGGGTATACTATAGATGCGAACATTAGTTCGTATATCGAGTTTGCCGCATCGTGCTTCTCCGCGGCGGAAAGGGCGCGCCGATGGGACGCAGGATTCTCCACGCGGATTTCAACAGCTTCTATGCCTCCGTGGCGTGCTTTCTCGACCCCGCGCTCAGGTCGCACCCCGTCGCCGTCGCGGGCAATCCCGAGGCGCGGCACGGCATCATACTCGCCAAAAACCAGCTCGCCAAGAAGTTCGGCGTGCAGACGGGCGAGGCGATCTGGGAAGCCAAGCAGAAGTGCCCGCTTTTGATCACCGTCAAGCCGGATTTTGCACAATATCAGAAGTTTTCCGCGCTGGGACGCTCGATCTACGGCGAGTATTCCGACCGGGTGGAGGCCTTCGGCCTCGACGAAAACTGGATCGACGTCACCGGCTCCACAAGCGACATGGCGGATGCGCACCGCCTCGCGGAGGTGATCAAAAACCGCGTCCGCGAAGAGCTCGGCATCACGGTTTCCGTGGGCGTTGCGGACAACAAGGTGTTTGCAAAGCTGGGTTCGGACATCAAAAAGCCGGACGCGGTGACGCTGGTTTCGCCGGACAACTATCAATCTGTCGCGTGGCCGCTGCCCGCGCGGGATCTGCTGTACGTCGGCAGAGCGACGGAAACAAAGCTGCTCAAATACGGCATCGTCACCATCGGAGACCTCGCGAACACACCGGAGCCGTTTCTGCGCGCGCAGTTCGGCAAGGCGGGCACCATGCTGCACGCGTTCGCAAACGGACTGGACATCGCGCCCGTGATGCCGACGGACGACCAGCAGCAGGTGAAATCCGTCGGCAACGGGCTCACCACGCCGCGCGATCTGGTCAATGACGAGGACGTGTACCTGACCATCTCGATGCTCGCGGAGAGCGTCGCGATGCGCCTTCGCGAGCACGGCATGCGCGCAAAGACCGCGAGTCTCTGCGTGCGGGACAGCGGGCTTGTCTCCTTCATTCGCCAGACGAAGCTCACAAAGCCCACGAACATCACCATCGAGATTTCGCGCGCGTGCATGGCGCTCTTTCGCGAGCACTACACCTGGCAGGCGCCGATCCGCTCGCTGACCGTGTCCTGTTCCGACCTGATCAGCATGGACTGCCCGCTGCAGCTCTCGCTGTTTGACGACGAAGCCCCGCGCAGAAAGGCGGAGGCCGCGGAGGTCGCGGTGGACGATATCCGGAGGCGGTTCGGCTACCGCGCGATCGGGCGGGCGCTCTTTTTGAAGGATCGTGAGATCGGGCTTATGGCGCCGAAGGTCGACCACACGATCCATCCGGTGGGGTATCTGCAAAACGCGACGATGGACAGCGTCACCGGCAGGCGATAGTTTTATTATTTCGCAAGTTTGATCAAGCGCGAACGAGCGCATCAGGAGGAAGTTGTTATGAAAAATTATGCTGCGGTAGAGTTGACGGTTTCAGGGGGATTGTTGTTATGAAAGTCTATGTCGCGGTGGAGTTGACGGTGGATGAAGCGGGCGTCATGCGCCCGCAGCGCATCCTCTGGGAGGACGGGCGGAAGTTTGAGATCACGTCGATCTCGGACGTGCGGCGCGCGGCGAGCCTGAAGGCGGGCGGCAGCGGCATCCGCTATACCTGCCGCATCGGCAAGAAGGACGCGTATCTCTATTACGAGGACCCGAAGTGGTTTGTCGATCCATGAGTATGATTTTAGCAAGGCTGGAGCTGTTTCTATTTCTCCAGACGAGGAGAAATAAAAAACGGATTCGTTAAAATCCGTTTATATCACATGCAGAAAGTTATTTTGTTCCTTAGCTTTCTTTAAAGTACTGCTGTATTAATTCCTTATGCTCATCAGATTTTCCGCGAAGTAAAACATCCACCATAATATCAAACAATGCCAAAATCGCACTTTGAACACCTTCAGGGTCATAATCCTGCGGAATTTCATCAGCCGCACAAGGAATTTCAATCTCGTTTATCCACCACTTGTCGATCTTCTTGTAAATATTCTGCAAGTCAAAGAATATGCTCACTTCGTCCGAACTGAATCCCTTTAGTAAACAATGCGTGAGCTCATGAACATAGATGTTTCGTTGTTCTCTTATTTCATAAAACCGTTTGATGTCATCATCTGTAATAGCACCATTTTCTTGAAACCAGAGCAATGTAGCCTTTAGTGGACCTACTTTATTCCCGCTGTCATCTTTGCGATCTAAAATGTCCTTTTTGTACCTAGGAGATTGAGTTATAGTGACTTTGCCATTGTCATCTGTTTCAAATTCATCACAATAAAAACCTTTTACTCGATCTACTATTTGATCGACAAAATTCTCATATATCGCAATAAAAAAAGCCGTAAACGATAAATTGTCTTTCAATGTCTCTTCGTCTGCAATATTTAAGAGCATCTGCTTTGTTTCTTCGTAAGGCATGTTTAACCCTTTCTCTTCAGCTCTGGCACAATTAAAGCACTGACGATCAAACAGTTTAGAATCTTACCGTATCCTTAACCCCTTCGGAATATGATTCTTTAATACCCCCTCCACCGCCTTGCCCCAGCCAAGCGGATGCCCGAGCACCGTTGCGGGGCACCAGCCGGAGAGAGCGGGGTTGCAGGCGACGGTTTCGCCCGCGAGAAAGCGGACGAGCGCGCCCGCTTCCAGCGGCACGGTTGCGCGGAACGCGGAGGCGGGATACGCCAGCGCGAGCGCGTGATCCGGCGTGAAGCGGCCGTTTTTGAGTTCCCCCGCGAGCACGCCCGCGCGGACGACGTGCAGACCGCGAAGCTCCCGCGGCAGGATCGCAGGCGGAATCAGCACCCGCCCGTCGGGCAGCAGCATGGCAGCGGGTTGCTCAACCACAAACGTCTCGCGCCAGAATGCTTCAAACGCTGGAACAGGTTCCCCCGCGGGCGCGGTCAGCGCGGCGGACGCAGCCGAAGCCGCCTCTCCCGCGCGCACGAGCACCGCCATAAACTGCCCCTCGCCGACAGAGGCGTGCGGATACATCCGCTTTGATTCAACAAGCGAGAAATCCGCGTGCGCGGACAAAAACCGCTCGATCGCGCCCTCGTTTTCCTCGCTCGAAAAGGTGCAGGTGCTGTAGACAAGCCTGCCGCCGGGCTTACATAGCAGCGCAGCGCTTTCCAGAATTTGCTCCTGCCGCGCGGCGCAGGCGAGCACATGCTCCTCCGACCATTCGCGGATCGCGGTCTCGTCCTTGCGAAACATCCCCTCGCCGGAGCAGGGCGCGTCCACCAGCACCACGTCGAAGCACGCGCCGAGCACATTCGCCAGCGCGTCGGGGCGCATGCAGGTCACGAGTGCGTTCCTCACGCCCAGCCGCTCGATGTTTCCCGCGAGAATCTCCGCGCGGCTGCGCACGGGCTCGTTTGCAACGAGCAGCCCGGTATTTTGCATCATCGCCGCGAGCTGCGTCGTCTTGCCGCCGGGCGCCGCGCATAGGTCGAGTACCGTCATGCCCGCTTCCGCTTTTGTCAGCGCGGCGGGCGCCTGCGCCGCAGGCTCCTGCACATAACAAAGCCCTGCGGCATGCAGCGGATGGCGGCCGATGGCGACGTCGTCCTCAAAAAAGAAACTCTCCGGCAGGATGCCCGTTGGCGTGAGCGGAAAATCCGCCTGCGCACAAAAATCTTCCGCCGTGGTCTTGAGCAGATTGACGCGCAGGGCGCGCCGCGGCTGCCGCTCCATCGCGGCAAGATACGCGGCAAATTCGCTTTCGCCCAGCTGCGCGCGCATGCGGGCTAGATATGCCTCCGGCAGGTTCGGCATTCGTCGGTCCCTCTCTAAAATTAAATATCCATTCCCATTTTAACACAAAGGCTCCCTTGCGGGAGCCTTTGTTGCGTTCTCATTCCGCGTGCGTCGCGGGGATGGCGTTGAGGTCGTACGGCGTCTCCTGATAGACGAAGTAGTTGAGCCAATTGGAGAATAGCAGCGCCCCGTGCGCGCGCCATGTGATCATCGGCGGAAGGGTGTCGTCGTCGTTGGGATAATAGTTGCGCGGCAGCTCGATGGGCTTGCCCGCGGCCTTGTCCCGGCGGTACTCCAGCTCCAGCGTCTTTGCGTCATACTCGCTGTGTCCGGTGACGAACACGCGGCGGCCGTCCCGCGAGGCCGCAAGGTACAGCCCCGCCTCCTGCGAGGTCGCGAGGATGTTCAGGTCGTGAATCTTCGCCGCGTCCGAGACGAGGATCGTCGTGTGGCGCGAGTGCGGTGCCATGAACTGCTCATCAAAGCCGCGGAGCAGCTTGTGGGAGCGGTCCAGCACCACGTGCGGGAAAATGCCGAACATCTTCTTGGGCAGCGGCTGCTTCTCCACGCCGTAAAAATGATACAGCCCCGCCTGCGCCGCCCAGCAGATGTAGAGCGTCGAAAACACGTTGTGATCCGCCCAGTCCATCAGGCGCACGAGCTCGTCCCAATAGTGCACATCCTGAAAATCGAGGTTTTCCACGGGCGCTCCAGTGATGACGATACCGTCGAAGTGCTCCTCCTTGACCTCGTCAAACGTGCGGTAGAACGAGTCCAGATAGTCCTGCGAGATGTTCTGGCTCTGGTAGCTGCCGGTGCGAAGGAGCGTGACCTCCACCTGCAAGGGCGTATTGGCGAGCAGGCGCAGAATCTGCGTCTCCGTGGTCTGCTTGGTGGGCATGAGGTTGAGAATCGCGATGCGCAGCGGGCGGATGTCCTGCTTCGCCGCACGCTCCTGCGGCATGACGAAGATGTTCTCCTGCGCGAGCAGGTCGCCTGCAGGGAGGCCGTCGGGAATTTTAATCGGCATATCTAGTACCTTCTTTCGTGTCGTCTGAATCTGATCTGCGATGTTCTTTCCCGCTTTTCATACAAACAAGCAATAAAAAAACACCGCTCGGCTCATCTCCTCCGCAGTTCCGCTGCGGTCGGGAGCTTCGCCTCCGGCGCCCAATGTTGAGTTGACGATTCGCACGCTGCAAACGCAGATTTTTCTCCCGGCAGGCGGGCGCAACTGCCCTGCCCGGCCGCGGGATCAGCCGATATTCCCCCTAGTTGAGGGCAGCCGCCGCCGCATCCGCTTGCTTCGCGTGCATTCGCATTCGCATGGCGGACATCCCTTCAGCGCGGGCACACGCAAACTGCGCGGCGAAAAGCCCCGCGCAGAGACTGCGCTGGCTGGCTGTTTCGCGTTGGCTTTTGTTTGCGTTTGCCGGGTGCATGGTGCGGTTTTTCTCCCGTGTTCGGGCAAATCGCTCACCCGAACCGATGTTTTTTCCATCCTATCAGAACTTTCGCGCTTTTTCAAGCAGATTCGCAGCAAACGGTATGGGCTTTTTGCGGCTTTTGCCGCGCGGCGCGTGGATTTTTCCGCCCGTTCCATTTATAATGAAGCAAACTGTGATCATGCGCTCCACACAGAGATTCCGCCCGCTTCGGGGGAAATCTCCACAGTGCGTCTTCTGAAGTTTATTTGAAGTTTGCATTTACGTTGCATTCTCGCGCCACGGGAGCGTTGACAGGACGACAACCGAGGCGTATGATATATGCGTATTAGTACGAGTAATACACTCCGTTCGCGAAACGCCGCGGAGTGGCACCGGACTCGTGCATGACCGGGGAGGAACGATGCAGGAAAACACGCTGATTGACGTGCGCAACGTCGAAAAGGACTATCACGTAGGCACCGTGACTGTGCACGCCCTGCGCGGTGTGGATCTGCAGATCGCCTCCGGCGACATCTGCTCCATCATCGGGCGCAGCGGCTCCGGCAAGTCCACGCTGCTGCATGTACTGGCGGGGCTGGAGCAGGTGACATCCGGCGAGATCGTCATCGCGGGCAAGCATCTCGAGCGCATGACGCAGGGCGAGCTGATCCTGTTTCGCCAGAAGCGTGTGGGCTTCATCTTCCAGAGCTTCAACCTCATGCCGTACTACACGGCGCTGGAGAATGTGGCGCTTCCGCTCTCGTTTGCGGGCGTGCCGGAGGCAGCGCGGCTCAAGCGCGCCAAGCACATGCTGGACATCGTGGGCTTAAAGACGCACATGAAGCACAAGCCCAGCGAGATGAGCGGAGGACAGCAGCAGCGCGTCGGCATTGCGCGGGCGCTGGTGACAGACCCGCAGATCGTCTTTGCGGACGAGCCCACGGGCAACCTCGACAGCAGCACATCCGACGAGGTCATCCGCGTGATCATCGACATTCTGCGGGAGCAGGGCAAGACGCTCGTGATGGTGACCCACGATCAGCACATCGCGGAATACGGCGACAAGGTCATCCATCTGCTGGACGGCAGAATCACAGATATTGTTCTCAACGAAACTTCGATCACCAAGCATAACGAACCGCAGGGTTCGGGAAACTGAGGGTATTTGCATGCGTAACACAAGAAAAATCAAGTTTTTTTCGATTCTGCTGGCGGTGGCACTTTTGCTGACGGCAGTGCCGCTGTATTCTGCGCTGGCAGATGATGCGACTCCGTCGCCGTCGCCGACACCGACACCTACCCCCACGCCAGTGCCGACGCCTGAACCCGGTGCCGGACACCTCGAGCTTTTCACGGGTGTAACAGACGCAGAGGAGCAAAATCTCCTTCAGGTGTATTCTCAACGCGCAGGCGAGAAGATCACATTTTATGTGCCCATTTTCAATCGGGATTTGCCTAATGCAACCGACTTGACTTGTGATCTGTTTTCAGGAACTCCGCAGAACCCATTTACAGGCTCTCTTGCATTCAAAAACTATAAAACGTGGAACTCAACCACGAGCAAGCTAGAAGACTGGTCGAGCAAGAATATTGCAATCGGTGATCGCGCTTACTTTGAAGTCACCGGCACGTTGTCTTCGACAGCGCCTGTCGGTACATACACTCTTAATTTTACTGTGACCTACAGCAGCGGCTTAAAGGATAACATTCCTGTCACGATCGTTGTACGCGAAGCGTCCTCCGACGGTGGCAGCAGCGGCGGCAGCAGCTACCGCAGCAAGCCCAAAGTCATCCTTGAATCCTACAGCTTCAGCGAAGACCCGATCTATGCGGGCGACACCATCACCCTCAAGCTCGTGGTCGCCAACACCTCCAAACGCGAAGCCATCACCAACCTCACGTTGGAGCTCTCCAACGAGGCGGGCGTGATTCTCCCCGCGCCGGGCGGCAGCAATTCGATCTTTATCGGCACGATCGACAAGGACGAAGCCTATGTGCAGACCATCAAGCTGCAGATCGCTCCCGACGCGGAGCCCAAATCCCAGCTGCTCTCCATCAAGCTCTCCTACGAGGGCACGAGAAACCGCAGCGATTTTGAAGAGACCGCAAGCGTCAGCGTGCCCGTGCAGCAGAAGGCGCGCGTGCTGATCAACGACCCGCAGGTCTATGACGACCCGTGGGTGGGCAGCAGCGTGGCCGTCGGCGTCACGCTCTACAACCTCGGCAAAACCACGCTCTATAACTGCATGGTGGATGTCGTCGGCGACGGCCTGACGCTCGAAGAAAGCTACTTCGGCGGCAACATCGCGGCGGGCGGCACGATGCGCGCAGACCTGAACGTCACCCCGACCACGGGCGGACAGCTCGACGCAAAGGTGCGCGTCACCTATGAGGACGTCAACGGCAACCCGACCGAAGAGCTTCTTCCGATGAACATGTTCGTCAACGAAGAACCGGCAGGCGGCATGGTCTCCCCCGGCAACGGCGCAACGGAGATCCCCGGCGACAAACCCGCAAGCGCGAACATCGGCTGGATCTTCTGGACGCTCGGCGGTGTCGCGGTTGTCACCGGAGCGGTTTTCCTCGGCATCAAGGCCAAGAAGAAGCGCGAACGCGCACTCGAAGAAGAGTAACCCGTCCGGCGCGGCACCGCGCAACTGGAGGAACAATGAGCATCAAAGATCTGCTGACCACGGCGTTTCTCAACCTGTGGCGGCGAAAACTAAGGGCGTTTCTGACCGTTCTGGGCATGATCATCGGCGTGGCTTCCATCGTGGTGATGGTGTCTCTGGGCATCGGCATCAAGCAGGCCACCGTCGAGAGCTTTGCCGGAACGGGGAGTCTCACCACCATCCGCGTCACCGCCTGGTCGTATGTTTCCAAGGGCAACGGCAGCGGCTCCTCCCGCCAGAAGGAGCTCAACAAGAAGGCCATCAAATCCTTCCAGAAGCTCGAAGGCGTACAGGCCGTCATGCCGCTGATTGAAACCTACGGCATCATCAAGAGCGGCCAGTACGTGGTGGACACCAACATCCTCGGCGTCACCAAAGAGCAGGCGGACCTGTTCAACATCACGCTTGCATCGGGCGAATTCCCCGGCGCAGGCAGCACCACCACCTACGAGATCGCGCTCGGCGCATGGACGCTCCAGAGCTTCTACAGCCCGGATAACTACCGCCAGGCGCTGGATAAAAACGGCAACCCGAAGATCACGGCGGATTCCCGCATGCAGCTGACCTTCGACTACCGCAACATCTACAAGCAGATGGACATGGCGGCGGCAGGCGACGCCTCCGGAGAACCGCAGGAGCCGCCGGGAGACTTTTACAAGCTCAAGGTCACCGGCATCATGGATCAAGGCAACAACGACTTTTCCTACTACAGCATCATGGATGCCTCGCAGCTGGATCGTCTCGCCAAAGCGAACAAGGCGTTCACCAACTATGACGGCAGTAAATACCAGACCGTGCTCGTCAAGTGCGCGGATATCTCGGACGTGAAAACGGTCAAAAACGCGATCACCGAGATGGGCTACGGCACCTACAGCCTGCAGGACGCCGTCGAGATGGCAGAAAAGAGCACGCAGAACGTGCAGTATCTGCTCGGCGCGATCGGCGGCGTGGCGCTCCTCGTCGCAGCCATCGGCATCATGAACACGATGATGATGAGCATCTTCGAGCGCACAAAGGAGATCGGCATCATCAAGGTGCTCGGCTGCCGCATCGACAACATCGCGGGGCTCTTCCTCGCGGAGGCTGCCTATATCGGCCTCTTCGGCGGCGCGCTCGGCATGGGGCTCAGCTTCGGTATATCAGCGCTGTTGAATGTATTCTTGGCCAGCTCCGGCATGCGGAGCATCATCCCCGCGTATCTCGTGTTCGGTGCGGTCGGGTTCTCGATCATCGTCGCGCTCGCGGCGGGCATGTATCCCGCCATCCGCGCGATGAAGCTCTCCCCGCTCGCCGCGATCCGAAACGAGTAACCTTCCTTGCGATTCCACCAAAACTCCCGCTTTCGCGGGAGTTTTTTATACGCGCCATGCGAATTACGCTTTGCGTTTTGTTGCAAGGCAACGTATAATGAGTCTTGTTTCAAAAAATGTGGCCAGAGCTGGCAAAAGACCGCTGAAGCTCGTTTCGCGTCAGAATAGACGAAGCGAGCGCAATCAGCCGGAAAAGGATTGATCATACCATGAAGATATACGACATTTCCCGCGACCTGATTACGACGCCGCCCTATCCGGGCGACGAGCCGCCGAAGCTGCGCGCCCTGCACCGCATGAAAGACGGCGAGAGTTATAACCTCAGCCGCCTTGAAACCAGCATGCACGCGGCAACGCACATCGACGCGCCACTGCACTTCATCAACGAAGGCCGCGACATCGCCTCCATGCCGCTCACGCAGTTTGTAGGCGAATGCGTGGTGCTCACGGTGCCAAAGACGCCGCTCGACGCAATGTATTTTATGAAGCGCCCCTTTGCCCCGCGCATCCTGTTGCACGGCGAGGGCCAGCTCACCGAGAGCGCCATCGGCTACCTCTATAATCAAGGCTGCCTCCTAATCGGTACCGATAAGCAATCGGTCGGCTCGTATTCCGACGAGCTCTCCGTGCACGTAGCGCTCCTTGGCTACGGCGTCGCCGTTCTGGAAAACCTCGACCTTGACGACGTGCCGGACGGGCGGTATACGCTCTACGCGGCACCCCTGAAGATCTCCGGCGCAGAGGGCGCGCCCTGCCGCGCGATACTGGTCTCGCCGGAAGAATAATCCGGCTCCTTCCATCCAGAGAATCTAAAATTAAATTGAATACGGGAGTTTTCCATGCGCCGTACACAAAACACCTTCCTGCAACTGGCCACCCGCATGATCGGTTTCGGACTTCTCATCGGCATCCTCTTCCCGTTTTTTATGCTGCTGCTTGGCGTGCCCCGCACCATCGCCTTCAGCAGCTTATTCCTTGCCTCCTGTGTGCTCGCAGGCGTGCTGGTCGGCTTCGTCAACATCGTGCTCACGTCCGTCACGGTCAAGCGCAAGCTCACGCTGTTGACAGGCAAGATGCAGGAGGTCAAGGCATCGATCCTCACCATCTCGGAAAACGGCAGAATCGGGGACTGTGATCCCGCGCACTGCAGCGTGCCCGTTGAAACCGGGGATGAGTTTGGCCAGAGTGCGCAGTCGTTCAACGAGCTGATTGCGGCGTTTGCAAGCTCGCTTCGGATGCTCGACGACATCAAGAATTTTACCGCGATCTTTTCCAGCCAGCTGGATCTGCACGCGCTTTCGGAATACGCGCTCGAGCGCGTGATGACGGGCACCTGCGCAGACGCGGGCGCGCTGCTCCTGGAGCAGGAGGGCGAGGTCGTCGTGCTGCATAGCTTCGGCATCCGCGAGGTGCAGTCGCTTTCGCGCGACGCGCATATCCTCCGCGCATTCTCCAAGGGCGAGTCCTTCTCGATCTCGCATCCGGAGGAAGTCATCGTCGAAAGCACGCTGACGCAGTTTAGACCCAAGGAAGTCATCATCGAACCCGTGAAATTCAAAAACGTGCCCATCGCGGTGATCCTGCTCGCCAAAGCCGAGCCGTTTCAGAGCGAGACGGTGCGCCAGCTTGCGATCTTTACCCAGAGCCTCGCGGTCGCGCTCCATAACGCGCTGGAGCACGAGCAGCTGCAAAAGCTCGCGGCGCTCGACCCGCTGACGGGCATCCTCAACCGCAGATTCGGCATGGTGCGCCTGCATGAAGAATACGCGCGCTCCGTGCGCCGCGGGATTCCGCTGGCGGTGATGATGTTTGACATCGACCACTTCAAGCAGGTCAACGACACATACGGTCACGTTGTGGGCGACCGCGTGCTGCGCAATGTCTCCGCGCAGATCCGTCAGGGCATCCGCGAAGGCGATATCCTGCTGCGCTACGGCGGCGAAGAGTTCATGGTGATCCTGCCCGGCGCAAACAAAGAGGACGCGCTGACCATCGCGGAGCGCGTGCGGCACCTTGTGCGCGACCACGCGACCAGCTTTGGCGACAACCAGATCGGCGTCACCGTCAGCATCGGCATCGACTCCATGCCGGAGACCTCGGTCAGCGGGGAGCATGAGCTGATCGCTAACGCGGACGAGGCGCTCTACTGCGCCAAGAAGACCGGCAGAGACAAGACCACGCTCCACTGCTGAAGAAACGAAACACAAACGGCACCCCGCAGGGTGCCGTTTTTTTGCGTCCGTGTCCGGTTAAATACGCTCAGAAATCCCCAGTGTGTCCCAGAAATATTCCCGATATGCCCGCTGTAGCCGCCGGAGCAGCGCTTCGTCCCGCCCGCAGACGGGTCGGTCGTCCACGAAACCCACGGGCAAGCCGTGCGCGCTGGTGCTCGTGATCATGAGTTCGTCCGCGGCTTCCATTTCGTCCAGCGTGAACGCGGTTTCGTCCACGGGGATGCTGAGATTGCGCGCGAGCATCAGAAAATGCGCGCGCGTCACGCCCGGCAGAATCTGCTCGTCCGCGGGAGCGGTGCGCAGCACGCCGTCCTTGAGCAGCAGCAGGTTGGAGCTGGAGCATTCGCTGACGAGGCCGTCCTTATGGAACACCGCCTCGGCGCATCCGCGTTCCTTCGCGGTCTGGGAAGCCATCACGCTCGGAATCAGGTTGAGGGACTTGATGTTGCAGTGTCCCCAGCGCTTGTCCTCCAGCAGCGTTACGCGGCGGTATTCGGTCAGGTCCGCGAGCGGCACCCCGCGTGTGAACACGAGAAGGTTCGCGCTCGCCCCCTCTGGAAACGAGTGCGTCCGGATTGCGGTTCCGCGCGTGACCTGAAAATAGATCTGCTGGGAATCGCTCTCCACGCGATCCGCCACCTGCTGCAAAATCTCCGTCAGCTCCGTGTCCGTCATCGTAAAATCGATGCGCAAAAACTCAAGGCTCGCGCGGAGCCGCGAGAGATGCTCCTCCAGCGCGAAGAAGCGGTGGCGCTCCACGCGCAGCGCCTCATAGACCCCGTCGCCGAAATAAACCCCGCGGTCGAGCGCGGGGATTGTCAGCTGCTCCAGCGGTGCAAATTGTCCGTTATAATAGCCGATGTTCTCCATGTTTCCTCTGTCCTGCCTGTTCCGCGGCGTGCCACAATCGTTTGCCAAATCGCCGCTTTTTCCGCGCGCGAAAACCGCCTGTTTCCGCGTGTTTTGCCTGTCCTGCGAAGGCAGTCAAATTGACTTCCCCCGTGATTTGCTGTACCATATAGGTTACAGTTTTTCTGTGTCTTCTATCATACCTTTTTTATATATGAGGTGCAATCGATGAAACGTATGCTTTTGTTTTTCACGGCTCTGGTGCTCTGTGTCCTCTTTGCGTTTCCGGCGCAAGCCCGCGCGGAGGAAGAGAGCGTACTGATTCAGGTCGAAACCGTGAGCGGCGAAAGCGGCAGTCAAATCGACCTTCCCGTGCTGCTGGATAACTGCGCGGGCGTCGACTCCGTGCAGTTTGACCTCAACTATGACAGCGCTGCGCTGGAGTTTGTCTCCATGACGCCGGGCGACCTCTTTGCCGCGCAATATACCATCGCGAATTCCGATGTGCCGGGACGCGTCCGCATCGCCTGCGCCAGCGCGCTGGGTCTGGAGGGCGCGGGCACGCTGCTGACGCTGCGTTTCCGCGTGCTGACCGACGCGGGCAGCGCGGCGAGCATCACAAGCGGTATCGTCACGCGCGTTGACGCGGACTACAATCAGACCAAATCCTATGTCGCGATTCAGGACGGCGGCGTCACCGTCGGCTCCGCTTCGCTGCCCGCGCCCGCGGTCACGCCCTGGGTGCCCGCAACGCCGGTACCGACGCCTTCCCCCACGCCGGAGATCACGGCGACGCCGGACGTCACCGCGGCGCCCGCGTCCGCAGCACCGGCCGTGGAACCGGCGGTGCCAAGCCAGCTTTCCGATCTCAACCCCATCCTGCTCTATGTCGGCGGCGGGCTGCTGCTCGCCGCGGTGATCCTTGTCGTTGTGCTGCTCTCGCGCAAGAACCGGAAGGGTTGATGCGGGGGTATCCCCCGTTTGACCAGTCCCCCGACGAAAGGAACCGGTATTCCAATGAATCAACGCATTCCCGTTCACGCCATACAGCATCACTATGCCCGCGCACTCTCGCTCGCGCTGGCGCTCTTGCTGCTTGTAGGCTGCGCGCCCGCGCAACCGTCCGCCGCGGCGACCCCTACGGAGGGCAAAGCCCCCGCGGTCACGCTGGCGCCGACCGCGACGCCTACACCGACGCCAACGCCGACGCCCTCTCCCACGCCCGTCAACCGCTCGCTGACCTCCGGCCGTGTGGTTCCCATCGGAACGCCGCTGAGGCCCTTTATCCTCTCCATCGACAACTCCAACAGCGCGAAGCCGCAGACCTCGCTGATGGAGGCGGACATCGTCTACGAGTTTCTGGCGGAGGCTGCGATCACTCGCTTTCAGGCGCTCTATAACGACACCTATCCCGCATACGCGGGGCCTGTGCGCTCCACGCGCTACTATATCATCGACATGGTGCAGGAATGGGACTGCATGTATTTGCACGAAGGCTACGTCGTGCTGAAAAAGCCGTATCGCCGCCTGCCGCAGGATCTGATTCCGCTGTATCTGCCCAAGGGGGATTTCCCGGGCTTTGCCAAGAAATTCTACCGTACGCTGGGCGCGTATGACGATTTTGAGACCGAAAACGGCTACAAATTCCGCCTGACCGAGACGAACAGAAGCAGCGTGCATGCGCTTTATTACCGCATCGCGGCGCTCGTGAACCGCTACTATGGCGAACACACCGCGCGGGAAGCCAAGCGATTCAATTTCCAGGAAGGCATCACCTATGAAAACGGCAAGCCGTTTACCAAGGTGATTCTGCCATTCGACAACAACAAGAATCCGGAGTGGATCTGGTTTACCTACGATGCGCAGACAAACCGCCTCTACCGCTATGAAAACGGCGAACCAAGCATGACACGCACGCTGACCGACCACGGCGACAACTACATCACCGAGCAGATGAACGTGCAAAACCTCATCGTGCAGTATGTGGACTACGGCTCGGTCAAAGAGGACGCCAAGCACCGCCGTACCTGCGAGATGATCGGCAGCGGCAAATGCGACTACTTCATCAACGGGCAGCACGTGACCGGAACCTGGTCGCGCCCGACCGCGGAGGATTTCACCACATACATGCTTGACGACGGCACTCTCGTCACCCTGGAGCCGGGCAACACGTGGATTGCCGTGCACCCGAACGTTTCTCCGGTGAGCTATGAATAGCGCCGCGCAGCCTTCGCCGCAGCGCAGAAACCGCCTCATCGCGCTCGCGACGGGGCTTTTGCTGCTGCTCTCCGGCTGCTCCGTGATCGAAACCGTCACGGGCGTGCCGATGCAGGGCAACGGCAATAACGCGGAGGTCGTCATCGTGACCGATACTGCGAGCAGCACCGCGACGGTTGCGGACGCGACCGCAACGCCGAAGCTCGCGGCTAGAGCCACCGCAACGCCGGACGCAACCCCGACTGCCACCCCGGTGAACGAGGGCATCTCGCCCACCACCGGACGCCCGCTGCCGGAGAGCGCGGTCTACCGCCCCGTGCTGGTCGCCATCGACAACGCGGCGCAGGCGCGCCCGCAGACGGCGCTGATGCTCGCGGACATCGTCTACGAGTTCCCGCTCGACCGCGAAGATCACAGCACGCGGTATCTTGCTCTGTTTTCAGATACGCTGCCGGAGCGGGTCGGCCCCGTTCGCACCTCGCGCTCCTACATCGCCGATACCGCGCTGGAGTGGGGCGGACTGTATGTTTCTCTGGGCGATCCGGAGCTCGCGACCGCATCCTATCCGAAGCTTGCGGACAGCGGCATCCAGAACCATGTGGAGAATACCGGAGAAGCCGCCTCGTTTTTCTACCGCGACAAGACCATCACCGCAATCGAGGAGCACACGAACTTCTTCCAGCTGCTTTCCTATGTCGAAGCACACAGCGATTTTTCCCCCGACTACAGCACGACGCGTTTTGTGTTTCAGTCCGGCATCACCTATGATAAGGGCAAGGAGATCCGCAGCATCGGCATTCCGTTTACGAGTTCGGATTCCGAGCGCGTGTTTTTCACCTATGACACGGTGAAAAACGTGCTCGTGCGCAGCGATAAAAACTCCAAAAAGGTGCTGGGCGAGAGCAAATCTCTCACGCCCACGGACGACGTGCTGGGCTACTCCAACGATCTCATCACGGTACAAAACCTGATCGTGCAGTTCGTGCGCGTCTCCGCCCTGGACGGCACCTTCCGTAGCGTCGAGGTCACCGGAAAAGGCGAGTGCATGTATTTCGTCAATGGACGCGCGGTCTTCGGCAGCTGGAGCAGGCCGACGTTAGCAGACACCACGACGTATCTGCTGTATGACGGCACGACGCTCAAGCTGGAGCCCGGCAACACATGGATCATGATGATGCCGAGCAAACAGGATCTCAAGATACGCTACGCGGGATAGTTCGCAAACGACGAACATTAAAACGGCGGCTGAAAAGCCGCCGTTTGTGCGTCGTGAACGTGTTTACTCCGCGGGCTGATAGCTCCTCAGCTCGGTGGGGTTGAGCACGCCGATATCCGTCGCAACGCCCGTGACCAGCTCCGGCGGGGTGATGTCAAACGCGGGATAGAAGCCCTTGACGCCCGCTTTGCAGGTCAGCACGCCCATCGCGTGCCGGACTTCCTCGCCGTTGCGCTCCTCGATATGGACCGAATCGATATCGGGGTGTGTGCGGTCGGGGAATCCCGCAACATAGTACGGCACGCCGTAATAGTTCGCGCAGAGCGCAATCTGGAAGGTGCCAACCTTGTTGACCACGTGACCGTCGAGGGTGATGACGTCCGCGGAAGTCGTGAAGATGTCCACGTGTTTATGCCCCAGCACATAGCCGGGCATGTTGTCCGTAATCAGCGAGACCTCAAAGCCCATGTCGCAGATGACGCTCGCGGTCAAGCGCGCGCCCTGCAGATACGGTCTCGTTTCGGGCGTAAAAAACTTCGCCTCGTCGCCGCGCTCTTTGAGCGCGCGCAGCAGCATGCCGACGTCCGCGTCGCCGTAGCACTGCGTCATGATGGTCGGATTTTTCGGAATCTTTTCGAGGAAATAGCGCGCCTCGCGGTCGATGCGGTCATAGCGGCGGGAGAATTTTCCCATCGCGCCCGCCATGATCGCGTCGCAGGCGTTTCTGCCCGCGTCGATGGCGGCAAACGCGTCCCGCTCGCAGTCGTCCGTCCAGGTGCGCATCTTGCGCGCGGTGGTCGGGCGCGCGTTGGCGATGACGTCCGCCGCGGCTTTGAGAAACGCCTTCTGCTCCGTCGCGTTCTTGTCGCGGCACTCATAGGCCGCGAGCGCCATGCCCATCGCCGCCGCGTGAAACGGGCCGTAGCTCTGGGTGACCATATCGGTGATGGCCTTTGCGACCTCCTGATGCGTATGGCAGGTCACAAACTCCTCGCGCGCGGGATAGATCCTGCGGTCGAGAATGCGCACCGCGCCGTTTTCATACCAGGCGATATTTTCAAAGAGGAATAAGAATGCCAGATCGTGGTCTGCTCGTTGCATGGTTTCGCTCCTTTGTTGATTTCGCGGTGCCGGACGGAAATCCGTCAGGATAAAAATCTTTTAGGCACCCTTTCAGTATACACTTTTCTTCCGCGCTATGGTATAGTCTTTGGGAGGTGATAAGGTTTATGAAGTACGCGATCATCGGCGGCACGAATATCGAGTCGCTGCCAATCCCTTATACAGAAGAAGCAATCGGTACGCCGTATGGCGACGTTGTCATCTACCGCGGTAAGCTCGACTGCGGGCAGGAAGTGATTTTCCGGTTTCGCCACGGCGTGTTGTTTCATCACGACCCGGCGAACATCAATTATCGCGCGAATATCTACGCCATGCATATGCTGGGCGTGACCCACATCATTGGGCTTTCGTCCGTCGGCGCATGCGACTACGGCTTCAAGGTCGGCACCGTGTGCCTCGTCAACGACTTCATCGACATGACCAAGAAGCGGCCGGCCTCCTTTGAACAGGAGCACCGCCTCGCGCTCCATACCGGCATGGAGGACGTCTTCAGCCCCGAGCTCAACGACGAGCTGGAGCAGCTGATTCTGAATAAAAAGATGCCGTATTCCGGCCGTGCGATCTATTGCTGCACCGAAGGCCCGCGCTTTGAAACCGCGGCGGAAGTGCGGATGTTTCGCATGTTCGGCTCCCAGATCATCGGGCAGACGCTGGTGCCGGAGGCGCCGCTTGCGCGCGATCTCGGCATCCAATATGCCGCGGTCGGGATCATCTCCAATTATGGAACGGGCATGATGTCCGTGGTCACGGACGACAGCATCGGCAGCGTCATGAAAGCCATGCGCGACGATGTCTTCAACCTCTGCTTCGAGCTGATTCAGAGTAAGACCTGCGAAACGCCCGCCCTTGCGTAAGACGGTTGAACAAAACATCTGCGACACAAACAAAGACCCGCTTCGGCGGGTCTTTTCTTATTCCTCCACGATCATGGGCGGCTCCACAGTCAGCCCGGGCTTTCCGCCCTTTTTCGCCTCGATCAGCACACGCAGCGCGTCTTTGCCTGCTTTGGTGTAGACAAACCGCATCCGCTTGGGTTCAAACGCGTGCTGCGCCAGCGCGGAGATTAGCTCGCTGAGCGCACCCGCGGGATAGATCACAAACAGCTTGCCTCCATTTTGGAGCAGCGCCTGCGCCGCGGAGAGAAAATCCGCAAGAGAGGTTCCCGCGTCATACCGCGTCAGGCTGCGGGAAGGCTTTCCGCTCGCGTCTCCGCTGGTAAAATACGGCGGGTTCATCAAGGCCGCGGTAAACGCGCCGTGACCCAAGAGCGCGGGAGAATCCGAAACATCGGTGCAGACAAACCGGATGTCCTGCCCGTTTCTTGCCGCGCTCCTCTGTGCGAGCTCGACAAGCCGCTCCTGCCGCTCCACACCTGTGAAGCGAGCGCCTGTGTTGTCCGCGCCGAGCACGCAGATCACGCCTGTGCCGGAACCGAGCTCCACCGCGCGATCCTTTGCGCTAAGGCGCAGAAACGCGAGCAGCCAGAGCGCATCCGCATTGAAGCGCTCGTAATCCGTGTCCTGATAGAGCATCAGCCCCTTGTGTTGCAGATCGTCCAGCCGTTCCATAGGGAGATTATAGCACGCATGTCAGGAATACAAAACGGCGGAAAAAACGATTGGATGCGGGCGGGCAAACGAAATCGCTCAGGCCGAATAAAGGCGCACACCAACCCCGGGAAAACGTCGTTCCTCAAAATAAAATTGTTTGTTTATGCACGCGGGCGGATGATATCCGCCCCTACAAAGAAACGGTTAAAAAAACCTCTTTCCTTCGAAAACCAAATACGTGTAGCATTTTGCCCGTGAACGCGAAAATCCTTGTAGGGGCGGATATCATCCGCCCGCACTCCCGTAAAAAAGAGACTCTTCTCTTCGAAAAGTCTCTTTCTTGTTTATAAAGTATTTCGGTAAGCAAAGACATCGCGCCCTAGAATAGTTTCTTGATCACCACGAAGCTCAACAGCGCGGTGACGCCGCTGACGAAGCTGCCCCACGCGAGATCGATCACCGTGATCAGCACCGGCCAGTCCTTGACCGTCGCGAGGTTGGTCAGGTCATACGTCGCATACGTGACGAGGCCGAAGAACATGCCCGCAAAGAGCGCGGTCTTCCAGCTGCCCGCTGCCAGCGCGGGATTCAGCACAAAGAATTGCAACCCCAGCACGAACAGCAGGTAGAAGATCAGCGCCGCAATGAGCTTCGCCTTAGGCGCCATCAGATACCCCAGATGCTGCGCGTAGAGCGATTTGGCGATCAGCGTCAGCCAAACCATGTCGATTGCGAGGAAGATCACGAGCGCGATGCCGTAGTTTCGCGCATTTGCCCAGGTGAAAGAAAGGTTCATAATCGGTTCTCCTTTTCCAGATTTTTTGAATTTTGTCGGTTATTTCTTGGGAAACCACGGCACGAATATGCTCGTCTTCGCGGCATATTCCGCATAGCCGGGCTTATCCTTCATGCTCTTTTCCAGCAGCGGTACGCCGGAGACGAACAATAAGAGCAGCGTGATGGTCACGGGGCCGATGATTGCAAACGGCGTAACCCCGCCGCTGAGCGCAAGCAGAAAAATGCCCCACCAGAGCGTCGCCTCGCCGAAATAGTTCGGGTGGCGCGTATACCGCCAGAGCCCCGTGGACATGATCTTGCCGCGGTTCTCCGGCGCTTTGAGGAACGCCTTGAGCTGCGCATCACCAACGGATTCAAACGCAAAGCCGATGGCAAAGACGAGAAGCCCCAGCGCAAACAGCACCGGATTGACCGGCTTTGCCGCGCCCTCCAGCAGGATAAACGGCAAGGCGATCAGGAACATCAGCGCGCCTTGCAGCAAATACACCTGCAAGAACGCGCGTGGTACCACCCACTTGCCCCAGGCTTTCCGGAACGCCACATACCGAAAGTCCTCGGGCTTTCCGTGATTGCGCTTGAGGATGTGGTAAAACAGCCGGATGCCCCAGAGCGAGACGAGCAGCGTGATGGCGGTTCGCACGAGCTGCACAGGCAGCCGCAGGAAAAACAGAATCCACGCGAGAATCACAAAACCGATACCCCAGCCGATGTCCACGATGCTGTTGTTCTTCATCAGCGTGCCGACGACGAAGAGCGTAAAGAAATAAATAAAGATGACGATGGCAGCCGTTGTCATATGGCGATCCTTTCTCCGTATTGGTGTTTTCTATTGTTATGCCGCACCTTCCGTGAGGCAGACCGCGACGGTGCCGGGGCCTGCGTGCAGCGCGACGACGGACGAAATCTCCGTGATAAACGCAGGTGCTTTGCCCGTAATGCGCGTGATCTCCTCCGCATACTCGTTGGCGAGCGCGCGGTTCCCGCCGTGGACGATGCTGTATGCCTCGATGCCCTTTTTCTCCATGGTGCTCTTCACGAGGCGGAAGATCTTCTTCGTCAGCCCAGTCTGCGAAAACGCAACGCCGAACGCCGCGCCGTTGCCCGCACTGTCGAGCGTCATGATCGGGCGCATGCCGAGCCTATTGCCGATCCTGCCGACGGTGTCCGGCACACGACCGCCGCGCACGGCATAGGAAAGCGTGTTGAGGCAGACGTAGATCTTCGTTCTGGGGATCATCGCCTCCACGCGGGAGACGATCTCGTCGTGCGAAAGCCCCTCCGTCGCCATCTCGGCCGCTGCGCGCACGAGCAGACCCTGCGCGCCGGAGTTGAGTTTTGTGTCGATGACCGTGATCTTTTTCTCCGGAGAAAGCAGCGAGGCCGCCTTCACCAGCGCCTGATAGGTGCCGCTGAGGCGATCCGCAACCGAGAGGATGATCAGCGAGTCGAAGTGATCGACAAGCTGGTTGAGGAGGGCTGCGATGCGCCCCGGCTCCGGCTGGGAGCTCGTGGGATAGCCTTCCTTCTGCCCCATCCGCGTGAACAGCTGCTCGAGCTGGATGGTCGATTTGTCGAGATACGCACTGCCGTCGATCATCACACCCATCGGGAGCGTCGCAATCGCGTGCGAGAGTTTGTAGTCGTCGGGAATGTCCGCAATCGAGTCCGTCATGAGCCCCACGCCGCCGCGCGGCAAGGAACGCAGACGGTTTTGCAGCGCCATGTCGTCCGCCTTCTGCTCGATGAATGCGCCAAGCGGTGCAAGCTGCTCCATCAGGCGCTCCGGCGTGTTGGTATGCAGATGCACCTTGAGCCTGCCTTCGCGATTGTTAACGATCAGCGAGTCACCCAGCTGAGATAGCTCGTGTTTGAGCGCGTCGAGGTCGATTGCGCCTGCCGCGGAGGTATCCACGAGCGCCTCGGTGCAATAGCGAAACGCTGTTTCCTCCTCGCCCGTGATCACGGGGATGCTCGCGAGATCTTCCACGGGTTCCACCGCGCGCACGCGCGAAAACGCGAGGTTGATGCCCTGCAAAAACCGCACGAATCCTGCCGCACCGGAGTCCACGACGTTGTGCTTTTTGAGCACCTGCAGCTGTTCCTTTGTGCGCTCCAGAGACGCGATTGCGCTTTGGTACGCGTTGGAAAAGAGTTCCCGAAAGCCCGTGAAGCGGTCTTTGTTGGTTTCGAGGAACGCCGCCCAGTCGCGGATGATGCTCATCAGCGTGCCTTCCACCGGGTGTTCGACCGCGGCGTAGAGGTGCTTGACCGCGCGGTTGGCGATGGTGGAAAACTCCATGACGTCTACCTCTTCGGCTGCCGGACACTCCTGCGCGATGCCGTTGACGAACGAGGCGAAGATGATACCGGAGTTGCCGCGCGCGCTTTCGAGGCCGGATTTGGAGATTGCCTGCAGCATGCCCGCGAACGAGCGTGCGCGGGCGGGCTTCTCGACCATTGCGCGCAGCGTGGTGGCGAGGTTTGTGCCCGTGTCTCCGTCCGCGACGGGGAACACGTTGATATCGTTGAGGTATTTTTTATGCGCGGCTACTTCCTGCGCGCCGGATGAAAACCAGTCGAGCAGATCAAAGCCGTTGGCTTGTTGTAAATCCAGTTGGTAGTCCATGTCTCTGCCTCCATGATGTCTTTTCCATTTCCTTGTAACAGTTATCAAAGGTATCGTGCGCGACCTGCAACGGGTTCGCGCCTCTGTCCCCGCCGGAGAATGCTTCGTGCGTTCTGCGCCCGATTCGCGATTCTCACGGTTGTCTGCCGCTTGGAATTCGTTTCGTTCATCATACACACTGTTTATCAACAATATCGCAACTCTCTGGTGGTTTTTTCGCCGTGTATCCTGCTTCTAGACCCCCTAAAACATCGGATCGCTCTATGCCAAGAACAATCCAATCGCCGTTGCAAAAACTGTGTATAACAATTTATTCTATTATCAATAGCAGTTATCATCAATATAGTATTCTATTCCCCTGCTGTCAAATACAAAGTCACAGAGCTAAGCGCGGGATGCACCGTGCTATGATGTTTTACAGGGTCTGTATTTTCTTTTTCCTCGCGCCATGGTAAAATAAAGGTCATGTTTGACGCGGCTAACAAGCCCGATTCTTGCTGCGGAAGGGACGGAACACATGATCTCGAATGATTTGCAAAACCGCATTCATTTCGGCGACCGCGAAGCGTTTCTCGCGATCTATCATGAATACGGCCCCGGCGCATTTGCCGCGGCGCAGGACGCACTGCCGACCGAAGCCCTCGCGAGAAGCGCGGTCAAGCAGGCGTTTTTAACGCTCTACGAAGAAATTTTAACGCAGACCGATGATTTTGATATCCCCGTGCGCATCCGCGAACTGACCGAGCAGGAGATCAACCTCCTCCATCTCGTCAGCGGAGCGGGCAGCCTCGACGAGCGCATCTCCCTAGCCGCTGAAAAGGCGGAGGTCACGCCGGAATTTTTCTCCGCGCGCGGCGCATTTTCCGGCAGCGCGGCTTCGCTTCCAAACCTGCCCTCGCTGGAGCGGGAGCGCTCCTTCCGCAGACCGCGCAAAGGACTTTACCAGCGTTCCAAGAAGAAACCCAACCTGAACGCACAGGTTCCGCTGTTCTGGAAAATACTGCTGGTGCTCATCGATCTGTTCCTTTTGTGGATTCTTGTCGGTATGCTGATGGGGCTTGGGTATCTGCCCGTGGTCGACCTTGGATACTCGTGGCTCAGCAAATTGCTCTTTGCCCTGATGAAATCCCTCGCATAACCCCGTTGGCGCAAGCGCGCCGGAAAGACCCGGATTCAGATGATCGTTCGCTTCTCCCTCGATACGGCGCGCAGAAACTTTACGCCCGTGGACAACCGATTCATCCTCGACTATCTACCGCACGCAAGCGAACTCTGCGTGCGTGTATATCTCTACGGCCTGATGCTCTGCTATGCCGGCGCAGGCGCGGAGACGTCGCTCGGCGACGCGCTGGGGTTATCCGACGCGGCAGTGACGGAAGCGTATCTCTACTGGCAACAGCAGGGGCTTGTCCGCATCCGCGGCGAAGCGCCGCTGATCGTCGAATATCTCGACATCGAGCCCAGCGAGGCGGGCGGCGTGGTGCCCGGCAAATATGCAAACCTCGTCGCGGCGTTGGGCTCACTAATCTCGCCACGGCAGTTCGATTTTCGCGAACTCAAGCACGTCTATGACTGGATCGAGGTCTACGGCCTCGACGAGGAAGCCGTGCTGGAGCTCGTCTCCCACTGCATGGATCAAAAAGGCAGACGCGTCTCCGTCAACTACATCGACGCCGTTGCGCGCTCCTGGTCCGAGGCGGGCGTCTGGACGCGGGATGCCGCGCGCGCCTACCTCGCGAAATATGAGTTAAAGAAACACGGCGCAAGCGAAATCCTCCGCCAGTGGAACAAACAGCGCAAACCGACCAAAGCCGAGACCGCATTTTATGACAAGTGGATCACCGAATGGCGCTTCTCGCCGGACGCGATCCTTGCAGCGTTGCCTAAGCTCGCCGTCAGCGGCACGCCGAACTTTGTCTACCTCGACGAGCTGCTCGACAACCTTCGTAAAGAGGGACAGACGAGCCAGCCGGAGATCGAACGCGCTGACGCGAGAACAGCGGAGGAGCAGGTGTTTGCGCGCCTCGTCTTCGAACGCGCGGGCAAGCTGGAGCCCGCGACGCGCACCCAGCGCGCGCAGATCAGTATGTACTTAAAAGACTACGCAATGCCGCGGGAGTTGCTGCTCTTCGGCGCGGAGCAGTGCAGGGGCGCAAACGAGCCCTTCGGCATGATGAAGAAGCTTTGGAACGACTGGCACGAGGCGGGCGTCACCACCATCGAAGCCGCGCGCGCAAGGATGCAGGCGCGGCCGCAGGGGTTCTCCAACAAACCGCAATCGCCCAGAACACCGCAGAACAACCTGACCGACGAGCAGCTCAAGCACCTGCTGGTCGATCTCGATCAGGATATCGAGTAACGTTTTGCAGCCAACGAACGAGAAAGACGGCGAACGCATGATCAACGACCAGCTCGACAACCTCTACGCGCGCATCCGCGCGGAAGAACGCGAGGCGCGGGAAACCCGCGTCCGCGAAGCTTACGCGCACGCGCCGCGCCTGCGGGAGCTGGACGAGGAGCGCGCGAGGCTGTTTATCGACCTCGGCGCACGCAAAATCACGTCCGAGGAGAGCAAGGCGCGGCTTTCCGAAATCTTTGATGAGGAAAAGCGTCTGCTGACGTCCATCGGCATGCCGCAGGACGCGCTGGAGCTGAAGGTGCGCTGCAAACTCTGCAACGACACGGGATACATCGGGCAAACGAACAAGCCCTGCTCCTGCCGCCTGCTCAAACGCGAGTCCCTGCGCGGCTCCGACGGCATCAACGCTCGGGAGACGTTTGCAAACTTCTCCACCGACCTCTTCCCGTCTGCCGAACAGAAGAAACGCACCGTCAACGCAAAGCTTCTCTGCGAGCAGTTTGCATCGACGCTGCCCACGCCGGAAAAGCCGAGCATTCTGCTCTTCGGCATGCCGGGTCTCGGCAAATCCTTCCTCGGCAACGCGATTGCCTACGACGCGCTTTCGCGCGGGATCGACGCGGAGCGGGTCACCGCCTATGCGTTTATCCAGACCGTGCTGTCGGATATTCGCGAGCAAACGCAGAAAGCCGCGCGGTACCAGAGCGTGCCGCTTCTCGTGCTGGACGATCTCGGCAGCGAGCCGATCATCCCCAACGTCTCGTTTGAGTGGCTGTTTGCCGTGATCAACGAGCGTACGCTCGCGGGACTTGCCACGGTTTGCAGCACGAACCTGACGCTCTCGCAGCTCCAGACGCGTTATGACGACCGCTTCATGAGCAGGCTTTGCGACAAGAACACCACGCTGGTTTTGCACCTCACGGGCGAAAACCTGCGGACGGTGAAGTGACGCCTATGCTGCTACTATGCGCGACCCCGATCGGGAACCTTGGCGACCTCACCCCGCGCGTACGCGAGGCACTGACCGCTTGCGACGCTGTCTACTGCGAGGACACGCGGCGGACGCTGACTCTCCTTAACCACATCGGCATCAAGAAGCCGCTCGTAAGCTGCTATCGGGAGAACGAACGCCAGCGCGCGCAGGAAGTGGTCACGCGGCTGAAGGCGGGAGAAACCATCGTCTACGTCTCCGACGCGGGCATGCCCGGCGTCTCCGACCCCGGCGAGGCGCTGATTCAGGCTTGCATCGAGCACAACCTTCCCTATAGTGTGCTGCCCGGCGCGTCCGCCGTACTCATGGCGGCGGTGATGAGCGGGCTACCCGCGATGCCGTTTACGTTTTTCGGCTTCTTCCCGCGCGAAAAAAAGGCGCAAAAGCCGCTGATCGAACAGCTCCGTCGCCTTGATCACACCGTCATCTTTTACGAAAGCCCGAACCGCGTCCACGCGACGCTGACCGCGCTCCTCGAAAGCCTTGGCGATCTCGACGCGGCCTTGCTGCGGGAGCTGACCAAGCTGCACGAGGAAGTCGTACGCGGGACGCTCAGCGAGCTTGCCGCGCGCTATGCGGAAACAGACCCGCGCGGGGAATGCGTGCTCTGCGTGCGCTGCCGCGCCGCGGCGCAGGCGGGCGACACGCCCGATCTCACGACACTGCTACAGAACCTGCTCTCCTCCGGTCTCTCCGTCCGCGACGCAGCCGCCGAAGCGGCAAGCGCCTGCGGGGTGTCGAAAAAAGAGGCTTATACCAAGGCTTTGGAAATTCAATCTTCACTTTCCGAATAGAAACGAAAAAATAAACAAAGAGCTTCCCGTGTAAAACGGGAAGCTCTTTTGCTTCTTTCTCGCGAGAAAAGAAGAGAATCCTTATCCGCCGAAGCCGTTGGCGAGATTGAATTGGTGCATCACTGTATTCCAGTCGATGCAGATAAACAGCGTGTACCAATAGATCAACGCAAACGCGCCGATGCGCAGGAACGGGATTTTTTCGCGGAAGACGCGAATCACGCCGACCACCGCGAGGAAGATAAAGTAGGTCATCAACCACAGCGGCAGGATACGGCGGATGGTCAGACCATACGCGCCAATATACAGCAGCATGCGCCAGCTCGCGGACGCGAGCACAATCAGGCTCGCCGCAATGAGGAGCGTCTGCAGAACCTTGATCGTTTTTCCGGGTTCGCTCCGCACAAGGCTCACGCCGAGCAGCGTGAAGTTGATCAGTGTCACGGTCAAAAACTGCCCGAATCCATCCCGCGCATAGTCGCTGAAGGTGTGGTTGAGCGGGAGCGTGCCGCTGAAAAGATAGGTGAACTGCACGTAGGTATACAGCGCATACGCCGCAAGCAGCATAATGATCACCACGCCGGGACCCGCGAACTTCCAGTTCCGGCGCGCGGGCAGCATATCTGCGTCCGGCTTGCCCCAGGTGAGATTGAAGAACAGCGAGTAGAAGAGCATGCTCGTCACAAAGACGACGACCACACGTGCAATCCACTGGAAGATGATCTCGATGAGATCCCAGTCTTCATAATACCCGAAGATGTTGCTCAGCGCCTTTGCCATGCCGGCATCCGCGCTGGCAAGCAGAAGCGCCACAATCACCAGCAGCGGAAGGCCGACCGCAAAGCCGATCCAGCCGTGCCGCTTCGACGCGCTGCTCTTTCCGCCGAGCGCACCCGCATAGGCGCGGAAGTACGAGCCGATTTCGGTGAAGGTCTTGACGAACACCGCCCGCAGCACGCCGAGCACAGCCTTGCCTTCGCGTTTGTAAGAGATCTCCTGCGTCGTAAACACGCCGATGGTGATCAGCAGCGCGGGAATCGCCAGCATCGTGAAGTCCAGTAGCTCGAAGTTCATGTAGTCGAACATGAGGATGCCGATCAGCACCAGCGTCGGCACGATCAGCGCAAGTACGGTCTTGTTCGCGACCACGCGCTTGAAATTGAACGCCACGAATACCGCGAGCGTTACGAGCCAGAAAACGGAATAGAGCGCAAAATAGTCGAACTCCATCCATATTTCGCAAGCCACGCCAATGAGGATCGCGCCTGCCAGCAGCCAGAGCTGCGGCTTTGTCAGCGGCGCGCGCTTGCCTGCGCCTTGTGTTTCATTCGAAATCGGATTCTGTTCCATCGGGTTCTTCTCCTTTCACATAAACGAGGATATCGCCAACCTCGCACTCGAGGATTTCGCAGAGGCTGCTGAGCGTACCAAAGCGGATGGCCTTACACTTGTTATTCTTGAGGATCGAGAGGTTCGCCAGCGAGATGTCCATGCGCTTTGCCAGCTCATTGAGGCTGATCTTGCGCTTTGCCATCATCACATCCAGATTGACCTGAATCATACCGCCACCCCGCTAAACTGTAAGGTCGTTTTCCTGCTTGTACGCGACCGCCTGCGCAAACACGCGGCTGAGTACCAGAGAAAACAACCCGCACATGGCGACCGGCAGCGCCGCGATGACCGCGAGCGGCACCGGATGGAGGAAGAGCGTGCTAAGGCCCAGCAGCGCGATGATCAGCGCCGTGACGCCCATACGCCGGAGCGCATTGACGTTTTTCTGCACGAACGGGTCGCGATCCAGCGTACCCATCATGCAAAACAGCGTGAACGCAATATATTCCCCGCCAAGAATGCAGAGCGACGCAATCACGCCCGCGAGAACGGCGAAGATTTCCGGCTTGCCCTCGCGCTGAAAAAAGTCGATCACGATCGGCATCTCCAGCGTGTAGATATCCACGAGCAGCGCGATGCCAGCGAGCATGCCGATCACGATACAAATCTGCACGAACAGATTTAGAATTCGGCTGTTCTGTTTCATCAAGTTTATGTACCTCCTGCTTTTGTTTACAAGACGTTTCTCAGGATCATTTTGCGCAAAAAGAAAGACCATCGTCTTTTCTGACGACAGTCTACTTCAATATTTATCGTTTGTCAATAAATTTTTGTTGTTTCTCGGATCAGCGCGTACGGAACACCGTGCATTTTCCGGTGCCGTTGAGCAAATCCTGTATGCGCTGCTGCGCGTTTGCGATATAGACCGTGGTGCCTTCGCGGATCGGCTGCTTGATGAAATCGAGCTTCGCTTTCGCGCCGTTACTGCCCGCGCGGCTGGTGCCGACGCAGCTGTCGGTCAGAATTTCGATCTGCTGGATGACCTCGTCCGCGTTCTTTCCCTCGACCGCGGGCACGAGCGTCGCGGGATCGGTCGGGTCGCGGTAGATGCCGTCCGCGCTCGTGAAGATCACGAGATATTTCGCGTGCACGAGCGAGCAGATGACGGAGGCCGTCTCGTCGTTGTCGATGCACTCCACGACCGTCTCCCCTTGCTTGCGCAGGTTTGCGAGCTCCATCTTACGGATTTCCTCGATGCTCACAGGGTCGTTGTAGTTCACGATCGGGATCGCGTTCTGCTTCGCTGCGCGCAGGAGGAAGCCGCGGATGTGTTTGCGCTTCTCCTCGTCGTTGAAGTGCGTGTGCTCGACTAAAAGCTGACGCACGCTATAGCGGTCGGGGATATAGCGCCGGTACTCCATCATCAGGATGGTCTGGCCCTGCGCTGCATAGTCCGCCTTGATCTCCTCGCGGTCGCCCTCGAGCTCTTTCCCGTGCCTGCGGATGTAGTCGAGGCGGCCGATTTCGGTCGCGCCGCTGCTGACCCAGATCATACCGGGCCTGAGCTCCGAACCGAGGCGGGAGAAGATGTTGTAGTCGATGTCGTTGTCGGCTTTGCGGATAAGCGCCATGGAGCCGATCTTACCGACGAGTTCATAATCGAATTTCATACAGATTTCCTTCTTCTTTTCTAAAGAAAAGAAGCAAAAGAATTACGCTTTGGATTACTTTCTTTTTCTATAGAAAAAGTAGCAAAACGATGTTTACGACTGAACGAGATATGCGTGGATGAAGGGCTCCAGGTCGCCGTCCATGACGGCCTGAATGTTTCCGTTTTCCGCTCCGGTGCGGTGATCCTTCACGAGCGTATACGGCTGGAACACATAGCTGCGGATCTGGCTGCCCCACTCGATCTTCTTCATCTCGCCCTTGATCTGGCTCATCTGCTCCTCGCGCTCGCGCTCCTGCACCTCGAGGAGTTTGCCGCGCAGCATGCGCATCGCGGTCTCCTTGTTCTGCAGCTGGCTGCGCTCGTTCTGGCACTGCACGACAATGCCCGTCGGCATGTGCGTGATGCGGATGGCGGAGCTCGTCTTATTGATGTGCTGACCGCCCGCGCCGCTGGCACGGAACGTGTCTACGCGGATATCGTCGGGTTCAATCTTGATGTCGCCCGCGTCATCGTCGAAAATCGGCGTGACGTCCAGCGAGGAAAACGACGTGTGCCGCCTGCCGCTGCTGTCAAAGGGCGAGATGCGGACGAGCCGATGCACGCCCTTCTCCGCCTTGAGGTAGCCGTATGCGTTCTCGCCGTCCACCTCAAAGGTGACGGACTTCACGCCTGCTTCGTCACCGTCGAGCATGTCCAGCTCGCGCACGGTCCAGCCGCGGCCCTCGCAATAGCGCACATACATGCGGTAGAGCATCTGCGTCCAGTCCTGCGCCTCTGTGCCGCCTGCCCCCGCGTGGAGCGAGAGGACGGCGTTTACGGCGTCGTACGGGCCTTTGAGCATCTGCTCCATGCGCATGGTCTCGATGGCTTCGCCGACGGAAGCGGTCTCCGCCTTGATCTCGTCGACCAGGCTGTCGTCCAGTTCCTCTTCCGCCATCTCGATGAGCGTGTTGAGGTCATCATAGCGCGATTTGAGCTTGTTGTAGCGCTCCAGCTTATTCTGAAGCTGGCGCGAACGCTGGGTGAGCTTGTTCGCGGTTTCGACGTCGTTCCAGAAATCCGGCGCCGCCATCTGGTCGTCCAACGCCTGAATTTCCTCTTTGATGCTTTCGGGGTTGAGCGCGTTGCGGCATTCTTCCAACTGCTGGGAGAATGCCCCAAGGCTCATCTTATATTCGTCCAATGGGATCATAGTTGTGTTGACTCCTCTCGATCGTACTGTAGTCGGTTCTTTGTTGCAGTGCGGTCAATTGCGCTAGCCGCCCGGTAGGCGTACGGCGCGCGCCGTGTCGAGTCATTCGTTCTTGCCGTGGCAGTTCTTGTATTTCTTGCCGCTGCCGCAGGGGCACGGATCGTTTCTGCCGACCTTCTTCTCGCTGCGCGAGTAGGAGGCGTTTGCGCTCTCGCCCTTGGGCTCGATGGGCTTTGCAATCTGTACGCGGTGGAGCGGACCTCCCGTGACCTGCATCATGTAGAGGTTGCGGACGGTCTGCTCGCGGATTCCGTCGACCATCGCGTCGAACATCTCAAACCCTTCGCTCGTGTAGGCGTAGACGGGGTCCTTCTGGCCGTAGGAGCGCAGACCGATGCCTTGCTTGAGCTGATCCATGGCGTCGATGTGCTCCATCCAGTGTTCGTCCACGACGCGGAGCAGCAGCACGCGCTCATTTTCGCGCATGTCAATACCTGCCTGCTTGAGGTGCTCCTCGGTATGCGCATATGCCATATCCGCAAAGGCGTAGAGCTTCTGCGTGATCTCTTCAAAGGAGAGCTTTTTGCGCTCATCTTCCGAAATCAGGGGACGAACGGGCATCAACGTGAGCTTGCAGATCTCCTGCGACAGCGCGGTGAGATCCCAGCTGTCCTTCGGCGCATGCGGGTTGCATTTCTGCTGCGCGATGCTGTCGATGGTGCCGTAGATCATGGTCTTGATGCTGTCGGAAACGTCCTCGCCCATGAGCACACGGCGGCGCTGACCATAGATGATCTCGCGTTGCTTGTTCATAACGTCGTCGTACTTGAGCACGTTTTTGCGCGTCTCGAAGTTCATCGATTCCACGCGCTTTTGCGCGGCTTCAATCTGCTTGGTGAGCATGCGCATCTCGAGACGGATCTCGCCCTGCTCTTCTTCGCTGGTGAAGCGGTTGAGCATGTTGGTCACGCGCTCCCCGCCGAAACGGCGCATGAGCTCGTCCTCAAACGAGACGAAGAACTGCGTGGAGCCGCGGTCGCCCTGACGGCCTGCGCGGCCGCGCAACTGGTTGTCGATGCGGCGGCTCTCATGCCGCTCGGTGCCGAGGATAAAGAGGCCGCCGAGGGCTTCGACTTCGTCGTGCTCCTTGGTGGTGACTGCTTTGTGCATGCTGTAGAGCGACTGATACTTCGCGCGCGCGGAAAGAATCTCCTCGTCCTCCGTCTCCGCATGTCCGACTGCCTCTTCGATGAGCCAGTCCTCCATGCCCTCGTTACGCATGTCCCTGCGCGCGAGGAAGTCCGGGTTGCCGCCGAGCAGAATGTCCGTGCCGCGGCCTGCCATGTTGGTCGCAATCGTGACCTGACCTTTTTTACCGGCCTGGGCGACGATTTCGGCTTCCTTGGCGTGCTGCTTGGCGTTCAGCACCTCGTGCTGGATGCCGATGCGCGTGAGCCTGCTGCTGAGGTACTCACTGCGTTCCACGCTGATGGTACCCACGAGCACCGGCTGGCCGGTTGCGTGGATCTTCTTGATGCTCTCGACGATGGCGTCAAACTTGCCCTTCTCCGTCGGGAAAATCGCGTCGTCCATGTCGGTTCTGCGCAGCGGCTTGTTGGTCGGAATCTCCACGACGTCGAGGTCGTAGATGCTCATAAATTCGCTCTCTTCGGTCTTGGCGGTACCCGTCATGCCGGAGAGTTTTTTGTACATGCGGAAATAGTTCTGCAGTGTGATGGTCGCGAGCGTCTGGTTCTCTTTTTCGACCTTGACGCCTTCCTTGGCTTCCAGCGCCTGATGCAGGCCCTCGCTGTAGCGGCGGCCGATCATGAGGCGGCCAGTGAACTCGTCGACAATCAGCACTTCGCCGTCCTGCACGACATAGTCCTTGTCGAGCACGAACAGCGCGTTTGCGCGCAGCGCCTGCACGATGTGGTGGTTGATCTCCATGTTCGCCGGATCGCCGAGGTTTTCGATGTTGAAACGCTGTTCGGCTTTTGCGATGCCCTGCGCGGTGAGCTGCACCGTGCGCTTTTTGATGTCGCACTGATAGTCGCCGTCCTCCGGAATCGCTTCGCCGAGGAGGCGGTCCGTGCTGGACTGCGGGGTGAGGTCGCTGCCGCGGCTGAGGCTACGGACAAAGCGGTTCGCCTCGATATACATCTCGCTGGACTCCTCGCCTTCGCCGCTGATGATCAGCGGCGTGCGCGCTTCGTCCACGAGGATGGAGTCGACCTCGTCGATGATGGCGTAGGTCAATTCACGCTGCACCATGTGTTCGCGGAAGACCACCATGTTGTCGCGGAGATAGTCAAAACCGAACTCGTTGTTCGTGCCGTAGGTGATGTCCGCGTTGTAGGCCGCCTGCTTGTCCGCGCGCTCCATGCCGTTAACTACGCAGCCGACGGTCATGCCGAGGAAGCGGTAGATCTTGCCCATCCACTGCGCGTCGCGCTTGGCGAGGTAATCGTTGACGGTGACGACGTGTACGCCGCCGCCGGAGAGCGCGTTGAGGTAGGCGGGCAGCGTCGCCACGAGGGTTTTGCCTTCGCCCGTCTTCATCTCGGAGATACGACCCTGATGTAGCACCATGCCGCCCAGCAGCTGCACGTCAAAGTGCCGCATATCGACGGTGCGCACCGCGGCCTCGCGTACGGTTGCAAACGCTTCGACCATGATGTCGTCAAGCGTCGCGCCGTTTTTCAGGCGCTCGCGAAACAGCGCGGTCTGACCGCGCAGCTGTTCGTCCGTCATCGCCTTGAGCTGCGGCTCCATATCATTGATCTGTTTGATGTAAGGCTGCAGCTTCTTCAGCCGGCTTGTGCTTGTGTTCCCAAGCAGTGTATCCAAAAATCCCATTCGGAAAACTCCTTTGTGTTTGATTCCGTGGGCGATTGCGATTTTTCTGAAATCCGCGCATATACAGCGTTTCTTCGCTGTCTAAGCGTTCAAAAAGGCCTTCGTCCGCATAATACCCTAATTGTGAAGTATAGCAGAAAGCGGCGTTTCCCGCAACAAAAAGCCCCCGATTCCACGGGAGCTTCACAAATCATGCCTTGTCGTGGCAGTGGTGTGTCAGTCATTCGTTCGGAAGCGAAGATTGCGCCTCCAGCCGCGTTTTTTTGCTGCGCTGCACCATGCCGATGGTGTACAGCACCAGCGCCACGGCGATGAACGCAAACGCGATGATACGATCCTGCGTGATCACCTCTTTGAACACCAGCACGCCGATGAGCAGCTGCAGCGTCGGGCTCATATATTGCATAAATCCGACGGTGGAGAGCGGCAGGCGGTTCACGCCGAATGTAAAGAGGATCAACGGGCTTGCGGTAACGATGCCCGTAAAGAACAACAGCGTTGCGGTCAGCGGCGTCAGCGCGGCGATCGAGGCGTGGCTCGCCGGAGCAAACGCGACGAACGCCAGCGCAAACGGCGCGAGCAGGATTGTCTCCACCGCGATGCTGGTCAATCCCCCGACGCCCGCGAGCTTCTTGAGCGTACCGTACACGCCAAAGCTCGTCGCAAGCACAATCGCGACCCACGGGAACGCGCCGTACGCGATTGTCGCGATCAGCACACCGACCGTCGCGAGTCCGAGCGCGAGCCATTCGATCGTGCTGCTCTTTTCGCGGAAAATCACAATGCCGATGGCGAACACCATCAGCGGATTCATGTAGTAGCCAATGCTGGAATCGAGGATATGGCCGGAGTTCACCGCCCAGATATACACGCCCCAGTTGATCGTGATCGCGATTGCAGCGGGCACCACAAAGCGCATCTTCTTTTTGTCGCGCAGAACAGCCTTCACCTCATCAAACTTTTTCAGGACGAGGAGGAGGCTTACCGTGAACACCGCCGACCAGATGATGCGGTTGCTGAGGATGAATACCGGGTTGAGATGCTCCAGCGCATGCCAGTACAGGGGCAAAATACCCCAGAGAAAATAGCACGCAATGACGCTGAGCAGTCCGATGTTTCGATCTTTCATGTTTTGTTACGCTCCGTTCCGACCATTTTAACACAGAAGGAACGCTTCGCAAGCGTTTTTTGTAGAATCTCGTAATATACTTTTTTACGATTTTCTTTGAAGCGAGCTTTTTTCATCCGTGCCGATCAAAATCTCGGCTCCGGTCATGCCCCAAAAAAGGAAAAATCCCCCGAATTTCTTCGGAGGAAATCGAAAATTCCATGCCTTCGCGCCGGAAAATTCTCCCGGCGGAAGACAAGAATGATTGACGCGGTTACTGTTGCTTAGCAGCTCGCCTTCGCAACAGGGTGACGAAATTTCATCTTGAACAGGTATGCGATGATGTATAGACGGTCCAACATTTCTCTCACGCTCTCTTTCATGCATCTTGTTACTTCGTAACGGTTTTCTCGTGCTGTCTGCTTGCTTTTCGTACATCTAGTTTTTACTATGGTGCTATCATACAACATATATGTGAACAGACTTTTATTTGAAAATGAAAATTCTATTATTTTCTGTAAACAGTCTGTTTCTTCGATATGTCGGGTTTGTAAAATAGGGTAAATTTTCCTGATGAAATCATACGCGTTTTCCTCCGGAATGTCCGCAAAACCCGCGCAATCATTGGGTTTTCCGGTTCTTCTTGTGCGTTTCACGTGACTACGCTGCGTCGTTTTCATTTGGTCGGTGCGTTCACAAACCCGTTCACAAATGCAAATCTTGCGCAAAGAAATTCTGCAAAGTATACTTGACATTTGCATATGACAGTATTATGATTTCTGCAAAGCTGGCTTTGCATTATTGAGGAGGAAATTTTGAATACCAAGATCAAAGAGCTCCGGAAGGAACGAAAAATATCTCAGGAGCAGCTGGCGTTCGCTGTCGGCACCACGCGGCAGACGATCACATCCATCGAGGTCGGGAAATACATGGCGTCGCTCGCGCTGGCGTATAAGATCGCGCGCTATTTCGGCCTGTCGATTGAAGAAGTCTTTGACTTTTCCGATGTCGATACCGAGATGGACTCAATCTAAAACAAAAAGTATTTCAGATTGAAGGGATTTAAAACCATGGATCAGTTTAAAAAGAAACTCAGAACAAGAATTATTCTGCTCTGCGCAGTGCTCCTGCTCTTTGTCGCGATCTTGCTCTACAACCAGTTCGGCGCAAGCAGTGCGCTAAGGGACAGCCTCGCGTTCTCATTCCAGTGCGGCTTCTCTGCAGCGGGCTCTCTTGTGCTCGTGTTCTGGCTGATGAAAACTCGCGGCGCGCTGAAGGATGAGGCGAAACTAAGACTGCTGTATAACGCGGAGAAGGACGAGCGCATGTCCGCGATCCGCGCCAAGGCGGGCATTCCGATGGTTCTGATTCTCTCGATGCTGCTCGTTCTCGCGGGCATGGTGATCGGGTACTTCGACGAGACCGTGTTTGTCGTGCTGATCTGCGTGGCTCTGTTTCAGCTATTAGTGAGCCTGGGTGTGAAGCTGTATTATAAGATCAAGATGTGATTTGGGTAATTGATTGTTGTTGAGAAGGAATCCTCCGCTCCGCGGGGGATTTTTTGTTGCGGCTACCTAATCTCCCGGGTTCACAGTTCGCAAAGGTCATCTTCCTTCACCGCTGAAGCGGTTCGGAATACTCCCTTGCTCTCCGTTCCTTCGCCTCGCTTCACCCCGCACAGCGGGCGCTCGGCTTCGTCATGTCACAAGTCAAGCGCTGCGCGCTATCCGGCTCAGGAACGAGAGAGTAAATAATTGTCAGGGATAGAAAAACAGAACGTCCGCGTTAGCGGACGTTCTGTTTTTGGATCCCGGCGGCTACCTACTCTCCCGGACCGTCGCCAGTCAAGTACCATCGGCGTATGAAGGCTTAACTTCTGTGTTCGGAATGGGAACAGGTGGAACCCTTCAGCTAAACCACCGGAAAGGTGTGGTGTTCGTAAAC
>DATMYE010000053.1:0-33830 GCA_035561095.1 Clostridia bacterium | reverse complement strand
TGGTCGTGCTGTCAAGTAATCCGAGTTTTCCCTTTTCGTTTGACATTTCAAACCCCCTGCTTTCTCGTATTTTTTTGTGTGCCTTATCTTATGGCGCAGCTTGGCCTGCGCCCTAATTCGGATGATTGGTGTGTGCGCACTCCGCGCGCACACGGCGGAGTTTTGCAGCTTGGCCTGCGGTTGATTCGAACTTTACTCTGAATATGCTGCTTTTTGCACGGCGCGTTCGGCGATCGTGCAGGCGACGTTGGAGCGGTAAAATTTTGACGCGCGAATCGACTCAATCGGGTCGATATCCAGTAAAACCGCTTCCTTCAGCTGCGTATATGTCTCTTCGGTCAAATTCTTTCCGATGATCGCCTGCTCGGCTCGCCTAGCCCGGATCGGTCGGGGCGCAACGGAGCCCATCGCGATGGTACAGGTCTCAACCTTCCCCGTTTTGTCCAGCTGCACAATTGCGGCAGCCGAGATCAGCGTCTTCGCCATCGCGTTTCGTAATCCCAGCTTCACGAATGCGCCCGTCCGGCACGGGCGGAACCGCACCGCGACGATCAGCTCGTCGTCCTCCAGCGCCGTTTTGCAGACATTATAGAAAAAGTCATCGATGGGAATTGCGCGCGCGCCGCGCAGGCTCTTGACCAGAACCTCCGCCTGCAGTACGAGCAGCGCCGGAGCGGTATCCGCCGTCGGAGATGCGTCCGCGATATTGCCGCCGACGGTCGCGCGGTTTCGGATGACCGGATCGGCAAACACCTGCGCCGCCTGCCAGAGCACACTCGCCTCTTCTTTCAGCAATGCGCTGTTTGCAATCTCCGCAAGCGTCGTCAGCGCACCGATTGTGATCATGCCGTTCTCTTCGCGGATGCCCGACAGCGCTTCGATGCGGTCGATGCCGACGAGAAGCTTGTCCTTCAGTCTGCCGGACTGCGCCTTGACGACGACGTTGGTTCCGCCCGCAACAGGACAGGCGTTGCCTGCACCTCTAGCGAGAATCGTTAACGCATCATCCAGATCCACCGCGCTGATAAAATCGAATCCGTCCATTTGCACCCTCCCGGAAATCGTTTCTTCACGTCTCAACATTCGCAGGGTTGCGTGTTTTTCGTTCATGTAGCGCGTTATTCCCGCGCGTTGGTCAGGGTCACATAGTTCTCGATTGCGTCGACGATCTGCTCATATCCCGTGCAACGGCAGAGATTGCCGGAGATCGCAGCGCGGATTTCGTCTCTGGTTGGGTTTGGATGTTCACCGAGATATCCCAGCGCCGTCATGATGAATCCCGGCGTACAGAAGCCGCACTGCACCGCGTTCGCATCCACAAAACACTGCTGCAGAGGATGAAGCGCGCCGTTTTGCTGCAAGCCTTCGATTGTGATGACGCTTTTCCCCTCGCATTGCGCGGCAAGCACGACGCAGCTTTTGACAGTTTTGCCATTGAGGATGACCGTGCATGCGCCGCATTCGCCGACGCCGCAGGATTCCTTTGTGCCCGTCAGCCCCAAGCGCCTCCGGATCAGCGAAACAAGCGTCTCGTCCGGACGCACCTCGGCAGAAACGGGTTCGCCGTTGATCGTTAAATGAATGGTCATCATGCGCGCCTCCCTATTTCTTGTGGAGCAACTCGAAAATCTTCACTTTGTTCAGCGGAATCTGGCAGATTTCGATGCCGAGCGCGTTTCGAAGCGCGTTGACGATCGAGGAAGCGACGCCTTCCGTGGCGGGCTCGCCCATGGACTTCGCGCCAAACGTGCCCGTAGGATCGTCGCTTTCAAAGAGCATCGGTTCCACCTGCGGCATATCGAGGCTGGATGCGATCACGTATTTGTCCAGATTTGCGTTCATGATATGACCGTTTTTGAGGCCGAGGTCTTCCAGCACCGCAAATCCCATGCCCATCGCGACGCCGCCGTTGATCTGTCCGATCACAGTGCCGGGGTTGATCACGTTGCCGCAATCGTGCGCGGAGGTCACCTTGCTGACCTTCACATTACCCGTCTCGGTGTCGACCTCGATCTCGCTGACCACCACGCTGTAGGTATAGGTCGGAAATCCGTCGCCGGAGCCCTTCTCCGCGTCAAAGCGCACTTCCGGCGCGTTGTACCACGCAAGTACGCCGCCCTGACCGCCTGTCCAGTGGTGGCATTCACACACGGCGTGCCAGGGAATCATCGCATTCGGGACGCCGACGAGCCGGAAGAAGCCGTCCCGCAGCTCGACCATCTCGACAGGCGCGTGGAACATCTTCTTTGCGGCGGTTTCGATCAGCAGCGTCTTCATCTGCTCCCCCGCCATCTGCACCGACTGCGCGCCCATGACCGTGCAGCGAGAGGCAGCGGTGATGCCGCTGTCCACGACGGTATCCGTGTCCACGCGGTTGACGGTGATCAGCGACGGCTCCACGCAGAGCGCCTCGGCGAGGATCTGCGTATACGCCGTCATCAACCCCTGTCCGACTTCGACAAGGCCGACGTTGCACATCACCGAGCCGTCGTCATGCACCGTCACGAGGCAAGCGCTGTTGTCCGGCGATTCGCCGCCGAGACCGCAGCCGCGGTGGCAGATACTCAGCCCGATGCCTTTTCGGATCGTGCCGGTCTGGTTTTCATATAATTTGTGTTTTTTGCTATAGTCGGTCTTTTCGCAGATTTGATCGATCATCTCAGGGAGGATGATCTCGCGTTGCATGATTTGTCCGCAGGGATGTGTATCGCCCTGTTTGAGCAGGTTCTTTCTCTTGAACGCAAGCGCGTCCATGCCGATCTCTTTGGCGACTTCTTCATAGAGCTGCTCGACCGCAAAGATCGTCTGCGGCGAGCCGTAGCCGCGCATCGCGCCGGAGGTTACCGTGTTGGTGAACACGCCCATCACGTCGATCTTGACGTTCGGCACGTTGTAGACCCCCACCGCGTGTATCTTCGTACGGAAGCTCATCCATTCGTGCATGTGGTACGCGCCGCAGGTTTCGATGATTCTGCATGATACCGCCTGCAGCGTTCCGTCGAGGTTGACGCCGACCTTGTATTCCACGCGGAAGGGATGCCGCTTTGTGCTGGCGCGGAAGGATTCCTCGCGGGTGGTAACGTACTTGACCGGCCTTCCGGTCTTCTGCGCGAGCATGGAGGCTCGTCCCGTCACAAGACCTGAGAGCTCTTCCTTGCCGCCGAAGGAGCCGCCGACCGTCGTCTGAACCAGTCTCGCTTTGGAGCGCGGCAGCCCGCATGCGTCCGCAATCCAGCGTCTGCCGAAAAACGGATTTGTGCAGCCGGTGTAGACTGTCATCCGTCCGTTCTTGTCCGGCACGGCGACGGCGGACTCCGTCTCCAGATAAGCGTGCTCTACATTTCCGGTCGTGTACGTCCGCTCAATGATCCTGTCGCACGACGAAAATGCCGCGTCCACATCGCCTTTTCGCACAAACGCCCCTGCGTGGCTCCAGATGTTGCCCGCGCAGTCCGGGTTTCCTTCGTGCACCAGCGGCGCGCCGGGAGCAAGCGCTTCCTCAATCGTGAGAACCGGCTTCAGCGGTTCGTATTCCACCTCGATCGCGGCCAAACCCGCGCGGAGGGATTCTTCATCCTCTGCCGCAACGATGGCGACCGCGTCGCCTTCATAACGGATGCGATCCGTCATGTAGCAGTAATATCCCCAGCTGAAGGGCTTGCTCAAATCCTGATAGGTCATGACCGCAGCAACGCCCGGCACCGTCCGCGCCTTCGCGGTATCAATGCGCAGCACCTTCGCTGAGGCATGCGGGCTATAGAGCGCGCCGGCTACCAGCATATCCGGAAAACTCAGATCCGCGGCATAGCAGGCGCGGCCGGATACCTTATCCAGCGCGTCAACGCGCGGCATGCCCGTGTTGAGATACTTGAAGTTTCTGTCCGTCTCGCCATATTGCGGCATATGGAAACCTCCCTGTTTCTGGTTGCAGCGGTATTCGGTTGTTGCGGGTTTTCTTTCTCTACAGCATGACGCGCGCATCAGCCGGGCGCGCACCGGACGAATAGACAAAGCACGGATTGATGTCCAGCTCTTTGATCTCCGGGTTCTCTTCTACCATCTTCGCGACTTTGACGATCAGCTCTGCCAGCGCCTCCACATCCTTCGGCTGTTCGCCGCGGATGCCACTTAAAAGCGCATAACCCTTGATCTCACGAATCATCTCCAGCGCGTCCGCCTTTGTCATCGGCAGCACGCGGAAGCTCACGTCCTGGAGCACCTCGACGAAGATGCCGCCGAGGCCGAACATGAACGCGGGCCCGAAGGAGACATCCTGCGCCATGCCGATGATGGTTTCAAGTCCTGCGGGAAGCATTTCGCTTATGAGAACGCCTTCTATGCGCGCGTTCGGGCGAAAATTGTATACGCTTTTGATGATGCTTGTGTAGGCACTCCGAACGCCCTGCTCGTCAACAAGGTTGATCTTGACGCCGCCCGCGTCCGATTTGTGCAGAATGTCGGGCGACACGATCTTGAGCACCACCGGATAGCCGATCTCCGCGGCAAATCGCACCGCGTCGTCCGCCGATTTGGCGAGACGGCATCGCGGCACTGGAATTCCGTACGCGGCGAACAGTTCCCACGCCTCGTGTTCGAGGAGGTTGCGCCCTCCCGCTTTTGCTGTTGCGATTCGTTCGTGCATGATACCTCCGCCTGACCGGCATAACCGAAAAATCGATGGGTTATTATGCTGCCGCGAGAAACGCCTCTTTGCCGAGGCGGAACGCGGTGAGGTTGCTTTCCACGCTGCTTTCCGGCACGTTTTCCTTCAGCACCGCAAGGATGGTCTCCTCGTCAAACGGGAACAGCCCGCTTGCGAACGCAGCTCCCAGCATCACCGCGCTGAGCACCTTCGCGCTGCCCGCTTCCGCCGCGAGCGCGCTGCCGTCAAACGCGATCACACGTGTGCCGATGGCGCGCAGAGCAGCCAGAATATCGTCGACCTCGGGATAGCGCAACTCTCCGCCGATCTTGACATCTACCGGATCCTGCTTGACCGTGTTGATGATCGCGATTCCGCTCGCGGAAAGATACGGCACGCCGACGCGCAGACCTTCCAGCGGCTCCAATGCGAGCACGAGATCCGCCCGCCCTTTACCGAGCAGCGGAGAATACACATCTTCGCCGATGCGGACATGGGACGCGACCGCGCCGCCGCGCTGCGCCGCGCCGAAGGTTTCGCCGACGCGCGCGCGATATTTGTCTCCGTGCGCGCGGATAGCAGCCTCCGCGATCATATGCGAAATCTTGATGCTGCCCTGTCCGCCGATTCCGGCCACGATATAGTTTCGTTCCATGGTCAGCGCCTCCTCACTTTGATGGCATTCTGCGGGCAAACCTGCGCGCAGAGGCCGCAGTCCACGCAGAGAACGCTGTCGATTCCGGATTTTTTCTCATCCGGGTTGTACTTCACGCCCGGGCACCCAAGCAGCGCACAGGTACGACAGCCGTCGCAATCGTTGAGATTGACATAAGTCTTGGCGAGCGACTTTTTGACTCTGCGCTGCTTCTGCAGCTGGCATTCCCCCGTCATGATGACGACGGAGGGACCTTCGTATTCCATCGCGCGGAAAATGGTGTCGATGGCGGCTTCGCGATCATACGAGTCGCACTCCTCGACAAAATTCACGCCCATCGCCTTGACGATCGCGGGGATATCCGCGCGCGGGTATTCCTCGCCGAAGGCATTGACGCCTGTGTTCGGGTTCGGCTGGTGCCCCGTCATGCACGTCCAGCGGTTATCTAGAATCAGGAACGTGATGTCGGAGTTGTTGTAGACGACGTTCATCAGCGCGGGCAGGATGGCGTGGAAGAACGTGCTGTCTCCGCAGACCGCGCAGACCTTGCCGCCCGTATAGCCGATCTTATTCTGCCCGTGCGCCATGCTGATGCCGGAGCCCATGACATAGATGGTGTCCAGCGTATCATACGGCGTCACGGCAACGTAGCCCTTGGATGCCTCGTCGCTCGCGGGATCGCCGGTAGCAAACACGCCGTAGCCACCCTGCTCATAGCAGCCGATATCGCCGTTGATGATATGCACCGCGTCTTCGGGGTATTTTGCCAGCACGGCCTTGAGCGCGGAATAGGTGCCGAGGTGCGAGCAGCCCGCGCAAAGCGTGGACGAGCGCGGTATGATCAGCGATCTCTTCCCGGCGCGAACATCCGCCTTCGGGTCGGGCATGATCATTTTGCCGAATTTTGGCGCAAGCGCCGCTTCGACCAGATCCGTATTGAGCTCCCCGAACGGCGGGAAGAGCTTGCCGTAGGCTTTGCCCACAACACGAACCTGCGGGGATGTTTCCAATAGATACGAACGCACCATCTGCTCGACAACGGGATCGCCCTCTTCGACCATCAGGATCGTGTCGAGATCTTTGACAAACGCGGAGATGACCTTCTCCGGCAACGGGTAGACAAAGCCGAGCTTGCAGAACGCGACTTCGCTGAGAATGCCGAGCCGCAGCGCGGCTTCGCGCGCGTATGCGCCGCCCAAGCCGGTCGCGAGAATGCCGATTTTCGCGCCAGCGGGTTTGTCGAGTGTGTTGAACACGCTCTTCTCAGCGAGTACGCGCGCTTCCGGCAGCACGCCGTGCAGCCACTCGTGCTTATAGACGGCTCCCGGAGGCCCGTAGACGTTCCAGCGGTAGCCCATCTGATAATGTTTGTTGAACGCGAGCGCGTTCTTCTGCGCGCGGACGTCGCCAAAGAGCACATCTCCGCTCGCATGGGAAATCCGGCTCACGCTCCTGAGAAACACCGGAAGGCACAGCTTCTCGGAAAGCTCAAACGCTTCCCGCGTCATGTCCTTTGCCTCCTGCTGGTTCTCCGGCTCGAGGCAGGGAATCTCCGCATATGCCGCGGCAAAGCGCGTGTCCTGCTCGTTGGAGGAATAGTGCGCGTCGGGATCGTCCGCAACGACCACGACAAGTCCGCCCTTGATGCCGCCGTAGGGCAGCGTCATAAACGTATCCATCGCGACGTTGAGCCCCGCGTTTTTCATCGCGACGAGGCATCTTCCGCCGAGCATGGAGGCACCCGCAGCCACCTCGAAGGAGACCTTTTCGTTGGTGCTCCATTCCACATAGAACCCGGCCTCGCGGGATGCCTGCATCAATACCTCGGTGATCTCCGAGGACGGCGTCCCCGGATAGGCCGCGACCAACTGTACGCCCGCCTCGATCGCGCCGCGCGCAATCGCTTCGTTTCCCATCAGCAGGTCGCGTACACCGCCGGACTGCAATATCTTCTGCATAACACTCTTCCTTTTCGGTTAGCAATCAACCTAATTTCGTTTGTGGAGCAGCGCGCCGAAGGCGTGCACCGCGCGCTCCGGCGTCGGGAACACAGGGATGCCTGCTTTGTTGAGCAGCGGCACCTCCCGCTTTTGTACCTCTCCGCCGCCGAGAAACGCGCAGAGAATCGGCTTGTCGGTCAAGGCGCGAATCTGCGTCATCTTCTCCGCCGCGCCTTCGATGGGGTCGCCGAAGATCACAAGGTACGCATCGGCAAGGTCCGTTCTCACGATCACTTCCAGCGCGTCCTGATAGCGCTGCGCCGTCGCGTCGCCGGTGAGATCCAGCGGATTGGACAGCACGCACTGATTCGGCAGCACGGAGCGCAGTTGTTCGATGGTCTCAGCATCCGGTTTCTCAATGCGGATACCCAAATCGTCCGCAGTATCCGCGGCAAGAATGCCGCTGCCGCCGGAGCTGGTGACGACCATCAACCGGTTGCCGGAAGGCTTTGGCAGCGTACCCAGAACTTTTGCAAAATCGTAGAATTCCGCAACACCGCCCGCACGGATCAGCCCGATCTGGCGGCAGACCGCGTCAAAGATCTGGTCGCTTCCCGCGATGGATTTCGTGTGGCTCGCCGCGGCTTCCGCGCCGCGCGCGGTGCGCCCGGGCTTGAGCACGACGACCGGTTTCTTTGTCAGCGCGCGCTTTGTGGTTTCTATAAACTGTTTCCCGTCGGCAACACCTTCGATGTTGAGCGCGATGACCTTTGTTGCGGGATCGTCCGCAAAATAGTCCATCAGCTCGATCTCGCCGACGCCGCTCTTGTTGCCGAGCGCGACCACGCCGGTGAATCCGATCCCGTCCTCCTCCGCCCAGCCGGCCATCGCGGCGCCGATCGTGCCGCTCTGCGCGATGATCGCCATCGTGCCGCGGCTCGTCATCAGCGGCCATGTTGCGCAAAGGTGGTTCGGGGTATAGTTGATGCCCTGGCAGTTCGGGCCGATGACTGCGATGTTGTTTTCGTTCGCGATCTGCATGACTTCCTGTTCGAGCTCGACGTTTCCGATCTCGCGGAAGCCTCCGCTGATGATCACCGCGCCTTTTGCGTGCTTTTCCGCCGCCTGTCGCATGACATCCGGCACGAATTTTGCGGGAACGATCACGACCACCAGATCGATATCGTCCGGAACAGCCAACAAGGAGGTATGACACGGGATGCCCAGAATCTCGCTCGATTTCGGATTGATCGGATAGATTTTCCCCTGAAATCTGCCGTTGATGATATTGTTCAGCACCTGATATCCCGTCTTATCGGGGTTTTCGGATGCGCCGACGACCGCAACGTTTCTTGCGTTGAATACGGCATTCAGGATGTCTCGGGTGATCATTCCATACCTCCGCATGTATATGCTGCGCGTGGGCGTTCCCTCTGTACCGAACAAATCCGTGTTAAATCTGCACGCCCGTCTTGCGCCAGAGAATCTTCGACTCTTGCTGACAGGCCTTCATGACCTCTTCCTCATCGACCTTTGTGGAGCGGCCGTTTTGCACGACGATCTCGCCGTCGACGATCACGGTCTCCACATGGCGTCCCTGGAACGTCATGTCAAAGTAGCTCAGCGCGGAACACGGTGCAATCGGGGACGGGCTGTCGGGGTTTAGGATGATGATATCCGCTTTCTTGCCCACCGTGAGCGAGCCGATCTCGCCTTCCATGCCGAGCGCGCGCGCCGCGTTTCCAAGCGCCCAGTCGAGCACCTGAAAGATCGGGAACAGCCCCGCGTTGGCGTTGTGCGCCTTGTGCAGCAGGAACGCGTAACGCAGATATTCGGAAATATCCAGCGTAAAGAAGCAGTCGTGGCCAAGTGTGATGTTGACGCCCTGCTCGGTCATGTACGGCACACGCGCGACGCCGTTTCCGCCGAAGCTGTTGGTCATCGGCGTATGCGCGACGTTGACGCGGTTGCGCGCGAGAATTGCCACGTCCTCGTCGGTCAGATCGATGCAGTGCGCAGCGACGACGTCCGGCCCGAGCACACCCGTTTCTTCTAGGATCTGCGGCGCGGACATGCCGTGTTTTTCCACGACGAACGCGCGCGGAATTTCCGCAATGTGCGTCTGGATGCCGACATGATACTTGTTCGCAATCTCTCTTGCCCGCTTCATCGTCTCGCGCGAGTTGGTAAACGCGGTGTGCAGGCCGAGGCGGCCCGTGATTCTGCCGCCGTTTCCGGAAGGATACCGCTCAAAGAAGCGGATGTTCTCCTCAAATCCGCGCTCGGCGTACGCCACAGAGGTCTTCTCCAGAATATGTTCGCCGGGGATGCGCTCCGTGACCTCAAAGCCGACCTGCGCGCGGATGCCCGTCTCCTCGATGGCCTTTGCCGTCGCGTTCAGGATGCCCGGCAGCGCGTTGGGGCCCTCGACAAACTCGCAGACCGTGGTCGTTCCGCTCTTGAGCATCTTGGTGGCTGCATAGCGCGTCGCGGCATAGACGCCTTCCTGCGTGGTGATATCCTCCAGCCACTCCCAGCCCATCTTCTGGAGCATGTCCCAGAAGCTATGCAGCTGGGAGAAGTCCACGGGCATGTTGTGGCCGAGTACATAGGGCATGTGTGTATGCGTCACGATAAAGCCGGGCATGACGATGCGCCCGCTCGCGTCGATGGTCTTCACGTCGGGATACTTTCGAACTAGTTCGCCGCTGTCTCCAATCTCCGCGATGCGGTTGCCTTGTATAGCGACCGCGCCATCCGCAATGACGTTACCCGTCAGCGCGTTTTGGTCAAATGTGAGTACCAGCGCATGTTTGATCAGCAAATCCGCCATGTCGAAGCCCTCCTGATCGATCGAAGTCTATTACTCGAAGTAGTTCTGGGTGATCGCCTTGCGCGGGCAAACCGAGACGCAGAGGCCGCAGCCTTCGCACTTGTCGGGGATGAGCTCCGCATAGCGCTCGCCCATCTCGATTGCGCCGTACGCGCACGCCATATAGCAGCTGCCGCAGCCGTCGCACTTGGCCTTGTCGTGGAAGGGCAGCACGATGTCCTGTATGATCTGCTTCTTGTTTGCGAAACGATCCGCGATCTTTTTGTGCGTCAGCCCGCGGAAATCCTCCAGGCTGTTGTAGCCCTTGCGCTTCATGAACGCCTGAATGCCCTCGACGATCTCCTCGTATTTCTCATAACCGTAGAGCGTCGACGAGGTCGCGAGTTCGACGGCGGTTGCGCCCGCCATGATGTACGCGATGGCGTCCTCCGCCTTCGTGATGCCGCCGATGCCGATCACCGGGATCTTCACCGCCTCGGAGATATCCAGCACCATCTTCAGCACGATAGGTTTGATCGCGGAGCCGGTCAGTCCGCCGTAGCCTTTCGGTCCGCCGAGCACGGGTTCGCCGGTTTCGATGTCGATATCGATTGCGGGTCCGATGGAGTCCGCCGCGGAAATCGCGTCCGCACCCGCCGCCTCAACCGCCTTTGCCCAGCGCACGCAATCCAGCTGGTAGATGGCGCTGAACTTCGCGATGACCGGAATCTTGACGGCTTTCTTCACCGCCTCGATCTGGCGGGCATATTCGCTGGGATCGTTGACCTCCGGCAGCTCGATCTTGAGCCCCGGATACATCGCCTCCAGCACATTTCCCATATGCGGACAGGCGGAGGGGTATTCGATGAAGCTCGCGCCCGCCTGTTCGCAGGCTTTGGCGAGTTCGATGGCTTCTTCCGGATTGACGCCCGCCATGTTGGCGATGATGGGCACACCCGCCGCGCGCGCGATCGGGAATTCATCGCGGAACCACTGCTCCGCGGTCAGATTGGTGCCGAACACGCAGTTGATCATCGAGCCGCCGCGCACCATCTTCATGTTGGGCAGCACGTCTTTCTGCATGTTTTTTACGATGGTCTTTGTGGTTGCGGCGCCGATTTTATACTCGCTGACTTCAGCGATTCTGCTGCCATCCTTGCCGTCAATGCACGACGCAGAGATGACAGGTGTTTTCAATTTTACTCCGGATATTGTTACGCTAAGATCCATATTCGCTCCTTATTCGCTCGTGTTTGAGGTTCTTCGGGAGGGCCGCTGAACGACCCTCCCATATGCATTTGAGTGCGGGCGGCACTCATGACAGGGGGGTAATGCCAAATCCGTTATGCCATCAGCAGCGCAAGCAGCGCCTTGATCGTATGCATGCGGTTTTCCGCTTCGTCAAAGATGATCGAGTTCGGGCCGTCCAGCACGCCGTCTGTGACTTCCTCGCCGCGCGCGGCGGGCAGGCAGTGCATGACCTTGACGCGTTTCGGTGCGGAAGAGACGACCTTTTCGTCGACGATCCAGTTCTTCAGCGTGTGTTTATATGCCGCAAACTCCGGGTTGCCGCGGTAGCCGGTTGCGGGGCCTTCCGCGAAGATTTCGGGAGAAACCCAACCGTAGATGTTGATGAAGTCCGCGTCCTTGGTCGCCTCCTCGTAGGAGTGTACGATCTCGATCCTGTTGCCGGCGTCCGCCTGACCATCCATCGCTTCCTTGATGTAGCGCGGATCGGGATCCATGCCCGCGGGGCAAGCAATCGAAACATCGAAGCCGAGGCGCGTCGCCATCGCGAGTGTGGAGTTGGTGAGTCCCGCCGGCGGGTTGAGCTCGCCGTAGCCCCAGCAGAACGCGACCTTCGCGCCCTTGACGCTGCCGCCGCCGTGCTCCATCATCGTCATCACGTCCGCAAGTGCTTGCGTCGGATGCTCGACCGGGCAGGAGGCGTTGATGACCGGAACCGTCGCCAAAGCCGCCGTCTCCTCCAGCATCTCGCGGGTGACTGGGCGGTGCGCGATGCCGTGCACATAGCGGGTCAGCGTCTTGACGGTATCATGCCAGTTTTCTGCGCCCGCCTCGCCGCACCAGACGCGGTGCTTGTCGAGCCAGAGCATATGACCGCCCAGTGCGGTCATCGCGGTTTCAAACGAGCAGCTTGTGCGCGTGGACTGCGTGTTGAATACGCCCGCGAGGCTCTTGCCGCGCAGGTATTCGTGCGGCTCGCCGCTGCGCCACTTCTGCTTAAATTCCTTCGAAACTCCCAGAATGAACAGGATTTCGTCGGGTGTGAGTTCATTGATGCCTAGAATACTTCTTCCTTTGAGCGGTCCCATTTTCATTCCTCCTTGATCTCTTTTTATATTGAAATATTGAATGCTTTAATCTGCCGTTCCTTCGTAAAGGTACCGCTTGATCTGGTCGACCGACCAGTTCTCCTGCAGCCCCAGCTCGCGAATCGTGCGGCAATCTTTGGTGTGGAAGTCGCGGTCGAGCAGCCGTTCCGAAACGGTGATCACCGCGTCGCACACAGGCGTCGGCACGTCGAGGAGCTTGCCGAGCGAGGAATAGGTCACGAGCCCGTACGGGATATCCTCCGTCAGATGGCGCGTATTGAGCGTAAACGGCCCTTCGCAAACCTCTAAGAAGGGCGTGTGGATTGCCTCATAGATGGGCAGCACATAGTTCACATCATCGCGGTTCCAGCGCACCATGAGGATCTCTTCCTCCAGCGTGTACTGCTTCATGCCGAGCTTTTCGCCGATCGCCATGCGCTCGCGGTCGATGCCTTCGATCAGGTTGACCACGGGCTTCGGGTTTTCCTTGACGCCGAAGAGATGGAAATCCTTGTCCCCGCTGTCGATAACGGCGGCGTTGCAGATCATCGGCGGCGTGTGGGTGATCGCGTTGTAGTCCACGAGCAGCGTATCGATGACGTTTGCGCCGCGCCGCAGCTCGTAGCCATATTCCTTCGGGTACAGCGTCTTGAGAATTTCCCAGACGAAGTCCATGTCCTTGGACGGGAAACACGCAAACATCAGGTTCTTCGTCCGCGCTTCCAGTCGCACCTGCGTGCCGTTGAGACGGGACGCGCCGTATGGCAGCGTGTTGCAATCCGCAAGATAAACCCGCGCGCGGTTGCCGCAGTCGTCCAGCGCTTTACGCCAGACCAGCGACGCGCCGCCTTTGCCGAGACATACCACGACCTGACCATCCTTGAGGTATGGCGCGGCAAGCTCCGCATAATTCTTGACCGCAAAGAAGGGAACGGGGTTTAAAATCACGTCAGCGCCCGCGACCGCCTCCGCTGCGCTGTCGCACACGCGAACTTTTCCTATGACGCCGACGGGGTTACTGTCGATGTCCATCAGCTCGATCTGTCCGGATTTCTTCGCCTCATCGAGCTTTCCGGGCACGGTTTCATAGATCGAAACCGCATAGCCGTGGTAGCCGCTCATATCGACCGCGCTCATATATCCGCCGTTTCCGGCGCCGAGAATACAAACGTTTTGAATGTTCATTCGCTTTCCTCCGGTTTTTCAGCCGCGCAGCGCTTTGGTCTTTGCTTCGTCAACGGTGAAATCCTCTTTCAGCGCAACGCCATAGATCTCTTTCGCGCTCGAACAGGAGATATAGCCGTTCTTCGCGTCCAGCGCGACCGTCTCCGCCGGGCGCTTCTTCGGGTTGCCCCAGCCGCCGCCGCCGGAAGGATAGCTCGAAAACGTGCCCGCGCCGCTGACATGGGAGACGCCTTTGGACGGAAGCAGCTCCTCGCCTTCCATCCCTTCGTTGAGATACGCCATGTTGCGCGAGCCTTCTTTTCCGTCAAAGAGGCCGTAAGGTGCGTGTTCGCGCCCGTCGCCGAACATGATCAGGTCGGTCTCCGCGCCGTCGTAGAAGCGGATGCGGTATTGCGCGCCGCAGCCGCCGCGGTATTCGCCCGCGCCGCAGCTGTCGGTCGTGAACTCGTTAAACTCCGTGATATGGGGATAGTCTACCTCGTTGGTCTCGACATTCGGCGCAATCAAGCCGCCGAGATCGATGCCGTCTCCGATATAGTGCCGCCCGTCCATGCCGCGCGCGCCGCCCGCGCCACCGAAGCCGTTGAACCCGAACATGACGTAGAAGTTGTCGTTTCTGGGATCGACGCCCGTGATCGCGGGGCCGTTCCAGCGGCTCCAACCCGCGGGCACACGACCCGGCAGAATCTCCGACAGCGCCATCCAGCAGGCTTCGAGAATCGCGCAGGCGGTATCCAGCGTGCAGTATGCCACGGGAGCGGGAAAGTCGGAGTTGACCACGCTGCCTTCGGGAGCGGTGATCGTGATGGGTCGGTAGACGCCCTCGTTATGCGGGATATCCGGCGTGGTCACGGTGGTCAGGAACGCGACATATACGCAGGTATCCGTGTTCGCTTTCGGCGAGTTGGAAGGCCCTTTGACCTGCGGGCTGGAGCCCTCGAAATCGACCAGCGCTTCGTCGCCCTGAATCGTGATCTTGACCTTGATCTCGATGGGCTCGTCCACAAGTCCGTCCCCGTCGAGCGTGGAGTGTCCGTAATAGACGCCGTCCGGCAGCTTCTTGATCTCGCTGCGCATGCGGTTTTCCGCGTAGAGATGGATGTCCTCGATGGTCTCTCTGGTCTTCTCCTCGCCGTACTTCTCCATCATCTCCAGAATGCGTTTTTCGCCGACGTTGCAGGAGGCGACCTGCGCCTTCATATCGACCCAGATGGCGTCCGGCATGCGGGTGTTGATGCGGATCATGTTGATGACATCCTGCAGGGGCTTGTTGTCCTTATAGATGCGCACCGGCGGGATGCGGATGCCCTCGTGGAAGAGTTCCGTTGCGTTCGGGCAATAGGAGCCCGCTTCCATGCCGCCGACATCGCCGTGATGCGCGCGGTTGATGGAGATGAACTGCATGCGCCCGTTGAAAAACACGGGCTTCATGATGGTAACGTCCTGCAGGTGCGTGCCGCCCATGTAGGGATCGTTGAGCACGAACACGTCGCCTTCGTGGATATCCTCGCCGAAGTACGCGACGACCGCCTTGACGGACTCCATCGCGGACGCGGTGTGAGACGGCACGCCGTCCACCTGCGAGACGATGCGGCAGTCCCAGTCGCAGATGGCGCAGGAGAAGTCGTGCGTTTCCGCAAAGATCGGCGAGATGGAGGTGTTGACCATGGTGATGCCCATCTCGCGGTTGATGGTCAAGAGGCGATTGTAGATGACCGCGAATGTGATCGGGTCTTTCGCGCCTTCAAACTCTTTCTTTTTTTCATTCGTCATTTGATTCATAGCCATTTATTTCATCTCCATAACGACGTTTGCAAACTCGTCGATGCGGGCGTTCCAGCCCGGATGCACGACGATGGTTGTGATGCGCTCCTCGATGACGGCAGGCCCGGAAATCGTGTGTCCGGTGAACATCTTATTGCGGTCGTAGACCGGAACGTCCTTCCAACCCTTATACTCCTGAAAATACAGCTTGCGCGTATTCTTGATGGCCGATTCCACGGGTTCGCCGGAACCTGACATCGTCTCAAGCCCGGTTTTCTCGACGTGACCCACCGCGGTGACACGCAGGTTGATGATCTCGATCGGCGTCTCCGGCGTGCAGTAGCTGTAGAGCCGCTCATGCGCCGCGTGGAACGCGTTTGCAATCTCCTCGACGTGCTCCGCGCCGATTTCGCAGTTCCCTGCGATCGGAACGGTCACCTCGTGGTGCTGACCGCAATAGCGGATATCGAGATAGCGCTCCAGCGACGATTCTTCCTTCCGGACGCCCTCTTTGGCAAGCTGCTCCATCGCGTCCGTCTCCGCTTCGCGGATGCAGGCGTTGAATGCGCCGAGATCAAGCCCCGGAATCGTACCGACGAAGCTGCGTACGTTATCCAGCCGGATATCGGACTCCAGCATACCCAGCGCGCAGAAGACCGACGCGGCCTTCGGCACGATGACGCAGGCGGAGCCGACTTCTTCCGCGATCTTGCAGGCGTGGATGGAGCACGCGCCGCCCGCGCTGACCAGCGCGAATTCGCGCGGGTCGAATCCCTTTTGCACGGAGACGACCTTGGTCGCGTCCGCCATGTTCTGGTTGACGATCTGGAACACGCCGCAAGCCGCTTCTTCCACCGACATGCCGAGCGGTGTTGCGATCTTTTCCTCCATCATGCGGCGGCATTTATCGTAGTTGATCTGCATTTCGCCGCCAAGAAAGAAGTCTTTATTGAGATAACCCAGCAGCAGGTTTGCGTCGGTCACAGCGGGTTTTTCGCCGCCGCGGTCATAGCAAACAGGGCCGGGATAGGAATACGCGGATTCGGGGCCGACGTTGAGCATGCCCCATTCATCGATCCAGGCGATGGATCCGCCGCCCGCGCCGATGGTGTGGATATCGATCATGGGCTTTGCCACGCGGTAACCCGCGATTTCGCCCTCGGTCGAGAGCGTTACCGTCGCGTCGTTGATCAAAGAGACGTCAAAGCTCGTGCCGCCCATGTCCATCAGGATCAGGTTGCGGTTGTCAGTCAGCTTCGCAAAGAAGATCGCGCCCGTTGCGCCGGCGGCAGGACCGGAAAGCAAGGTTGCGGAAGCGTGCCGGATGGCGGTTTCGGCCGTCATCATGCCGCCGTTGGACGCCACGACGTAGAATGCTTTCTCCAATCCGTCGCCCTTGAGCTTCTGTTCAAGATTGGTCAGATACACCGTGAGCTTCGGGCCGACATAAGCGTTCGCCACGGTTGTGGAGGAGCGCTCGTATTCGCGCACCTGCGGCAGCACCTCGGACGAGCGGGAGACGAACACGCCGGGCAGCTCGCGCTCGACAATCGCCTGAATGCGCTTCTCGTGGTCGTCGTTCAGGTAGGAAAACAGCGTGCAGATGGCAACCGCCTTCACGTCCTCCCGGCGGAAGTCCGCGCAGATATCGACGACTTCCTGTTCGTCGAGTTCGGTCACGACGCGGCCGAGATAGTCCAGCCGTTCTGTGACACCGCGGCGCAGATAGCGCGGAACCAGCGGCGGGGCTGCACGCAGAAACAGATCCCAGATATTGTCCTTGTGCGCGCGGCGCATCTCGATGGTATCCCGGAAGCCCTTGGTCAGAATCAGGCCGGTTTTTGCGCCCGTTCCCGTCAGAAGCGTGTTCGTCGCAACCGTTGTGCCGTGCACAAACAGATCGGCCCCGCCTAAGAATGTGCGCAGATCCATCTTGAAAAACAGAGCCGCTTTTTCGATGACGTGATACAGGCCGATCGACTGATCTTCCGGTGTGGACAGTTCTTTAAACGTATAGATCGAACCCGCGTCCGTGATGACGACGCAGTCCGTAAAGGTTCCTCCGATGTCGACGCCAATGCGATATCTCATGCATGTTCTCCCTCATTGCGTAATGATTCGTGCACGAAACTAACCCGAATAACAGCCGCCCCTTTTCGGTGTTCCGCCTCTTTGCGGATTTCCGTTTGCCGGCAATGTTCAGATGTTCCGTTTTCGAAGTCTTCTCTTGGTGTTTCAGTTGTCCGGTCGATCCTGATCGTTCGTCAGTTACGTATGATATGCTGTGCCGTTGTGTGATTTGCTCGATGGTAGGTGAAAATGCGTTGTTCCCGCTGCGCCAAGGTGTACGGGCCGGATGGAAAAAGAAAAAACTCCCGACCTGTATTTCCCCCTGCATAAGTCGCATACCGACACCGTAATCGGCATGCCACCGTTTCTTTGCAAGAGGCTACTCGTCGCGAGCCTGTGAAAAGCTGCCAGGTAACCCTGAGATCTGTTACCCCACCTCAATATAGCCTTGCTTCCATATTTTGTTCTACTGATAATATAATGATCTCTTATTTTTTTGTCAACATAAAAATAAATTTGTTTTTTCGCGCACAGACCGTCTTCCTTTGGTCTGCTTTCATCAGGAAAGCGTTATCCTTCACAAAAAATCGGAAAGCCTTGTATTCAGAGGCTTTCCGAGCATTTTCTGGCGGGAATATGTGGGAATCGAACCCACCAAAGCAGCTATTCACTACTTCAACTGGTTTTGAAGACCAGCGGGCACACCAGCACCCATCTACTCCCAAGAACATCTCATTGATCGAATATTATTATACCATCTCACGGAAGCGCTGTACACCCGCAGGATCAAGTTTGCGCAGGTCTTCCGTCCGCCGCGTCAGTTTCCGGTTATCGCAGTACGTGAGAATCGGCAGAGCATATTTGCGCGAGGTGCCGACCCGATCCCGAAAGTCTCCCAGCGAGATCACGCCGCACTCGGATTGTATCTTCTCCATTTCGTCCAGCGCGAGCAGAAACGCCTCTCGATGCAGATACAGCTCGGCGGATATGTTCAAAAGCGTACCCTGATCCATCAGCATCTGGAGCACCTGCTTGACCGACGGCGCTTGATTCGGATACCGTGCGAGAAGTTCATCCAGCTCCGGCACGGTCACGCCGGATTCGCGGTAGAGCGACTCAATCTCGTCCGAGAGCCGCCGTTGCTCCGGGCTAAGGCGGACGGTAAAGCCCGCAAGCGCCGCGCGCTGCCGCTCGATCCGCAACGTCCCCTCCTGCGCAAAGCGCGCAAGGACAGCGTCCGCGACCGCGGGCTCGCAGTCCGGCAGCAGCCTCTGCTTCAGCTCGTCGAGGCGGATGCCCGCCTGCAGCGGGTTCTTGACGTGATACGCCTCCATGAGCTCTTGCAACTTTGTTTTGAGCGCCTGCCAGTATCCGGCGTGCAGCACGAGCTGATCCGTGATCCGAACCAGCAGAGCCGGATCGACGTCCTGCTCCAGCTCCCGCAGCAACTGCTCTAGATGGACAGAGCGTTTCTTTGCAAGCTCATCGAGCTTGATGAACTTCGGACTATTTTCCAGCAACGCAAGCAGCGTCTTTTCGGCGGAAGAACCATATTCCTTGATCGCAAGACGGTCGAGCGTCTCCTGTTGAAAGCGTTTCTGCTTGACGGGATTGCTCTCTAAAATCTCCCCGCCGCCGATGGTTTCAATCGGGGAGTAGAACCGGACGATATATCGATCACCGGATTTGACCGCGATCTGTTCGCTCAAGCGCAGCTGCGCGTAGCAGCTTTCGCCGGGTTTCAGCACGTCTCTGTCCAGTAAAATCGTTTTGCAAAGCGTATTTCTTGTGCCGTGATAGAGATGCAGCACCGACCCGTTTTCGATCTCGCGTGGCGAATCGGAAAAGACGTTCAGCTTCACATCCAGCATCATGGAAGGTTCCATGGAGCCTGATTTTGCGAGCGTATCGCCGCGATCCACCTCGTCCTTCTTCATCGCGGCGAGATTGACTGCCACGCGCTGTCCGGCGAAAGCCTCCTCGACATCCTGTCCGTGCACCTGCAGGTTTCGCACCTTGGATGACGCGCTATTTGGATAGACCGTCACGGCGTCGCCGACGCGGAGCGTGCCCTCGATCAGCGTGCCCGTGACCACCGTGCCGAAGCCCTTGACCGTAAATACGCGGTCGACCGGCATGCGGAAACTGGTTTCAACGTCTTTCGGCTTCACCTGCTGAATCCGGCGGATCAGTTCCGCGCGCAGCGTTTCGATCCCCGCGCCCGTCGCCGACGAAACGGGGATGATCGGGGCGTCCTGCAGGAAGGTTCCTTTTAGCTCCGCGCGTACATCCTCCGTCACGAACTCGAGCCAGTCCGGCTCCACAAGATCACTCTTGGTGAGCGCGACAATTCCGCTCTTGATATCCAGCATCGAAAGAATGCCGAGGTGTTCACGCGTCTGCGGCATCACGCCCTCGTCCGCGGCAATCACCAGCAGCGCAAGATCGATCCCTCCCGCGCCCGCGAGCATGTTTTTGATGAAGCGTTCATGACCGGGCACGTCGATGATGCCCGCGCGGCTGCCGTCCGGCAGCGTCAGGTAAGCAAAGCCCAGCTCAATGGTGATGCCGCGCTTTTTCTCTTCCTCCAGCCGGTCGGTGTCGATTCCGGTCAGCGCCTTGACGAGGCATGTCTTGCCGTGGTCGACGTGACCCGCCGTGCCGATGATGCTGTGGTTCATTCCGCTCCTCCGGTCAACGGGTTCCCGTTAAATGTTTCACAAAGGCATACCTTCAGGCGTTCTGAGATGATCCGCGCATCCGGCTCGCGCAGGGTGCGCACATCCAGAAGCAGCCTGTCCTTGGAGATGCGCGCAATGATCGGCGGTTCGCCGAGGCGAAGCCGTTTCTCCAGCTCGTCGACGGAGATGCGCTTTGGTTGAAGAGCTACAATATACGAAGGCAGCATCTGCCCCGGCACCGCGCCGCCGCCGACCTGTCCGCATTCCTCCACGACCTCCACCGCGCAGTCCGGCGCATACGCGCGGATCGATTTGGCGAGCTCGTTCGCGCGATCCGCGAGGATGTCCCAATGCTCCGAAATCATGCGCAGCGTGGGGATTTCCTCTTCCGCGGTGCCATCCAGATACGCGCGGAGTGTCGCTTCCAGCGCGGCAAGCGTGAGCTTGTCGATTCTCAACGCGCGGGCGAGCTGGTTTTTCTTCATGGCGTCGATCAGCGGTTTTCTTCCCACGATCACGCCTGCCTGCGGGCCTCCGAGCAGCTTGTCTCCGCTGAAGCAGACGATGTCCGCCCCGTCGGCCACGCACTGCGGCACGAGCGGCTCGTCCTGAATGCCGTACTTCTGCAGGTCGGTCATCATGCCGCTGCCCGCGTCATAGATCACCGGAAGCCCCGTGCGCTTTCCGAGATCGGCCAGTTCGCGAATGGACGGCGTTTCGGAAAACCCGACGATGCGGAAGTTGCTGGTGTGTACCTTCAATAGCGCCGCGGTCTGGCTCGGGTCGATCGCGCGCTCAAAATCGCTCAAATGTGTCTTGTTGGTCGTGCCGACTTCGGAAAGAAGCGCCCCGCTCTGTTCGATGATCGCCGGAATCCGGAACGACGCGCCGATCTCGACAAGCTCCCCGCGGGAGATAACCACCTTGCGTTCCTTTGCGATCGTATTCAAAATCAGCAGCATGGCGGCAGCGTTGTTGTTGACGACCATCGCGCTCTCCGCGCCCGTCAGCTTTGTGATGAGCTCTTCCACCAGCGCGTGGCGGCTTCCGCGCGTGCGCTGTTCGATATCGTATTCCAGGTTGGAGTAGCTCTGCGCCACATCCACGAGCGCGTGAACCGCGCGTTCGCCAAGTAGCGCCCTGCCGAGGTTTGTGTGCAGCACGATTCCGGTCGCGTTGATCACGCGCCTGAGGTTCGGCCTTGTCTTCCGCTGCAGGCGATACCGCACGAGCGCGATCAGCTCCTCTTTTGCCGGCAGCGACTGCCGCACGCCGGAGAGGATTTCGTCGCGCAAAAAGCCAAGCGTCTCCTGAATCGCCTCTGTTTCCAGAGGCAGCGGCGGCGTATGAATGGCATCCGCTTCCGTCATCCAGCCGATGACGGCGTCCACCTTCGGGATTTTCCGCAGCAGTTCCGCGTGCTTCATTCGTCTCTCCGTTCTTTTCTCTTGCGCGCATTCGCAGACTTCGTGAGATTATGCCAGCCAGCCGCCTGCGCGAAGCGATGCTTCCGCAACTTCCGCTTTCTCTTCCGCAACAAGAATCACAGGCCCTGTGCATCCCATGCCGCTTTCCGCGTAGATGCCGCCCTTCCAGAGCGTCCGCACCGCATCCTCCACGTCCGTAACCTCGACGCCCGTGATCTCATGCGTCACGATCTGTTTTGCAGGCGCGGAGACCATTTCTTCTGTGGGTTCGGCGCGGCGCTCCGCGAAAAGCGAAAGCCCGGCACGGTTTGCCCGCGCAAACTCCTGTTTCAGCACGTCGAGATAATTCCCCGCGACGAGCTGCGCCGCGTATTCCAGAGCACCCGCGATGACGGGCGCGCCCGATGCGCGCGAGACGATCATGACGAGCTTATCAAAGCCTTCGCCAAGCCCCGGGCCGTAGCCGGAGCCGACGGATTCGTATCCGCCGCCTGTCGTAAACGAAGAAAGCATTTTCTGCAGGATATTGCCTGTCAGCGAATCGCAGACCATGACGTCGCAAACGCCGGAGAGCAGGTCGTTTCCGCGCAGCACGCATCCACCGTCCGCGCGGCAGGATTCTGCAAACTCGATGTCATATCCGTTCTGCCGGAGCTGGCGCAGCGCGGCCTCCGCTTGCCTTGCGCCATCCAGATTGAGTAGCCCGACCGTCGGGCGGGCGATGCCGCAGGCTTTTGCCGCGGCGATGCCGAGCACCGTATTGCGAACCAGCGCGTCGACGCGGCGGGTGGCCGCAGTGCCGGTCGTGGTCGCTAAATAGACCTCTCTGCCCCTGCCGGGCGTCGGCACGCGACCGACCGTCGCGACGCCGATCGGGAAGGGATAGTGCATGGTCACGGCGCCGTCGACCAGCTTCTGCTCAAGCAGCTCCTCCATGCGCGCATGGGCCTCCTGCTCCGTTCCGGCATAGACGCATTCGAGCTCATTCTGCGCTTTGTCGCCGATGTAGACGACATGTATGCCCTTTTTCTGCGCGGTGAGCGCACCTTCCAGCACGGTTTCTTCGCCGTGTTCGCTACCGATCCCCGTCAGCGCGATGCGCACGCGCGGCGCATTTTCGCCCCGCACCAGGCTGTCTGCCAGCTCAAGAAACGTCTGCGCGATCATCTGTTCGACCGATGGATTCGCCATGCGCCTCACCTCTGTTCCCGCATCAGGTTCTCCGCGAATTCGCGCATCGCCTTTGCGATCATTCCCTGTATCTGCTTCTGCGTAACCGTGTTTTCCTCCTGCGCGCCGCTGTTCTTGCGGATCACGAAGGACACGCCGTCAAACAGATTGGTCATTCTGCCTAAAAACAAACTGCCTTTGCCGATGATCATGGCTCTTTGCACCTTGCCCGCCAGAATCTCCTGCCGCGCAAAGCCGAGATACGGCACGCCGGAGGGGATGTGCCCCTGCGTCGGCGCCCAGCCGACCATGCCATGCCGCTCGACAAACGCGCCGATTGCATCGCGCTCGATCTCGTTTCTCTTGACCGCGAGCGCCGCGATCATCTTATAGTTGGCGAGCGGCACATCCCCCGCGCCGGCGGGTTTCGTGACGTCCGGATTTTGCATCTCCACGCTGAATTTGTCGATATCGGTGATCCGTAAGCCCGCGCGATCGAGCGGATCGGTCACGAGCGACGTAATCACATTCTGCGGCGAGGATCCGGTGCCGACCGTGTGCCTGCCGCACAGATTGGTATCGATCTCCGGGCTGACACCGTCGTTTTTGCTCACCAGCACGGCAAAGCCGCCAAGCACATCCTCCAGCAGCGGGATGCCCTTCTTGACATGATCCTTGCCGTTCATGCCGAGCTTTGCCGTGCAGCCGCCCGCGGTAACGACGACGTTTTCGTAGACGCCTGCGGTCACCATCGACGCTGCGAGAATGATCGCATGTGCGGGCGCCGCACAGAACGCGCGGATATCGCAGCCCGTCGCGTTTGTCAGCCCCGCGATCTCCGCCGCGGCTTTGGCAAAGTTGCCGCCGCCGCGCTGGTTCATATCCCCGCAGGCTTCCTCCGAGCAGTCGATCACGTAGGATACTGCGCTTTTCTCGATCTTTGCCTGCTGCACCAGATGCAGCAGCGCGAGCACGGAGCTCGCCTTTGAGACGAGGTTTTCAAGCATCGTGTGTGCGGAAAGGTTCGGGTCAAAGTCGTGCGCGCGGCGGACGTAGCCAACCAGCGCGCCGTCGTGATAGAGCGGCTCCGCGTGCTCCGCGTTGACTGCTTTTTCAATCGACTCCGGTTCCACGCCGTCCTTGATCTTTGAGAGGATGTCCTCCCCGATCAGCGGGTGCGTGCTCAGCCGCGGCTTGACCGCTGAAACAAAGTGCGAGGAAAGGCGCACGAGGTCAAACACGTCGCTCGCCTGCAGCAGCAGCAAGAACTCATCCTGCGGCATGATCTCGCCGAATGTACCAAAGCGCTGCGCGTTCGCCATAGGTTTATCGTACCACGGCTGCTCGACCGCAGCCAGAGCCTCCGGCGTGAGGTTGCCGATATATGTCTGGTTCGGCAGATAGGCCACCGCCTCTTGATAGCTGCGCAGATACTGCGGCAGCTGCCTGAGGTACTCCGACTCCGCGTTGTTCGCCCGCTCGGTGGTCTGCGTCGTGCCGTTGTGCACCAGCATATCCGGCGAATGCACGAGGACGTATCCCGTTGCCTTGATTACACTGTTCATTGCCTTTACCCGCTTTCACACTGATGAAACCATGCTGAGAAAAAACGATGATATGAAAGATCCCTCCCATATCATCATTTGCTTGCCTAAAATTTGCAGTATTCCGAACGGATGGCCGACATCTCTTTCCTGATGCTGTCCACATCAAGAACCATTTCCATCATGCTCACCTGATCGTCATACACCTGTTCTGCGACTTCCGCTTTCATTTCGTCTTCGCAGATGTGATACACTCTGAGTCCCAAAGAGACTCCTGTCAATGGACCCGCGAACGTGGGGTCTCCGGCTGTCACGGTTTCGGCTGCCAATCCCGCGGCCTCGCTCTCGGCTGCACCGAGCACGATGACCATGTTCTCCGCGCCGTACTGTTCGGACAGTTCCTTTACCCTCTTCTGGTTCTCAAGATCCATTGCGCCAGCGGCGGTTCAGACAAAGCATTCGGTCGACGAGAATACGACTTCTGCGCCCGCGGAGCGAACGCATTCTTCGATTGCGGGTCCCGGAATGCCGTCACGATCGCCGATGACGACAACTTTTGCGCCTTTCAGCATACGCATCGTTCTCCTTTCTTTGGTTTGGATGTTCAACCGGTACGACGATTTCGCGCCGGATCAGGAAACGTGTTTCTGAATCATCGCTTCGATGTTTTCGGGCGTTGCGTCGTCCTTGACCAGCTCGTCGATCTTCTCCGCGCCGGAATAAATCGCGACGACCGGAAGCCCCAGCACCTTTTGTGCGATGGCAAGCCTGCGCGCTTTGGTGATGTTCAGCGACGTGAACTTGAGCTTGCCGCCGTACTTCTCCTCAAAGCCGTGGATATGCGGCGTCAGCGCCTGGCAGGGCACGCAGCCGTCCGAGTAAAAATCCACGAGAACGGGCCCTTGCGCCTGCAATACTTCCGATTCGAAGTTTTCTTTGTCCAGATCGATCATTGTTTTCTCCCCGGGCCGATCAAAGCCCTTCCAAATATCGTTCCGCCTGTACGGCGGCAATTGCGCCGTCGGAAACGGCGGTGACCACCTGCCGCAGGCTCTTGACGCGGATGTCTCCCGCCGCGAACACGCCGGGCAGATTCGTCTTCATGTCGTCGTCGGTGACAAGATAGCCGTTTTTCATCGTGAGCTGACCTTCAAACAGCGCGCCCGCGGGCTCAAAGCCCACAAACACGAACACGCCGAATGTGCCGTCGTCCTCATCCGCGACTATCTCGCGCCGCTCGCCGGTCTTGACGTTTCTGAGGATCATCGATTCCAGCAAGCCGTCGCCGCGCAGCTCCTCCACGACCGTGTCCCAGAAAAAGTGCATCTTTTCGTTTGCAAACGCCTTTTGCTGGATCGACTTTGCCGCGCGGAGCTGGTCTCTGCGATGGATAAGGGTGACGCTTCTGGCAAACCGCGTTAGGTACAGCGCCTCCTCCACCGCGGCGTCACCGCCGCCGACCACGTAGACCTCCAGCCCTTCGAAAAAGGCCGCGTCACACGTTGCGCAATAGGAAATACCTTTTCCCGTGAGTTCCTTTTCGCCGATGCAGCCGATGGGCTTGTGTACCACGCCCGTTGCGGCGATTACCGTCTTTGCGCGGTATTCGCCGTCGGCGCAGCGGATTTGTTTGACGTCCCCGCCCAGTTCGACCGAAAGCACGGTGTCGCTGATGAACTCTGCGCCGAATTTCTTCGCCTGCTCCGCCATCCGCTTGACCAGCGAGGGCCCTGTTTCGTGCTCCACGCTGCCGGGATAGTTTTCGATCTCGTCCGTGATGGCGATCTGGCCGCCCGGCGCGAGCTTCTCGATGATCAGCGTTTTGAGCCGAGAGCGGCCTGCGTAGAGTCCGGCAGACAGCCCCGCGGGGCCCGCGCCGAGGATGATCACATCGTAAATGCTTTCCATGTGTTACCCGTTCTTTGACACGCGTCAGTAGGATTCTCCGAAGAGTGTGCCGTGGCCGGACTGGTTGCCGGAGAGGTAGAAATGCGTTGTGGTGTCAAACTCGATCGCCTTGTCCGAGGGCGGGAAATAGCCGCCGGACTCCTTGTTCAGGCGCAGCACATCGCCGCCAACCACACGCTCTACATCCGGAATCAGGTAGTGCTTTTCGATCGAACCGCCGCTGACGACCGCGTTTGCTTCCGGCACGTCGTCCACGAGCAGCACGCCTTCGGTGCCGTCCGCTCCGCCGAACTCGAAGGTGATCGTCGAGGCCTTGATGCCGCTCTGTTCCGCGCACTGGATGGTCAGCATGCCGTCCACCGCCGCGTTTCCGCCGCCTTCCCAGGCCATGATGAGGCCGTTTGCACCCAGATACTGCGCGAGCTTGATGTTGAAGTTGGCGCAGCGCTCCTTGTGCCAGTTGCTGGGATTGTGGCTGCGGCAGAAGATCACGCCGCGGAAATTGATCGTCTTGCCGTGGTTTTTGTAGAGCTCCAGCAGGATGGGATGGTTCGTGTGCAGATACGTCGGCACCTTGAACGCGGGCCAGACGTAGTTTCCGCTGACCACGCAGCCATCCAGCATCTCGTTGGGGTGCAGCAGCGTGGGTACCAGATTGTCGATGCTCTGCCCGTAGAGATAGGTGTTGGCATATGGGCCCTGATTCTGGCACTGCCAGACCAATACGACGTTCGGCAGCTCCGGATTGACCTCGTCGATGGAATACAGTGTGGATTCGTCCGGCTCCAAGTCCTGCGTGAGCGTCGCGAGATACGTCGCGATCCTGATGCCGATCAGGCGGATGTCGTTGTCGTACTCGATGGACGACTTGTTCTCCGCGAGCGAATACAGAATCACCAGATTGATCGTCTTGTCAAAGGGCGTGAATCCCGCGATGGGTCCCTGCATATCCAGAATCGCATCGCGCGGGTATAACAATCCGCTGCTCGCGCTGGATGTGTCCCAGGGAAGCGCCGCGCTCTCCATGACGGTCAGTCCGGACAGCAGGTTGGTTGTGCCGTCTCCGACCGTCAGCGCGCCGCCGAAAAAGCCGGAATATTGCTTGCCCTTGCCCGCGGTCTTTACCATCGGCTGGAGCGTATCTAAAAGACGGATGATGCGCGCGTTTTCACCGGGCTTGACGACGTCGAAATCGACATCCGAAACGGCCTTGAACAAGCCCTTGACCTGATCGCGCAGGTCTTCTTTGTTGAGTGTCAGCACGTGGTTTTCGTAGGAGGTTTTGCCGCCCCAGACGACGTCGTCCACGCGATAATACTGCCTTGTCAGCTGCATATCACACGCCCTCCTTGCTCTCGTTGACCGTAAACACGACGGGTGCTACCACATCCTGTGTCAACGCGTCGAGAGATTTTTCGAGAATCTTGCGGCGATATGCCTTTTCCCGCTCGAGAGGCAGGCTCGGGTCTCCGGCCGGCGCGGTAAAGTCGCCGCCGAACACGATGCGGTTTGCGCCTACGTTATAGGCGATGGAGGTAAAGGCCGTGACGAGCACATTGGGGATGCCCGCGCGGTCCAATTCTTTGGCGATCGTTGCGCAGCAACGAGTGCAGGTCCCTCAGGTGGAGGTCAGGATTGCCGCGCTGATCTCCGAATGCTTCAGGTCGGCAACCATTCTCCTTCCGATGTCCTTGCTGCTCTCGATGTTGGTACCGACGCCGCAAGTGGATAGGAAATACTTGTAGATCCCCTTGATGATGCCCTCGCGCTCCAGCGCGCGCAGCATATCCAGCGGAATCAGGCGGTGCGGATCATTGCTCGCATCCGTCGTGTCATATCCGCCGTGAATGGATTCGTAAACGCCCTTCTTGAGCTCGTCCACGCCCTCGATGTCGTATTTTCCGTATGTGACGGAGAACGACTGACGAAGCTTGTCCGGATTGCCGACCGGAACGAGGCCGCCGGTGGTGATGAGCGCGATGGTCGCGTCCTTGATGCTGGCGATCTTCGGCGCGGGCGGAACCACCTCGAAGCCGCGGAGCGGCACTTCGGTGGTAAACGGACGCTTGTAGAGCTTGTTGAGGAGCATCGCGGTTACGCGCTCCGCACCGGTCTGCTCATGGTATTCGTTATAGCGGTGCCCCGTCGGCAGGTATCCTTCAAACCGCGCAGCAAGGATGGGCTCATGCTTTGCGAGCTTGAGTGCGAGCTTCGCGAGCTGCGGAAGCGATTTGGACATGCCTGCCGCGGTCTCGGTCGTGGAGACGATGTAGTTATCTTTGACGTACATCGCAACGGCGGGGTTTTCGTGCCACATCGCGGTCACGCTCGGAATACCGAGCTCGCGGCGGACGAAGTCGCACACGCGCGCGCAGGCGACGCCATAGCGGCCCGCGTTGAATGCGGGGCCCGCGACAAAGACATCGGGCTTGAGTTCTTCAAGAAGCGCCTTGATCTCGGCGGACGCGGCTGCGAAGTTCTCGTCGTTGTTGATGAAGTTATCACCGCAGACGATGATCTTCACGACTTCCATCTCGCCGTTCCAAAGCTTCTCCAGTCCGATGGCGGGGCCTTTCTTCTCATCCGAAACGGACAAGCCGACGTCCGCCATGGTCTCTCCGCCAAGGCCCGCGTAAAACTGGTTGATATAATGAACTGCTCGTAAGAGTGCCAAAACAACTCCTCCTTTGTATCAGGATTTCTTCCGGCTGATCGGCTGCGTTGTTATCGCGCTTCCGTCTCGCCGGGAACCGACGCGCGCCCGTATGGCGGGCTGGACACGATCAAAATCTTCGCGCCGGTCTCTTCGGTAAAAATGCAGTGCTCCACGTCGGAGTCGAAGATCACGAGATCGCCTTCGTGCAGCTGATAGCGGCTGCTTTCGACCATCACAATCACCTCGCCCTCCATGGCGATGATGAGCTCCTGTCCTTTGTTGTGCTTGTGAATGTTGCGCTCCGAAGGCGCATTGGGCGGCAGGGTAACCTGGCTGACCTGTAAATTCTTGCCCCGGTTGGAGGTAATCACGTTGTAGAAGATGCCGTCGGCTGCCAAGTGGTTCTGCTCTTCGCCTTTTCGAACCACGATCGTGTCGACGTCCCGCGTATCCAGAAACTGGATCAAATCCACGTTGAAATATCGCGCGAGCCGCTGCAGATTGACGATGGAGATCGAATACTTCTCGTTCTCCAGCCCGGAGAGATAGGAATAGCTCATGCCCGTCTCTTCCGCAAGCTGCTGCAGCGAAATATCCCGGATTTTCCGTAAATTCCTGAGTTTTTGTCCAACGTTGATCCCGTCTTTGTTTTCCGCCATAACCCTGTTTACCCTACCCGTTTCCTTGTATTTGCCGTAATCTTACACGGGCGGCAAACTCCCGTCAATCAAATCGACAAACACGGTCTTGGAGATCATGTATTTCTGGATGCCGGCGACGCCGATGCCGCTCTGCTTCCAGCCGGTTCCTGGGGACTCGATCATGGCTTTGCTGAAATACGTGTTCACATAGATCTGCCCGCCCTTGATCTTCTCCGCGACCCGCAGCGCACGCTTGATGTTCTTGGAGAACACGCCGCCCGCGAGGCCGTATTCCGTACCGTTGGCGATGGCAAGCGCTTCCTCTTCCGTCTCGAAGGGGGTGACGCACAAGACCGGCCCGAAGATCTCCTCCTGGAAGATGGTCATGTCCGTCTTCACATCCGCAAACACTGTCGGCGGTACGAAGTTGCCCTTCATGAGTTCGGAGTCCGTGTACGGAACGCCGCCGGTGATCAGGCGCGCGCCTTCCTTCTTGCCGGACTCGATATAGTTCCAGACGCTCTGCGCATGGCTCTTTGAAATCAGCGTGCTGAAGTTCACGCCCTTCATATAGTCAAAGCCGTCACCCGGAATGAACTTTTCACATTCCGCCTTGAGCTTGGTAAGGAACTCTTCGTAGATGTTCTTGTGCAGGATCAGCCTCGTGCCGGAGACGCAAACCTGCCCGGAGTTGAGCGTGAAGCCAAACCGTGCCCACTTGACGACCTCGTCCACATCCACATCGTCGAACACGATGTTCGGGCTCTTTCCGCCGAGTTCCAGGGCGATATCCTTGACCGTGTCTTTGGAAACGCCGATGATGTTCTTTCCCGTCTCTGTGCCGCCGGTCATGGAGACCATGTCAACCAGCGGGCTCTTGACCAGCGCGTCGCCGATCTCGGCGCCGGAGCCGGTAACGAGGTTTACGACGCCCGCGGGGAATCCCGCGTCATGGAAGATTTCCATGAGCAGCATCATGCTCAGCGAACCCCAAGAGGAGGGCTTGATCACGACGGTGTTTCCGGCGGCGAGGATCGCGCAGACCTTCTGGCAGCCCATCATGAACGGGCCGTTCCAGGGCAGGATCTCGCCGACGACGCCGCAGGGCTGCCAGAGGACGAAGTTGAGGTGTCCCGCTTCGCAGGGGACGACCTTGCCCTCAAGGCAGCGCGCCTTGCCCGCGAAATACTCGAACGCGTCGACCGCCATCTGCGCTTCATAGTACAGCGCGCTCATATAGAGCTTTCCGCACTCCAGCGTCTCGATGACCGCAAACTCCTCCGCTCTCGCCGCGAGCAGCTGACCCGCTTTGAGCAGGAGCTTGCTGCGCTCCTTGGCAGACATCCTTCCCCACGGGCCTTCGTCGTAGGCGCGCCGCGCTGCGGCGATCGCGCGGTTCAGGTCCGCGGTTCTTCCTTTATAAGCTTTTGCAAATGGTTGATTGTTGACCGGGTTGATGACGTCGAATGTTTCTTTGGTTTCCGACTCTACAAACGCGCCATCGATGTAGAGCTTATAAGGTTCCTGTTTTACAAACGTATATGGATCCATATGTTTCTCTCCCTTGATGCGATTTGCCAAGAGTGAAATATTCGATTGTTAATATATTTCATTATATGGCCGGTTTTTGGTTGTGTCAACGAGACGATGTAATTTACTCTCATTTTGCTGTTTTTCTGATGCTTTTGACACATCAACGGGATTTTCGTTCTCCGCTATCTGGATTGAACGTCGCTATACATGCTGTTCATCGAATAATTGATGTGTCGAAACAACGATGGTGTCCATGTGGTGCACGGATCTGCGGAAAACTCTCAGGCATTCTCCGCAGAATGCCGTAATCTCAGCCAAAAGCAGCGAACTCTCAGGCATTCGCTGCTCATATGAAACCATCCGCGCTTTCTACCGCTTTGCCCGGCTTCCCGTCTGCGTCACGGTTGCGCAGCAGGACTGAAGCGATTGCTTTAGGGCAAAGTGCATACGCGAATTTTAGTACCGATCCAGAAATGCCCGGATGGAGACGATGTCCCGATCGACCTGCTGTTTCACTTCTTCGAGGCTGTTGAACTTGATCACCCCGCGGATGTGTACGTGGATCTCCAGCGTGATGGTCTTGTCATACAGATCCTGCGCGAAGTCCAGCAGGAAGGTCTCGATGGACACATAGTCGAAATTGTCGTCCGACGGACGCTTGCCGATGTTGGTCAGACCCTTGACGATATGCCCGTCGATATCCGAAAGCGTACCGTACACGCCGTGCACCGGCAGCTGTTTGTAGGGCTTGTAGCCGAGGTTCGCCGTCGGCATGCCGACCAGTCTTCCGCGCGCCTTGCCGTGCATGACCGTACCCATAAACAGATACGGATGTCCGAGCAGCGCGGTTGCATGCTCCAGCCGTCCTGCGGCAAGATCGTCCTTGATCGTGTCCGCCGATATGGCTGCGCCATCCAACATCACCGCGTCGCAAACATCGAGCTCAAAGCCGAACTCCGCGGCATAGGTGCGCAATTGGTCGAGCTGTTCATAGTTCGAACCCGCGACGACAACCCTTGCTCCAAGTTGACGCACCAGCACATCGAGGGCAAACTGCTTCAGAGAAAACGCTTCCTTGTCGACGGGGTACGACAGCATCACATCCAGCCCTCTCCTGGCAAGCAGATACTGTTTCTCCTCTTCGGTCGAAAGGATTTTTTTGTCCTGCAGATTTTCTTCCACCGGCGCGAACGAAACGACGACGGACGTCATCCCGCGCAGCGCGTGGGTTTTGAGCCGTTCCACAACCGCCAGATGCCCGGAGTGCACGCCGTCGAATTCGCCGAACGCGACGCAGGTGTTCTCCAGCTTGACATTGTTCCAAAGATCATATTTCATGATTGTTTACTCCTTGTTCAGGGTATCCTGCGGCACGCCGCACCGCAGAATACCCTTTTCGTTACCCTCTTCGGGATCAATTGAAGAGGTAGTTACGCCTTTTTCTTTGCCTGGCTGATGAAGTAGATCACCATGCCGATGACGAAGTAGACAGCGGTCCAGACCCAGAGCATGTAGCCGCCCTGGAGGATGCCGGGGATGTAGGCCGCGATCAGCACGATCAGCGTGATGATCGGCAGCGCGTTGCCGCCGGGCGCCGTGAACTTATCAGTGATTTCGGGGTTCTTCTTGCGCGCCGCGATGACCGTGATGCAGATGATCGCGACCACGATTGCGTTGCAGAGAGAGCCGAAGTTGACGATGAAATTCGTTGCGCTCGGGAACGCCGCGATGATGCCGGTCACGAGGATGACGACCAGCTGCGCGTTCACCGGAACCTTGGTCTTGTCATTGATTTTGCCAAGCGCCTTGGGCAGGATACCGGCATCGCCGGAAGCCTGCAGCGCACGGCCCGCCAGCGCCATAACGACGAGAATCGTCGTGATCAGCGCGAGCACCGCGGCGATCGTGATGACATAGCCAAGCCACGGCAGGTTGGAGAGCGTGGTGAACACGGCTGCATACATCGGGATGTACGCCATGCCCGGATTCTGCTGGAGGAAGCCCGCGGTCACGAGGCCCAGCGTGGTGACGATCATGAGGATGTAGAGCACGAGCACGACGCTCATTGCGATGATCATCGACTGCGGAACCGTCTTCTTTGGGTTCTTGATTTCACCGACCATGAACGACACCGCTACGATTGCGCCAAACGCGACCATCGCAATCGGGATTGCGCCCATGAAGCCGAACGTGCCTTCCAGGCCCTGTGTGAAGAACGGCATCAGAGCGGAGCCGTCCCACTTGCCGCTGGAAAGTCCGGTGACGATAAAGACCAGCATGGAGATCGCGAGGCCGACCGTCAGCACCGTGTTGATCTTGCCCATCGCCGAGATTTCAACGACGTTCAGGATGCCGCACAGGATGACCGTGCCGATTGCGATAATCGTTCCGACGCTGCCAAGCGCGGGGAAGCTGACGCTCAGGTAGATGCCAACGTACATGGCGGAGAATGCCGCGCCAGCGATGCAGCCGAACAGGTACGCCCATGCCGAGACCCAGCCCCAGATCTTGCTCGCTTTTTCGGTCTTACCAAGCGCTCTTGCAGGAAACACGAAGATACCGCCCGACTGCGGATACATGGTGGAGAGCTCTGCCGTCTGCAGACCGTAGGCGATCAGGATGATGCCCGCGACGATCCACGAAATGATGGCTGCAGGACCTGCATTCATGATCGTGAGGCCCGATAGCGAGAAGATCGCGCTTCCGATCATACCGCCGATCAAAATGGTCGTGCTGTCAAGTAATCCGAGTTTTCCCTTTTCGTTTGACATTTCAAACCCCCTGCTTTCTCGTATTTTTTTGTGTGCCTTATCTTATGGCGCAGCTTGGCCTGCGCCCTAATTCGGATGATTGGTGTGTGCGCACT
>DATMYE010000052.1:0-5565 GCA_035561095.1 Clostridia bacterium | reverse complement strand
CCCTAAATTCCTAAAAACCTAAACCGTTAAACGCCTAAATTCCTACCGGTATAAACAAAAAAATCCCGGCCTCTGTTGAGACCGGGACTGAAGATCGGCGGCGACCTACTCTCCCACCTTGCGGCAGTACCATCGGCGCTGGCGGGCTTAACGGCCCTGTTCGGAATGGGAAGGGGTGGTACCCCGCCGCCATAGCCACCGTAAGCGTTTACAGGCGCTTAAACCCGTGTATTTTAACGTTCTTTCGCAGAGCAGGCGGCGCAAGAGCCGCGGAAGTCGTTCGGGGTATTAGTACTGCTCGGCTTTGCCGTTACCGGCTTTACACCTGCAGCCTATCAACGTCGTAGTCTCCAACGCCCCTCAAGGGAGGCCTCATCTTAGGGGGGGCTTCGCGCTTAGATGCTTTCAGCGCTTATCCCGGCCGAACGTAGCTACCCAGCGGTGCACCTGGCGGTACAACTGGCACACTAGCGGTTCGTCCAACTCGGTCCTCTCGTACTAGAGTCAGCTCCCTTCAAGCCTCCTACGCCCGCAACAGATAGGGACCGAACTGTCTCACGACGTTCTGAACCCAGCTCGCGTGCCACTTTAATCGGCGAACAGCCGAACCCTTGGGACCTTCTCCAGCCCCAGGATGTGACGAGCCGACATCGAGGTGCCAAACCGCTCCGTCGATATGAGCTCTTGGGAGCGATCAGCCTGTTATCCCCGGCGTACCTTTTATCCTTTGAGCGATGGCCCTTCCACGCGGAACCACCGGATCACTATGCCCGACTTTCGTCCCTGCTCGGCTTGTCGGCCTCACAGTCAAGCACCCTTATGCCATTGCACGCTGCGCGCGGTTACCATCCGCGCTGAGGGTACCTTGGGAAGCCTCCGTTACTCTTTTGGAGGCGACCACCCCAGTCAAACTACCCACCAAACGCTGTCTCCCTGTTAAGGGGTTAGACTCCAAACAAGAGAAGGGCCGTATTTCAACGTCGGCTCCACGAATACTGGCGTACCCGCTTCGGCGCCTCCGGCCTATCCTACACATCTCTTGCCCAGAACCAACGTTAAGTTGCAGTGAAGGTGCACGGGGTCTTTCCGTCCCGTTGCGGGTAAGCGGCATCTTCACCGCTACTACAATTTCACCGAGCTCACGGCTGAGACAGCGCCCAGATCGTTACACCATTCGTGCAGGTCGGAACTTACCCGACAAGGAATTTCGCTACCTTAGGACCGTTATAGTTACGGCCGCCGTTTACCGGGGCTTCAATTCAACGCTTCTCCGAAGATGACGTCTCCTCTTAACCTTCCGGCACCGGGCAGGTGTCAGGCCATATACATCATCTTTCGATTTCGCATAGCCCTGTGTTTTTGATAAACAGTCGCCTGGGCCATTTCTCTGCGCCCCCCGTTGCCGGGGGGGTCCTTTTTCCCGAAGTTACAGGACTAGTTTGCCGAGTTCCTTGGCCGTGATTCACTCGAGCGCCTCAGGATTCTCTCCTTGACCACCTGTGTCGGTTTACGGTACGAGCGCCGCATGCCTGGTGCGTAGAAGATTTTCTTGGAAGTCTGCTTAGGGCCACTATCCGCGCGCCCGAGGGCTTGCGGTACTGTCGGGCTCGGCACTCCGGAGCTATTAACCCCAGCGTATACCTACCCCCTTTAACCCGGTATTCCGTCACCGGGCGGGCCTTTCACTCCTTCGTCTCTCCGTAGCAGCATGCGGCGGGGCTGGAATGTTGACCAGCTGTCCATCGAGCTCGCCTCCCGGCTTACCCTTAGGTCCCGCCTAACCCTGATCCGATTAGCGTTGATCAGGAAACCTAGGTCTATCGGCGTGGGGGTTTCTCGCCCCCATTATCGTTACTCATGCCTACATTTGCTTTTCCAGCTGCTCCACCGAACCTCGCGGTCCGGCTTCTGCGCGGCTGGAATGCTCCCCTACCACTCGTCCACTTAAGGACTGAATCCGCAGCTTCGGCGGTACGCTTGATGCCCGCTTATTATCCACGCGCAGCCGCTCGACTAGTGAGCTGTTACGCACTCTTTAAATGCATGGCTGCTTCCAAGCCAACATCCTAGCTGTCGCTGCAGCCGCACCTCGTTACTTCAACTTAGCGTACGCTTTGGGGCCTTAGCTGGCGGTCCGGGTTGTTTCCCTCTTGTCGCTGGACCTTAGCACCCAGCGGCTCACTCCCGGGCATCGGTCGCGGCATTCGGAGTTCGTCAGGATTTGATAGGCGGTGAAGCCCTCGCATCCTATCGGTAGCTCTACCTCCGCAACCGTCCACCCGAGGCTGCCCCTAAAGGCATTTCGGGGAGTACGAGCTATTTCCCAGCTTGATTAGCCTTTCACCCCTACCCACAGCTCATCCAAATCCTTTTCAACGGAAACTAGTTCGGTCCTCCATTTTGTGTTACCAAAACTTCAACCTGGCCATGGGTAGATCGCAAGGTTTCGCGTCTGCCCCCACTGACTTAGCGCCCTGTTCGGACTCGCTTTCGCTTCGGCTCCCCGCGTCCACGCGGTTAACCTTGCCAGTGAGGAGCAACTCGTAGGCTCATTATGCAAAAGGCACGCCGTCATCCCAATCGCTCAGGACTCCGACCGCTTGTAGGCGCACGGTTTCAGGAACTATTTCACCCCCCTGTTCGGGGTGCTTTTCACCTTTCCCTCACGGTACTGGTTCACTATCGGTCTCCCGGGAGTATTTAGCCTTACGGGGTGGTCCCCGTGGATTCGGACGGGGTTTCACGTGCCCCGCCCTACTCAGGATACCGCCTGTTCGATCGATGGATTCGCATACGGGGCTATCACCCTCTCTCGCCGCGCTTTCCAGCGCGTTCTGCTCTCCATCGACCGCCCTTGTGGCGGTCCTACAACCCCAGCGCCGCCTCAACGGTACTGGTTTGGGCTCTTCCCCTTTCGCTCGCCACTACTCAGGGAATCTCGTTTGATTTCTCTTCCTCCAGGTACTGAGATGTTTCAGTTCTCCGGGTTCGCTTCTCGATTGCTCGAGATACTGCGCCTTCAGCACAGTGGGTTGCCCCATTCGGATACTTGCGGATCAACTCGTGCCTGCCAATCCCCGCAACTTTTCGCAGCTTGCCGCGTCCTTCTTCGCCTCCGGGAGCCTAGGCATTCCCCATGCGCCCTTTCCTACTTCCGTAGTTTTGTTTGTCCAAAAACCTTTCGGCTTTTGGCATTCGCTATTCTTGCTTGCTCTTGGCAAGCGCTCCCGCGCTCGCCTGCTCTGCTTTACTTAAGAACGTCAAAGATCGTATTCCCCCGTTAGAGGGAGTGCCGAGTCTGGGGCTGCAAGCCCCACAACCGCCTTGCGGCGATCCGCCCGTGCGGGCGACCCTCGTGCCCAAGGGCACCGAGGCTGTAGTAGTGGTGAATGATCTCTTACAGGTGATGCAGCGCGCGCCCAGCGCGCTCCAGAAAGGAGGTGTTCCAGCCGCACCTTCCGGTACGGCTACCTTGTTACGACTTAGCCCCAGTCACCAGCTCTACCCTAGGCCGCTCCTTGCGGTTACGGACTTCAGGTCTTTCCGGCTCCCATGGCTTGACGGGCGGTGTGTACAAGGCCCGGGAACGTATTCACCGCGCCGTGGCTGATGCGCGATTACTAGCGAATCCAGCTTCACGGAGTCGAGTTGCAGACTCCGATCCGAACTGAGACCGGCTTTGGAGATTCGCATCCTGTCACCAGGTAGCTGCCCTCTGTACCGGCCATTGTAACACGTGTGTCGCCCCGGACGTAAGGGCCGTGCTGATTTGACGTCATCCCCGCCTTCCTCGCAGCTTACGCTGGCAGTTTCGGCAGAGTTCCCGGCTTGACCCGCTGGCAACTACCGATAGGGGTTGCGCTCGTTATGGCACTTAAGCCGACACCTCACGGCACGAGCTGACGACAACCATGCAGCACCTCGCCGACCGCCATTGCTGGCTACAAAGTTTCCCCTGTATTCGCTCGGCGTTCTAGCCCGGGTAAGGTTCCTCGCGTATCATCGAATTAAACCACATGTTCCTCCGCTTGTGCGGGCCCCCGTCAATTCCTTTGAGTTTCAGCCTTGCGGCCGTACTCCCCAGGTGGATAGCTTATCGCTTTCGCTTGGCCGCTGGCGGTGTATTGCCAACAGCGAGCTATCATCGTTTACGGCGTGGACTACCAGGGTATCTAATCCTGTTTGATCCCCACGCTTTCGTGCCTCAGCGTCAGTGTGGGCTTGGCAAGCTGCCTACGCAATCGGCGTTCTGTGCGATATCTAAGCATTTCACCGCTACACCGCACATTCCGCCTGCCTCAACCCAACTCAAGCTCCCCAGTATCAACGGCAGGTTATCGGTTGAGCCGATACATTTCACCGCTGACTGAGGGAGCCGCCTACGCACCCTTTAAACCCAGTAAATCCGGATAACGCTCGGATCCTCCGTATTACCGCGGCTGCTGGCACGGAGTTAGCCGATCCTTATTCCTGCGGTACCGTCACACCTTTACACGTAAAGGCCGTTCTTCCCGCAGAAAAGCAGTTTACAACCCGTAGGGCCGTCTTCCTGCACGCGGCATGGCTGGTTCAGGCTTCCGCCCATTGACCAATATTCCTCACTGCTGCCTCCCGTAGGAGTCTGGTCCGTGTCTCAGTACCAGTGTGGGGGTTCAGCCTCTCAGCTCCCCTAGCCATCGTCGCCTTGGTGGGCCGTTACCCCCCCAACTAGCTAATGGCACGCATGCCCATCCCCGTCCGTAACCTTTATCCGAAAACCGATGCCGGTCTCCGGAACCATGGGGCATTAATCCGCCTTTCGACGGGCTATTCCCCAGACGGGGGCAGGTTGCATACGCGTTACTCACCCGTGCGCCGGTCGCCGCCAGGTATTGCTACCCGCGCTGCCCCTCGACTTGCATGTGTTAGGCCTGCCGCTAGCGTTCATCCTGAGCCAGGATCAAACTCTCCATAGTAGAAAGTCTTTCCTATTTTAATAGTATTCCTTGCGCTCCGCTGGACGTTTGTATTTACGCTGCTATCTATTCTGTATTCTTCATTCATTCTCACTACAGCCGGTCAAAGAGCTTCTACCTTATATGCTGTGGCTTCGGGTTGCCCCGCCGCCGCTGGTATTCAGTTTTTTCATCCCCCCTTCCCTTCGGTTGGGGTTGCAAAAGTAACGCTTTATTTTCAATCTCCAAACTTCGGCGCAACTTTTTTTTCTTTCCTCCCCGCCTGCTGGAATCCGCGCCGCTGCTCGCATTCCCGCCCTATCTGTGCCCGTCGTTATTCCTTCAAAGCGGGTGCAAAAGTATGCGTTTACCCAATACAATCCAAATATATGCCGAAGTTTTTTTCTATCAAATTGCGTACCGTTGCAACAGTAGCCTTGTTTTCAGCCCAATGGGGCGTGAAAAAAAATTCAGGAATAGCATAGAGCGTGGCCGTATTTGAAAGATACCGAATCCAGAAACATCCAACGAATAGCGCGATCGAAAGCACAGAGCACACTTGCACCTTCGCCACAAACACACCTACACAGCACTTTTTTAGCGCATTACATCAGAATCAACGGTCTAACCA
>DATMYE010000051.1:0-43893 GCA_035561095.1 Clostridia bacterium | reverse complement strand
GTATTTCATCATTGAAAAATCTGTGGACACTTCCACAATATACGTCGAATATTACGCCAAGCTCCCCACCGAACACGCCATCATACTCAATCTAATTCAAATCGCAACAAACATTCCCGTTACTCGGAATAATTGACTTATTTTTCAAAACCTCCCCATTTATTCCCTCAAATAGAGTATGATATAGGGGTACCAATTGGTGCACCTTTCAAATATAACGGAGGATGCGGGTAAGAATTTTTGAATTTATTAAAAAAGGAAGTCATTCATAAGAGCTTAGGCGCTGGACACGTCATTGCTTTTGATGGAAAAACAATCACAATTCAATTCGATCAGAGAAGCGTGAAGTTCTCTTTTCCTTCGGTTTTCAATGAACTGCTGCGCATGAAAGACCTCAATCTACAGCACGATATCAACGAATTGTGCGTGAATGAGGACTATCTGATCAACCGGCAGCGCGAAGAACGTATGGCGGAATTTGAGAGCCGCTTTGCTTATGTGCCGGATAACAAACCGACAGCAAAGCAACGCGCAAGCCAGCTCCGCGACAAAAGCAATATCGCCATCAGGTGCAATTATAACGACGGCGGCAGAACCGAAACGTTATTCGGCTACAAGGGCATTTGCAGCGAAGCGGTACTTCACCAGAATGTCGTCGTCAGCAGAAGACCCTGGTGCAGCGCAGCTACTTGCGAATGCAAGCGCTACACGGGCGGCAAAATCACCCGTGAGGAACTCGAAAAGAAATATGCAGACGGCACATTCATCTGCCACGAAAGCAAACTCCTTCGGGATTGGATTGCCTCGGCAGGCCGCTTGCAGTCGGAGAAGCGCACCGATAATAAACCGATCAAGATGACCAACGCACGCGTCAACCGCCTCTGTGTGCTGACGACCAAGCTCCCCAACGAGCTGGAAGCGGATCGCAAGGTATTCGCGGCGTTCATCATCAGCGAGGTCGAAGTCGGAGACGAAAAGGTCGAAGGCAACGTGCATGCGCACCCGCGATTCCGCATCGACCTCTCGCCGGAAGAAGCGGAACATGTTCATTTCTGGGACTTCCACAAGAACAAATCCAAGCCTGAGGTTCCGTATTGGGGCAGCGGATTTTTGCGCTATCTGACCGATGCGCAGTCGATCAACATGATCAAAGCGATGATGGAAGCAACGCAGGACGCGAACAAAAAAGCACGGATTCTGGAGATGCTGGAATACTATTGCCGCGTGACCGCGGCCGCCTCGAAATAAACGCGTAACCACGCGAAACACAACGAAAGGCGCATCGAAAGGTGCGCCTGATCGTTGCAACAACGCTGGATATCTCTACAACGGGCGATTCATGCGTCTGATCGCTGCATCAACGCCGGATATCTTTACAACGGGCGATTCTATTGTATAATACAGGTAATTTCACCTAGGAGAAAATCAGTGGACCCATCCAAACTATACGTCGAATATTACGCCAAGCTCCACACCGAACGCGCCATGAAACTCTGGCCGATGCGCCTCGTGAAAAACGAGCGCCCGGACTTCATCAGCAAGCGCGGCGAAATCGGCATGGAGGTCACCCGCGCGGCCATCGAAGAATGGGCGCAGCAGGAAGCGGACTTAAACCGTTCCTTTGGCGACGAGATGCCCGGCGAGGCGGTTGAGCAGACGATTCTCGCGGACTGCGACTGCGACGATACGATCGCCAACGGCGCGGAGGACGGCGAGGAGGAGAGCATCTTTGAGCTCCCGCTGGACGTCAAGGAGATGCACATCGGCCGCATCATCGAGCGCATCGAGGACAAGACCAAGGCGCTCAAGGAATACACCCTCTGCCGCGAAAACTGGCTCTACATCTTCAGTGAAACGACCGGACTGGAACGGGAGGACGTGCTCCGCGTGCAGTCGTTTTTCGACGCGCAGAAGGGCGAGCTGCTGTTTGACAAGGTGCTCGTCAAGGTTGGCTGCGAGCTGTATGTGCTCGTGCGCGGCGAACCGCTCAGCGAGATCACGCTGAGTGCCCGCGCGATGATGGCGATGCACCGCAGAGCGCGCCGTTTCTCGCTGCGAAAACTGAAATAACTTCGGAGTAAGATCAACAATATGAAAGAGATCGATCCGGCAAAAGCGCGTGAATTCTCCGTCCACAACCGTAAGGCATTATCAACCGATCAAGCCTGCGGTTGTTTTTTCTGCCTGCGAATCTTCGACGCAAAGGAGATTGTCTGGCAGGATGACGAGGACACCGCCATGTGTCCGTATTGCGGCATCGACGCGGTGATCGGGGAATCTTCCGGTTTGCCGATTACGAAGCAGTTTTTGAAGAACATGCGGGAGTATTGGTTTACGGAAGGGGAGTAACCTGATTCGGGACAGTTTTTGCAAATATAAAAACGCCGCTCCAACGCACTCAGCGTTCGGAACGGCGTTTATTTTTATATTAGTCTTTCCGGCTCGCGGCACAGCTCTTGCCAAATCCGATACGATTCTTCCAGCGTCTCCGCGCTTGCTCCAAGCGTAACGACCCGCTCCAACCTAGTTTCGCAATTCTCCGGCTTGTACGTGAATCCGTGGATGAACTCTAGTGAACGTTTGCGGCTGGGGAAGTAGGTGCGGTTGAGCGCGAAGAGCATTTGCAGGAAGCGATCCAGCGCGAGGTCGAGCGTCGCGTGATAAAAGAGCACGTCCTTGCGGCGGATGGCGCGCATGAAATCCTCCTCGTCGTCGATTTTCGGAAGACAGCGGGAGAGGATTGCGTCGCGAAGCGCGTCGGGATAGTCCGCGATGCGGGCTTTCCATTGCGCGAGAACTTTGTCGGGATCATAAAACGCGTGCATGCCCTGAATCGAAGCAAGCCGACCCGTGGGGTAGAAGTAGTTTTCCTCGCGCTCCGTCCGTTCGCCGCGCAGGATGGCTTCAATCGATGCATCAAACGAGCTTCTCGTGAAGTACATCAGATAGATTTCCTGCTTGCCGATCAAAATCGAATCAACAAGACCCCAGTGCGGGTGCTCACAGGAACCAAATTCGGCAACTCGAACATTGCGCGGGAACAGCGCATAGTTTACTGCGCGGACTTCCAACGCGGGAATCTGCTCGCAGAACAGGAACAGGTCAATGTCGCTGCAACCGTCTGTCGGCAGCGCTTCGCCGCCTGTTTTGCCGATGGCGCGGATGGAAGGCTGCTGCCTGAGCGCAGACAAGAGCGCGTCAAATTCGGGTTGCAGTGGATGCATGGCGGTTCTCCTTTCGGGCATGCGAGAGAAAAGAAGGAACAGATAGCAAAAAACGCCCCGATGCGGGACGTTTTTTCGCTTGGTGGAGCTTACCGGATTTGAACCGGTGATCTCTACACTGCCAGTGTAGCGCGATAGCCAACTTCGCTAAAGCCCCGAGACGCAAGTGCTATTATAGTGGAAACCCGCAGATTTGTAAAGACATAATTTCGCTATTTCGACAATGTTTTTGAGGCGGTTGATTCGCGTTGTTTTCTCGCGATAGAGTATTTTAAGGCCGCTGATGTATACACATTTCTGCGTTTAGTTTTGCGGTTTTTTCACGCTTTGCGCAGTTTATGCAGGAATAATGCCCTAAAGTATGAACTTTTTGCGGCTTTCATGCATGCAGGTGAGGGGCTATGCTATAATAGCCACGACTTCATGTAAGGTGAAAGAATTGATGACAAACAGCAATCCGTTCTTCCGACTGGAGAAGGAGAACGACTCCGCACATACCAAACACGATCACGAAGAAAATCAACCGCTCTTCACGGAGCGCAGAAAGCCGCACTCGTTTTTGCTCGGCGTCATCTTTACGTCGCTCAAAATGACGGTGCTGGCGTTTATCGTCGTGGGCTTCATCGGCATGGGGCTCTTGTTGGGCGTGGTCAAGGCATATGTCGAGACGACGCCGTCGCTGGATATCGCGCAGCTGACAATTTCGGACTATACAAGCTATCTCTACGACAAAGACGGCAATCTCATGAGCTCGATTGCGGATGTCGAGTACCGCGACTGGGTGGACATCGAAAACATCCCGGACATGCTGAAAAACGCGTTTATCTCCGTCGAGGATGTGCGTTTCTACAAGCACAGCGGCGTGGACTTCAAGCGCCTGTTTTCCGCCGCGCTGGAGATTCTCGGCAACAGCAATTCCTCCGGCGGCAGCACGATCACCCAGCAGCTGATCAAGAACAAGGTGCTAGGCGCGCAGCGCAACTACAAGCGCAAGATTCAGGAAGCGTATCTGGCGCTGGAGCTGGAGACGAAGGTCGACAAAGACACGATTCTGGAAGCGTACCTCAACGATGTCGACCTCGGCGAGAGCAACTACGGCGTCAAGAGCGGCGCGAAAGATTATTTCGGCAAGGAGCTCTCCGAGCTGACCGTGCGCGAGTGCGCAATGCTTGCTGGCCTCACGCAGGCGCCGTACCGCTACGATCCGCGCAAGAACATGTATCAGCGCGACAAGATGGAAGTCACGGACGAGCGCACCAATCAGGTGCTTTCGCGCATGTATCAGGCGGGCTTCATCACAAAAGATCAATATAATACCGCGATGACAGAACAGGTACAGATCGTCGAGATCAGCCAGCAGAAGCAGATGTATGACATGGCGTACTTCGTGGAATACGCCATCAGCGACGTAATCACGCATCTTCTGGAGAAGCGGGGCTTGAGTAACACGACGGCCAACCGCAACGCGGTCGAAAACGAGCTGCGTACCAGCGGATATCAGATTTATACGACCGTCGATCCCGCGGTTCAGAAGACCGTGCAGGACACGCTCGCGGGTTGGGAAAACTATCCCTCGCTTGCGGACACCTCCAAGTCGCTCATGGTAGAGACGAAGGAGGATGGCACCGTCATCGAAACCGTGGAGCCGCAGGCGGCTGCGGTCGTGATGGACTATCGCACGGGCGAGCTGCGCGCAATCGTCGGCGGTAGAAACGATCCGACGGTACGCAAGGGACTCAACCGCGCCTCGCAGAGCTATACCGAGGTGGGTTCCTCAATCAAACCGCTCGCGGTCTACGGCCCCGCGCTCGATCTCGGCTATTCGCCGGGCAGCATTACCTATAACATGGACGGCCCGATCACGGACTGGAACACCGAAAAAGGGTATCCCTCCGGCGGACTCGATTCGCGCTACGGCCCGGTCACGTTGCGCAGAGCGCTGGTCAGCTCCCTCAACGTCCCCGCGGCGCACGTGCTGATGGACGACGTTACGCCCGCGATCTCCGCGCAGTATCTCTACGCGCTTGGCGCGACGGAGAACAAGATCAACGTTGACGGCGCGGGTCTCGCGCTCGGCACGTCGGGACTCACTCCGATTCAGATGGCGGCTGCCTACTCGACCATCGCGAACGACGGCGTCTATCTCGAACCTCTCTCGTTTACGAAGGTGCTCGACGCGCAGGGCAATGTTATTCTGGATGCCGACGAGGTGCGGGATTCGCACCGCGTCTTCCAGTCCAGCACCGCGTGGCTGCTCGTGGACATGATGACCGATGCGGTCAAGACCGGCACGGGCACCAAGGCGAAGATCGAAGACATCACCGTCGCCGGCAAAACCGGTACGAACTCCGACTACGCGAGCGTCTATTTCGCGGGCATGACGCCCTACTATGTCTCCACGCTCTGGGTCGGCCATGATTATCCCGCCAACAAGCTCAAGAAGGGCTCGTCCGGCGGAAACGAAGCGGCTCCCCTCTGGCAGGCGTATATGGCGAAGATCCACGAGGGTCTGACCGACAAACCCATCATCGACGAAGACCCGACCTCGCTCGGCCTCGTCAAGCGCACGATTTGCCCGATCTCCGGATTGCTCGCGACCGATGCCTGCAAGAACGACGAAGAACACAAGCCGGTTACGGAATGGTTCCTCGCAGACAAAGCGCCGACGGACTACTGCGACATGCATGTGACGCTGAGCATCTGCACGGCGGAGAACGCACTCGCGACCGAGTTCTGCCCGGTGGATTCCGTCCAGCAGTTGACCTATGTGCTCATCCGCCCGGACAATCCGCTGTATCAGTTCGAGGATCAATATCTATTGCAGGCGCTGCCGACCGCGGTGCGCACAGAGCTCTCGACCGACGAGTTTGTCGACAGCATGAAGACCTGCACCGTGCATGCGGACGGATCGCTCTCGATTTTCGCGCTCAAGACGCAGTCGCAGGATCTCATCCAGCAGGTGACCGACTATCTCGCCTCCGCAAAAAACGTGCCGACCGAGATGAGCGACGCGCTCAAGGACGATATCGCAAACCTGCAGGTAGCCCTCAGCGGCTACCAGTACTCCGAGATCGAGCCGCTGTATCAGAAGCTCAACACCGACTTCCTGACGCTCCAGAACTACATGGCGGAGCAGACACAGAACGGCAACGGAGGTTAACGTGTGACGATGCAGGGTGAAACCGTCGGAAAATGCGCGCTGGAAGAGGCATACACGCAGGAACGCTCGCGTCTCTTCGCGCTTGCCGCCTGCGACACGCCGCAGGGCGAGTATCACCGTCCGGTCTTCGGCGAAGGCAGGCCGGGGGCAACGATCGTGCTCATCGGCGAAGCGCCGGGCGCGGAGGAGACCAAACTCGGCCATCCGTTCGTTGGAAAAGCGGGCAAGCAGCTCGACGCGCTGTTCTGCCGCTTCGGCGTGATGCGCGAGGACGCGTTTATCACGAATGTGGTGAAATATCGTCCGGTCGTGCGCTCGGAAAAGAGCACCAGAAACCGCACGCCGCTGCCAGCGGAGGTCAAGGCATCCCTGCCGCTGCTCAAGACTGAAATCCTGCATCTTTCGCCCAAGCTGATTCTCACGCTTGGAAACACGCCGCTCAAAGCCGTGTTCGCGCTCGCGGGGCAGAAGCCGCCAGTGATCGGTTCCGCACACGGAAAGCAGCATGCGGTCGAAATCGACGGCACGGCGTTCACCGTCATTCCGCTCTATCATCCCGCAAGCGGCATCTATAACCGCGCGCTGGTCGAGGTCATGGAGCAGGACGCGGCATATGTAGGCAGCGTGGTGCAGCAGATCAAAGGTTGATTTGCACAGTCGCGGGAACATAACGCGCGATACTATACGGTATACACAAGAGTGTGGTATACTAAACAATAGAATTTTCACAACGAAGTTTATCATATAAGGAGTACATTATGGCGCAGAAGGTATTAATTGCAGACGACGATCAGGTCGTACACGAGGCGCTTGGCATTTATCTGAAAGCGGAAGGGTTCGAGGTCGTCGATGCGTTCGACGGCGTATCCGCAATCGAAAGCATTACGCCGGAGGTCGTGCTCTGCGTGCTGGACATCATGATGCCCAAGATGAGCGGCATCGAAGTCTGCCGCGAGATCCGCAAAACCTCGCAGCTGCCGATTTTGATGCTCACCGCAAAGGGTGAGGAGATCGACCGCATTGTGGGCCTGGAGCTGGGCGCAGATGACTACATCGTCAAGCCCTTCAGCCCGCGCGAAGTGGTCGCCCGCATCAAAGCGGTACTCCGCCGCGCAAGCGAGCAGCCCAAGAGCGACACAAGTGTCATCACCTACAATGGCCTCACGATCGACCTCAAAAGCTACACGGTCACCTTGCGCAATCAGAGCGTGATCTGCACGCCCAAAGAGATCGAGATTCTGCATATGCTTGCCTCCAACCCGGGTCAGGTGTTCACGCGTGAGCAGCTGTTGTCCCGTGTCTGGGGCTACGATTTCGCGGGCGAAACGCGCACCGTGGATACGCACATCAAGCGCATCCGTGCGAAGCTCGATTCCACCGGCCTCGGCTGGAGCATTAAGACCATCTACGGCGTCGGTTATAAGTTCGAAACCGAATAACGCCGGGTTTCCTTCATGCGGAGTGTCTTTTATTGGCGAATTCTAATTGTATCGATCATAGCCCTGCTGCTGGCAAACCTCATCTTGCTGGCGGCCTATACGTATGTCGGGAAAAACACCTACATCACCATCGAGATGGCGAATCTCGAACCGGAGGCGGAGGTCACCCGACAGGTCTATGAGGAATACAAAAACGGCTTCATGACCGAAGAAGCGTTCCAGCGCTTCATCGAAAAACAGACGCTCGCGAGCGAATCCGCGATCATGATTGCGGACGAGCTCGGCAAACCCCTAATCGTGCGCAATATCGGCAGTACGGTCGAGATGCAGGATTTGGGCGAATACTATCGCGCTGAAATTCAGAACATTCTGCGCGGGCAGACGGTCGAAAACAACGATCTTGAGCTGCTCAACGGCGAAACTGCGGTCTCCGTCGGCATACCCGTGCGCGATGCAAACGGGAATGTCACCGGCGGCATCCTCGTCATCAAGCAGATTCAGCGCATACAGAGCGCGTTCAACCAGCTCAACAACGTGCTAACGGGCACCATTCTCGCGATTCTGCCTGTGATCATGGTGCTTGTCGCATTCAGCACGAATCGCCTGAGCAAACCACTCCACGAAATGAGCAATGCCGCCATCGAGATGTCGAAAGGCAAGTTCAACGTCCGCGCGAACGAGCGGGCGTCGGGCGAGATCGGCATCCTCGCGCGTGCACTCAATACGCTCTGCGACAACCTCGCGCAGACGATCTATCAGCTGCAAAGCGAGAAGCGGCAGCTGAATCAGCTGCTTTCGAGTTTTACCGACGGCGTCGCCGCAATCGATAACATCGGGTGCCTGACGCACTACAACCCCGCGCTGATGAAGATGTTTGGCGCGGTGGAGGTCAAGGTGCCGATGGACCTCGTGCCGGACGAATCGATCTGGGATCTGTTCCGTTCGGTCTATGAGTCGCTGGAGCCCGCGAGCATCCGCTATGCACTGCCGAACGACCGCTCGCTCTGGATTACGATCGTTCCGGTGACGGACGACGCGGGCGAATGCACGGGCGTTGTGGGTCTCTTTAAGGACGTGACCGATCTGGAACGATTGGAAAAGACACGCAGAGACTATGTCGCAAACGTCAGCCACGAGCTGCGTACGCCGCTGACTGCCGTGCGCGGGCTGCTGGAACCCCTCAGCGATGGCATGATTACGGATGAGGAGACGCGCCAGCGCTACTATCGCATTATGCTGCGCGAGGTGATCCGTCTTTCGCGCCTGATTACCGACATGCTGGAGCTTTCGCGCCTGCAATCGGGCACCGAGCATATGGAGCTGCACGCGGTCAACCTGACCGAGCTACTGCAGGACACGCGCCAGAACTACGCAAACGAGGCGGCGCAGCGCGGCATCAGTCTCAAGCTTGATCTGGAGGAGATTCCGTTCGCGATGACGGACGAGGATCGTGTGGAGCAGCTGCTGGTCATTTTAATCGACAACGCGATGCGCTATACGCCGGAGGGCGGCAGCATCACAATCTCCGCGTCCCAGACCAAAGGCGAACGCATTTTAGTCACGGTTTCGGATACCGGCTGCGGCATCGAACCGGACGATTTGCCGCATATCTTCGAGCGGTTCTTCAAGACGGATCGTTCCCGCAAGGAAGGCGGCACGGGGCTTGGGCTCTCCATCGCCAAGCAGATCATTGACAAGCTCGGCGAAAACATCTACGTCGAGAGCAAGCTGGGCGAGGGCACGAGCTTCCACTTCACGCTCAAGAACTACATCAGCAACGCCATAGCGCTCGGCCCCGTCGGCGCGGGTGTGGTGCGATATGAGGACGGCGACGATTCGATTATGCAGTATCCGCGCAGCTCGCAGGATGCGCCCTACGAGGTGATCCCCAAAAAGCAGAGCGAGAAGAAGCCTATTAAAGCTGACGAGAAGAACAGGCACCAGCCGGACAAAAAACCAAAGAAACGATAAGATCAAAACGGTACGCGAACGCGTGCCGTTTTTCTTTGCCTCAATCATGGCAGAAAGCCGCGAAGACGCGTTTGAAACCGCCAAAAACACAACGATCTTGTACGAATCGTGTACAATTCCGACATCCTATTGTTTCCTGTTGAATTGTGGCAAAGCGAGGACTATAATCATCACAGCAGGAGGGATTACCATGCAAAAGAGTGCGCATATTTTAATTTGTGACGACCAGCCGATCATTCACGAATCGCTGGGCGTCTATCTTGAGAGCGAAGGCTTCACGCACGCGTCCGCCTACAACGGGGTACAGGCGGTCAAGATGGCGGAGACCGAATCGCCCGATTTGATTTTGATGGATTTGATGATGCCGGAGAAAAACGGCATGGACGCCTGCCGCGAGATCCGGCAGAAGAGCACGGTTCCGATCATCATGCTCACCGCAAAAGGCGAGGAGATCGACCGTGTTGTCGGCCTTGAGATCGGCGCGGACGACTACATCGTCAAGCCCTTTTCCGCGCGGGAACTGATCGCACGCATCAAGGCGGTTCTGCGCCGCATCTCTTCCGAGCCGGAGACCGAGGGGAAGACCATTCGTCTGGATGATCTGGAGATCAACCTCAACAACTATGAGGTGAAGATTAAGGGCAAGCCCGTGGACTTCACGCCCAAAGAGGTTGAGATTCTCTACCTATTGGCGTCGCATCCCGGCCGCGTGTTTGACCGCGAACAGATTCTCTCTAAAATCTGGGGATACGACTATTTCGGCGACACCCGCGCGGTGGACACCCAGATCAAGCGCATCCGCCAGAAGATACCCGACGAGGGACTGAACTGGGGCATCCGGACGGTCTACGGCGTCGGATACAAATTCGGCTCCAGCGATTCCCAATGAAACTATTTTAGCGCATTGCGCGGAGTCTCTCCGCGCAGATGCGCATTTTTGACCAATACGGCGAAAGCCAGCGCCAAAGGATACGATGAAAAACAAGCTGATGCGGCGCAGGCAGGAGAATCCTGCTGCGTCCAAAGAAAAAAACGGATCGATCTTCGAGAAGTTTCTCTTTTACCTGATCTTCGGCTGTGTGCTCACATCCGTGATCGCGGTACTGGTCTATCTTTTCACGGGCGCAAGTGTACACGCGCGCCGTATCGCGGACGAAATGCTCCCGCGCGCAGAGTCGATGTCCCGTTTGGCCACGCGTCTGCAGTCCGGCCAGATTTCCTACGACTCGTTCCTAGATTTCACGCTCAAGGAACAGCAGGGCACGCGCGTCTATATCTTCGATGAGAACGCAACCCTGATCGCCTATACGACGGAGAACAACTCCGCCAACGTCATGATCAGCACGACCATCCTCGACTATGGTAAACAGGTGGTCACGAGCGGAAACAATCTGATTTCGACTAAATGGCGTTCTGCGGATGGTGTCGTCGTCGGCGTACCGATCGTGGACAACCTCGAGCGCGTCACCGGCGCGATACTCATGACGCGGCCTTCGTTTGAAGTCTACAGCTCGCTGATGAGCTTTGTGCGCGCGCTGATGCTCAGCTCGCTTGTCGCGTCTGTGTTCATGATCGTGCCTGCCTATTTCATCTCGCGCAGGATGGCAAAGCCTATTCGCACGATGACGCGCGCTTCCGCCGCGATGGCGAGCGGCAACTTCAACGTCCGCGCGGACGAGAGCCTCGACGACGAAATCGGGCAGCTCGGCGTCGCGCTCAACCATCTCGCCACGGAGCTTCAGCGCAGCATCAGCAACCTCATCCTTGCGCGAAACCGCCTGCACGTCATATTGGACGGTCTGCACGAAGGCGTCATCGCGCTGGAAGCGGATCAGACGCTGATCTATCACAATCAAGCAGCCTGTCAGCTGCTGGAGGCTTGCGAAGAGGAGGCGGTCTTGCGTGCACTTGCGCCCGTGCTGCCGCTTTGCGACGAGGTGCAAAAGACTGGTGAACCGCGCGTGATGACACTCGACATCGGCGAACGAAAGCTCTTGCTCGTCGTGTCGCTTTCGCAGGAAACGAGCGAGCTCGCGCCCGGTACGGTCATCGTCGCGCAGGACGTCACGGTGGCGGAGCGTCTGGAGCAGACGCGGCGCGACTATGTCGCAAATGTCAGCCACGAGCTTCGCACGCCGATCGCTTCGATCCGCAGCCTCGCCGAGGCGCTCAACGACGGCCTCGTGAAGAAGGAAGACGACCGCTCGCGCTACTACGGCTATATCCTGCGGGAATCGATGCGCCTCAGCCGCCTGATCAATGACCTGTTAGAACTTTCGCGCCTCCAGAGCGGCGCTGTTGCGCTGGAGAAGACGAACTTTCATCTCGACGGCGTGATCAGCGAGGTCGTAGAGCAAACAAGCCTTGTCGCATCCTACAGCGGGATCCGCGTTACCGAGCGCTGGAATTGCGAAAAGCCGCTGCTCGTTCGCTCCAACAGCGACCGCATCGAGCAGGTGCTCATCGCGCTGATCGACAACGCGATCAAGTTCGCATCCGACGAAGGCATGGTTATTCTGGACGTCAAGTGCTCGGAGGACAATGCCCGCGCAATCGTCTCCGTGATGAACACGGGGCACATTCCGGAGGAACATCTGCCGCATTTGTTTGAGCGCTTCTACAAGGCGGATACTGCGCATACGCACAGCGGAACGGGCCTTGGGCTTGCGATTGTTCACGAGATTCTCTCACACCTCGGCGAAAGCATCGAGGCGAGAAACGAAGGGGATTTCGCGGTGTTCCGCTTTACGGTGGCGTTATCGGATCAAGTGTGAACAAACGAATAACTCCGCGTAAATATGCAAAAACAGAGAGAAGAAACAAGATGGTGAAGATTGTTTCTTCTCTTTTTTCGTGGTATATTTGGTTGAGCGCACAAGCGGATGTGTTTCGTGCGCAGTAGATGTATCAAGACACACATGGACGGAGGAACCCTACAATGGAACGCAACGTATACGATGTACTGGAAGAACGCGGCTTTTTGAAGCAGTGCTCGCATCCTGAGGACCTGCGCGAGCTGCTCGGCAAAGAGAAAGTCACGTTCTATATCGGCTTTGACCCGACGGCGGACAGCCTCCACATCGGTCATTACGTGCAGCTCATGTCCATGGCGCATATGCAGCGCGCGGGGCACAAGCCCATTGCGCTTTTGGGCAACGGCACGGCATTCATCGGCGATCCTTCCGGCAAGACGGATATGCGTACGCTGATGAGCCGCGAGCAGCTTTCCCATAACGCGGCGTGCTTCCAGAGACAGATGTCGAGGTTACTGGACTTTTCCGCCGGCGGCGCGCAGCTCGTCTACAACGGAGACTGGCTCTACCCGTTGAACTTCCTCGACTTTATGCGCGATATCGGTGTCCATTTCTCGGTCAACCGCATGCTCGCAGCAGACTGCTACAAAAACCGTCTCGAACGCGGCTTAACCTTCTTTGAGATGGGCTACATGCTCATGCAGGGATATGATTTTCTGGAGCTCAACCGCCGCCACAACTGCGTTTTGCAGATGGGTGGAGACGACCAGTGGAGCAACATCCTCGGCGGCGCGGACCTCATCCGCAAGAAGGAGCAGAAGCCCGCGTTTGCGCTGACCACCGCACTCTTGACCACGAGCGACGGCAAGAAGATGGGCAAGACCGAGAAGGGCGCCATCTGGCTCGATAAAGAGAAGTGCAGCGTGTTCGACTTCTACCAGTACTGGCGTAACGTCGGCGACGATGACGTCAAGATGTGTCTCTCGCTCCTGACCTTTCTGCCCATGGACGAAGTCAACCGCCTTGGCTCCCTGCCGGGCGAGCAGATCAACGAAGCAAAGCGCGTATTGGCCTACACGCTCACCGCGCAGGTGCACGGCGAGGAAGAGGCAAAGATCGCGCAGACGTCCGCCGAAGGCCTCTTTGCGGGCGGCGGTGATTTGAGCAACATTCCTTCCTGCGAACTCACGCAGGCGATGATTGAGGAGAGCGGGCTGCGTATTCCCGACCTGCTGGTGATGGGCAAGCTCGCCGTCAGCAAGAGCGACGCACGCAGGCTCATCGAAGGCGGCGGCGTGTTTGTGGGCGACGAGAAAGTCACCTCCGCAAACAGCGCGCTGAGCCTGGAACAGATCGAGGGTGACGGCGTTATCCTGCGGAAGGGAAAGAAGGGCTATTGCCGGATTCGCAAGGCTTAAAACCGTATCAGACCGTACTTTCCGCCGGGGAAAGCGAGATTGTCATCAGCAAATCCCGCTTTCTCGGCTACTGTTTACCCGTCTCCAGTGAATTGGCCGCGCAGGAAGCGCTCGCACAGATTCGCAAGAAGCACTTTGACGCGCGGCATTGCTGCTACGCGTTCCGCCTCACGGGCGGCATTGCCCGTTCCTCGGACGACGGGGAGCCCTCCGGCACGGCAGGTGCGCCGATTCTCAGCGTGCTTGCAGGAGCGAATGTCGAAAACGTGCTCTGCGCGGTGGTTCGCTATTTTGGCGGCGTGCTGCTTGGCACAGGCGGACTCGTCCGCGCCTACGGCAAGGCAGCAAGCGAAGCGCTGGATCACGCGGAGATTGTGCAGATTCGCGTCTGCGCGCGGCTGTCTGTCACGGTTTCGTATTCTGTCTATCAGCTCATCGAGCCGATGATCCGGCAGAAGGGCTATCCGAACGAGGCTGCGTTTACGGATTCCGTAACACTCAAGCTGCTGCTGCCCTCTGAGGAGAGCGACGCGTTCATCTCTGCGGTTACGGCTAAGACCGACGGCAGCGCGAAGATTGAGCCGCTTGGTCAGTCTCTGCAGGAATACAAACCAAAATCCGCCGGATAACGCGAACCCGATTTTTGAATTGGATTCTTGATCGAAGGAGAAGGGGAATGAAGCAAAGCAAACGCACGCGCGCCTTGTTCAAGGGTATGCTGGGTATATTCACAGCGCTTGCTTGCGTTTTCCTGTTTCTCCCTACCGCACACGCGGAAGAAGCGCGCATCAACATCACTGCAAACCCGACGGAGCTCACCGACACGGGCAACGTGACCTTCACGTTTGAAATCGCGAACTACAACGCGGACTATCCCATGTCGGACGTGATGATCACCTACAACGGCACAGCCTACGACGTGCTGCACGGCGCGCAGATTCCGCAGAGCGGCAGCGCGCGGGATATCACACTGAACCTGACCGTCAACCAAAGCCAGCTCGGCAAGCCAATCACGTTTCTCGTGACCTGGACGCGAAACGGCGAACCCATGAGCCAGGAGGCGCAGTATACCGTAGCGCTTGCGGAGAACCCGATCATCACGGTCACCCGCACGGCGGACAAGACCAACGCAAAGCCCGGCGAAAAGGTGACCGTTACCTACGCGATCAAGAACACGACCAAGTTTGATATGTCGAATATCACGCTGATCGACGAAAACATCAGCGATACGGCGATCTTTGAGAACGAAACCCTCCGCGCGAGCCGGACGATGTCCTATGACTTTGTCTACACCATGGGCGACGAGAGCGTCACCAGCGCGCCGGTCGTGACCTACACGGTCAACGGCAAGGCCAAGACGTTTTCCTCGCTGGAGCCGCTGGAGCTTACGATGGTGCTCATCCAGCTCGATATGCGCGTGACGGCGGGTACGCCGACCTCCACCGGAGTGACGTTTACCATCGACCTTGCCAACACGGGAACGCAGGCGATCAGCAACATCCAGCTCACCGATGAGCGCGGAAACGCCGTCAACGACACACCGTTCAATCTCGCACCGCAGGAGAGCAGGAGCCTTTCGTATGCGGTCGTTCCGCTGATGACGGAGCCGCTAAGGAACGTGCAGTTTCAGCTCAAGGGCATCGACCCGTTCGGCCAGCCATACGAGCTCGCGCCGGCGGACATCTACGAAGTCTATCCCTATGTCGACGCGTCGCAGATCAACGTAAGCGTGCGCGCGGAGACAATCACGCCCTGGTCGCAGGAGAGCGGCAAGGTCTACGCGCGGATTGTGATCACGAATCACAGCTCCGTGGAGCTGACCAACATCACCGTTTCCGAAACGACCATCGGCGTCATCAAGGATTACGATATTCTTGCCGCGGGCGAAACCTCGTTTGATCAGGAGATTCAGCTGGGTTCGCCGCGCAACCTGAACATCACCGTCAAGGGTTATGATCCGACCGGTGCGAACCGCGCGCTCGCGACCTGCGTGATGCCGGTTGCCTACGGCACGGAGACCGCAGCACCCGCAACACCCACGCCGGATATCACGGACACGCAGAAGTTCAATATCTTCGGCGGCATCAACAGCGGCATCATGACCGTGCTGATCATTCTGGGCGTATTGATGGTGCTGTCCGTGATCATCCTCGTTGCGCTCTCCGCGATGGAGCGCGCAAAACGTCCGCACGGATTCATCGAGGACGACGAGGACGACTACATCGAGCCGCAGCGCCCAATCAGGCACGCTTATCACGACGCGCCCGACCCGGAAGAGATCCGCTATACCCAGCGCATGTTTGCGCAGAAGCAGGAGGAGGCGCCCGCCGCCAAGCCGGAGCCGATCCGTCTGCCGCCGGCTGCAAGGGTATCCGAGCAGCCGCCTGTCATCTTCTCTGCGCCGCCGCGGCAGCCGGAGCCGGAACCCCGCGCGGAAGATCTCGCGCAGAAGTTTGTAGAGACCGCGCGCACACGCTATACCGAGGCGCAGAGCACGGCGGCCTACCGTCCCGCGAGCGAGACCGTTCGCCCGTATACACCGCCGGTGCCGCCGACGAAAGCCACACAGACCGCGCAGATTCCGCGCGTGTTTGACTACAAAAAGCAACCAAAACCGCAGTCCGCGCAGAAAGCGCCCGTCACACGCGTACCCAAAAGCGGGCACGCGATCGACGACGATGAGGAGTAAACCGTGTTTCAGGGATTAAACGAAGACACGTACCAGTTTTTTTGGGAGATCGCGTTCAACAACGAGTTGTCTTTTTACGAGGCAAACAAGGAACGCTATAAAAAGAATGTCTATGAGCCGCTCAAGGAGCTCGCCATCGAGCTTACCCCAACGGCGCAGGAGATCGACAGCGCGTTCAATGTCCGCCCGTCGACCATCGTCTCGCGCATCCGGCGCGACACGCGCTATTCGCGCGATAAGACGATGTTCCGAGACCACGCGTGGCTGGGATTCCGCCGCCCGGGCGGGCTGCTCAGCGAGAGCCTCGTGGTCTACTGCGAGTTTGAGCGCGAAGGCTACGGCTACGGCATGGGCATGTACGGCTCCAACCCGGAGCTGATGCGGGAGATTCGCCCGCGCCTGCTCGCAAAACCGCAGAAGTTTCTTTCTCTCGTCAGCGATCCCGCGTTTACCGCGCGGTTTGAGACAGTCGGAGATCTATTCAAGCGCCCGAAGATTACCGAAGCGCCGGAGGGCTTGCTGCCATACCTCAACCGCAAGGGACTTTCGTTCTGCTTCTCGTCTCCGAATTTGTCGAAGACGCTGACGCCTGAGATCAAAGATGAGATCGAAGAAGGATTTCGCCTGTTAAAGCCGGTCTATCGCCTGATGATGGGACTGGATGAATAGAGTTTGCACCAATCAATAAATCGAATAACGGAGGGAATTCAAATGGAAATGTTCATCGACCAGAAACCGGATAAAAAGCAGACGTTCACGGGCTTGATCGTGGTGCTCGTGCTGCTGTTTGTGCTGGGACTCCTGCTGACCCTGACGAGCGCGACCATCGGTCTTTCGACCGCGAATGCCGAGCTTGCCAAGAACGGCGGCAGCATGGACACCGCGATGTATCAGTACATCATGTCCAACACTGCAGATAGCTATCGTCTTGTCGGCGCGATCCTCGCGGTGATCACGGGCCTCGGCGCGATCATGTCGGGCGTCGCCGCGTATGTTCAGAAAAAGGCATAACCATAACCAAACGGCTCAAAAACGGCTGTCTGCAACAGGACGGCCGTTTTGTTGAAAGAGAAAATGACGAAAATTCGATTGTTTACGACGGAGGATTATGATGCGGCCTACCGCCTCTGGGTCAGTACGCCCGGCATGGGGCTCAACACGTCGGACGATTCGCGGGAAGGCATTTTGCGCTATCTAACGCGCAATCCGACGACGTGCTTTGTCGCGGAGCGGGACGGCGCGATCGCGGGCACCGTACTCGCCGGGCACGACGGACGCAGGGGAATGATCTATCATCTCGCGGTCGATCCAAGCAAGCGCCGCGCGGGCATCGGTACCGACCTTGTGCAGCATGCGCTGGAAGCGCTGCGGGCAGAGGGCATCCACAAGGTTGCACTCGTCGTGTTCGCGGGAAACGAGCAGGGCAACGCGTTCTGGGAGCGGATGGGCTTCACGAAACGGGATGATCTGACCTACCGAAACAGGAGCCTGAGCGAACTGACGCGCATCGACACCTGAAGATACGCAAACAAAAAAACCTCCGCAGTTCAATCTCCGATGTGAGATGAAACGCGGAGGTTTTGCTCGTGACTATTATCGGACGGTATAGATCGTGACGGTTGCGTTCTGATAGAACACGTCGAAGTGATCCGCGAAGAACGCAAGGTCCACTTGGTAGTTTGCGAGCTCACTGGAGCCGATGAATACATAGTCGACGTCATACTGCTGCGCATATGCGCCGAAGTAGGTCGAAGGCTCCTCATACATCAGCGGCAGCGCCTGTTCCCGCGCGGAGTAGTCCACGCCGTGGAAGAAGAGGTAGGAGCCGGAGCCGCAGACGATGTTGCGCCCGGTCAGCGCGGCGATGCAGTTGTTATGGTTGTTGTAGGTCAAAAACGTCGCATCCGGTGCCGCGTTTTCTTTCACAAACTCGGCGGCGGCAACCTGATCCGCGTCGACGAGTTGATATTCGGAGACGTATTCGCGTCCGAGCGTCAGCGCGCCGGAGAGGAACAGCGTCGCGCAGACGATCGCGGCGAGTACCGCGACGCTGAGGCGGTTCCGCGCAGCGCCGCGTGTGAGGCGATCCTTCGCGTCAAACAACCAGGAGCCTACGAGCCCGCAGGCATAGGCAAACGCAATAAAGAGCAGCTTGTTGTTGTCGTAGGTATTCGGCTGAAACTGGACGAACTCCGCGATCAGCCAGATCAGCGCGGCGCCGCCGACCACGCCTTTTTCCTCCCGGCTTGCGCCGAGAAAGGCGACGGGCGCGAGCAGCGCGATGAGTCCGAAGTTCTTGATGTAGAACCAAATGTAGTTGTCCGACTCGTTCGCCCAGTTGAAATGGAACTTCAGGAAGCTGCCGGACGACTTGAACGTAAACAGAATCAGCTGCGGGGCAGCAAGCGCAAGCACGATGACCAAATATTTGGCGAACCCGAGCCATTGCTTCTTGCCTTCGTTTCTCACAAACGAGCGGATCAGATAGAACCCGCTGATGATGCCGAGCGCGAGGAAGGAATGCGTGTGGATCAGCGGCAGCCCGCCCGCGAGAATGCCCAGCGGGATGAACGCGCTCGTGTCGCGCTTGATCGCGCCGCGGTGCAGCAGGAACAAACACGGAAACAGCAGCGACCAGCCAAAGAGTAACGCGCGCTGCGGAATCATCATGTCCGCAATCGGGTTAACCCAGCGTAAGCCGTTCGGCACGAAGTTTGTCGGCGTCTCATAGAACGCGGTGAAGAGCCGCGTCAGATTCTCCGGATTGGCTTTGGTGAGGTCGAAGAAATACCAGAACCCGAACCCGCCGCCGATCAAGAAGAGCAGCATCGCGAACACAGATTTGCGCGTTTCGCCGAGCCATTCCTGAAAGAAGCAATACACGCCCGTGATCACGAGCAGGATCGCGTAGGCCGCGGTGGACATCGTCGCAAAGCGAAGACTTGTGCCCAATAGATAGATCGTCGAGCCGACACTTTCGGAGAGGAACGGGTAGTTGACGTGCGTGTCCGGACAGATGGAATACATCGGCGGGAACGTGCCCTGCGTCGCAATACTGGAGATGAACCCAAGATGCATCGCAAGATCGCCATAGGTCGATTGCCCGACGTAGAGCGCGCCATCGCGCAGCAAGATTGTGTGCGACGAGAGAAGCGCGAGACAGAACGCGAACAACAGCCCGCCCGCGACAAGAAACGGGATCTCCGCTTTCCAGGGAGACTGTGCCAACGTTTGCTTGCGAGAAAAATAAAATCCCGCAGCGCCCGCAAGGCAGGCAGCAACCAAACCGAGCAGCTGTGCCAACAGGCGGAAACCCAGCGCAAAGGAAAACAGCGCGGGCAGCCAGATCAAGAGGAACATGCCGATGGCAAGCCCCAGCCAGATCCGCACGAGCGGCTTTTCGCGGAAAAAGAACAGACGGCTCAAGCCGATGCCGGAGGCGGCAAACAGCGCAATGTAGAGGATGGACAATAGTTCCGCCATAACGGATGAAACTCTCCTTGTTCAACAGTGATTCGCGCATCTGCGCATGAAAAAGCGGGCGGACGCCGCCCGCGGGAGAAACGGATTATTTTTTGCCGAAGAGCTTCGCCAGCGGCTCGACGGTCGCGTTCAGGTTTGCAATCGCCTCGTTCAGCGTCTCGATATCGAGCTTGGAGAAAGACTGCACGCCCGTCTTCAGCTCGGAAATAGTCGCATTGAGGGACTCCATATCCAGTGCGTCGAGCACCTTGACCGCATCGCCGACGGACTCAAAGGAATCGGATGCTTTCACCGTCAGCTCCTCGAAGTTCGTCGTGATGGATTTCACGTCGATCTGCTGGATGGTAACGAGGGCTTTCGATGCTTCCGAGAAGGTGGTCATCAACGTCGGCACGAGAATACAAGCGCTGACAACCACGACTAAGGCGATGGACGATAATAGAGCCACGCAGATTCGGATGAGCTTGATCTTCTTTTGTTCCAGTTTTTTCTGCTCCTCGGAATTGAGGAAGAGCTCGCGCACATAGTCGACCACGCCGAATGATTCGTTCGCTTCCTTGTCCGTCGTTGACTCCACCGCTTCCAGCGCAAGTTGCTCCAGCCGATCTTCCATACGTCATCCGTCCTTTCGAAATGGTTTGGTGTGCGAGAAAAAGCTTCATGAATTTCAAACCGGGATTGTTTTGCTCAGTATACCACAAGTCGGTTATAATAAGAAAGGAATACAAGCGCACGACAGCGGAGGATGGTAACCATGAAACAAGCGAAACACACGCCGGAAAGTATGACCTTCACAAAGGCAATCCATACCCCGATCGGACTACTGATCTTGCGCGAACAGGACGGCGCGATCAGCGCAATTGACCTTGCGCGCGAGAGCGATGAACGCCCGGCCGATTCCGCCGCAACTCCCGTTCTGGAGCAGGCGGGGCGGGAGCTCGCGGAATATTTCGCGGGCAAACGTACGGAGTTTACGTTTCCAATGCGCGCGCAGGGGACACCGTTTCAAACCGCCGTCTGGGATGCGCTGCTCAACATCCCGTTCGGTGAAACGAAGACCTACGGTCAGATCGCGGCAGAGGTGGAGAACCCCAAAGGCTCCCGCGCTGTGGGCATGGCCTGCAACAGAAACCCGATCATGATCGCAGTGCCTTGCCATCGCGTGGTCGGTGCTGGCGGCGCGTTGACGGGCTACGCAGGCGGACTTTCGGTCAAGGAAAAACTGCTTGAACTGGAACAAGGACAGAAGTAATACAATTTGATTGCATAGCCCGAAATCATACTTGACAATAGCCTAGTAAAATGCTATCCTATGCCCGTAAGTCAACCAAATTACTAGGGATTTTGCAGTATTGGTTGGAAAGGAACGCCATGAAGCTCTCGACGCGCAGCAGATACGGGTTAAAAGCGGTGATCGACCTCGCCATCGCATATGGCACAGGGCCGGTCTCTCTTCCTGTTTTGGCAGGGTCGCAGGGGATTTCGGAAGGCTATCTGGAGCAGCTGCTGCGGGAGCTCAAAAAGGGAGACGTGGTGGACACCGTGCGCGGCGCGCAGGGCGGATATGAACTCACCTGCAATCCCGCGGAGCTCAGCGTCCAGCGCGTGCTGAACCTGCTCGAAGGCTCGACCGCGATTGTGGACTGCGTGGGAACCCTGCACCACAACTGCACAAGCGCCTGCTCCTGCTCGGCAAGGCCGCTGTTTCTCAAGCTCCAGACGCGCATCAACGACGTGCTGGAACGCACGACGGTGCAGGAGCTTGCGGACGACTTTCTTCAGCAGAAGGCACGCGGAATTCCCTGCAAGAATGTTTGCGAATAGATTTCAAAATACTGCCAAGTAAGTTTGAATAGAAAAAGCTAGAATATCTTTTTGTAATAGATCAAGATAAGAGGACTGAAGTATGAAGGTTTATCTCGACAACGCCGCAACGACCATGGTGCGAAAAGAAGTTGTAGACGCAATGATTCCCGCGTTTACCACCTACTACGGAAACCCTTCCAGCCTGCACGAGTTCGCGCGGGAAGCGGAGCAGCTGCTCGACAGCGCGCGCAAGGATGTAGCTAGCGTCATCGGCGCGAAGCCGGACGAGATCGTCTTTACCGGCGGCGGTTCGGAGAGCGACAATATGGCGCTGCGCGGCGCGGTTGCCGCGAACAAGAAAAAGGGCAAGCACGTCATCACCTCCGCGGTGGAGCACCATGCCGTTCTTTACACGCTCCAGGCGATGGAGCGCGAAGGCTTGATCGAGCTGACCATCCTTCCAGTGGACGAATACGCCATCGTGAGCGCGGAGAGCGTAGCTTCCGCCCTGCGGGACGACACCGTGCTGGTTTCCATCATGTTTGCCAACAACGAAGTCGGCACCATCAACCCCATCTCGGAGATCGGCAAAATCTGCCGCGACAAGGGCGTTCTGTTCCATACCGACGCGGTCCAGGCGACGGGACATGTGCCGATCGATGTCGTCAAGATGAACATCGACCTTCTTTCGATCTCTGCGCACAAGTTCCACGGCCCGAAGGGCGTGGGCGTGCTGTATATCCGTAAAGGCGTTCGAATCCCCTCGCTGATCATCGGCGGCGGACAGGAGCGCAAGCGCCGCGCCGGCACCGAGAACGTGCCGGGCATTGTGGGCTTGGCTACCGCTCTGAAGCTTGCAAACGAGCACATGGCGGAGAATGCCGTCAAGGTCGGCGCGCTGCGCGATAAGCTGCTCAAAGGCATTGCAGATCGCATTCCGGATGTCAAGCTCAACGGTCACCCGACCAGCCGCCTGCCGAATAACGTCAACTATAGCATCCGCTATATCGAGGGCGAGAGCATCCTCCTGATGCTCGATATCAACGGTATTGCGGCGTCCAGCGGATCCGCCTGCACGAGCGGTTCTCTCGATCCTTCCCATGTGCTGCTTGCCATGGGCTTGCCGCACGAGATCGCGCACGGCTCACTCAGGCTGACGCTTTCGGAGTTCACGACGGAAGAGGAGATCGACTATGTGCTGGATCTTCTGCCGCAGATCATACAGCGCCTCCGGGATATGTCCCCGCTGTATCCCAAGCAGAAGTAAGATTTTGCATCATACCGACGCGACGGAAACCGCCAGCGCCAGACAAAAATAAGGAGACAGGATTTATGTATACCGAAAAAGTAATGGATCACTTTAAGAATCCGAGAAACGTCGGCGAGATCGATGGCGCGAGCGGCGTCGGCACCGTCGGCAACGCAAAATGCGGCGATATCATGCAGATCTTCCTCGACATCGACGAGAACGAGATCATCCGCGATGTGAAGTTCAAGACCTTTGGCTGTGGGGCGGCTGTTGCGACGAGCTCTATGGCGACCGAAATGATCAAGGGCAAGAGCGTGGACGAAGCGCTTAAGATCACCAACGCGGCTGTCGTGGAAGCGCTGGAAGGCTTACCGCCCGCCAAGATTCACTGCAGCGTCCTCGCGGAAGAGGCGGTCAAAGCCGCGATCGAGGACTACATGAAGAAGCGCGGCGAAGCAAAATAAGCTTGATGGATTCGTAAAAAGAGGCGAAAACAAGCCTCTTTTTTGAGTTTTTGCGAAAAAAACACCGCGAAACAGCCGGATTTCATTGTTTTGCAGATTTGACACAATCGTAAGTCTTGACGTAGTATGTGCGATGCGATAGACTGAATTTGACTTTTTATAGAAGGGTACAGGTTTTTTACAATATGAGCAGCAGTTTTACCTCCGGTCTCTCCAGCTTTTTCAGCAGCTACGGCCTGCTGATCGTCCTCATGATCGCGATGTTCGCCATCATGATCATCCCGCAGCGCCGCCGCGACAAGAAGGTCAAGGACATGCTTGCCAATCTCAAGCAGGGCACCCGCGTCCGCACCATCGGCGGCATCTACGGCACCATCGCATCGATCAAGGATGACACCGTCATGCTTTTGGTCGGCCCCGACAAAGTGAAGCTCGTCTTTGCCCGCGGCGCAATTGCCCAGGTGGAAGATGCCGGCGTCGAAAACGAAATGACGCAGGAAGTCGTCAAGTAATTTTGCGACAATCCGGAACGCCCGCTTCATGCGGGCGTTCTTTTTCTTCCTTCGTCGGCAAATGAACGAGACGAGAACACAATGTGAACGAACGGCAAAATCGGTAAAACGGACTAAAAGGGCTGTTTCTTTGAGCGCATTTTTGGTATAATTCGCATAAGACGAACGCAAAAGAACGCATTCGTTCTGCATTTGAATCTGATTTCCGGACTGAACAACATGAGGTGAACCCATATGGATGATAGAAGAGATACCCAGCAATTTGAGCTGCCCCGCGAAAAGCGCAGCCCGCGCGACACGCTGTTGAGCGTCTACGGCGCGATGCGTGAAAAGGGGTATGATCCCGTGAACCAGATCGTAGGCTACCTGCTGTCTGGTGATCCGACCTATATCACGAGCCACAACAACGCGCGCTACCTGATTTCCCGCATCGAACGCGACGAACTGCTCGAAGAGCTGGTTCGCGCATACGTAGAAGGGAAATATTGACGCATGCTTCGTATTCTGGCTTTTGATATCGGCGAAAAGCGCATCGGCGTCGCCGTCAGCGATCCGCTGGGCATCACCGCGCAGGGCATCGAGACGTATCACCGCACGGACGATCTGGAGAAGGATGTCGACCATCTGATCAAGCTCGCAAACGGCTATAAGCCCGTCAAGCTCGTGTTCGGGCTTCCGCGCAATATGGATGGCAGCTACGGCTTTCAGGCGCAGATCACGCGCGAGTTTGCGGATGCGGTTCTCGCCAAATGGGACGGCGACCACGCCTTTCAGGACGAGCGCCTGACCACCGCCAGCGCGAGACGCGTTTTGATCGAGGCGGACGTCAGCCGCGAAAAGCGCAAGCAGGTCATCGACAAGGTCGCAGCCGTCGTGATCCTTCAGGGATATCTCGACGCGCACGGAAACAGATAACAAATCGACTCGACAAAGAGCAGAAAGCAGGAGTGTATGGAAGAGCAGAGCACCGTCATCGAACTGATCGACGAAAGCGGAAACACCGTCAAATTTGACCTCGTGATGACGTTTGATTACGAGGGAAAGCGCTATGCCGCGCTTCTGCCCATCGACAACGTGGAGAACGTTGAGGATGACGAGGTCGTGCTGCTGGAGGTCGTGAAGGACAAGAGCGGCGAAAACTTCGTATCCATCGACAACCCGGTTCTGCTGGATGAGGTGTTCAACGAGTTCATAGAGCTCTTTGACGAGATGGCGGACGGAAACGACGAGGACGACGAGTAATCGCGCGTTCCGCCGAAATCCTCCGGAAAAACCCGAAACCCGCACAAAATCTGACGATTTTACTTGCATCGGCAAAAACGCCTGTGCTATAATTCTTGAGGCATCACGCACCGGTGCGGATCCCGCGGCTCGTGCCTGCTCTTTGCAGGTTACCGGGGGAAAAGAAACACCGGGAAGAAAAGAACGAGGAGGTTACTTATCATGTCCGTGATTTCCATGAAACAACTGTTGGAGGCCGGTGTCCATTTCGGCCATCAGACCCGCCGCTGGAACCCGAAGATGAAAGAATACATCTTTACGGAGCGCAACGGCATCTACATCATCGACCTGCAGAAAACCGTAAAAAAGATTGAAGAGGCTTATAATTTCGTGCGCAGCGTCGCCGAAAATAATCAGTCTGTTCTTTTTGTCGGCACGAAAAAGCAGGCGCAGGAGTCCATCGAGCAGGAAGCAAAGCGCTGCGACATGTACTATGTCAACCAGCGTTGGCTCGGCGGCATGCTGACCAACTTCAAGACCATCCAGGGTCGCATCGCGCGTCTCCGCCAGATCGAGAAGATGGAAGCAGACGGCGATTTCGATCTTCTGCCGAAGAAGGAAGTCATCCAGCTGCGCGGTGAGCAGGAAAAGCTCATCAAGAACCTCGGCGGCATCAAAGAAATGAAGAAGCTGCCCAGCGCGCTGTTCGTCGTCGACCCGCGCAAAGAGCACATCGCAATCGCCGAAGCGCGCACGCTCAAGATCCCGATCGTCGCGATCATCGATACCAACTGCGATCCGGACGAGATCGATTACCCGATTCCGGGCAATGATGACGCCATCCGTGCAGTCAAGCTCATCACCGCCAAGATCGCGGACGCCGTGATCGAAGGCCGTCAGGGCGAGCAGCTGACCGACGTCGAAGCACCGGCGAGCGAAGAAGAAGTCAACGAGTAAGTAACGCTTCAGCGAAGGAGAACATACACCATGTTTACAGCAAAAGACGTAATGGCGCTGCGCGAACTGACGCAGGCCGGCATGATGGATTGCAAAAAAGCGCTCACCGAGTGTGAAGGCGACTTTGAAAAAGCCAAGGACTACCTGCGCGAAAAGGGTCTCGCAGCAGCCGCCAAGAAGGCCAGCCGCATTGCAGCGGAAGGCATCGTCAGCAGCTATCTGTGCACCGAGTGCGGCGTTGGCGTGATCATCGAAGTCAACTGCGAAACCGACTTCGTCGCAAAGACGGACGATTTCCATGCATATGTCGACAAGCTCGCCGAGCAGGTTGGCAAGAACAATCCCGCGGATGTGGACGCCCTGCTCGCGCAGGATGCAATCTATGCGCCGGGCCTCAAGGTCAGCGATACGCTCAACGAGCTCGTTGCCAAGATCGGCGAAAAGATCAGCATCCGCCGCTTCACCCGCTATGAAGGCGTCGTGGATACCTACATTCACCTGGGAGGCCGCATCGGCGTTCTCGTCGATCTCGACGCACCCGCGAGCCTCAAGGATAGCGCGGAACTGAAGTCCGTTGCGCACGACATCGCGATGCACATCGCGGCGGCGCGCCCGACCTACCTCAAGCGCGAAGAAGTTCCGGAAGCAGAGCTTGAGCACGAGAAGGAAATCAACCGCAACATCGCGCTCAACGAAGAGAAGCCGAAACCCGCCGCCGTCATCGAGAAGATGCTCACCGGCCGCATTGAGAAGTTCTATAAAGAGATCTGCCTGCTCGAGCAGCTGTTCGTCAAGGACACCGCGCTTTCGATCACCCAGGTTCTTGAGAACGCTTCCAAGGCGCTCGGCGCAAAGGTCACGATCAATCGCTTCACCCGCTATGAGATGGGCGAAGGCCTGCAGAAGCGTGAAAACAACTTTGCAGAAGAAGTCATGAGCCAGACCAAAGCGTAACTGCCACAAAAAGGAACACGGCAACGTGTTCCTTTTTTTCAACAAAAAATCCGACAGAATTCGGAATGAACGCAAAATCCGGACACATAAAATCATCGAAAGGCGAGTAAGGAACCATGTATCATCGCGTATTGCTCAAAATCAGCGGGGAAGCACTCTCTTCCGAACAATCCGTCATCTGCCGCGAAACTGTGCTGAGCACGGTGGAGAAGATCAAAGCCGTTCGCAGCAAGGGCGTGGAGATCGGCATCGTCGTCGGCGGCGGAAACATCATGCGCGGCAGAAGCGCGGAAGGCATGGAGCGCAACCGCGCAGATCATATGGGCATGCTGGCGACGGCGATCAACTCGCTTGCGCTGCAGGACGCGCTGGAGCAGGCGGGCGTGCCGTGTGTGGTGCAGTCCGCGGTGGATATGGATCGCTTTTGCGAGCCGTTTACGGCGCGGAGCGCAAGGCAGGCGCTTTCCGAAGGCAAGGTCGTGATCTTCGCCTGCGGCAGCGGCTGCCCGTTCTTCTCGACGGACACTGCTGCGGCTCTTCGCGCGGCGGAGATCGGCGCGGACGCGCTGCTGCTTGCAAAAAACATCGATGCGATCTACTCCGCGGACCCGAAGGTTGATCCAAATGCCGTGCGCTATAGCCGCATCAGCTACGACCGCGTGGTTGCGGAAAACCTCCGCGCGACGGATCTGACCGCGATCACGCTCTGCAAGGAACAGAAAATTCCGATCCGCGCCTTTGCGCTGGATCAGATCGAACTGATCTTTGAGGATGATTCCATCGGGACTCATATCGTTGAACACGAATAATTCTTGCACAAAATGCCTTGAAGAACGGAAAACACCCGGATTTCAGGGCATCTTTGTTTTTGGAGGAAGCGCTCGGGATGCAAGAACAGGCTTGAATCCGCACAGTAAACTAGTGTAGAATAAAAGGCGTACAGGAGGAATGGAACATGGCAAATGATATTTTAGACAGCACGAAAGACCGGATGCACAAGACCATTGCCGTGCTCAAATCGGAGCTCGGCGGACTTCGTGCAGGCCGCGCAAATGCGCAGGTGCTCGACCGCATCATGGTAGACTATTACGGAACGCCGACGCCGATTCAACAGCTCGGCAACATTTCCACGCCGGAACCGCGCATGCTGATCATCTCCCTGTGGGACAACAAGACGATTCCCGCCGTCGAAAAAGCGATTCAGAAGTCCGACCTGGGCATCAATCCCTCCAACGACGGCAAGGTGATTCGCCTGCTGTTCCCGGAATTGACCGAGGAGCGCAGAAAAGAACTCGTCAAAGTCGTCAAGAAAAAAGGCGAGGAGAGCAAGGTTGCCATCCGCGCCATCCGCAGAGACGCAAACGAGCAGATCAAAAAGGACGAGAAGGACAACCTGATCACCGAAGACGACCGCAAAACGCTGGACGATAAAGTGCAGAAGCTCACCGACGATCTGATCAAAGAGATCGACGCAATCCTGACCGCCAAGGAAAAGGAGATCCTCGCGGTTTGATCAGCGTGGTTGGCCTTTCGCCGGAACGTGCAGAGGCGCTTTTGTCCGCAGAGGGGATTTCGGTTTCCTTTGAGGAGGCGCGCTCCAAGAAAGGCGTGCAAGGCGGAACGGAGGCGCGCGTGATCCGGCAGCAAATGACGGACGACAAGCACGCAACGTTGGTTTTTTCCGTCTTTCGTACGGAGCCGGATGACTCGGACTCCAAATAATGTGTTAACCACGAAAGTGAAGATGGCATTCAGTAGAGAGGTGCAGGGTGGTATCGCGCTGCACCTCGATCTGTAACGGGGGAATATGGCAAAGTACAGCGAAGCAGAGATCCGCGCGTTCGGCCTCGTCCAGGAGGCGCTGCCGAAGCACGTCGCGGTCATCATGGACGGAAACGGACGCTGGGCGAAGGCGAAGAAACTGCCGCGCAGCGCGGGACACCGCGCCGGCGTCGACCGCCTCCGCGGCATTATCCGCATGTCCTCCGATCTGGGCATATCCTCGCTGACGCTGTACGCATTCTCCACCGAGAACTGGAAGCGGCCGTCCGACGAAGTCGGTACGCTCATGGCGCTATTAATCGAGTATTTCACCAGGGAGATCGACGAGCTTTTTGATAACAACGTGCGCATCCGCATCATCGGCGCGTACGAGCAGTTTGCGCCCGCTGTGAGAAACGTCATCGAGCGCGCGATGAAGCGCACGGAGCAGAACACAGGGCTTAACCTCAACATCGCGCTCAACTACGGCAGCCGCGCGGAGATCCTGCGCGCAGCGAACCTTGCGATGCGGCAGGCGATTGCCGAAGGCAAAGACGAATTCACAGCGGAGATGCTGGAAAACAACTTCTATACCGCAGGGCAACCGGAGGTCGACCTTTTAATCCGCACCAGCGGGGAACAGCGCATCTCAAACTTCCTGCTGTATCAGCTTTCGTATGCGGAGTTTCTCTTCCCGGAGGAGTATTGGCCTGATTTCTCGGATGAAGCATATCTTGCCTGTCTGCGCGTGTATCAAAGCCGCTCCCGCAGGTTCGGGGGATTGGAGGGCAACGCATGAAGACGCGTATTATCGTCGGAATCATTCTGGTGCTGATGCTGATCGTGGTGCTGTTCTTCGGCGGCTTTCTGCTGCTGAGTGTGCTCGCGCTGTTTTCCCTCGCCGCGATCTATGAAATGGGGCAGACCTTCCGCAAAAAGAGCTACGACCCGATTCTGATCCCCGCATACGTATTCGCGATCGGCTACCCGTTTGTCTACTTCTATCTGGGGCTTCTGCCCATGTTCATCTTCTATATGGCGACCGTGATGACCACCATGATCTGGTCGCTGTTCACCAAGCGGCACACCACAAACGACATCATACCGTCCTTATTCATCCTCAATTATCCGACGCTGTTTTTGATGTGCATGACGCTGGTATACTATAGTTTCGGCCGTCCGGTCGGGCTCGTCGCGGCGGGCATCGCGTATGCAGCGCCGGAGGCCGCGGACACATTTGCCTATTTCGGCGGCACCTTCCTCGGCAAGCATAAACTATGCCCGACCATCAGCCCAAAGAAAACCGTCGAAGGCGCAATCTTCGCGCTCGTTGGCGGAACGGCGTTCGGATTTGGTATGTTTTATCTCCAGCGGCTCTGGGGCGCAAACATCAACATGACCGTGCTGGTGCTGCTCGGCCTCGGCTGCGGGCTGTTCTCCCAGTTTGGCGATCTATTTGCGTCGCTGCTTAAACGCTGGGCAGGCGTCAAGGATTTCTCCAGCGTCTTTCCCGGTCACGGCGGTATCATCGACCGCATAGACAGCATCATGTTTTGCACCCCGCTCGTTCTCTGCGTGTTCTTGATCATGCAGAAGCTCGCGGCATTTTGAAACAGCGCGGCAGCAGAACGTTCGTCTGCCGCATCAGGTAACGTATGGGTAAGCAAATCTCGGTGCTTGGCTGCACCGGCTCAATCGGAACGCAATCGCTGGACGTCATCGCTTCCCACCCGGAAGAGATGACGCTCTTTGGCATTGCGGCAAACGCAAACACGGAAACGCTCCTCCGGCAGGCAAGGCAATATCATCCGCGCGTCGTCGCCTGCGAAACGGAGTTTGATGCACAGCTTTTGCCCGCAGGAACCGAGGCGATTATGGGACCGGGCGCGACCGAGCAGCTCGCGGGTTTGCCGGAAGCGGACGTGGTGATCAACGGCGTCAGCGGCTTTTCGGCGCTTGCTCCGCTCGTTGCGTCACTCAAGGCAAACAAGCGTGTGGCACTTGCAAACAAAGAGAGCATCGTCTGCGGCAAAGCGTTGATCGACTCCCTATTAAAAACGCATCAGGGCGAAATATTGCCCGTAGACAGCGAGCAGAGCGCGATCTTCCAGTGCCTGCAAAACGGGCGCAAGTCGGAGGTTGCGAAACTGATCCTGACCGCGTCCGGCGGTCCGTTCTGGAAACGCAGCAGGGAAGAGCTTGCCGATATCACGCCGGAGCAGGCGCTTGCGCATCCGACGTGGAACATGGGCAAGAAGATCACGCTCGATTCCGCGACACTCTTCAACAAAGGATTGGAAGTCATCGAAGCTGCGTATCTGTTTGACCTCCCCGCGGAGCAGATCGACGTTCTGATTCATCCGCAGTCCATCGTGCACTCGATGGTGAGCTATGTCGACGGCACGTGTATGGCGAACATGAGCAAGCCCGATATGCGTCTGCCGATTCAGTACGCGATCACGTATCCCGACCGCATCGCCTCTGACTGCACGCCGCTTTCGCTTCATCTGGAGCACCCGCTCTCGTTCTTCAAGCCGGATTTTGCACGCTTCCATTCGCTGAGGATGGCGTATGACGCGCTCAAAGCCGGGTTATCCTGCCCGCTCGTGTATAATGGCGCAAATGAGGCGGCCGTGGAAGCATTTTGTAGCGGGCGCATCGGCTTTCTGGACATCGAGCAGGTCGTGGACTATACTTTACATCAGCACACTCCGAAAGCGCTCAACACGCTGGAGGAAATCATAGAGGCGGATCGATTGTCGCGGATTGAGGCGAATGCTATCATCGAGCGCATCGGTCAGGAAAGGCGGAACCGGCATTGAGCACGGTCATTTCTGTCATCGTTGCATTGGTTTTGTTGTCTCTTCTCGTGATGATTCACGAGCTGGGGCATTATATCGCCGGGCGCGCGCTCGGATTTTCGATCTTGGAATTCTCGATCGGCATGGGCCCGAAGCTGCTGAAAAAGAAAGACAAACGCGGAACGGAGTTCTCCATTCGCGCGTTCCCCATCGGCGGCATGTGCCGCTTTGAAGGCGAAGACGAAAACGCCGTCAACGAAAAGAGCTTCAACGCACAGAAGGTTTGGAAGCGGATCATCGTCGTGCTGGCGGGGCCTGTCACAAACCTTGTCTTCGCGATTTTGCTTTCGTTTGTAACGCTGACCGCCTTCGGCGATTTTATCCCGGCTGTCTATCAGGTCAACCAAAGCTCTCCCGCGCAGGAAGCGGGTATGTTACCGGGCGACATCATCACCGATATCGACGGAAAACCGGTTCGGTTTTATTTTCAGACAGTTGATATGATTCAGGCTGCCGATTCAGAGAATCTACAGATTCTGGTTCTTCGTAACGGCGAGGAAAAACTGCTTGCTTTTCCGAATGTCTATAACGAAGCGCAAGGCAAAAACGTGATCGGAATCACCATCACAACCGAACGTATGAAGTTTGGCGTTGGTGAAAGTGCCTTGCGCTCGGTCAACTATGTGACGTCTACACTGCTTGAAACGTTTCGATTTTTAGGCAAGGCGTTTCAAGGCAATGTATCCAGCACGGATGCAGGCGGGCCAGTTGCAATTGTCGCGATGATCAGCGAAGCGGTACGTACTGGCGGAGAAAACGTGCTGCGGCTGCTGGTGCTGATCAGCGCGAGCTTGGGTATCATGAATTTACTTCCAATCCCCGCGATGGACGGAGGAAGACTCGTCTTCATGGTGATTGAAGCCATACGCGGCAAGCCCATCTCGCAGGAGAAGGAAGGAATGATCCATTTTGTCGGATTGATTCTGCTGTTCGGGCTCATCATTCTATTGACGATCAACGACGTATCCAATCTGCTCAGCGGTGCGTTCAATCTATCCTAGCCGCTGTGTTTGGATGAGGAACAAAAGACATGACAAAACAAATTCACGTCGGCGGAGTTGCCGTTGGCGGAGGGGCACCGGTTTCGGTGCAGTCCATGACGAATACGGACACGCGGGATGTCGAAGCCACGGTGGCGCAGATCGAGCGGCTCACCGAGGCCGGCTGCAACATCGTGCGTTCTTCGGTCTACGATATGGCGTGCGCCAAGGCGCTTCGCGAGATCAAGAGCCGCATCCGCATCCCGATCGTGGCGGATATCCATTTTGACTATCGCCTCGCAATCGCTGCGATGGAGAACGGCGCGGACAAGCTCCGCTTCAACCCCGGCAACATCGGCGACGAATCGCGCGTCAAAGCCGTTGTGGACTGCGCAAAGGCGCACCACACTCCCATCCGCATCGGCGTTAACGCAGGCTCCATCGAGCCTGTACTGCGGCAGAAATACGGCGGGCCGACCACCGAAGCCATGATCGAAAGCGCGCTCAAGCACGTCGCACTCCTGGAGCGCGAGGGCTTTACGGATATCGTGCTCTCGCTCAAGGCCTCCAATGTTCGAGACACCGTGGACGCCTATCGCGCGATCAGCAAGCGCGTGGACTATCCGCTGCATGTCGGCGTTACGGAGACAGGCGATGTCGCAAGCGGCATCATCAAGTCCGCGGCGGGCATCGGTTCGCTGCTGCTCGACGGCATCGGCGACACGATCCGCGTGTCATTGACCGACGATCCCGTGCACGAGGTCGAGGTGGGCTTAAAGATCCTCCGCGCGGTGGGGCTTCTGCGGGACGATATCGAGCTCGTCAGCTGCCCGACCTGCGGCAGAACGCGCGTGGACGTGATGAAGATGGTGGAGGCGGTCAATACCCGCCTGCCGCACAAGAAGGGCTATCTCAAGATCGCCGTCATGGGCTGCGCGGTCAACGGCCCCGGCGAATCGCGGGACGCGGATATCGGCGTTGCGTTTGGCGACGGAAACGGCATCCTGTTTGAAAAAGGGCAGCAGGTCTATCACGGAGACGCGGACGACGTCATCGAACGCCTGATCACGCGTGCAAACGAGATGCTGCAGGCCCAACAGAAATAATGCAATTACAATTTCTATATTACAGAAATTAAGCAAGTACGATTTCTATATTTCGAGATCAACGGAGGATCGGGCGCATTGCAGGAGGAACTCTTCGCCACGCTCGCACGCGTCGGCATTACGGATGAATCCATCCAGCTCGAAAACGTCGTCTTAAGCCGTGAGCAAAATATGCTGACGGTCTTTTTTCGGTGCAAACGGGAGCCGTCGTTTGAGTTGACGCAGATTTTGTCCGATTCTCTGGAAGATCGCCTCGGCGGCATGCGCGTGCGCGTGGAATGGCTCAGCGAGGAGTATGATGAGGAGCTGGAGTCGCAGCAGGATGCGGCGCAGTTTCAGGCCACGCAGAACACGTCTTGCGTGACGACAGCGCCCTCCGGCAAGCGCTCCGTCTACGGCGGTTTTGTGCCGAGCGGTAAATCCACGCCCATCAAAGCGCTCAAAACCGGTAAGGATAAGTGCATCATCGAAGGCACGGTCGTCTCGATCAACGAACGCAACTCGTTCAAAAACAAGCGCCGCAGAGATGCGGTGAGTTTCCCGCTGGATGTTTCGATCACGGACGGAACGGACAGCATCTACTGCTCGCTTCTTTTGGACAACGAGGAGCAGAAGACCTGCATCATGTCGGAGTTTGAGAGCGCGAAGAAGAACAAAGACCGCGTGCTCGCCGCGGGTGTCTGCCGCGAATCGCAGATGACCGGCGAGCTCATGTTTTACGCCAACAGCGTCTGCATCGTGCCCGGCGAGCTGCGGCAAGACCCCAGCGAAGTCAAGCGCGTAGAGCTGCATCTGCACACGCGCATGTCCATGCAGGACGGCATTACGGAGGTTGGAGCCGCGTTTGAAACCGCGAAACGCTTCGGACACAAAGCGCTGGCGATCACCGACCACGGCGTCGTGCAGGCGTTTCCCGCCGCGGCAAAAGCTGCGAAGAAGGCGGGCGTAAAGCCGATCTTCGGCGTAGAAGGGTATCTGCTGCGGGAGTCGGAGCTTGTCTCCATGGAGCAGACGTTCGTCGTGTTCGATTTGGAAACCACAGGGCTCAAGCCGGAAGAATGCGAGATCATCGAAGTCGGCGCGGTCAAGATTCAGGACGGCGCGATCATCGACCGGTTCCAAACGTTTATCAATGACGGCGTGGTGATTCCGAGCAATATTACCGCGCTCACCGGCATCACAACCGAGATGCTGCAAGGCTCTCCCAATACCCGTGAGGTGCTGACGCAGTTCCACGCGTTCTGTCAGGGCGCTTGCCTTGTCGCACACAACGCGGAGTTTGACATGAGCTTTGTGCGCTTTCACGCGGCACGGTTCAACCTGTCCTTTACGCAGAAGTATGCGGACACTTTGATGCTCTCGCGGAATCTGATGCACGACCTGATCAACCACAAGCTCGACACGGTTTGCGAAGCGCTGGGCGTCACGCTCGAAACGCATCACAGAGCGACGGATGACGCGGCGGCAACGGGCGAAATCTTCCTCAAGCTGCTTGATAAGATTCGCGATCTGGGCTTATCTCAGCTGCCTGTGCGCTCCGACGAGACCAAGCAGGTGCGCGGAAAGAAGCGTTCCGCGACGAACCACATCATCATCCTCGCCAAGACGCAGGCGGGCATGAAAAACCTCTACCGCATCGTCAGCTATGCGCATTTGGATCATTTCCACTACAATCCGATCATTCCCTTCAGCCTGCTCTCGCTGTATCGAGAAGGCTTGATTCTGGGGTCCGCCTGTGAAGCGGGCGAGTTGTATCAGGCGATTTTGAACGAGGCGGGGCAGGAGCGGATCGACTATCTTGCCGGAACCTACGATTTTCTAGAGATTCAGCCGCGCTGCAACAATGCGTTCCTCGTGCGCGAAAACAAGGCGACCGACGAGCGCATCCTTGAGATCAACCGAGAGATCGTTTCGCTCGGCGACCGCCTCGGCATTCCCGTGGTTGCGACGGGCGATGTTCACTTCCTGAACCCGGAGGACGCGATCTATCGCGAGGTCATCCTCACGAAAAACGGATTTGAGGACGCGGCGTTTCAGGCACCTCTTTACTACAAAACCACGCAGGAGATGCTGGACGAGTTTGACTACCTTGGCGGTGAGACCGCCATGCGTGTGGTCGTCGACGAACCCAACCGCATCGCGGATCAGATTGAGCTATTAAAGCCATTCCCGGACGGAACGCACGCGCCGACCATCGAGCACGCGGAGGACATCCTGCGCGATATGGCGGTTGGAAAAGCGCATGAAATCTACGGAGACCTGCTGCCGGAGGTAGTGCAGGCGCGGCTTGACCGCGAGCTGAAGTCCATCATCGGCAACGGCTTTGCTTCGCTGTACCTCATGGCGCAGCGGCTCGTGCACAAGAGCAATTCCGATGGCTACCTGGTCGGCTCCCGCGGTTCCGTCGGCTCTTCGTTTGTCGCGACCATGGCGGGCATTACGGAGGTCAACCCGCTCCAGCCGCACTATGTTTGCCCGAACTGCAAGCACAGCGATTTTGAGATCGACCGCATGCAGTATTTCTGCGGCATCGATATGCCGAACAAGGATTGCCCCGTCTGCGGCACGCGCTATAACAAGATGGGCTTCGATATCCCGTTTGAGGTTTTTCTAGGCTTTGACGGCGACAAGACGCCGGATATCGACCTCAACTTCTCCGGCGAATATCAGCCCACGGCGCACAAGTACGTCGAGGAGATGTTCGGTCGCGGGCACGCCTTCCGCGCGGGCACGATCAGCGGCGTTGCGGAGCGCACAGCGTTTGACTATGTGCGTCAATATGAGGAAAAGACGGGGAAGGTGCTGCGGAAGGCCGAGCGAGAGCGCATTGCACAGGGCTGTCAGGATGTCAAGGTCACGACCGGCCAGCATCCCGGCGGCATCGTCATCGTTCCCAAGGAAGACGACATTCTCGACTATACGCCGATCCAGTATCCGGCGGACAAGTCGAACAAGAATACGATCACGACGCACTTCGACTTCCACGCGATGGACGACCGCCTCGTGAAGCTCGATATCCTCGGTCACGACGATCCGACCGCGCTGCGGATGCTGCAGGATCTGACGGGGCTTGATCCGGTCACGATCCCGCTTGACGATCCGGACACGATGCGGATCTATATCGCAAGCGACTCGCTGAAGGTCGATCTTTCCGCGATCGACTGCAAGGTCGGCACGCTCGGCACGCCGGAGTTCGGCACGGGCTTTGTCCGCGGCGTTCTTGACGCGACCCAGCCGACCACGATGGAGGAGCTCGTCCGCATTTCGGGCCTGACGCACGGCACGGACGTTTGGCTCGGCAACGCGGAGCCGCTGGTCATCAACAAGATCGCAAAGCTCAACGAGGTCATCTGCACGCGCGACGACATCATGAACTATCTGATTCAGCACGGCGTTGACGCGTCGAGCTCGTTTAAGATCATGGAGTCCGTGCGTAAGGGCAAAGGACTCAAGCCGGAGATGGAGCAGAAGCTCCTCGACAACGAGATTCCTGCGTGGTACATCGACAGCTGCAAGAAGATCAAGTACATGTTCCCGCGCGGGCACGCGGTCGCGTATACGATGATGAGCTTTCGTGTGGCGTATTATAAGGTGCATTATCCGCTGGAGTTCTACAGCGTCTATTTTACCGTGCGCGCGGATTTGTTTGACGTCTCGCTCGCGGCGGGCGGCATGGAGCGTGTGCTGGAGACCATCCGCGAGTTAGAGCGCGCGGCGGCGAAGATGACCGACTCGGAAAAGGGCAGAACCAAGGACATCATCACGATTCTGGAAGTCGTGTACGAGATGAACATGCGCGGCATCGAGCTGCTGCCGGTCGATCTCTACAAATCTGACGCGACAAAGTTTTTGATCGAGGACGGCGCGATCCGTCCGCCGTTCAACGCAATCCCCGGCCTTGGCACAAACGCGGCTGTCGCGATGGTCGAAAACCGTAAGGGCAAAGTATTCCACACGGTGGAGGAATTCCGCGCGGTGACGAAAGCCAATAGCGCGGTTGTGACGGCCATGGAGAAGTGCGGTTGCTTTGACGGCATGGAGAAATCTGCCCAGATTTCGCTGTTTTAATTGGACAGAAAAATGCGGTTGTTTTGACGGAATGGAGAAGTCCGCGCAAATATCGCTATTCTAATTCTATTCGATTTAGCAGACGATATTTAAGGCATTCAAAATGAAATAATGATTTCGGCAGGATATCGTCGTATCAGCCAGAAAACAGGTTGATTTCTTGCAATAATTGCCGATAACCCCCCACATATTGTCAATTTTCCTTGACGCACAACAATAGCTGATATATACTTTTCAAGTAATCCTGCACTCTTATGGTGTGTTCATAATAGATTTGTTGTTTGAAGCTGAAGCGATTCGTGCAATTGGCTCAAATTTATTGATAGATATTATGAAGTGACCGTGCAGAGATGTGCGGTTACATTTTTTTATAGATCGGAGATACATGGTATGAACTGGTGGCTATATCCAGTCATCGGCATCGTGGCGCTGCTCTCCGGTTTCCTCGTTGGATATGCTTACCGCCGCAATGTTGCGGAAGCAAAGGTGGCAAAGGCGGAGGACGCCGTAAAAAAGCTCTATGACGATGCCCAGAGAAAAGCGGAAGAGATCAAGAAAGAAAAGATCTTAGAAGCAAAAGAAGAAGTGTTTAAAATTCGCTCCGAAGCGGAAAGAGAAAACCGCGAGCGCCGCGGAGAGATTCAGAGAAACGAAAGGCGCATTTTTCAGAGAGAGGAGATTCTCGATAAGAAGACGGATTCGCTCGACAAGCGCGAAGCAGCCCTCGCAAACCGCGAAACGGAAATCGAAGGCGTCGAACAATCGGTCAAAGCGCTCTACGATCAGCAGATCCACGAGCTGGAAAAGATTTCGAGTCTCTCCATGGAAGATGCCCGCAACATGTTGCTTGCCAACGTCGAGCGGGAAACCCGTCACGAGGCAGCGCTCCTCATCCGCGACATTGAGTCCAAGACGAAGGAAGAAGCGGACAAACGCGCGAGAAACATCATCACCCTGGCGATTCAGCGCTGCGCCGCGGATCATGTCGCGGAAGCGACCGTATCCGTCGTCGCCCTGCCGAATGACGACATGAAAGGCCGCATCATCGGCCGCGAGGGACGCAACATCCGCGCGCTGGAGACGGCGACGGGCGTTGACCTCATCATCGACGATACGCCGGAAGCAGTCATTCTCTCGAGCTTCGATCCTGTCCGCCGCGAGGTGGCGCGCATCGCGCTCGAAAAGCTCATCCTCGACGGACGCATTCACCCCACGCGTATCGAGGAGATGGTCGAGAAAGCCCGCAAGGAAGTCGACACGACCATTCGTGAAGCAGGCGAAGCAGCTGTGCTCGAAGTCGGCGTCAACGGACTCCATCATGAGATCGTGCGCTACCTCGGTCGCATGAAGTACCGCACGAGCTATGGCCAAAACGTGCTGCGGCACTCCATCGAAGTCGCGCATCTTGCCGGCATCATGGCAGCGGAACTCGGCGCAAACGTGGCGCTCGCCAAGCGCGCAGGCCTCCTGCACGACCTCGGCAAGTCCATCGACCACGAGGTCGAAGGCTCCCATGCGCAGATCGGCGCAGACCTCGCCAAGAAGTTCCGCGAGAACAACGCCATCATCCACGCGATCATGGCGCACCACGGCGACGTGGAGCCGCAGACCGTCGAGGCGATTCTGGTGCAGGCTGCCGACGCAATCTCCGCCGCACGCCCCGGCGCACGGCGCGAGACGCTGGAAAGCTACATCAAGCGTCTGGAGAAGCTCGAAGAGATCGCGAACTCCTTTGACGGCGTGGAAACTTCCTTCGCCATCCAGGCGGGCCGCGAAATTCGCATCATCGTCAAGCCGGATCGCGTCAACGACAGCGACACGGTCATCCTGGCGAAAGACATCGCCAAGCGCATCGAAGGCGAACTCGAATACCCCGGCCAGATCAAGGTCAGCGTCATTCGCGAAACGCGTACGGTCGACTACGCAAAATAAAGACAATTGCATACAGATCGGGGCATGGTTCGCCATGCCCCGTTTGTTGACACAAAAAACGACATTATCCGGTTTCCCCGCACGGGATGTGCGGCTTAACCCGCGGAGGGCACCCCATGTTTCCTGTTTCTGACGGACATAGCGATTTTCTCTACGGCGCGGTTCAGTCCGGCTACGATATGCTGCAACCCAAGAAGGAGCAGACCACGCGTCTGGAGGACATGCTGCGCGGCGGCGTTGCGTTGCAGTTCTTCGCCTGCTGGATCGATACGACGCTGCAGTCTCAGCCGCTGCACCAGTGCATCGCGATGATCGACGCATACTATCGCATGCTGGAGCGGCACCCGGAATTCACGCCGCTGACGCGAGATTTTACGCCCGAAAGCGGCAAGATCTCGACCGTGCTGACGGTGGAAGGCGGGGAAGCGGTGGATGGCAGCATGGCGGTTCTGCGCGTGCTGTATCGCCTCGGCGTCCGCGCGATGACGCTGACGTGGAACGAGAACAACGAGCTGTCCGGTGCCGCACTGGCAAAGGGCAACAAGGGCCTGACCGCAATCGGCCGCGACATCATCGACGAGATGTGTGCGCTGAATATGGCAATCGACGTGTCGCACTTAAGCGACCGCACCATCGAGCAGGTGCTTGCGCGCGCGACGAGGCCGATTTTCGCCTCGCACTCCAACGCAAGAAGCGTCTATGACAATCCGCGCTCGCTCCCTGACGAGTTTATCCGCGAGATCGCAAAGCAGGGCGGAACGGTCGGTGTGAACTTCTATTATCTCCAGCTCGGCAAGAGCCCCGTCGCCTGCATTGACGATATCGTGCGGCATATCTGCCGCGTGGTGGAGGTCGGCGGAATCGAGTGCTGTGCCATCGGTTCCGACCTTGACGGCATGCACCAGTATCCGCGGGATTTCAAGACCAGCCGCGATTTTCCTGCGCTGTTTGAAGCGCTGCTCAAGCGCGGGTTTACCGAGGCGGAAATCTATCGCATCGCGTACCAAAATTTGCACGATTATATTGTTCAATTTGTTTGAAACACAAAGGCTGCCAGCTTGATTGCGGGCAGCCTTTTTTGATCATAAGGTTACGCTATACAGAAAACTCGAATCCTCCGCTATGGAACAGTTCAACACACACGTCCACGACGGAAGCATCATAGAGCACACTTCTGTATTTTGATATTTCGTCGAGCGCGGCTTCAATCCCCAAAGCAGGACGGTACGGTCTGTGTGACGACATGGCTTCTACGACGTCCGCAACAGCGATGATCTTTGCCTCAATCAGCATCTGTTCGCCGGTGATTCCCCGCGGATACCCGCTGCCGTTCATCCGTTCGTGATGTTGCAGGATGATGTCTGCAACCGGCCAGGGGAACTGAATCTTTCCAATGATCTCGACGCCGTGTTCAACATGAAGCTTGATCAGAGACATTTCCAGATCCGTCAGCTTTGTTGGCTTGGAGAGCAGGTCGAAGGGGATGCTGATTTTTCCGATATCGTGGATCAGGCTGGAGATACGGATTCCTTCAATCGTCTCGACAGAGAGCTTCAGAGACTGCGCAATAGCGACCGCAAGATCGGCGACGCGCTGTTGATGCCCGCTGGTGTAAGGATCACGCTGTTCAATCGCGTAGCCGAGCGCCTGCACGCTCGCGTATAGAGCACGATTGAGCTTCTGATAGCTTTGGTTGAGGCTTGTTTCCGCTTCGACGCGGTCGGTGATGTTCTGCAGATATGTGACGAAATACTCCGGCGTCCCGCTGATATCACGCACAATTCCGACGGACACCAGAAACCAGAGCACTTCGCCGGATTTCGTCACGTACCGTTTCTCAAAGTTCGCGTTGTCGATTTCTCCGCGGAGAATTCTCTTTCGGAAGTCAACGCCGATTTCACGATCCGGAGCATACGTAAACTCGACAAAAGGCCTTGCGATCAACTCTTCTCTTGAATAGTCCAGCGTGTCGCAGAGATTCTTGTTTACTTGCATGAAACGCCCGTCTATACTCGTGAAAGCCGCGCCGATATTGGCATTCTCAAATGATGTACGGAAAAACTCCTCATTGACTCTCAATTGATTCAGCGTGTCGATCCGGTCGGTGATATCGATCAGGTTTCCGATCGTCGCAGGCATGTCGTTGATCTGAATCTGGATGGATCGAATCTCAATATGCTTTACCGTTCCGTCTTTCTGGATGATCCGCGCCTCATACTGGATCGGTCCCGTTTCGCCGTAGTCCCGCTTCATGCGGTTTTGTTCGACCAGCGGTTTGTCGTCGGGATGAAAAAAATCAATCGGCGACGACCCGATCAACTCTTCTTCTGGATAGCCAAAAATCTGCATGATAGCGGGATTGACATAGGTCAACTTGGAATTTTGAATGATGTAGATGCCCGTCATGGCGTTTTCGCTCAGGGTGCGGAAACGTTCCTCGCTTTCGCGCAGCGTCGTTTCGATTTCTTTGCGGTAGCTGATGTCTTCGCCAATGACGGCGATGCCATACACTTTTCCGTCGCGCTCCAGACAAGTGAGATGCAGCATCAGCCAGATCGGATTGTTCGGCACCTGTATCTCGACAATAAAAGATTTCTCCGTGAGCACCCGCTCATAGTAGCGGTGCCAGAGGCGCACGATCTCTGGATTCTGAAAGATATCCTCCGGCTTCATGCCGGGCAGAAGCTGTTTGTGAGAGTAGCGGAGGAAATACTCCTGCAGTACATCGTTGAAGAAAAGAAACGCGTTTGTCTGCGGGTCGACAACCCAGATCAGGTGCTTTGTGTTTTGCACGATGGCGTTGAGCAGCGTTTCGGTCTCCTCGGCTTTGCTCTGGGCGCGAATGATCGTGGTCAGATCGAAGAAAAACCCGATCGAGTAGACGACATCCTTCTGCGTGAAACGCGAAATCTTTAGCTCCATCGGGAATTCGGTGCCGTCTTTGCGCACGCCGTATACGATCGGATACGGATCGACATTCTCGCCTTTGCCGCGGCGGATTGCATGATCCAGTACGATTTCCCGATGTGATACCGCGATCTGCTCGATGATCGGTTTTCCGATGAGTTCGTCATTGGACGCAAAGCCAAAGAGCTTGAGATAGGCGACGTTTCCGAAGACGTGCTTCCCCTGATGCGAGATGCCGAGGGGAACATCGACGTTGACAAAAAACGGAAAGAAATCCTGAATCTCTCCGCTGAACAAATTCGCCAATAGATTGTTGCCGAAGGAGTCCAACTCCTGATTTGTGTTGCTCATCGTTCGTTCTCCCGGGATGCTGTACATGCGGTTTCATCGATTGCAGAAATCAGAAATGTTTTCGTGATCGAAATGTGAATCAATAAAGAAATTGTACCACGATTACCGGATTACTGCTATCCAAGATATATTTCCGAAGAAAACATCTGTGCAGGTCTTGTGCGAAAGTATTCGGTTGATCTATTTAAAAGGCTGTAAAAATCAGTGTCGATTTCATCGGAAAATACCTTGCAAAATATTCCGAAATCAATTATAATACTCCATGCGGGCTAAAAAACGCCGCGCAACCATCTAGGGGCATGATGTAATGGTAACATAGCGGTCTCCAAACTCCTTTTTTATGACTTGAATAAAAGCCTAACTTGCGGACTTTTCCACAAGATAGGCTTTTTTTTCGCCTCATATGACCGTTTAAAACACAATAGGAGCCCACCGAGTTGAACTCGATAGTGTGTCATGACACACTAATTTTGCTTTCAACTTAGTGTGTCAGCAAATTAAGTTACAAATCGAGGATTTATATGGACATAAATAATTATAGTGATTTGTTCTCAAAATACGGCGATCATCTAACAGCCCACGAACTTGCAGAGTATTTAGGGGTATGCAATAACACTGTATACATAC